>NZ_JALQDV010000031.1:0-52389 GCF_023631045.1 Caballeronia sp. AZ7_KS35 | reverse complement strand
TCCGCCGCCCGAAAACGCTGAGGACACTGGTTCAGCACGAAAGAGCTTCGGCACAGCGCTACGCGCTGCCGCCGGGTCCGCAAGGGAAACCAAAGGGCGGCGATTGCAGTGAGATGGAGACGTTAGTAGAGAAGCACGCGCGGACCCGATTGACCGGTCGGCCGCGAAGCGGGCTGGAGCTGTTTGGTGCTGAACCAGTTTGTTGTGTGGTGCGACGAGGCGGACCGTGCGCGAGCCAAGCCCGGTTGGGCCTATGAGGGCACTCTTTAGGCAGCCCACGAACGACGAGAGGACTACCCAAATTGCGTGTGACCGCGGGCGTATCAGAGGCTGCTTTCTTTGCTTACTTTCTTTGCAGCAGCAAAGAAAGTGAGTGCCGCCCCGCACAGGGGCAGTGCTAATAGACCGACACGATCACAGGATTTCCCCAAAAGCCGAAAAAGAAAAATGCTGACGATAACAAACCTCCACGCCGGTTACGGCAAAGTCAAAGTCCTCCACGGCATCTCACTGAACGTGCCGAAGGCAAAAGTCGTCACGCTGATCGGCTCGAACGGCGCCGGCAAGACCACGACGATGCGCGCCATCTCCGGCATGATCAAGCCGACCGAAGGCGAAATCACAATGGGCGTCGGCAGCAACTCCAAGCGCATCGATTCGCTCGATTCGCACAAGATCGCGCGCCTCGGACTCGCGCATTCACCGGAAGGACGCCGCGTATTCGCGACCATGTCCGTCACCGATAACCTGCTGCTCGGCGCTTTCCCGCGTCTCACATGGTCGCGCCCGAAGGGCGATGTCAGCGCCGATCTCGAACGCGCGATCGAACTCTTTCCGCGTCTGAAAGAACGCCGCAATCAACTCGCCGGCACGCTATCGGGCGGCGAACAGCAGATGCTCGCCATGGCGCGCGCCATCATGCTCAATCCGGACCTCGTCCTGCTCGACGAACCGTCGATGGGTCTCGCGCCCATTCTCGTCGACGAAGTCTTTCGCATCATCGAGCGCCTCAAAGCGGACGGCGTCACGATGCTGCTAGTCGAACAGTTCGCAGCCGCAGCGCTCAATGTCGCGGATTACGGCTACGTGCTCGAAAACGGACGCGTCGCGACACACGGCCCCGCAGAGCAGTTGCGCAACGATCCGTCGGTGAAGGCGGCCTACCTCGGCGCGAGTCACTGATTGCCGCACTGCGGCAGACGCAATCCGCTCTATCATGATCGGAGCGCGACCGCGCGCGTCCGACATCGTGAAAGGAGCTGCCATGATCAGCGGCAAGACCACTCTGATTGCTCACCTCGGCTACCCGACCGAAGCGTTCAAGGCGCCGATGATCTACAACCCCTGGTTCGACAAACAGGGCATCGATGCGGTCGTCGTGCCGATGGGCGTCAAACCCGACGATTACGTCGCGTTCCTGCCGCATCTGTTCAAGCTGACGAACATCCGCGGCGCGCTCGTCACCATGCCGCACAAGATCACGACCGTCGGCCTGATGGATGAAGTGAGTCCCACCGCGCGCATCGCCGGAGCCTGCAACGCAATCCTGAAGCGCGAAGACGGCAGGCTCGTCGGCGATCAGTTCGACGGCGCGGGCTTCGTGCGCGGCGTCGAGCGCAAGGGCCGCAAACTCGCGGGCACACGCGTGCTCGTGCTCGGCAGCGGCGGCGTCGGCTCGCCGATCGCGGCATCGCTCGCGGCGGCGGGCGTCGCGGAACTCGCTATCTTCGACACCAACACGGCGTCCGTCGAAGGGCTCGCCTCGCGCTTGCGCGAGCACTATCCGAACCTGATCGTCAGAACCGATACGAAAGATCCCGACGGCTTCGACGTCATCGTCAACGCGACACCGCTCGGCATGAAGGACACGGACCCGCTGCCGTTCGATATCGACCGCATCGCGCCAGGCACGTTCGTCGGCGAAGTGGTGATGAAGTCGGAATACACGCCGCTCCTGCGCGCCGCGAAAGACAAGGGCTGCGCCGTGCAGGTCGGCACGGACATGCTGTTCGAGATGATTCCGGCGTATCTGGAGTTCTTCGGCTACGGCACCGCCACTGCCGACGAGCTGCGCGCGGTCGCTCAGATCAAATACGCGTAACGAAGCCTGCGCGGACATAACCGCGCTTCGTTCCTATACTTTTATCGACACAGCAAGGCAGACGCTCATCCTCTGACAAATAGGCCGCCCGCATGCGCGGCTCGGAAAAGCAGGGAGGAATCATGGGATCGACTGCACCCGGCTTGCCGGCCGATGACAATCACGCGCCGAAGCCGCACGGCCATCCGGCATTGATGGGGCTCTCGCTCGCGGCGCTCGGCGTAGTCTACGGTGATATCGGCACGAGTCCGCTCTATACGCTCAAGACCGTGTTCGATCCCGCGGGCGGCCTGCCTTTGCAGCCGGCGAACGTGATCGGCATCGTGTCGCTGATCTTCTGGTCGCTCACCATCATCGTGTCGCTCAAGTACGTGACGCTGATCCTGCGCGCCAACAATCACGGCGAAGGCGGCATCATGGCGCTGCTCGCGCTCGCGGCATCGTCGGTGGAATCGAAGAAGCGGCTGAAGCATGTGCTGCTGCTCGTCGGCGTGATGGGCGCGGCGCTCTTTTACGGCGATGGCGTCATCACGCCCGCCATTTCCGTGCTGAGCGCAGTGGAAGGCCTCGAAGTGGCGGCGCCCGGCCTTCAGCCTTATGTCGTGCCCCTCACGCTCGTCGCGCTGGTCGCGCTGTTCGTGATGCAAAAGCACGGTACGTCGGGCATCGGCGCCGTCTTCGGGCCGGTGATGGTGCTGTGGTTCATCGTGCTGGCCGTGTCGGGGCTCATGAACATCAAGGATTCGCCGCATATCCTCGCGGCGCTCAATCCGCTCGAAGGACTCGAGTTCTGCATGCGGCATCGGTGGCTCGCGTTCGTTGCGCTGGGCGCGGTCGTGCTTTCGCTCACGGGCGCCGAAGCGCTCTATGCCGACATGGGCCACTTCGGTTCGCGGCCGATCCGCCTGACATGGTTCGCGATCGTCTTCCCCGCGCTCGCGCTCAACTATCTCGGTCAGGGCGCGCTTCTTATCGCCGATCCCGCCGCGTTGCAGAATCCGTTCTACCGGCTCTTTCCATCGTGGATGCTCTATCCGATGGTCGTGCTCTCCACCATCGCGACCGTCATCGCATCGCAGGCCGTGATCTCGGGCACCTATTCGATGACCAAGCAGGCGATGCAGCTCGGCTTTCTGCCGCGCATGAGCGTCGTGTACACATCGGCGCGGGAGATCGGGCAGATCTATGTGCCGGGCATCAACTGGACGCTCCTGCTCGCAGTGGTCGCGGCCGTGCTCGGCTTCGGCTCGTCGACGGCGCTCGGCTCCGCATACGGCATCGCGGTCACGGGCACGATGCTCATCACCACGTTGCTGACGTTCTTCGTGATCCGCTATGCGTGGCGATACAACTGGGCACTATGTATCTTCGCCACCGCATTCTTCTTCGTGATCGACGCGATGTTCTTTTCGGCGAATTGCCTGAAGATTGCGGACGGCGGCTGGTTCCCGGTGGCGATCGGTCTCGTGATGTTCACGATCATGGCGACGTGGGGACGCGGTGCGCAGATGATGATCCAGGAAGCGCGCGCGCGTGCGGGCACGATGCCGCTCAAGCCGTTTCTCGCCAACCTGCTCGAACGTTCGCCGGCGCGCGTGGAAGGCACGGCGATCTTCATGTCGAACGATCCGAGCGGCGTGCCGCATTCGCTGCTGAACAACCTCATGCATAACCGCGTGCTGCACGAACACACGGTCTTTTTGACGGTCGCGACCGAGCCTGTGCCATGGGTCGACGAAGCGCGCCGCGTGTCGATCGAAACGCTCGGCAACGGCTGCTTCCAGGTGACGGTGAACTACGGTTTCAAGGACGAAGTCGATCTTCCCGCCGCGCTGGAAAAGTGCCGCGGGGCCGGGCTGAAATTCGATCGCGCGACGATCTCGTACTTCATGTCGCGCGCGACCGTCGTGCCGACGCCCGGCGCCGGCATGGCCTTATGGCGCGAACGGCTGTTCGCGATCATGTTGCACAATGTCGGCAACGTCGCGGCCTATTTGCGATTACCGGCCGATCGCGTGATCGAACTCGGCGCGCGCGTCGAGATATGACGGCGCAAATCAGCTGATTTGCGTGCGTTCGACGCAAGCAGGCGGCGCGTATTCAAGCGAAACTCACGATAAGAAATGCGGCAGACAGGAGACGCCATGACCGCCAGCAACACGCCGACCCGCCATCCGTTTCCATCGACAGCGCGCCTCGTCGAACGCGGCAAGATCTCGTCCGCGCGCGAGGCCGTGCGTCTGATCCGCTCGGGCGACACGATCGCGACGAGCGGTTTCGTCGGCATCGGCTTCGCGGAAGAAGTGGCGATCGCGCTCGAAGAACGCTTCGTCGAAGGCGACGATCCCATCGCGGACCTCACGCTCGTGTATGCGGCGGGCCAGGGCGATGGCCGCAGCAAAGGCCTCAATCATCTGGCGCGCGAAGGGCTCGTCAAGCGCGTGATCGGCGGGCACTGGGGACTCGTGCCGGGCCTTCAGAAGATGGCGATAGAGAATCGCATCGAAGCGTATAACCTGCCGCAAGGCGTGATCTCGCAGCTCTTTCGCGATATCGCCGCGCATCGGCCAGGGCAACTTTCGACGGTCGGGCTCGGCACCTTCGTCGATCCGCGCAACGGCGGCGGCAAGCTCAATGCGCGCACGACGGAAGATCTCGTGCGGCTCATGGAGATCGACGGCACGGACTATCTCTACTACAAGACCTTTCCGATCGACGTCGCCATCGTGCGCGGCACGACCGCCGATCTCAACGGCAACGTCACGATGGAAAAGGAAGCGCTGACGCTCGAAGCGTTGTCCATCGCGATGGCCGCGCGCAATTCGGGCGGCATCGTGATCGCGCAAGTCGAGCGGCTTGCGGAATCGAACACGCTCAACTCGCGCCAAGTGAAGATACCCGGCGTGATGGTCGACTGCGTCGTACTGGCAAAGCCCGACAATCACTGGCAGACCTTCGGCGAGCAATACAGCGCGGCGTTTTCGAGCGAATTGCGCGTGGCCGCGAGTTCGGTGCCGCCGATGTCGCTTACGGAACGCAAGATCATCGCGCGGCGAGCGGCGTTCGAATTGATGGCCAATAGCGTCGTGAATCTCGGCATCGGCATGCCGGAGGGCATCGCGAGCGTCGCGAACGAAGAGCAGGTGATCGATCTCTTCACGATGACGACGGAGCCGGGCGTGATCGGCGGCATTCCCGCGGGCGGCCTCAATTTCGGCGCGGCGACGAATACGCAGGCGATCATCGATCAGCCGTATCAGTTCGACTTCTACGATGGCGGCGGCCTCGACATCGCGTTCCTAGGCCTTGCGCAAGCGGACGGCGAAGGCAATCTCAACGTGAGCAAGTTCGGGCCGAAGCTCGCGGGCGCGGGCGGCTTCATCAATATCAGCCAGGCGGCCAAGAAGGTCGTGTTCGTCGGCACTTTCAATGCGGGCAAGCTCGATGTCGCGATCAACGAAGGCAAGCTCGAGGTTCGCCGCGAAGGCGAATGCCGCAAGTTCGTCGATGCCGTCGAGCATCGCACGTTCAGCGGGCGTTATGCGGCGGAGCGCGGGCAGACCGTGATCTATATCACCGAGCGCTGCGTGTTCGAACTCACGGACAAGGGACTTGCGCTGACCGAGGTCGCACCGGGCGTCGATATCGAGCGAGACATCGTCGCGCAAATGGGTTTCGCGCCGATCATGGACACGCCGCCGCGTCTGATGGACGAACGCATCTTCCGCGATGCGCCAATGGGCTTGCGCAATATCCTGCTGAGGCTCGATCTCTCCGAACGCTTCAGCTACGACGCGGAGAAGAATCTCTTCTTCATCAACTTCGAAGGCCATGAAGTGAAGAGCCTGAGCGATGTCGAAGCGATTCGCCGCGAAGTCGAAAAGCAGTTAGCGGGCGTGACGACGAAGCCGCACGCGATCGTGAACTACGATAACTTTTCGATTCGCCCCGACATGCTCGACGCGTATTCGGAAATGGTCACGAAGCTCGTCGATGGACACTATGACCGCGTGACGCGCTATACGACGAGCAGCTTTCTAAGGCTGAAACTCGGCGACGCACTGAAACGTCGCGGCGTCGCGCCGTATATCTACGAAAGCCCTGAAGAAGCGCGCGAACACGAATCGAAACGCGCGTCGGAATGAAGCAAGGGCCGCGATTCGAGCGGCCCTTCGAATGTCATCCGCGAGCGGGGCGACGCGGCGCGGCTTCTCGCTGATTGCGCAGCCTGCTATGACGTATGCCGTAGCCGAAGTAAATGACGACGCCGATCGCCATCCAGACGATGAGCCGTATCCACGTATCGGCGGGCAGGCCGGACATCAGAAAGAGCGATGACAACGCGCCGAGCGGCGCGACCACATACACCGCGGGCGTCTTGAATGCGCGTTCGAGATTCGGCTGCGTGATGCGCAACACGAGCACGCCGATGCACACCACCATGAACGCGAACAGCGTGCCGATGCTCACGAGTTCCCCGACGAGACCGATGGGCAACAGTCCCGCAAGAATCATCACGATGATGCCGGTGATGATGGTCGTGATATAGGGCGTGTGAAAGCGCGGGTGAATCTTCGATGCGAACGGTGGCAAGAGTCCGTCCTTCGCCATCGAATAGAAGATGCGCGGCTGCGACAGCAACAGCACGAGAATCACCGACGTCAGACCGAAAATCGCGCCCAGTTTCACGATGGGCGAAAGCCAGCGCATGCCGATCGCATCGACGCCGACTGCGATCGGGTCCGACACGTTCAGCTTGTCGTAAGACACGATGCCGGTGAGTACGTACGAAACGAGCACGTAGAGAATGGTGCAGATCGTGAGCGAACCGAGAAGGCCGATCGGCATGTCGCGTCGCGGATTGCGCGTCTCCTGCGCGACGCACGATACCGAATCGAAACCGATATAGGCAAAGAACACGACGGCCGCGCCACGCAACACGCCGCTCATGCCGAACACGCCCGACTCGCCGGTATTCGGCGGTATGAACGCGCCGGTCGGATTTTGCGGAGTGACCCAGTGGTTCGTATCGACATAGGCGATGCCCGCCGCGATGAACGCGAGCACGATCAGCACCTTGATGACGACGATGAAGCTGTTCACACGCGCCGACTCGCGTATGCCGATAACCAGAAGAATCGTGATGAGCCCGACGATCACCATCGCGGGCACGTTGAGGATCGCGCCGACATGACTCCAGCCGTGACCGGGATCGTAAGCGAAAGGCGCTTTCGCAAGCTGTTCGGGTATGTCGATGCCGATCGAATGCAGAAAGCTCACGACATAACCCGACCATCCGATCGCGACGGTCGTTGCGCCGACCGCGTATTCGAGTATCAGATCCCAGCCGATGAGCCACGCAATCAGTTCGCCCATCGTCGCATAAGCGTAGGTGTACGCGCTCCCCGATACGGGCACGGTGGAAGCCATCTCTGCATAACACAGGCCAGCGAGCGCACAAACGATTGCGCCGAGCACGAAAGAGATGATGATCGCGGGGCCGGCGTTGGTGGCGGCCGCGTGGCCCGTCAGCACGAAAATCCCCGCGCCGATGATGCAGCCGATGCCGAGCAACACGACATCGAGCGCGGTGAGCGAACGCTTCAGCGCGTGGCCGCCGTGTTCCTGAAGCACTTCCTCGCTTTCGGCCGCTTCGCTTTGCAACGCAGCAACGGACTTTCTTTGCATGACGGTCACGATCGCCTCCTTATGCGGCGGCAGCGTGGCCACGCCGGGTGGCGCGGCGAATTCTGTCGCCTGTTCGACTGCGCGATGATCCAGGTGCCTGCGGCCTTGCACTTGCACGTTCGGTCTGACGTATGTGTCTCGTGATAGCAGATTTCGCCGGCGAATTCGAGCGCGGCGCCGTCCGAAACGCGAGCAACGGACATTTACGAAATATGCTTATTCACGGCGTCGCGGGTACGGAGCAGGAAACGTGCCGCTGGCTATATCCGCCGTGGCTCGTGCGGCGCGACGCATGACCACACGACGCCAGCGGTCATCAATTGCCGATGCATCGCGCACTATAATCAGATTCACGATTGCAATCCTTAACCCGGAAACCGTTCTTATGCATATGGAACGTTCACCGGCCTTTTCCTCACGTGGAGATTTGATATGGCTATACGCATTGGTGATGAAGCCCCCGATTTCACGGCAGAGACGACCGAAGGCACGATTCGCTTTCACGAGTGGATCGGCGACAAATGGGCAATCCTGTTCTCGCATCCGAAGGACTTCACGCCGGTTTGCACGACCGAGCTCGGTTATATGGCCAAGCTCAAGCCCGAGTTCGACAAGCGCAATACGAAGGTGATCGGCCTCTCGATCGACCCGGTGACGAATCACTCGCAGTGGGCGAAGGACATCGAGGAAACGCAGGGCACGGCGGTCAACTATCCGATGATCGGCGACGCGGATCTCAACGTCGCGAAGCTCTACGACATGATCCATCCGAACGCGAGCGGCGCGAATCCGCGCACGGCGAACGACAACGCGACGATCCGCGCGGTGTTCATCGTCGGTCCGGACAAGAAGGTGAAGGCCACGTTCACGTATCCGATGAGCGCGGGCCGCAACTTCGACGAAGTGCTGCGCCTGCTCGACGCGCTGCAACTGAACGCGAAGCACACGGTCGCGACGCCGGTGAACTGGAAGCCGGGCGATGACGTCATCATTCCGACGTCCGTCTCGGATGAAGACGCGAAGAAGAAGTATCCCGAAGGCTTCAAGACGCTGAAGCCCTATCTGCGCACGGTCGCGCAGCCGAAGTAAGACACGGCGCTTCCGGGCGTCTCAGGCGCCGGTCCGCGAAATGCGGACCGGCGCTTTTCATTTCGCTCAGTTATGCCCCGTGCGTCGCTCGGGCGACGTTTCGACTTCGCCGGGCCTGCGCAGCATCTTGTCCACTTCGCCCGCGTGCAGTTCCTCGACCTGGATCATCTGCCGCGCGTATTCCTCCAGCGCGACGGAACGGTCTTCGACGAGCGAGAGCAACTCGCGATAATGACCGAGCGCGACGTTTTCCGATTGCAGCGATTCGCGCAGGATCGTCGCGATGTCGAACGTGTGATTGTCGAGCAGCGGGCCTATTTCAAGCGACGGATACGCGCCGAGGGTCGTGATCCATTCGCCGGCCTGATGCGCGTGCAGCAGGGATTCATCGGCCTGTGCGCGCAGCCACGAGACGATGGGAATGCGTCCGAAGCCGAAGACGAGAAACGAATAGTGCGTGTAACGCACGACACCCGCCAGTTCGGATTCGAGAATCTTGTTCAGGACGCCGACGACCCTTTCCTTTTCGAGCTCTGCCATTCTTGCCTCCGTTTTTCAACGCCGCGCATGCACAGGCATGACTCATTGTAGTCACGCGCGCGGCGCATGCGAGGCGAAAGTGCGGCGTCCGGGCGCGCAAGATGCGCTCCCGGCGGGCCATGAAGGCGATGCGGGCGGCCTGCCCGCCGCTGCATCCGAATGGTGATTCAGAACCGGCTTCAGGCGATTTCTTCGATCCAGAGCGAGGCAGTGCGCGACAGCACTTGCGACATGGCCGCTCGCGCGCCGTCGCCGTCGGCGGTTTCGATCGCGCGCACGAGCCTGCCGTAATCGCCGAGCTGCGAATCGGGCACGCGCGGCAGCGCATGAGGCTGATTGCGCAGCGCCGCCTTCATGGTGCGGATGCCGACGCGCACGACGCTGCCCATCTGCCGTAGCACTTCATCGCCGCTTGCATCGACGATGGCGGCCTGCAGCGCCTCTTCGGCGGCGGACTGCAAGGGTTCGGACGGGCTCGCATGCAGGAGCCGCTGATAGGCCGCGTTGATGGCGATGCGCTGATGCCGGTTCGCACGCGTCGCGGCGAGCGCGGCGGCAGGCGGATCGACGAGCGCACGAAATTCCATCAGCCTGCGGATGCAGTCGGGATCGTGCAGCGCACGCATGCGCCACTCGGCGACTTCCGGGTCCATGATGAGCCATTCGCGTGCAGGCTTGATGCGCGTCCCCGTCTTGGGCCGCACGTCGAGCATGCGGCGCGAGATGAGAATGCTCAACGCCTCTCGCATGATGGTCCGGCTCACACCGTGCTTCTTCGAAAGAATGACTTGTGGCGGAAGCACGTTGTCCTGGTATTCGCCGCTCACGATGCCCGCGACGAGTTGATTCACCACGCGCTTGACGAGCGATGCTTCATATCCATGATTCATGTTTTTGTTCTCGTGATAACGCCCGCGCCTGCGGCTTCGAGCTGCTCGTCGCCGAGCGGCAAGGCCAGCGCTTGTCTAAGTTCACGGCGCCTCGGTGCGCCGCACGGTCGACCGCTCGCGCGATGCGCTTGCCCGGCACGCCGTGTATTTGGTCCCCCGGATTTGACTACTCGATGCGGCCTTGGCCGCACACCCCGCAGCGGTCGGCATTGTTTGGACAGCATCGTCGATCCGCTGAAAGAAGCGTATTGTGCGTGGCCCGTTTTAACAATATGGTGAGCCGCGAATTCGACTGACTATGGTGCGTCCGACCACAAAATCGCGTGGACACGGGCAGATGCGCGAATCCATGCGAAGTCCGCAAGCGTTTGCGCAACATCCGTGACGTAACGAACCGTCCGCAGCCATGTGTTACCTTTTCGAGCCACAGTTCAACATCGCAACGGGAGAAGCGAAACATGAAAGTCGCCGTCATGGGTGCGGGCGCGGTCGGTTGTTATTACGGCGGCATGCTCGCGCGCGCGAGTCACGAGGTCGTGCTGATCGCGCGGCCGACGCATGTCGAGGCGATCGAACGCGACGGCTTGCGGCTCGACACGCAGCATTTCGACGAACGGGTACACGTCGCCGCGAGCACCGATGCGAGCGCCGTGAAGGGCGCGCAACTCGTGCTCTTCTGCGTGAAGTCCACGGACACCGAAAGCGCCGCGAAGGCACTCGCGCCTTATCTCGAACACGATGCGCTGCTGCTGTCGCTGCAAAACGGCGTCGAGAATGCGGAGCGCCTGCGCGAACTGTTGCCGCAAGAGGCGGCGGCCGCTGTCGTGTACGTCGCGACGGAAATGGCGGGGCCGGGGCACGTGAAGCACAACGGACGCGGTGAACTCGTGATCGAGCCATCGACGAAGAGCGAAGGCGTTGCGCGTGCGCTCGTGGCGGCGGGCGTGCCGACCGAAATCTCCGACAACGTGCGCGGCGCGCTATGGGCGAAGCTCGTGCTGAATTGCGCCTACAACGCGCTGTCCGCGATCACGCAGTTGCCTTATGGAAAGCTCGTGCAGGGCGAGGGCATTACACGCACGATGCGCGATGTCGTCGACGAATGCCTTGCGGTCGCGAAAGCGGACAACGTGACGATTCCCGGCGATGTCGATGCCGCCGTGCGCCGTATCGCCGAGACGATGCCGAATCAGTTCTCGTCGACGGCGCAGGATCTCGCGCGCGGCAAGAAGAGCGAGATCGATCATCTGAACGGGCTGATCGTGCGGCGTGGCGAAGCGCTCGGCGTGCCGACGCCGGCGAATCGCGTGCGGCATGCGCTCGTCAAGGCAATCGAGAGCAAGGGTTCGTAGGCGCGTTTTAGACGGACGACGGTCGTTGCCGGGCACGGGCGATGCTGAGTATGAAGCACGCACAGAAATCACCGTGCGCAGGCCAACATACCGGAGGTTCACCATGAAATCGTTCGTCAAAGCCGTGGCCGTCGCCGCTGTAGTGGTGGCGCCGGCGCTTTCATTCGCGCAAACCGATTCGTCGCTTACGCGGGGTCAGGTGAAGGAAGATCTGAGGCAGGTCGAAGCAGCGGGCTACGATCCGTCGCGCTCGGACCAGACTTCGTATCCGTCGGATATCCAGCGCGCCGAGCGCCGCGCATCGGGGCAGAACAATGCCTATAACGCCGATATGAATTCCTACGGCGGCGCGACCAGCGGCCGCTCGGCTGCAGGCATGCGCGCGATGCCGCGGATGGACAACGACGGCACCAAGCCCCTTTATTTCGGTCATTGATGCTGCGAGGGGCCGGGTTCTGCGTGTTCGACGCAACGGCGTTACCATCGATTCTTCCGTTCGCTATGGTGCGTTCGTTCGCAGGAAGACACTCATGGATAAAGCCGTCAAGATTCCCGGTCCCGATCATCCGATCACGATCGAGCGCAGTCCGTCGCGCGTGCTGGTCAAAGCGGGCGGACGCGTGATCGCCGATACGACCGAAGCGCTTTCATTGCGCGAGGCATCGTATCCCGAGGTGCTATATGTGCCGCGCAAGGACGTGGACATGTCGCAACTCGAACGCACGTCGCACTCGACATACTGCCCTTACAAGGGTGAGTGCAGCTATTACAGTATCCCTTCAGGTGGACAAAAGTCGGCCAACGCCGTGTGGTCGTATGAGTCTCCTTATGAGGCTGTTGCGTCGATAAAAGATCATCTCGCGTTCTATCGAGATCGCGTGGATTCGATCGAAACCCGCGAAGCGTAATGCTCAATCGAGAAACGATCTGGCGCGATGTTTGAGCATCGCGCTGAAGTCGTCCAGCCAGCCGATCGAAAGACGCCAGCTCTGCCAGTAGAGATCGACGTCGAAGCGCGCACCCGGCGACACTTCCACCAGGTCGCCGTTTTCGACGTGTTGCGCGACGAGCCGTTGCGGACACATTCCCCACGCCAGCCCCGACGTGCACGCGCGCACGAAGCCCTCGCCATGCGGCACGACATGCGCGGGCGGTTCGATCTCCGCGCGGCTCATGCGTTTGATGAAGCGCTTCTGCAATTCATCCTTTTCGTTGAAATTGACGCAGGGCGCGCGGCGCAACGCATCGCGCGTGAGGCCATCGGCGAAATAGCGCGCGAAGTACGCGGGCGAACATACCGCGCGATAACGCATGCGTCCGAGCTTCATCGAACGCCAGCCGGGAACGGGCTCGGCTTGCGTGGTGATCGCGCCTTGCACATCGCCTTCGCGGATGCGTTGCGCCGTGTGATCCTGATCGTCGACGACGACATCGAGCAGCAGTTCACGTTCGATGCAAAAGTCCGCCGCGGCGTCGATGAACCATGTGCTCATGCTGTCGTCGTTCACCGCGATGCGCAATTTCGCGCGCCGCCCGCTCTGCGCGCCCGGCAAGGCTGGCATGTGCCCGCCGAGTTCGGCTTCGAGCAATTGCACGCGTTCGGTGTGGCGGCACAAGAGCGCGCCGGAAGCGGTTGCTTCGCATGGTTGGCCGCGCTTGACGAGCAGGGCGCCCACGCGCTCTTCAAGGAGCTTCACGCGCTGCGAGACGGCCGAAGGCGTGACGTTCAGTTCGCGCGCCGCACGCTCGAAAGAACCGGTGCGCACGACGGCAAGCAGCGAATCGAGGAGAGCGTAGTCGAGCATTAGCGTTCCTTAATCGGAATTAGAAAGTTTAGCTGTGTGAATGTACATCAGACGCGCAAACTAGAGCCTTCTTCCATTCCGATCAAGCGACGCGATGCAACCGAACCCGTTCAAACTCGAACGCTATTTCTCGCAGCACGAATTCACCGCGCGCCATCTGTTGTGCACTTCCGATCCCGAATCGATGTCGATCGGCGAACTGCTTGCATATGAACCGGACTCGATCGACGGTCTGCGCGATACCTGGCTCGGTTATACGGAATATCCCGGCGCACCCGCGCTGCGGCGCGAACTGGCGACGCTGTACGAGAACATCGATGCTGACGAGATCATCGTGCACACGGGCGCTCAGGAAGCGATCTATTCGTTCATGAACACGATGCTCGCGCCAGGCGATCACATGATCGTGCATATGCCGGGCTATCAGTCGCATTACACGGTGGCCGAGGCGCTGGGCGTGAGCGTTGCGCCGTGGAAGGCGCGGGAAGAAGCGGGCTGGTCGCTCGATCCGGCGGAGCTCGAAACGCTCGTCACGCCGGCCACACGCGCGCTCGTGATGTGCGTGCCGCACAATCCGACCGGTTATCTGCCGTCGCGCGACGTGTTCGATGCGATCGTCGCGTTCGCGCGCAAGCATGGACTATGGCTATTCAGCGACGAGGTGTATCGCGGGCTCGAACATGATCGCGCGGATCGTCTGCCCGCCGCATGCGATGTGTACGAGCGCGCGATTTCACTCGGTGCGCTCTCGAAGACGCACGGGCTCGCCGGCCTGCGCCTCGGCTGGATCGCGACGAAGAGCGCCCAAGTGCTCGAACGCATGAGCACGTTCAAGGACTATCTCACCATCAGCAACAGCGCGCCGAGCGAGTATCTGTCGGCGATTGCAGTGCGCCACACTGATGCGCTTATCGAACGCAATGTTTCGATCATCCGCGCGAATCTGGGCGTGCTAGACGCCTTCTTCGCGCGCCATGCGGATCGTTTCGAGTGGCATCGTCCGCGCGCGGGCACGATCGGTTTCTTGCGGTTGAAGCGCGAAAGCGCCGAGCGGTTCTGCGCAGAACTGCTCGAACGCACGGGCGTGCTGCTCTTGCCCTCGACGCTGGTCGATCACGGCGACGAGCATGTGCGCCTCGGTTTCGGCAGGCGCAACATGCCCGATGTGCTCGCGATCGTCGATGCCTATTTGGATGCGACCGTCACGAGCACCGCGTCCTGACGATAGGCGTCCGGATACATCTGCTTCAGGTTCGCCACTTTCGGCAGATCGTTGATCGCGATATAAGGGCTTTCCGGATGCTCCGTCAGATAGTTCTGGTGATAGCCTTCGGCCGGATAGAAGCCCTTGTAGTCTTCGATCTTCGTGACGATCCTGCCGCCATACACATGCGCATTGTCGAGCTGCGCGATATACGCATTGGCGATTTCGCGCTGCGCTGCGTTCGTCGGGAATACGGCCGAGCGATATTGCGTGCCGTGATCGGGGCCTTGATAGTTCAGTTGCGTCGGATTGTGCGCGACCGAAAAGAAGATCTGCAGCAGCTTGCCGTACGACACCTGCGCCGGGTCATACGTGATCCGCACCGATTCCGCATGACCGGTATCGCCTTCGCTCACGCGATCGTATTGCGCCGTGCCGGCCGCGCCGCCCGCATAGCCCGACAGCGCTTCCTTCACGCCGCGAACGTGCTGAAACACGCCTTGCACGCCCCAGAAGCAGCCGCCCGCGAATACGGCCGTTTCCGTATGCACGGCCGTCGCGCTTTCGTCATGCACGGGCGGCGGAATCTTCACGGCTTCCTCGCTCGAATGCGCGACGCGCTGCAGTGCGAACGCGCCCGCGAACAATACGGCCACGCTGACGGCCTTGAATGTCATGCTGTTGGTCCTGAACATGTCTGCTCCTCAAGAAGTCGCATTCAACCGAACGTGAAGGCATACGCTTCGACGCCGGGGTCGAGAAATTCGATGGTGAACGTGCGGTCGGCGACGGGGCCCGCCTGCCGCACCAACTGATAGAGGCGCTGTTCGGTCACGGTGCCGCTTCCGTCCGCCTGAATGTCGCTGCCATGCGATGCGCCCGGCGCCGCGCCATCGATGCTCACGCGAAAGCGCACCGGCTTGCCATCTTTCGACGGCCCGAGCACGAGATGCAGATCGCGCGCATGAAAGCGATACACGATGCGCCCCGTCGCGCCTTCGAGCGTCGCGTGCTCGGCGCCGACCTTCCACGCGCCCGCGAGTCCCCAGTCGTTGACGTCGAGGGCGTTGGGCGCGGCATAGTCGTGAATGCGATCCTGCGTTTCGCCGCCCGGCGACATGAACTGCTGCGCGCGTTCGTAACCGATATACGTTTCAGGCGAACGCATGTCCGCGTTGTCGGCCTGCATCATCGCGCCCTGACCGATGTCGTTATCGTCATGCTTCGCGCTCGTCGCCATGGCAGGCGCGGCGCCGTGACCCGCTTCGGCAAGCAGTTGCTGAATCACCTGCTCGGAGTGCGCATAATCGCCTTCGCCGAAGTGGTGATAGCGGATATCGCCCTTGGCGTCGATGAAATAATGCGCCGGCCAGTACTGATTATTCAACGCGCGCCAGATCGCGAAGTTGTTGTCGATCGCAACGGGATAATCGATACCGAGATCGTGAACCGCCTTCTTCACGTTATCGACGTTGCGCTCGAATGCGAACTCCGGTGCATGCACGCCGATCACGACAAGCCCCTGATCGCGATACTTCTGCGCCCACGTCTTCACATACGGCAACGTGCGCAGGCAGTTGATGCACGAGTACGTCCATACATCGACGAGCACGACCTTGCCACGCAACGCTTCCTTTGTAAGCGGCGGCGAGTTGAGCCATTGCACCGCGCCATCGAGCGAAGGCAGCGTGCCTTCCACGGGCAGCGGCGCGGGGTTCGGCGACTTCGGCGGCTCGGTGCTCGCGCGCATCATCGCGGGTCCGTTGTTATCGACGTTCGCCGTGTTCGCGGACATCATCATCGCGCCCTGGTTCTTGTTCGAGAGCTTGTCGACGAGCTGTTGTTCGATGCCCGAGGTCGCGACCGTCGATACACGAGCGAGCACGCCGGTGTCCAGCCCGAGCCCGATCGCGACAACGCCGAGCAGCATCGCCCCGCCGATGCCGCGCCGCACCCATTCGCCTGCGCCGAGCGAGCGCTTCATCGCGGCGAACACGCGTCCGCCGATCAGCAAGGCAACCGCGAGCGAGGTCGCCGCGCCCGCTGCATACGCGAGCAGGAGCAGAGTCGTGCCGACGCTCGCGCCGTTGAGCGCCGCGCCCGTCAACACGAGTCCGAGAATCGGGCCTGCGCAGGGCGCCCACAGAAGACCGGTCGCGATGCCGAGCATGAACGATCCGCCGAAGCTCGGCTTGCCGTCGCCGCGTTGCGCGAATGCGGTGAGACGATTGCCCGCGCTCACGAGCGGATGCATCACGCGCTCGGCGAGACTCGGCAACAGCAGTGTGAGGCCGAACACTGCGAGCAGGACGATGGCCGCCCAGCGACCGTATTGATTGGCCTGCGTGACCCAGCCGCCACCGACGGCCGCGAGCGTCGCGACGACGGCGAAGGTCAGGCCCATGCCCGCGAGCAACGGCAAGCCGCTTTTCACGAACGGCTGATCCGCGCGCGAGAACACGAAGGGAAGCACCGGCAGGATGCACGGACTGAGAATCGTCAGCGCGCCGCCGAGATAGGCAAGAACGATGAGCAGCATGATGGTATCGGGTGGTCGAGGTTGATCGGAGTGCTGGCGCGATTCAGGCTGCGCCGGGCGCGAAGTTCATCGCGACGCCGTTCATGCAGTAGCGCAGGCCCGTCGGCTTCGGACCGTCGTCGAAGACGTGGCCCAGATGACCGCCGCAGCGCCGGCAATGCACTTCGGTACGCACGACGCCGAACGAGCCGTCGATGCGCGTCGCGACCGCATGATCGAGCGGCGCCCAGAAACTGGGCCAGCCGGTATGACTGTCGAACTTGGTGCGCGAGGAGAACACCGCCAGCCTGCAACCCGCGCAACTGAACGTGCCCGCGCGATGCTCGTCGTTGAGCGGGCTCGTATAAGGGCGTTCGGTGCCTTCGCGGCGTAATACGTCGAATTGCACCGGATCGAGTAGACGATGCCATTCATCGTCGCTATGGACGATTTCGAAGCTTTCCTGCGTCTTCGGATCGGCCGCGAGCGCGCGAAAGCGTCCGCCCAGTGCGAACGCTGCGGCGGCGGCCGCGGTGCCTGTGAGGAGAAAGCGGCGGCGGGTTTGCATGATGCGTGCCTCGGGTTCGAGTGGTGTACCGGCATCGTATTCGCGCGCGCATCCCCGAGTCCTCACCGAAAGTTAAATTAAATGTGATACTTGGCCGCGCGCTTTTCTGCACAATGGCACAGACGCCCGTCCATTGTTCTGCGGATTGGGCGCGCGTGTTTTTCTCTGCCGATAACATTCCTCATGGATCATCCGAAACGCATTCTGATTGTCGAAGACGACATGCATATCGCCGATGTGCTGAGTCTCAACCTGCGCGACGAACGCTACGAAGTCGTGCATAGCGCCGATGGCGCCGAAGGGCTGCGCCTGCTCGAACAGGGCGGATGGGATGCGCTGATTCTGGATCTGATGCTGCCCGGCGTCGACGGCCTCGAAATCTGCCGGCGTGCGCGCGCGATGACACGCTATACGCCGATCATCATCACGAGCGCGCGTTCGAGCGAGGTGCATCGCATTCTCGGCCTCGAACTCGGCGCGGACGATTATCTTGCGAAGCCGTTCTCGGTGCTCGAACTCGTCGCGCGCGTGAAGGCGCTGCTGCGCCGCGTCGATGCGGTCGCGAAGGACTCGCGGCTGGAGACGGGGCGCATCGAAGTGGCGGGCATCGCGATCGATCCGCTCGCGCGCGAAGCATGGGTGGATGACGCGCGCATCGAACTCACGCCGCGCGAGTTCGATCTGCTTTATCACTTCGCGCGTCATCCGGGCAAGGTGTTCTCGCGCATGGACCTGCTCAATGCAGTGTGGGGTTATCGGCATGAAGGTTATGAGCACACGGTCAATACGCATATCAATCGTTTGCGCGCGAAAGTAGAGAAAGATGCCGCCGATCCGAAGCGCATTCTCACGGTATGGGGCCACGGCTATAAGCTCGCGGCGCAATCGCCTGACGGCAAGGATGGCGCGTCGTGAAGCTCACCTTGTCGCAACGGCTCTTCGCGGTGTTCTGCGTGCTGTTGCTCGCGTGCTGCGGCGCATCGGCGTGGCTGCAGATTCGCGCGAGCGATCTGCGCGAGAAGGAAGTCATTCAGAGTCTTTCGCGCGGGCTTGCGGCGCATATCGCGCGTGACGGCGCGCTCGCCGATGCCAACGACATCGATGCGCCCGCCGTGCGCCGGCTCTTCAGTCAGTTGATGGTGGTGAACCCGAGCGTCGAAGTCTATCTGCTCGATAACACGGGGCGCGTGCGTGCCGACGATGCGCCGCCCGGACATCTCAAGCGCGATCATGTCGATCTCGCGCCGGTGCGGCAGTTCCTCGACGGCGCCGTGTTGCCGATTCTCGGTGACGATCCGCGCAGCGAGGGCAAGCGCAAAGTCTTCAGCGCAGCGCCGCTCGCCGCGCCCGGCAAGCCGCCGTTCGGCTATGTCTATGTCGTGCTGCTCGGCGAGGAGCACGATGCGCTGGCTGCGAAGGCATCGGCGAGCGCGGTGTTGCGCACCACGCTCGCGTCGATGGGCCTCGTCACATTGCTCGGGCTCGTCGCGGGCCTGGTTGCATTCGGGCTCGTTACGCGGCCGCTGCGCCGCCTCACCGAAGCAATGCGCAAGTTCGACGCGCGTGGCGCGCCAGCAGAACCGCCGGCGCTCGCGCGCATCGACACGCCCGATGCGCGGGCGAACGAACGCGACGAGATCGTCGTGCTCGAAAGCGCGTTCGCGCAGATGGCGGAACGCATCGGCGAGCAGTGGCGCGCGCTGGGTCAGCAGGATCGCGAGCGTCGCGAGATGGTCGCGAACATCTCGCACGATTTGCGCACGCCGCTGTCATCGCTGCATGGTTATCTCGAGACGCTGTCGCTCAAGTCCGACACGCTGCCGGATACCGATCGGCGTCGTTATCTGTCGATCGCGCTTGCACAGAGCGCGAAGGTGGGTCATCTCGCGCAGTCATTGTTCGAACTGGCGAAACTCGAACACGGCATGGTCGCGCCCGAAGCCGAGGCGTTCTCTCTCGCCGATCTGGTGCAGGACGTATTCGAAAAGTTCGAACTGCCCGCGCAATCGCGGGGCGTGCGCCTGAATGCCCAGATCGCGCCACGCTTGCCGAACGTAACGGCGGATCTCGGCATGATCGAGCGCGTGTTCACGAATCTGCTCGATAACGCGATCCGTCATACGCCTGCGCAAGGCGTCGTCGACGTGACACTTGCACTTGCGCGCGAACAATCTGACAGAGTGGAAGTCACGATCAGCGATACGGGTACGGGCATTCCGCCGGAAATGCGCAAGGCGCTTTTCATGCGTCCGTTCGCTTCGGGCGGCGCGCATCGCGGCGGGCTAGGGCTGCTCATCGTACAACGCATGCTGCAATTGCACGGCAGCCAGATTCGCCTGATCGATTCGAAAGACACGGGCACCACGTTTCACTTCGATCTGCCCGTCGCCATTACGCAGACCGGCAATGGCGCGCCGCAAGTGCGCGGAGGGCGCGGTTAAAAAGAAGCCCGGCATTTCTGCCGGGCTGAATGGGATGGTCGTCGCCTGCGCCTGATCGCGCTGTTGGATTGCGCGTGCGGCGTTGCCCGGCCTGACCATCCGCGTGGACGTTTTCGTGAAAACCGATACGAAGCAAATTGCAAGGGGCACTATCTTGCCCGCGTTTGATGACGTTTTAGTCTCTCAGACTTAAACCAATCTTAAGAAGTGTGCCGCGTGTGAAGTGCGCGTCGAGCGGCGCAGGTGAAACGGCGCGTAATCTGCGTGGCGTCTTTGCTTAAGCAAGTTATATGGTTTCTTTAGAGGTTCCTCTTCATTGCATTGCGAATTGATCGGCCGATATGGCCGCAGGCGACGATGGAAAAAAATGCCGAACGACAGCCGCGCGCAAGCGCGGAACGTTCTTTCATGTGGAATCTTTCCTTGGTTTCCTGCAATATGTTTGCTAGCATGTAATCGAGTCGCAGCCGCCGCGCATGGTTGCTGGTCAAAAGTTACGGCGCTGTGGCGTGGCAATCAATAAGACCCGCCGAGGTCAATATTAAGCGAAAGCGCACACAAGTCGCGCCGAGTCGCTCGTGTCAGAAGGTTCCCGCGAGTCCACTGCTGCATCATGCAGCGGTGCGGATTCGTGCGCAATGCTATATGTGCATTGTGAAAGGTCTAATAAGCATAGACGTTTATCGCATTTCGTGTTCTTCGCTATATGAGTTCTTTCTTTCAGCGTGGGAAATAGAAACATGCGAATTATTAAAACGTGCTCAACTGAATCTTCATAGACAGGTTTCTTAGACCTGGCCGCATTGCATGACGCTTTCGGCGATGCGCGCAAGGCGATTTGGCGCAATGGCGAGCGTTGCGCATATCTTCTGGCGTTGCAGGTGATTTTCCAGGCAACCGCATGCCGTCTTCGAAATCCGAATGACGGTGGAATGTCACACTCATACGATCCGCGCACCTTGCGGGAGGAAACGTGGAAACGGAACTCAGTCAACGGCTTGCGAAAGTGTTATGGCGGTGTGCATCGCACGGACAAGTGCTGACTTATCAGCGCTTTCATGCGCTATGCGACAAGGGGCTGCCACTGCCGCAGCGTTATGCCGCGCTCGAATCCGCAATCAAGGCACTCGGGGATGTGCACGACATCGATTACGGCGTGCTCATGGCGCTCGACAGCGGCTTGCCCGGCGCCGAGTTTTTCCAGCGCTACCTGCGTCATCGTCACGGTGAATACGTGATGCAGATGGGTGACCCGAAATATCATCGACAGACGCTTGCACGCAAGCGCACGCTCGTCGCGCGCGAACGCGATCGCGTGTATGCACACGCCCGGATGGTCGAGGAGGAGCGGGCGAGACAGGCGGCATGATTTCGCCTCACGCTTCGACTTCTTTCGCGTCATCAAGGCCAGCCTTCGCCAGCACCCAGTCACAGAAACATTTCACTTTTTCGACATCACGTTCGTTGGCGCGATAAGAGAGAAAGTGCGTCTCCCTTGCGAGCGGCGCGAACACACCCGCGCCCAACTCGATCAGATCGCCGCGCGCAAGCTCGCGCTCGGCGAGGCGCGTCGTTTCCAGCGCGACGCCCATGCCATCCACCGCCGCGGATATCGCGAGCGCCGCACGGTCGAACGAAGGCCGCGGCCCGCGTGGCATGTCGAGCCCATTGAGCTCGAACCAGCCGGGCCACGTCACACGGCTGAGTTGCGAGTCGATCAGCGTCATCCTCGCAATGTGCTCCGGCGCTGGCACGCCTTCCTGCAACAAGGACGGAGAACACATCGGGATGATGCGCTCCGTGCCCAGTGCGCGCGAGACGACACCGGCACGTTCGTGTGCGAAGCCATATGAAATGGCAACGTCGACTTCGCGCGCGCGTGCGAGATCGGCGGGCTCAGCGTCCGACGACAGACGTATCGTCACGTTCGGATGGGCCTGCATGAATTCGGGCAGACGCGGCCCGAGCCATTTCACGGCGAAGCTCGGCGCGCAATGAACGGCGAGCACTTGCGCGAGCGGATCGAGCGTGACTTCGGCGCATGCGGCTTCGATGACATCGAACACGCGTCCGAGACTTTCATGCAGGCGACGGCCTTCGGACGTCGTCTCCACGCGCCGGTTGCGCCGATGAAAGAGCGGCCTGCCGAAATACTGCTCGAGTTCCTTGACCTGATGACTGATCGCCGATTGCGTGAGATGAAGCTCGCTTGCGGCAAGCGTGAAGCTTTCCAGACGCGCGGCTGCTTCGAATGCGCGCAGGAGTACGAAGTTCGGAATGCGCCTCATGGAAACACCTTATGCATGAGAGCCTGTCATGGATGGATGAACAGGCATCGTTTGTCTTTCTGGTTTGAGGTGACGAACATGTGAGCGATCCAGACGCATGACATAACCAGGAGACAAAGCATGAGTTCCCACAGTCCGGTTGCGTATCTGACAGGCGATGAATCGTCGACGTATGCGAAGGTGACATGGCGTCTGCTGCCATTTCTCTTCGTGTGCTATCTGTGCGCGTATCTCGATCGCATCAACGTGAGCTTCGCGAAGTTGCAGATGCTCAACGATCTGCATTTCAGCGACGCCGTCTACGGTGCGGGCGCGGGCGTGTTTTTCGTCGGCTATCTGCTGTTCGAGGTGCCGAGCAATCTCATTCTGTTGCGCGTGGGCGCACGTCGCTGGATCGCGCGCATCATGGTGACGTGGGGCGTGATCTCTGCCGGCATGATGTTCGTCACGACGCCGACGAGCTTCTACATCATGCGCTTCATGCTCGGCGTGGCCGAAGCAGGCTTCATTCCGGCGATCCTGCTGTATCTCACGTACTGGTTTCCCGCTTCGCGCCGAAGCAAAGTAACCGCGCTCTTCATGACGGGCATTCCTATGTCCGGCGTCGTTGGCGGGCCGCTGTCCGGCTGGATCATGACGCATATGGGCGGCGCGCACGGCATCGCGGGATGGCAATGGCTCTTCCTGCTCGAAGGCCTTCCGACGGCCGTTCTGGGCGTGGTCGCGTACTTCTATCTCGACGACAAGGTCGTCGATGCGAAGTGGCTCAACGACTCGCAAAAAGCAATGCTCGAAGCCAATCTGCGCGACGAAGAGCCGGCGCATGCGCTGCATTCGGTAAAGGATGGATTGTTGCATCCGAAAGTACTGCTGCTGTCCGTGACGTACTTTTTCTTCACGATGGGGCTCTACGGCGTGAGCTTCTGGCTGCCGACGCTCGTCAAGGCGAGCGGCGTGACCGATCCGCTCGATATCGGCCTGCTCTCGGCGATTCCCTATGCAGCGGGCGCCATTGCGATGCTCGCGGTCGGCCATAGCTCGGACAAGCGTGGCGAGCGACGCTGGCATCTTGCGGGCGCGGGTTTCGTCGGCGCGCTCGGCCTTTTTATGAGCGTGATGTACGCGCACTCCACGTTCTTCGGCATGATCGGTCTCACGCTCGCGACGATGGGCGTAGTCACGACCATCTCGCAGTTCTGGGTTCTGCCGCCCGCGATTCTCAGCGGCGGCGCTGCAGCCGCGGGCCTTGCGCTTGCGAATTCCGTGGGCAGCATCTCGGGCGTCGTGAGTCCCTGGCTCATCGGCGTGATCCAGACGCAGTCGGGTTCGACGGGCAGCGGCGTGCTCGGTCTCGCGGCGAGTTGCGTGATCGGCAGCCTGCTCGTGTTCGCGGTGCCCGCCGCGCTCGTGAACAGCCGCCGTCGCAGCGACTGACTCGCGCACGCCAAGCGAAACGGCCCCTTGAAACAGGGGCTTTCGCCGTCGATGCAACTCGCAACCCGTGCGTGAGATCACGTTGCTTCCGATTCCCGTTCGCGTTGCTCGCTCAGCACGACGCCGAGCCGTTCGACGAGGTTTCTTCGCGCGTTGGCGGTATGCAGATCGGTAAGTTCGGCGGCACGGTGGCCGTTGCCTTCCGCGATGGCCGCCGCGATGGCAGCATGTTCGTCCCAGATCGATTTGCGTTGTCCCGATGCCTGCAGCACGGCGCCCATCACGCGGCGCAGATGAACCCAGTGCGTCTGCGCGGTCTCGGCGATCAACGGATTGCCCGATGCCACGTAGATCGCGTTATGAAAGGCCATGTCGGCATCGATCATCGCCTTGACATCGTCGCTCTTCGACGCGCGCCTGCCATTGGTGATGATCGCCTTGTCGATCTTCGCGCCGCGTTCGGCGGCGAGACGCGCAGCGAGCGAATCCAGCGCGCCGCGAATCTCATAGAGATGACTGATCCATGCGGGGTCGAGCGGCGTGACGAGGAGACCGCGTCCGGGCGCATCGACGACAAGACCGTCTTTCTTCAGCAGACGCAGCGCCTGCAGGACGGGTGAGCGCGAAACCGCAAGCTGTTCGGCGATCTCTTCCTGCGTGATGCGCGTGCCGGGCGCGAGCGAACCCGAACTGATGGCGTCGAGCAGAACTTTGTAGACCTCGTCGACATAGTCGGTGCGGGCCTGGAGCTTGAGAAGTTTGGCGGGCATGATTCGAGCGTAAGTTCTGGATACAGAATACGGCAAGGGTACAGCGGGCCGGCCTTACGCGTCAACGCAACGTTATCGCGTTCCTGTTTTCATTCACGTTTACCCATAGAGACAACGCCGATCCACATCGCTAATCTCTGTATACAGAGTTCGGAGTTCGGAAGCCGGAATTCAGGTCTCAGGCATCGATCGATTCAACCCCACTCGAAACAGGATTTCCCATGACCATCAAATCGGACAAGCTGGAAGGGCATCAGAGCAGCGGCGGCGCGGCCGCGACAGTCAAGAAGCTCGTGCCCTACGGCGGTTACTACGTGAACAAGGTGCCGGGCCACGATCCGGAACTGACGGAGACGGGCCCCGGGACGCCGATGGGTGAATACATGCGCGCCTTCTGGCATCCGGTCTGCATGTCGATGGAGCTGACCGACACGCCGCGCTTTCTGAAGATCCTCAACGAAGAACTGGTGGCATTCCGCGACGGCAGCGGGCGTGTGGGTCTGCTGCACGCGCATTGCGCGCATCGCGGCGCATCGCTCGAATACGGCGCGATTCAAGAGCGCGGCATCATGTGCTGTTATCACGGCATGGTGTTCGACGTGGACGGCGCGTGCCTGCATGTGCCGTTTCCGAAGGGCGAAGAGAAAGAGGCCGAAAAGTACGCGTGTTCCATTCGGCAGGGTGCGTATAAGGCAGTCGAGCGTCACGGTCTCGTGTTCGCTTACATGGGGCCGCCGGAAAACGAGCCGCCGTTTCCGGAGTGGGAAGGCGACTACACCGTGATGCCCGGCGACGAACTCGTGCCCTACAGCAACTTCCAGCATTGCAACTGGTTGCAGGTTCAGGACAACGCCGCCGATAACTTTCATCCGACGGCATTGCATGCCGCGAAGAACGTGGTGAAAGGACAGTTCCAGGGCACGACGTTCGACGAAGTCGGCGCAGCGTCGATGGAAGTCGCGCCCGACATGCATTTTCAGCCGGTCCAACAAGGCCGCAGTCTCGCGTGTGCGGGCGCGCGCCGCGTGAACAAGGACCGCTTGTTCGTGCGCGTGCAGCATCAAGTGCTGCCAAATCTGAGCCTGCATGCCTATACATCGGAAGATGGTTCGAAGAAGAAGCTCTTCAGCCGCTTTCATATCATCCGATGGACGGTTCCGGTCGACGACCAAAACAGCAAGATGATCGGCTGGCGCGTCATGGGCCCCGGCATCGATACGCGCGGTATCGGCAAGAAGGAACTGGTGGGCTATGAGTCGATCGACTTCCTCGACGGCCAGGTCGCGATGCGTCGTCCCGAGCGCTTCGCCGAATACACGATCGAGGACATCGTGCCGATTCCGCCCAATCATCGTGAGCGTGCGAACTACAAGCAGGCGCAATACGCGCCCGGCGACTACGAAGCCATCATCAGCCAACGGCCAATCGCGGTGCATGCGCTCGAGAATCCGACCAAGTTCGACGCGGGCCTGTTCCTGTTCCGCAAGATGCTGCGCGACGCGTTGCGCGGTTCGAATCCGGCCGCGTCGGCGCAAAACTTCGCGGAATGGTTTCGTGAGAACGCGGGCGCGCCGAATAGCTTCTGCTCGGGCAATGTGTTCGAGATCCCCGAAGGCGAAACCGTCGAAGAAGAAGTCATGCGCCGTCGCAAGGTGACGAAGCAGATCGTTGCGATCCTTGCGGAAAGCGAAAAGCTGAAGGGTGATGCACGTACCGCATTCGTACGCGAACGCTTCGAGGAACTCGAACTCGCGATGAAGCAATAAGCCGGCCGACGCGAGGGCGCACGGCGCTCTCGCGATGCGGGATCATCGATTCGAGGAAGTCGACCATGTCAACACAATCCATCTCGACCGACGCGCAGAGTCAGACCTTGAATCTGCTCGTGCGTCAGGTCCGCTTCGAAGGCCGAGGCATCAATTCATACGAACTCATCGATCCCGACGGTGCGCCATTGCCGCCTTTCACGGCGGGCGCGCATATCGACATTCATCTCGAGGGCGGCGTCGTGCGGCAGTATTCGATCAGCAATGCGCCACGCGAGCGGCATCGCTATGTGATCGCCGTATTGCGCGATGAACGCGGGCGCGGCGGTTCGAAGGCGCTTCACGAGCAATTGCGCGTGCAGGACATCGTGCGTGTAAGCCGGCCGCGCAATAACTTTCATCTCGT
This sequence comes from Caballeronia sp. AZ7_KS35, assembly GCF_023631045.1. Lineage (NCBI taxonomy): Bacteria > Pseudomonadati > Pseudomonadota > Betaproteobacteria > Burkholderiales > Burkholderiaceae > Caballeronia > Caballeronia sp. AZ7_KS35. The sequence continues at coordinate 25,529 of NZ_JALQDV010000031.1, read as the reverse complement.
CGACGGCGCGCGCCGCGTGTTGCTGATCGCGGGCGGGATAGGCATCACACCATTGAAGGCGATGGCGCATGAACTCGACGATGCCGGTATCGAATACGAAATGCATTACTGCGCGAAAGATGCGGGCAGCGCAGCGTTCGCCGAGGAATTCGAGCACATGCGCGCAAGCGGGCGTCTGCATTTTCATTTCGATGGCGGCGATCCATCGGCGGGCCTCGATATCGGGGACTTGCTGAATGCGCCCGGCGAAGGCGAGCACGTCTATTGCTGCGGTCCAGGCGGCTTCATGCAAGCGTGCGCGGATGCGGCGCGGCACTGGCCGTCCGGAACGGTGCATTTCGAGCACTTCAAGGCACCTGAGCGCAACGCTGGCGAGCAGGCCGCCAACGATGCGAACGACAGCTTCATCGTGCGTATCGCGAGCACAGGACAGGAAATCGAAGTGACGAAGGACGAGAGCATTGCCGATGCACTGGCGGGAGCGGGCGTGTTCATCGAGACATCATGCTGCGCGGGCTTGTGCGGTACGTGCAAGGTGCGTTATCTCGAAGGAGACGTCGAGCACAACGACTGCATCATGAGCGAAGAAGAAAAGACCGACTATCTGACCGCGTGCGTGTCGCGTGCGACGAGCAAGGTACTCGTATTGGATCTCTGATAGAGAATCGATCTTCCAAAAAGTCATATAGGCAGGCGAGGGGACTCGTCTGCAGCCAATCTGACGTTATGCCGACGAACCTTGCATAAAGAAATGAGCGGTAGCTCACACAAGCTATGTCTTATGCGCCAATAGGTAGCTCATTCGCACCTATTCGCCGGTGCAAGCCGTGTTACGAAGAGGACGCTTAATATAATCGTCTCAATACCTCGCGATCCCGTATTCGGCGGGACGTTGACGGCCAGGCATTGCAAGAACGGGACGACGAGTCATCGATCCTTGCGCGCCACCAAAGACGAGGACGAGATCGATATGAGACCGGTTGTATTCGGGAACCGATTCGGATGGCTGCACGCCGGAAGCGGCACGCGCGGCGTAGTGCTCTGCAATACCTATGGGCACGAATACGTGTGGACATATAGCGGCATGCGGCATCTCGCCGAAGCGCTGTCCGCGCGAGGCATATGGGTGCTGCGTTTCGACTATCGAGGCACGGGCGACTCGGCGGGCGCCGATCTCGCACCGGATCAATTCCAATCGTCGGTCGATGACGTCGACGCGGCCATCGAATGGCTGAAGACATCGACAGGCATAGAGCACGTCACGTTATGCGGCTTTCGCGTGGGCGCCGCGTTCGCGCTCGAGGCCGCATTGCGTCAACCGGTCGATGACCTCGTACTGCTCGCACCCGTTGCGAGTGGCCGCGTGTATATGCGCGAGTTGAGCATCGTGCGCAAGACATGGCTCGAACTGCTTGCACCGCCTTTGCGTGAGATGCAAAAGGACGACGCGCGGCTCAACGTCCTCGGCCAGGTTTATAGCGATGAATTCAAAGGCTCATTGCAGGCGATCGATCTCGTCGCGAGCGTAAGAGACGCTGCGGCGGCACCAGCGCGTCGCGCGTTGGTCATGAATATGAAGGCGGGCGGCACGGATCCATTGTGCGACGCGCTCATCGAAAAGGGCGTGGAAGCACAGGCGCGTCCGTTCGAAGATCTCACTGGCTTTCTTCAGGAAACTGCATTCAACGCATTGCCGCGCGCAGCGTTCGCCCAAGTCGTGGAATGGATCGCTGGCAAGGATTCATCAAACAGGCAAGCGCCGTCGTCGGCCGATGCCGTTGACTGGTCCGCTCTAAAGATAGACACACCCGAAGCTATCGAACGCCCAGTACGCATCGGCGACGAAAAGCTTTTCGGCATTTTGTGCGAGCCGCGCACGGGGGCCGCGCGAGGTCCGGTGTTTCTCATTGCGAATACATCGGCGAGTGCGCGCGTCGGCGACAGCCGGCTATCCGTTCGCATTGCACGCGAGCTTGCGCGGCGCGGCATTGCATCATTGCGTTTCGATGCGCGAGGCCGAGGCGACAGTCCGGCCGCGCCCGGCGCAGTGCAATCGGATACGGCGTTCGGCCGAATCTATAACCAGATCGCGACTGACGACACCGCGGCCGCCGCACGCTGGCTCGCGCGGCAGGGCTACAAGTCGATCTTTGCATTCGGCGTGTGCTCGGGCGCTTATCACGCGCTCAAGGCGGCGGTCGCCGAGAATGCGATCAACGGTGTCGTCACAGTCAATCTGCCGACGTTTAAAAGACCGGCGGACGTCGCGCCCGACGGCTTGCGTCAATCGACGCGCAATTCCATGGCGGGTTATGCATTCTCGATGCTCGATCCGCAGAAATGGAAAGCGATCCTGCGCGGCGAAAAGCAGTTGATGCGCGTATTGCGCTTCGTGCTCGGCTATATGGCGACGCGCGCGCGTTCGCGTATCGTCGATGTGTTGAGGCTCGACCGCCTGAGCAGCACGGCGCCGGAGCTCGCGACCGAACCGGGACCGATCATTCGTGCGCTCGATGCCAAAGGCGTAAAGACAGCGCTCGTCTATGGCGCGTACGATGCGGGCATGGATCTGATCGCCGCGCATTTCGGCAAGCTGGGCGCGCGACTGTCGCGCTATCCATCCGTGCGAATGGCGATCTTTTCGGACCTCGATCACGCCCTCTTCATGACGACCGGTTCGGCGCATGTGGTCGCGGTGTGCGAACGTATCGCGAAGGAAAACACATCGCCCGTTGCAGATCCGGTCTTTTCAGGCAGAGAACCCGTCGTCTTGTGATTGAAGCGAGCTTGCTTCGGCGCGTCGGTCATGCGTCAGGCGAGCTCGCCGTGACTTGAGTATCCTTCGCTATTGGAACGTGCCCATATCGGGCAGCGTCCAGTGGGGAACTCATGTCGGCGGACTTCGTCCGGCACATGCGCGCCGCGAGATCCGCTCAACACAACGCACAGGAGTCTGGCGATGTCGATTGAAAAAGTTATATACCGTGCACATGCTCATGTCACTGGCGGGCGCGACGGCCGCGCGACCGTGCCCGAAAGCAATCTGGATCTCAAGCTGACAACCCCGAAAGAACTCGGCGGCGGTGGTGGCGATGGCACCAATCCCGAGCAACTCTTCGCCGCAGGGTATAGCGCGTGCTTTATCGGCGCGATCAAATTCGTCGCCGCTCGCGACAAGATCACGCTGCCGAAAGATGTCGCGGTGGATGGCAGCGTGGGCATCGGTCAAATCCCGAACGGTTTCGGCATCGAGGTCGAATTGAAGATCTCGCTACCGGGAATGGATCGCAGCGAGGCACAGGCGCTTGTAGACAAGGCGCATATCGTCTGTCCTTATTCGAATGCAACGCGCAATAATATCGACGTCAAATTGACGCTGGCATAAGCATGTCGAATGTTCGGGGGCCTTTCTCCTGAACGCTCGAATGCACGCGGAGGAAGCGATGCTGACATCTGGAATCGATCACGTAGGTCTCACTGTGCGCAATCTCGACGCAACGCGTGACTTTTTCGTTCAATGTCTCGGCTGGCAGATCGTCGGCGAGCGGTCCGAGTATCCCGCCGTATTCGTATCGGACGGAAAGCTGCTGGTTACGTTATGGCAGGTGAAGGATGAATCGGCGCCTATAGCATTCGATCGGCGAAAGAATATCGGGCTTCATCATCTCGCATTGCGCGCAACGGATGAAGCCGCACTCGCGACGATTCTCGAGCGCGTGTCGACATGGCCGGGAGTGGCAGTGGAATTCGCGCCGGAACTGCTAGGAGCCGGTCCAAAGCGCCACATGATGATTTACGAACCGGGCGGCATCAGGATCGAATTCGATTTCGATCCGCGTGTATAGATTGAAACTCCGGACCGCAAAGAAAACGGCGGAGTCGTGCACGAACTCCGCCGTTTGTGTGAATACAGTGTCAGGCAATCAGAAACGGCGTCCGATCTTTAACCGATGCGAGCCATGCGGGTGCGCGGCCACGACCGCTCCACGTTGCGCCGCTTTCCGGATCGCGATAGAGCGCGGGTTGAGGACCGCGCGGTTGTCCCTTTGCTTTGCGCTTGACAGCAGCGCGCGTTTTTCCTTTAGCCTTGGTTCCCTGCGCGCTTGCTCCAACCGCAAACTTGCTACGGTCCTTTGCATTGGCGATCCAGCCCGGCGCGCGTCCGCGGCCGCTCCAGGTCGCACCGGTCTTTGGATCCCGATAGGCGACTGCGCCGGGCTTCTTCGCGGAAGCCGAACTGCCCGCCTTCTTGCGTGAACCGGAATAGCTTTCGATGTCCGAGATGGTCAATCCATGGCTCGACATCAGGTGATGAATCTTTTGCAGCGCATTCTCGGATTGTTTTGCAACGAGCGCATCCGCTTTCGCTTGAAGTGCTTCGATACGCGCCTGAATACTTTCTAGCGTTGACATGAGTTACCTCTAATAGATCGTCGATCGCACTATGCCATGCACATCCGCAATGCGCTAGAGGAGATTCGTGTAAATGCGTAGCAGTGGAAAGTCTAGAATATCGCTCCAGGACGGTAAGTGGTGAGACGCACATTGCAAATCCAGATTTCACTCCGGTTCGAATAAGAAATGGAAAGTTGTTTTAGACATTTTCTTATCCGTTCGTGCGCGTCTCCAAGTTGCGAAACATCAATCGTCAATTGCAGTAAGCGCTGATTCAACTTCCGCGATAGGTGCCGAAACTCCAAGGCGAACAAAGCAGCGGGACGTGATAGTGCTGCGTCGCATCGGCGAGCGTGAAGCGAACCGGCACGACGTCCGCGAAGACATCGGGCGTCTTGAAGTAATCGGCGACCCAGAAGCGCAACTCGAAATTCCCCGCTCGCGCTTGCGCCGCCGGCAGGATCGGCGAGTCGGTGCGTCCGTCGCGATTGGTGCGCGTGCGCGCGAGCAGCGTGGGCGGCTCGCTGCCGATATCGAACAATTCGATCTGCATCCCGGCGGCGGGTTTGCCGAGTGCGACGTCGAGTACGTGGGTGGTAATGCCTGCGGCCATGATGTTTTCTCCTGATCTCGCGTTCGAGTACTTTCCGGCTCAACTGCCGCGGTAGTAGTTGTAGCTCCACGGTCCGAACAGCACCGGCAAATGAATGCGCTGATTGACGTCCGTGATGCGAAAGCGCAGCGGGATCTTCGAGAGAAACATCGGCTGCGGAAGATCCGCCTTGCGTGCGGCGAAGTATTCGTCCACATGCAGCAACAACTCATAAGTCCCCGCGCGATAGGTATCGCCGATCAGGAGGGGAGGCTCGCTGCGTCCGCTTGCAGCCAGCGTGATCGTCTGAAGGAACTTCGAACGCCCGTCGTCGATCGCAAACAGCTCCACGCGCATACCCGAAGCGGGCGTGCCATGCCATGTGTCCAGGCCGTGCATCGTGAGGCGTGGGCTCAGGCCATCCTGTTGCACCGGGCCGGTCGTCTGATTCGGCGCGGGTGCATCGGCGGACAGCGCCGTCTTCGCGATCAGCATGCTGCCGCCAAGTGCCACGGATTGCAGAGCAAAGCGACGGCGACTCACGTCGAATGCAGGGGATGATGTGTTCTTGTCGCGCATGTCAGGCCCCTTGTTTGTTGCCGAGCTTGCGGATGCCGACGATCACGAGCACCGCGGCCAGCACTTCGATTACGGCCACGAGGTACAGGCCGGTCGTCACCTTGCCCGTCGCGTTCTTGATGAGTCCCATCACATAGGGCGCGCCGAAGCCTGCGAGATTGGAGACGGAATTGATGAGCGCCACGCCGATTGCGGCCGCACTGCCAGCGAGATAGCGGTTGGGCAGTTGCCAGAAAACGGGAATCGCGCTCATGGTGCCGATGAGCGATGCGGTCATCGCGAGCAGCGCGATCACCGGCGAGATCTTGTCGAAACCCATCAGCATCGCGAGCGCGGCCATCGATATGCCTCCGACGATTGCCGCACCGCTGAAGTGCCAGCGCACTTCATTGCTGCGATCCGAGTGCGCGCCGTTGATGATCATGCCCACAGCACCGCACAAATAGGCGACCGCCGCGATCCAGCCGACCGCCATCGGCGTGCTGATGCCAACGTCCTTGATGACGGTGGGAATCCAGAAAGTGAGCGTCGAGTTCGCACACAGCAGGCAGAAGAAGATCGCGATCAGCAGCCACACCTTGCGGTTCTTGAAGAGCGAGCGCCAGTCGTGACCGCGTTCGCCCATCGCTGCGTTGTCGCGTTGCAGGGCATCGAGCACGACGCGCTTTTCATCATCGGAAAGCCAGCGCGCCTGCTCGGGCTTGTCGGTCATGTAGAAGTACGCGAACACACCGGCCAGCACCGACGGAATACCTTCGATGATGAAGAGCCACTGCCATCCGTGCATGCCGTGCACGCCGCCCATCGACGTCATGATCCAGCCGGCGAGGGGACCGCCGAGCACGCCCGCGATCGCAGAAGCCGACATGAACGTGCCGAAGGCGCGCGCACGCCGCTGCGACGGATACCAGTAAGTGAGGTAAAGAATGACGCCCGGATAAAACCCTGCTTCGAATGCGCCGAGCAGGAAGCGCAGGACATAAAACTGCGTGGGCGTGGTGACATGCGTTTGCAACATGCAGATGACGCCCCAGCATATCGTGATACGCATGATGGTCTTTTTCGCGCCGATCTTCTGCAGCAGCATGTTCGACGGCACTTCGAAGAGAAAGTAGCCGATGAAGAAGATGCCCGCGCCGAGACCGTATACGGCTTCGCTGAAATGCAGCGAGTCGAGCATCTGCAGCTTCGCGAAGCCGATGTTGACGCGATCCAGCCAAGCGAGCACCCACAGCACGCCGAGGAACGGCAGCAGGCGCCATGAAACCTTGCGATAGACGCTTGCTTCGGCGCTTTCGACCGCGCTCGCGAAAACCGGCATCTCCTGTTTGATGAGCGACATGGTTTCTCCTTTCCAGTCGGTTTGCGTCGCGCGGACACGGCCGTGCGCTCGGTTGGAAGCAAGTATAGAAACGGCCAAAAAATCGGGAACGGGGGACGAGCCAATAGGCCCCATAGCAACATGTATATGGGTTCGAAAGCCTTGTGCGATAGGGCTTTGCACGGTTTTTCGCCGCACTTTTCACGCCTTATGGATTACCCTAGCGCGCCTCGCATGAAGCGGTTCCCGCAGTGCCGGCTGGCAAAATAGCGGCGCAGCCACGCGAACAATAGAGACACCGAAATCATCATGAATCGCACCGACGATCCATTCGATACCTATCTGCTGCGCGTGCTGTGCACGCTGATCGGGGAACGCAGCGTGTCACGCACGGCCATTCGTATGAACCAGTCGCAGCCGGCCATCAGCTCGGCGCTCAAGCGTCTGCGCGCCATCTTCAACGATCCGCTGCTTACGCGCGAAAAGAACGCGATGGTGCCGACCGAACGCGCGATTCAGCTCGCGCAGAGCGCACAGGCCGCATTGAGTGCGCTCGATAACCTGCTCGTATCCGACGATCATTTCGATCCCGCGACAACCGAGCAAAGCTTTACCGTCGGAATGCCCGATTACCTGGCGCCCCCGTTTTTTGCGCATGTCGTGCGCGAATTCAGGCACGCTGCACCACGCGCGCGCCTCATTGCGGTGCCGCTTTCGGCTTCATTCAATTACGAACAGGGGCTTTCCGAAGGCTCGCCCGATATCGTGATCGGCAACTGGCCCAATCCGCCAGAGCATCTTCATTTGTCGGTATTGCTGGAGGACGATGTCGTGTGCGTGGTCGCGCGCGATAGCGTCTATGCGCAATCAGGCAAGTTCGATGCCCAGGACTATCTGAGTGCATCGCATATCGTGCCCACGCCATATTCGCGCGACCAGCGCGGCGTCGTCGATACGGGACTCAGCACCATGCGCGTGCATCGCGATAACCGCGTGAGCTGCCCGTACTTCAATCTCGCGCCGAGCCTGATTCCGGGCACCGATCTTATTCTCACGACCGGCAGGCATTTCGCGAATTATCACGCGCAGCATCTTCCGCTCGTTGTGCTCGACGCCCCGATCGAATTTCCATTCATGCGCTTTTATCAGTTGTGGCATCCGTCGCGGCATCGCTCGGCATCGCACGTCTGGCTGCGCGGCATGCTGACGGCGGCCGCTCAGGAATTGCGCGCGCTGCGCGACATGCATCGCGCGTAGCGCTATCGTGTTCTGTTATGCGGTCAATAGGATCGGCTGTCTCGCCGCCCGCTCGCGCGGTTCCTATACTCGGCACGAATTGCCATCGACACGCCATAGGAGACGCGAGCATGTCACAGTCGATCAACCTGGAGCCGGTCAATTCGCTGGACCGCGCGGCATTCATTGGTGCATTCGCAAGCGTGTTCGAGCATTTTCCGCAAGCGGCGGAGGGCGCGTGGAGCGTGCGGCCGTTCGCATCCGCCAATGCCTTGCATGACGCGATGATGGATGTCATCCGCAATCTGGACGACAAAAGCCAGCGCGCATTTCTGAACCTGCATCCGTTGTTATCGGGCGCAAACATTCGCTCGGGAACGATGACGGCCGATTCCGATGCCGAACAAAAGAGCGCCGGGCTCGATGCCATGTCGATGGAACAGGAAGCGTCGCTCGATCGTCTCAACAGAGCTTATCTCGAGCGGCATGGCTTTCCGTTCATCATCTGCGTGCGGCACTACACGCGCGAAGGCATCTTCAGCGCGCTCGAACGTCGCATTGGACGCAGCACGCAGCAGGAACTCGATGAGGCGCTCGCGCAAATCGCAGCGATCACGCGTGCGCGGCTGAATACGCGTCTTTCGGCGTTGAATTGATCAGTGTGCGCGAGCCTGAAAACGAATCAGGCTCGCGCGCACACTACCGCGCATCACATGCACGCGGCACGCGATGAAAGTTTCGATCGAAATAAATCAGGCTATCGCCGTCGTCGCGCACGCGGATCGCGGTGGTTTGCACGAACATCACGGAGTGCGATCCTACTTCCTTCGCCTCGACGATCGTCCCTTGCAGGCTGGCGAGCGCATCGCGCAACACCGGCACGCCGTTCGCGCCTTCGTCCCACACCGGTAACGAAAAGCGCTCGTCCATCGACAATTGCGTGAGACCGGCGAAGTGTCGCGCGATCTGTTCGAGGTGACCCGGCAACACGTTCACGCACACATTGCGATTGTTCACGAATGCGGCATGCATGGCGCTCGACCTGTTGATGCAGACGAGCAGCGTAGGCGGCGCATCCGTGACCGAGCACACCGCGCTCGCGGTAATGCCGCAACGGCCATGCGTGCCTGTCGTCGTGATGACATTCACTGCTGCGCCCAGATGAGCCATGGCCTGGCGGAACAGCTTGCGCACCTGATCGATATCGGAAAGGTCGGGACGGGGCAGCGCGGACATGGGAGCGTCTCCTGTTCGTTTCATGTTCAGGTTGTGTATAGCAAATGGTCAATCAAGCGTACGCGCTGAACCGCACAAATAAAATCGGCACGTCCCGCCCGCTCGCCCGGCGTAGTTACCGAACGCACTAAAGCTTTTACCTATCTCGCGTCATCGAGGTAAAGAAAGGACTTTCGCGGCGAATTTCGGCTGGTTATCATTGGCGCATCAAAAAACCGACCCTGCGATGAGACAGCCGAATCCTCCGGCGCGCTTGGTCCCTGATGCGCGCATCGAAAGAGCAATCGCAATGAATTCTTCCGCTCCCATGGTCTATATCGTCGATGACGACAACGGCATGCGTACCTCGCTTGCATGGCTGCTCGATTCAGTCGGCGTGAAGTCGGAAGGGTTCGCCAATGCCGCCGATTTTCTGCGCGCATTCGATGTGAGTCGTCCCGCTTGTCTCGTGCTCGATGTACGGATGCCGGAGGCGAGCGGATTCGACGTGCAAGCCGAACTCAACCGCCGCGGTGCGACTTTGCCGATCATCTTCGTGAGCGGTCACGGCGACATTCCGATGTCCGTTCGCGCGCTTCAGCATGGCGCGATCGATTTCGTCGAGAAGCCCTATAACTCCCAGCAAATGCTCGATCGCGTGCAGCGCGCGATGAAGCTCGCGATGCAGCGTCACGCGAAAGACCAGCGGCAACGCGAGTTGCGCGAGCGCGTCGACTCGCTGACCGGGCGCGAGAAGGAGGTCTTGCGCGGCGTGATCGAGGGCAAAGCGAGCAAGCGCATCGCCGCCGATCTGCAGATCAGCGTCAAGACCGTCGACGTGCATCGCGCGAGCATCAAGGACAAGCTCGGAGCTGCGTCCATCGCGACGCTCGTGCGCGATGTGCTCGAAGTATGGAGCCCATCCGGCGACGAGCGCGCATGATCCGAACTCGCTAACGCATGTAAAGGCCGCCGTTCACGTCCCAGCATGCACCGTTGGCGAAATACGCATCCGGTGATGCGAGCAGCACGGCCACGTCGGCGATGTAATCGGCCGAGCCGAGACGTCCCACGGGAATGCCGGCGATAACCTTGTCGAGTTTGTCGGCAGGCACGCTCTCATGCACGATCGGAAGGTCGAGCGGACCAGGCGAGATCGCGTTGACGGTCACGCCGCGCGCGGCCAGATCGCGCGCAAAAACCTTGGTCAATGTAATCGCACCGCCTTTGGCGGCCGCGTAATGCGCGCCGGTCGCCGAACCGCCGTTCTGTCCCGCCAGCGATGCGATATTGACGATGCGACCCGCGCCGCGATCCGCGAAATAGAGGCCGAATACCTGACAGCCGAAGAGCACGCTGCGCAGATTGATATCGATGACCTGATCGAACTGCTCTGCGGTAATCTCCATCACGGGCACGACTTTCGATGCACCCGCGTTGTTGACGAGCGCATCGATTCGGCCCCAGCGTTCATGCACGGCATCGCGTGCGTGTTCGAAGTCCGTCTTCGACGTCACATCCAGCCTGATGGCGAATGCGCTGCTCTGGTCCGCACTCAGCTCGCATGCGAGCGATTGCGTTGCTTCGATTGCGATATCGGCCAGCGCAACCCTATAGCCTGCGGCATGAAAGCGGCGCGCGACCACGGCGCCGAGGCCGCGCGCGGCACCCGTGATGAGCGCGATTCTGTTGGACATGTTCGAGTTCCCTTTCTAATGAGCGAGAGCGGCCGCAATGTATGCGGCGACGGTGCAGAGCGTTGCGTTACGGCACCGACAATGCACGTCCGACACGCGCCTCGATCTTTCCATAACGCCACAGGCTGTATTCGCCGACGGGCGTCGTGCGATAGAGATTGCATACCGCGGCGGCCGTATCGAAGTCTGCTACGTCGGCCATGATGTAGAAGGTCCACGGCGCGCCATCGGATTGGCCGACGACGAGACGATCGTCGTCCATCACGCCCAGCACGCGCACGTTCTCCATCGCTTCGACAGCAGCGAGCATCTTGCCGTAGGCTTGCCATACTTCGCCGATCTTCTCGCGCGGCAAATCAAAAAAGTTCTGCGTTACGCCGCAGCAAAAGAGCACGCGCAAAGGCAGGTTTCGGTTATCGGTCATGAAGCGTTACTCCTGATGTTATGCGTTATGCGATGAATGGGGATCAAAGATAGCCGGGAATGGGCGGCACACCGACGAACACGGCACCCGCGCCGTCGTAGTTCCCCTCGCCGAGAAATGCGTGTTGCGTGACGACCATCGCGTCGCGCATCAGGCGTTGCAATGGATGCGTGCGATAGATCGCCATCGTGCCGCCTAGTCGATAGGCGCGATTCACGACATCGGCGCCCTCACGCGCAATCTGCGTTGCGCAGAGGCGTAGCAGGCTCACTTGTTCCGGCATAACTTCATTGCCCGCGAGAATCGATTGCCATACGCTGTCGGTCGATTCGTAGAAGAAGGCCCGTGCGCTGCGCAGTTGTGCTTCCGCTTTTGCAAGCTCGATCCGGTAGTAGGCGCGGTCGGCGAGTTGCGGCGCGCCTGTCGTTGTCTTGCGGCCTCCGGCCATATGATTCGCGACATCGAGCGCTGCGCGCGCCAGACCGAGATTCACGACGGCGAGCACTTGCGCCGCATAAGCGATGGTCGGATAGCGATAGAGCGGTTCATCGACCGTTGATGGGCCACCTCGAACGAACGTCCAGTCTTCAGCAACGAATTGATCCGTCACGCGCAAATCGTGACTCCCGGTGCCCTGCATGCCGACGACGTTCCAGTTCTCGACGATCTCGACTTGCGCGGGGCGAAACACGGCCGTACGCGGCTTGCCTGGTGCTTCACCCGGCTTGCTGGTGCCGATGCCGACGCCGAGCCAGTCCGCGCCCTTGCAGCCGCTCGCGAACTTCCATGTGCCGCTCACGCGATAGCCGCCCGATGCTGGCTGTGCGTTCTGAACGGGGAAGAGGCCGCCCGCAAACACCTGGTCGGGACCGTCGGCGTAGATTGCAGCTTGCGTCGCAAGCGGCAACGCGGCGAGATAGAGATTCGCTGATCCAAAACTCGCGACCCATGCGGCGGAGCCGTCAGCGACAGCGATGCGCTCGATCATCTGCAGAAATTCTCCCGGTGCGCGCGCGTCACCGCCGAATCGTTTTGGCGTGGCCGCACGATAGATACCTGCGCGCTTGAGCTTGTCGATGACATCGCGCGGTACGTGCGACACGCGGTCGAATTCATCGCGACGCCGGGCGATTTCGGCGATCACATCGTCGAGCGCTATCGCGTCGGGTTGACTGGACAGATCGTCGCGAAGGGCGACTGCAACCGCGGATGCTGACATGGGGACATCTCCTTTTCGTTCGTATGGCGCATGAGATTGAGTTGAAGTGCTTTCGAGCCACACGCAGTAATGCCAGTCTAGGAATGCAAAAAGGCGGAAACAATTGGGAAGGCGAGCGTGCGATTCGGTGAGGCCTCCCGTCCGGCTAAAGAAATCTTTAGGGACGTGCGGGACGCGCCGATGCTATGGTTAGCGTTGCAACCATGTATCCCATGCGCCACGACATGAACTTCCCCACCGAAGACGATTTCCACCGCCTGCTCGATGCGCTGACGCAATGCGTGCTGCTACACGAGGCCGAAACGAAGGCCATCGTGTGGGCCAATCGCGCAGCATGCATCGCGCTGGGTTTTTCGGTGGAAGAATTGCTTCCGCTCAAGGCGCACGATATGACGCGCGACGACATCAGGTATCGTCGCGAAATTGCCGTGAATGCGATGGATCGCTCCATCACGGAAGGTCCGCAAAGTTATGAGTGGTGTTATCGCTCGCGCGCGGGCGTCGACATGCTGTCCGAGGCAATCGCGACATACGTACCGCTCACGGGACGCGAAGTTGTGATGGTGCAGTTTCGCGACATCAGCGCTGAAGATGCAATGCGGCAGAAATTGCGCCGCTATGAAACACGCTTGCGCGAATACATGCAGGATCTGGGTGAGGGCGTTGCAGTGCTGACGCCGCGCGGCAAGGTGAGTTTCATCAGCGAATCGGGACGACGCGTGCTTGGTGTCGCGAACGATGCGCCGCTCGGCGTCGCGCTCGACTATTGCACGAGAGCCGATCGCGACCGGCTCGTCACCCAGTTGCGCAGTGCGACGCGCCAACATTCGACGCCCGCGCAACGCTATGCGATCACGCGTCGTGACGGCGCGAAACGATGGCTGCGCATAACATGCAGGCGCATCGATATCGAAGACGGCACACTGGTTCATTTCCGCGACATCAGCGATGAAGTGGCGATCGAGGAAGCCCGGCGAAGCGAAGCGCGGATGCTCGAATACGCGGGACGTTATAACGCTATGGGCGAAATGGCGACCGCGATCGCACACGAGTTGAGCCAGCCGCTCGCTGCCGTGCGCAACTTCATCGAAGGCGCGATTCAGCGGCTCGCGCAGCCAGATTCCATCGACAGCGCGATCTGGGGCCTGCGTGCAGCGGACCGGCAAGCAGAGCACGCGGCGCATATCATCAAGAGCGTGCGCGAGTTCATCGTGAAGCGGGAGCCTGCCGAAGCTCAGACCGATCTTCGCGACGTGCTCGCGGATGTCGCTTACTTCATCCAGTTGCGCGCGCGAGACGAAGGCGTGACGGTCAGGATCGAGCCATCGCACGAGCCGTTGCCGATACGTTGCGAGCGCGTGCTTATCGGTCAGGTGATCCTCAATCTGGCATTCAACGCAGTCGAAGCAATGAGCGGCATGAAACCGTCTGCCGGCACCGTCACGCTTGCCGCGATGACGAACGGAAAGACAGCCGAACTGCATGTGATCGACGACGGACCAGGCGTGCCCGATGATGCGCTCGAACGCCTGTTCGACGGCTTCTCGTCGTCGAAGGCGGGCGGCAACGGCATCGGCCTGTCGCTGTGCAAGAACATCGTGTCGCGTCACGAAGGACGGATCTGGGCGCAACGCGCGGCGGGCGGCGGACTGGAATGCTGCTTCGCGTTGCCCTTGTTGCACCATACGGATTGACACGACGTTGCGCGTTGAGTGAGCAACATGGATCACAAGCGCTCGGCATATCGAGGTGTCGGCGTCGCGCCGGAGGGCATGCTCTCATGCAGGCCCGGGCTATCGATCGTCACGCGCGCTTCACGCGTTTCGCGTTCGAGACTCGATCGGTATTGGCTGCATCCGACGAAAAGCAGCACGGCAGCAAGCCCGATCGCCACGGCATTGATGATGGCCATCGAGTGACCAACCGCGAGCGGCGATCCGAATACCTTGTCGGTGATAAGCGCGACGAGCGTCGTGCCGAGACCCAGTCCGATGAGATTCGATACCAGCAGGAACATCGCGGATATCTGTGCGCGCATCTGGTTCGGCGCAAGTGCCTGCATGGCGGCGGCGGAAGTCGGCAACGGGAACGACGCGAAGAACATCGCCACGACGAGCCATGCGAGCGATGCGGCGAGGCTCGTCGTCTGAGTGAACGCGATCGCAGGAGCGAGCATGCATGCCGCGCCGATCCACGCTGCGCGCATCGGCGCATCGGTGTGTCCGCGACGCAGCAGCCAGTCGCTGAGCCAGCCGCCGCAGAAGACGCCCGTCGTATTGGCGACGAGCATCACGATGCCGAGCATATAACCCGTTTCGACCGGCGAGAGAGCGAAACGGCGCATATAGAACGCAGGTGTCCAGCTCATCAGACAGTACAGGCCCATCGCATAGAACGAGAAGCCGACGTAGTGGCAGAAAAAGGTCTTGCGATGATTGGCGATGAAACGCAGCGCATCGCCCATCGCGACTCGCTTGACCTTGCCCGACCCGTCCTGCGCAAGTCCTTTGCGCGCGGGATCGCGTACCGTCAGCATGAAGACGAAGGCGACGAGAAGACCCGGCAATCCGACGATGAAGAACGTCAATTGCCATGCGCGTAGTTCGCCGACCAGCGGCAAGGCGAACACGCTCGCGTGCTTGAGCAATGCAATCACATAACCGCCGACAAGAAATGCAATGCCGCCGCCGATGAACGAGCCGAGCGAATAGATGCCGATTGCACGGCCCATCTTTTCCTTGGGAAAAAAATCCGCGAGCATCGAATAGGTTCCCGGCGATAGGGCGGCTTCACCCACGCCGACACTCATGCGCGAGACGAACATGTGAACGAAGCTCTGACTCAGGCCGCATGCCGCGGTCGCGACGCTCCACAGCGCAATGCCCGCAGCGATGATGCGCGGACGTGCGAAACGGTCCGCGAGGTACGCGATCGGCATGCCCATCACCGCGTAGAAAAGCGAGAACGCGAAGCCGTGCAAGAGACTGAACTGCGTATCGCTGAGATGCAGATCGCGCTTGATCGGCTCGATCATAAGCGCGAGCACCTGCCGGTCGATGAACGAAAACACATAAGCCAGCATGCAGATCACGACGACATACCACTCGTATGTATAGCGCTTGCTTTTGGGCTTCATGGTGGTTGGGAAGTGAGGTTCGGGTGTGAGGCAGTGTCGATGCGGAGGATATCGGCGTCAAATTCGCCGAAAAGGGATGCGATCATCAGTGAGGCAAATTTGAATCGACATCGGCGGCATTTATCGATAGATGCGCTTTTGACTGATTTGCCGTGTCGCGAGGTCAAAACGCAGACTTCTGATCTGCGAACCTTCTTGGGCGCACTATCAGGGTGCAATCCTTGCGAACTAGTAGTTAAAGTAATTACTCAACTTCGCGATAGCGCGTGATCGCCTACGCATGAGCGCATGCGTTTTTCAATCGTGCATTCCTAGGATTGCGCAACAGGCACTAGAGGAGAAGAATCGAAAAGCTTGACGCCAAAAAATTGAAAACCTATAAGCAGTCGCGTCGAGGCGACGCAAGCAGCAGGAGGAGGGCATGTACGCCAACTACGAAACCTTCGAGGACGCCGACCACCACGCGCATGCGCTGGCGGGGTGGGAGCAGCGCTATGACCAGGTGGGCGAGGGCGCATTCCGCAGCACGGTGAAGCAGGTTTCATTAGCGGGCGTTCAGGTCTTTCAGGAATCTGCGAACGTGCGTATCGTTCAGCGCGGGCAATTGCCGGCCGGATTCGTCACGTTCGGACTCGTGCTCGGCGGTGGCGCGCCGTTCTCGTTTCAGGGCGTGCGGGTCGACGAAAACGCGCTCGTCGTCGCGCCCGGCGACAAGGAATTTCTTCTGCATTCGCCGCCCGATATGTCGATGCTTGGCGTCGCCATCGATGCGCAATTGCTTGCTTCAGCGGCGGACGCGGCGGGCGTCGATGTGCAGGACGAAATCCTCAGCCGTCATGTGCTGAGCATTCCCGGCGCGGCCGGCGCGCGTGCGGGTAAGCGCATCATCGCGGCGGTCGAGACCGTGCTGGCGGACCGGAATCCGATTTTGTCCGATGATGGCGCGCATTGCTTCACACATACGGTCACCGAAAGCATCCTCGACCTCCTGACGTTTCATGTACCGACGCGCGAGGACCGGCTCACTTATGCGTGCCGCGCCGACGTCGTGCGGCGCGCACACGATCTCGTGCTTGCGCGTCCGGAGCAGCCGATATCGGTGCTGGATTTATGCGAAAAACTGCGCGTGAGCCGCCGCACCATTCAAAACAGCTTTCAATCCGTCACGCAGATGAACCCTGTAAGTTATCTGCGAGCCGTGCGCCTTGCTCAGGTGAGACGGCTTCTTACGACGACATCGCAAAGCGAAGTACCGGTTCGCGAGGCTGCAATGCGCTGGGGATTTTCCAACCTCGGCCACTTCGCGAGCGATTACAAAAGCCTGTTCGGCGAACTTCCCTCTCAAACGCCGCGCGCCCGCTGAACAGCGCTTCACGCATTCCTGGTTGCCGATAACAGGCCGCATTGTCGCGGCTTGATATCGGCATTCGTGCTTCGAAAATCTGCGCGAAAAGCCTCATCTCTGTCGGCTCCCTTTCGAATGCTCCATTTCGGCACGCACGCGCTGCCGGTTCCGAAGTGCTTCTTTTTATTGTCGTCTTTAGAGTCGTTTCGACGATAAACAAGGAGACGCACAGATGGAGATGAGACGGCTAGCCACCGCCATGGGGGCCTTACTGTATGGACTGCTTGCGTGTCAGCCGCACGCGGGCGCGGCCGAAAAGCCGGAAGGACTGACGGTTGCGAAGGTCCCGCCCTATAGCCCGCATCGCGTGTTCGTGACGGATGTGTCGTTTGCGAGCATGACCGATGCGCGCGTTCATGTCTTCGACGGCGACACGAAGCGCTTCCTCGGCGAGATCGATGCAGGCTTCGCTCCGGGCTTCACGATCTCCCCCGACCACAAGACGAGCTATGTCGCGACGACGTATTTCGCGCGCGGCAGCCATGGCGCACGCACCGATGTAGTCGAGATCATCGATAACACGACGCTCGAGGTGACCGATGAAATCGTGATCCCGGCCAAGCACGGTCAGACCGTGCCGACGCCTTACAGCACGATCCTCTCGGAAGACGGTAGCCGACTTTACGTGTCGAACATTACGCCGTCGACATCGGTCACGGTCATCGATACGGCCGCGAAGAAGGTTCTCGGAGAGATCGACACCGATGCTTGCGTGCTCGCGTATCCGAGCGGCAATGACCGCTTCTCGGCACTGTGCGAGAGCGGCAAGGCGCTCACCATCAAGCTCGATGCAAGCGGCAAGGAAGCGAGCCGCAAGCTCTCCGACGCGTTCATCGACGTCGATAAAGACCCGGCCTTCATCAACGCGGTGCGCGACGGCAACCAGTATCTCTTCACCACGTTCAACGGCAACGTGCGTACCGCCGATTTCTCCGGCGATGCACCGGTGTTCGGAACGTCGTGGTCCTTGCTGAGCGATCAGGAACGCAAGGCAGGCTGGCGTCCGGGAGGCTTGCAGCAGACCGCGCTGAATGTGGGCACACATCGTCTTTACGTGGCCATGCACAAGGGCGCGGACGGTTCGCATAAAGAGCCGGGCACGGAGATCTGGGTCTACGACACGCAGAGCAAGAAGCGCGTAGCACGCTGGGATCTCGCGAAGCAGAAGATCGATCCGCTGCTCGCGATTCAGGTCAGCACCGATGACAAGCCGCTCTTCTACGGCCTCACGCCGACATCCGATCTCGTCGTGATGGACGCGACGACCGGCAAGCGCCAGCACGTCGAAAAGCAACTCGGCACGACGTCGACGTTGCTGCTCAACCCTTGAGGTGACGCGATGATCGATCCCGTCATTCTCATGGTGTGCATCGCAAGCGCGACGATCATCGCACTTGCGGGCACGGCGCCGAAGTGGCGCGAACCATCACGCTTTCGCGCTTCGCTCGAAGCGTTCGCCTTGCTGCCGTCGTTCGCAGTGACGCCGTTGTCGTTCGCGTTGCCTGCACTCGAAGCGGCTGGCGCGATCGGCGTCTTGTTCGCCGATACCCGCATGGTCAGCGCCATCGTGCTGGCCGCGCTTTTCGTGCTCTTCGGCGCGGCGCTCGCGATCAACGTGCTGCGCGGTCATACCGACATCGATTGTGGCTGCTCGGGCTTCGTCGCAGCAAGCTCATCGACGCGCACGCCTAAGTCGATCGGATGGTGGCACGTCGCGCGTGCTCTGATGCTCGCCGCGCTCGCGGCCGCCGCACTCATTCCCGCTACGAGCCGCGCGCTGATGTGGTTCGACTATCTGAGCGCAGGCGCCTGCACGCTTTTCGCCGTCGCCGCGTGGTTCACGCTCGACGTGCTGCTGGTCAATCTTCCCAAGCTCGATTCTCTGAGGAATTCATGATGCAAACCGCCCTGATGATTTCGGCCGCACTGTCGTGGGCCGCTTTGCTCGCGCTCGGCGCGATCTGTCTCGCACTTGTTCGCCAAGTCGGCATTCTCTATGAACGCATGATGCCCGCGGGCGCGCTCATGATCGACAAGGGACCGGCCGTCGGCGCGATCGCACCGGTGTTCGAACTCGGCGATATCGCCGGCCGCGCAGTGAAGGTCGGCGGCCTGTCGAACTCGAAGCGCAACACGCTCGTCTTCTTCCTTTCGCCGACGTGCCCCGTGTGCAAGAAGCTGCTGCCTTTGCTTCCGTCGATCCAGGCGCGCGAAGGTTCGGTCGACATCGTGCTCGCCAGCGATGGCGAATTCGAAGAGCACGCCGCGTTCTATCGCAAGTCCGGTCTTTCGCAATATCCGTATGTGCTGTCGCAGGAACTCGGCCTTTCTTATCAGATCGGCAAGCTGCCCTATGCCGTGCTGCTCGATGACGAAGGCAAGGTCCGCGCGAAAGGTCTCGTGAACACGCGTGAACATCTGGAAAGCCTGTTCGAAGCGAAGGAACGCGGTGTCGCGTCGCTGCAGGAATTCGTGCACGGCAAGCACGATGACCACGCGCATCACGGCCATCACGACCACGAAGCGCAAGTCGGGCAGCACGCCTGAAGACGCCGATAACTTTTCCATTCCTACAGGTGAGCGTCCATGAAATGGCTGGATTCATTCTTCGAACATAAGGCGCGCGGCGTCGCGCAACGCAGTTCGCGGCGCAGCGCGATGGCGAAGCTCGGGAAAGTGCTGGTCGGATCGGCAATGGTGCCGCTGTTGCCGGTCGATCGCACCGCCTATGCAACGGAGCCGAAGAAGCCGGGTTCATCGGCGAGCGATGATCCGACGAGTTGCGACTACTGGAAGTATTGCGCGATCGACGGCTGGCTTTGCAGCTGCTGTGGCGGCACGTCGAGCAGTTGCCCGCCGGGCACGACGCCTTCGCCGATCACGTGGATCGGTACGTGCCGCAATCCGCACGACGGCTCGGATTACATCGTGTCGTACAACGACTGCTGCGGCAAGACGAGCTGCGGACGCTGCTTCTGCAATCGCAATGAACGCGAAAAGCCGCTTTACAAGCTATCGCTCAATAACGATATCAACTGGTGCATGGCGAACGGCAATTCGAATTACCACTGCTCGGTATCGGTCCTGTTGGGAGCGACAACGCAATGAAGACTGCAAGTGTTTTGATGGCGGCGTTGGTCGCCGGCGCAATGAGCTTTGCTTCGGGCGCTTTCGCACAGACAGTGCATTACCCGGGCGGCAAATCGACCTTCGATGGCAAATGCGCGGTCTGTCATCAGGCAGGCGGAAAAGGCATGGACGGACTTGCGCCGCCGCTCGTCGAATATCCCGGCAAATATGCGGGCTCTGCCGATGGCCGCGCGCAGTTAGGGCACACCGTGCTCTATGGCATGTTCGGCCCGATCAAGGTCAAGGAGAAAAGCTATAACTTCAAGATGCCGAGCTTCGCATCGCTCTCCGATGAAGAGATCGCGGATGTATTGAACTACGTCGTGTTCGATCTGAACGCGCAGCATGGTTCAGCGAAGCCTTTCGACGTCGCCGAAGTCAAGGCATGGCGCGCGGGCCCGCTCGATCAGACCGCCGTGCACCAGCGTCGCGAAGCAGTCGTGAAGGGCCTGGGGCTATGAAGCCGCGCGCGATGCTCGTCGCTGCGACGCTGGCCGCGCTGTCGACGACGGCGGCATCGCAGACGCAGGCGTACGACGCGGCGCGCGCGCGACAGGACTGGGTGCTCAATTGCATGGGATGCCACACCGCCGACGGCTCGGGCATTCCCGGCAAGGTGCCCGCATTGCGCAACTCGCTCGGTCATTTCGTCTCGCTTCCCGACGGCCGTCAGTTTGTGATGCGAGTACCGGGCGCTGCCAATTCCGCATTGAACGACGCAGAGCTCGCGAACGTCTTGAACTGGTTGCTCGCGACGATGAACGAGCAATCGAGGCCCGCATCGTTCAAGCCTTATACGGCGGAAGAAATTGCGGCGCATCGCAGACCCGCGCTCACCGATGTCGCGCGTATCCGCATGAAGCTCGTCAAGGAATTGCAGGAGAACGGCGTGAACGCCGTCCCGGAACATTACTAGGAGACAACCCGATGAATAACAGCCAGCATCCCGCGATGCTCGATTCCACGCGCGCATTCCTCGCATCGGCGAAAAAAATGCTCATCGATGGCGCATGGGTCGATAGCGCGAGCGGCGCGACACTCGATGTGATCGATCCCGCCGATGGAGAACTGCTCGCACGCGTGCCGAGCGCCGACGAAATCGATGTCGATCGCGCCGTGCAAGCCGCACGCCGCGCGTTCGACGACTCCGCATGGTCGCGCATGAAACCGACCGATCGCGAGCGTCTCTTGCTGCGCGTTGCCGATCTTATCGAAGCGAACGCGCGCGAGCTCGCGGAAATCGAATCGCTCGACAATGGCAAACCGGTCACGGTCGCCCACGGGCTCGATGTGTCGATGGCCGCGCAATGCTTCCGCTATATGGCCGGCTGGGCGACCAAGATCGAAGGCAGCACGCTGGAAGCATCGATTCCATATAGCCCGTCGAACGATTTCTTCGGCTATACGCGCAAGGAAGCGGTCGGCGTCGTCGGCGCAATCATTCCGTGGAATTTTCCGCTGCTGATGGCATCGTGGAAACTCGCGCCCGCGCTCGCGACTGGCTGCACCGTCGTGCTGAAGCCTGCGGAAGACACGCCGCTTTCCGCATTGCGGCTCGCGATGCTGATCGAAGAGGCGGGCATCGAGAAGGGTGTCGTGAATGTCGTCACCGGCCTCGGCCGCACGGCGGGCGCGGCGCTCGCGCGTCATCCGGGCATCGACAAGATCGCGTTCACGGGTTCCACGCCGACGGGTAAAGCTATCGGTCACGCGGCGCTCGATAACATGACGCGCATGTCGCTCGAACTCGGCGGCAAATCGCCGGTTATCGTGCTGCCGGATGTCGATATCGATAAAGCGGCAGAAGGCGTCGCCAATGCGATCTTCTTCAACTCGGGACAAGTCTGCACTGCGGGCTCGCGCGTCTATGTGCACGAGAAAGTATTCGATCGCGTGATGGAGCGTGTCGCGGCGATCGCGCAATCCTTGCCGATGGGACCGGGCCTCGATGAATCGACGCAGATCGGCCCGCTGGTTTCCGCACGGCAAATGGATCGTGTGCTGAGCTATATCGAAGCGGGCCGCGATGAAGGCGCGCGTGCTATCGCGGGCGGTGCGCGCAAGGACGGCGCCGGTTTCTTCGTGAAGCCGACAGTGCTCGTCGATACCGATCATTCGATGAGGGTCGTGCGCGAAGAGATCTTCGGACCGGTGCTCGTCGCGATGCCGTTCATCGATATCGACAGCGTGGTCGCCAAGGCAAACGACACGCCTTATGGACTCGGCGCGAGCATCTGGTCGAACGATCTCTCGGAAATTCACAAGCTCGTGCCGCGCATCAAGGCGGGCACGGTATGGGTCAATTGCCACTCGCTGCTGGATAACGCGATGCCGTTCGGCGGATTCAAGCAGTCGGGTTTCGGGCGCGAGCTCGGACGCGCGGTGATCGACATGTACACAGAGACCAAGTCGGTGCTGATCAACTACGCGTGAGGACGCTTGCATGACAACTAAAACGATCGCGCGGCAACTTGTCTCGACAGCGGCGCTCGCCGTGTGCGCGAGCGCATCGGCGCAAAGCAATGTGACGCTGTATGGAACGGTGGATGCAGGGCTGACTTATACGACGAATCAGCAATTCACCAATGCGGACGGGAGCGTCGGTTCGGGGCATAACTTCGCGTTCTCCGGCGGCAATCTCGTGCCTTCACGCTTCGGCTTGCTCGGTGTGGAAGATCTCGGCGGCGGCTTGCAAGCGAAATTCAACGTGGAGAACAGTTTCTATACGGGAACGGGAAGCCTGGTGCAGGGCGGGGCGCTATTCAACCGTCAGGCTTGGGTGGGCCTCGCGCACGAACAGTTCGGCACGTTGTCCCTCGGACGTCAATACGACTCGTATAGCGATTTCCTCGGGCCTTACGTATCGAGCAATTCGTGGGCGACGCTTTATGGTTCGCATATCGGCGACGTCGATAACCTTAACGAAGCGTTCAACTTCAACAACGCGATCAAATACACGAGCCCGGACTGGAATGGCTTTTCGGTGGGCGGCACTTATAGCCTCGGCGGCATTGCAGGCGACTTCGGGCAACGGCGCGGATATTCGTTCGCCGCGGCTTATACGCGTTTGCCCATCTCGATCAGCGCAGGTTATCTGAACCTGCACAATCCGCTCGATGCGGCTTTGGGCGGAGCAAACGGCTACATCGGCGATTTCGCGTGTTCGAATCCGTCGGCACTCTATTGTCAATTGCAGAACGCGGAAGCGTTGAAGGCGTATGGCGCGGGCGCATCTTATGCAATCGGGCCGGCGACTATCGCGCTGACTTATACGCATAGTCGTCTCGAGCATAGCCAGTACTTCGCCGATAGCGCTAATCCGCAGGGCCGCGACATCGCGTTCGATATCGGCGAAGTGAATCTGACTTATGCTGCGACGCCGTTCCTGCAACTCGGGCTTGCCTACATCTATAACAATGCGAAGCCGGACGGGGGTTCATCGACGCGTTTTCATCAAGTGAACGTCGGCGCGAACTATGCGCTGTCCAAGCGTACTGCGCTGTATGGCGTCGCGATCATGCAGAAGGCGGTCGGCGCGGGACTAGGCATCGATCCGGCGACGGGTGGACCGGCGAATTACGCGCAGATTCCCAATCTGCCGAATTCGAACAGCGATCGCCAGTTGTCCGTGACGCTCGGCATACGGCATAACTTTTAAGTATTTCCAGGGGCGTGCTTTGACCCGGCCGGAACGATTTCCCGCCGGGCTTTTTTCCCGCGTTCAAGAGATACGCATGATTTCATGAACGTTGATACGATCGCAGCATGAACATTAAGCGCGATGTACATGCCGATCTGTACGGAGTCGATGGCTGCAAGGCGGGCTGGTTCGTCGCGAAGCAATGCGGTCGCACCGGAACGATCGCGACGAAAGTTATCGGCCGCTTCGAAGATCTGCTCGAATGGAAGCGCGCGAATGCTATCGTTGCTGTGGATATGCCGATCGGTCTTTCATCGAATGGCGTTCGGACGTGTGACACGCTCGCTCGAAAAATACTCGGACGTCCGCGCGCAAGCTCTGTCTTTACGCCGCCGATTCGCGCGGCTTTAGTCTCGTCGAGCTATGAAGAAGCGTGTGCGGTCAATCAGGCCGTCACTGGAAAACGAATCTCCATTCAGGCATTTCACATTCGCAACAAGATTGCAGAAGTCGATGACATGCTGCGCACGCTCGCCGATGAAGATGTGCGCGTCTTCGAAGTGCATCCCGAGTTGAGCTTCATGCATCTGCGAATGGAGCAGGGCGGTCCGGCGCACGGCCTGCGCGAAAGCAAGGCGATTGCATCGGGATTCGCATTGCGTCGCGCGTTGCTCGTGCGATGCTTCGGCGGCTCGATCGATACGGCGCTCGCGGCGCGCAAGCCCGCGCAAGCGTCGCTGGACGACGTGCTTGACGCATTCGCGGCGTTATGGACCGCGCGCCGAATCGTTTCGGGAACGACATTCCGTCTGCCCGACGACATCGAGTTCGATTCGGAAAGTCTTCCCATGGCCCTTCATTGCTGATGTTGGCGGACGGTTTCGTCAAAAGAATTCGAATACGACGGCGAGCACGGCGGTATAAAATTGAGACGTACTCGTATCGCGCTCGAATGCGCCCGCTGCCATGGAAACTCCGTCGGGCAAAGAAGCCTCCCGCAAGCGGATGACGCCACGCACGCTCAACGTGCTGACGGCGCTCATCGGACTTGCCACGCTCGCATTGGGCGTCGCCTGGTTGATCTATACGTGGATCGTCCATCTCGAAGTGCCGTACTTCGCGATTCCGCTCGTGCTGACGGTGCCGGTGATCGTCGCGGTGGCGTTCCGCAACTGCTGGGACTGACGCGCCTGAAATGAAAACGCACCGTGGCGATACGATCGCGACGGTGCGTCTGAATGTCGTTGGTAGGCTCGATTGGACTCGAACCAACGACCCCCACCATGTCAAGGTGGTGCTCTAACCAGCTGAGCTACGAGCCTACGGAAGCCGCGAATTATAGGGGAAAGTTTCGCGTTGTGGGGATTCTCAGGCGCAAATTTTTGATCGAGGATTTTTCGGACGTGAAGACCGCTCGACCGCAACTTCGTCAGTTTACATAACACAAATTATCGGAGTTTTATTTGTAGGAGCAACATGAGAATGTCGTGTTCTAGCAAGATACAAATGTCGTGTTTTTGCGACCACTGGCAAGCTGGCGA
>NZ_JALQDV010000030.1:0-253633 GCF_023631045.1 Caballeronia sp. AZ7_KS35 | reverse complement strand
GTTACAGGCGCAGCGCGATAACCGTCGGATCTCAGGCTCGCCGTCTCGCACAAACCGAGGTGCTGCGGTGCGCACTCCCAAGCCCTTGCCCGGCACGAAGAAGTCGCGCGCATTCACCCGAGCCGATCTGGATCAAGTAATCGTGCAGGTGGCGCAGCAATCCAAGACGCCCTCAACACCTGGCCAACGGTCTGCTCGCACTCGCTGAACAGTCTGAAACGCCCCGGTCGGATCAAGACAATCTTCAAGACTACGTGGATTCAAACCGTTGAAAACAGAGCCAATCACACATCAAAAACACGACATCTGTATTTAGCCGGTGGTACGACATTTCAATTTTGCTTTGACATTGTTTGTAGGTCCCAAGTGAGAAACACCGCAGCCATACCGCGTGTCAGCCGCCACGAGCCGCCGGTATCACCCGCACGGCCCGTAGCCCAAACGATCATCAACTCCTTTTCAAACCCTGCCACGCTTCACCGTCCGGAAAGCGATGCCTGTCGAGCGACGGCGCATTCATCTCGATGCTGTAGCCCGGTTTCTGCGGCGGCATGTATCGCCCATTGCGGATCACGACCGGATCGACAAAATGCTCGTGCAGATGATCGACGTATTCGAGCACGCGATTCTCCAGCGACGCCGACACGCAAACATAGTCGAAAATCGAAATGTGCTGCACGTACTCACACAACCCGACGCCGCCCGCATGCGGACACACCGGCACGCCGAACTTCGCCGCCATCAGCAGCACGACGATCACCTCGTTCAGCCCGCCAAGACGGCAACTGTCGATCTGACAGAAGTCGATCGCCTCGGCCTGCAATAGCTGCTTGAACATCACGCGGTTCTGGCAGTGCTCGCCCGTCGCGACGCCGATCAGCGGACTCAGGCGCTGGCGGATGGCCGCGTGCCCGAGCACATCGTCGGGACTCGTCGGCTCTTCGATCCACCATGGATTGAACTCCGCGAGACGTCGCATGTTGGTCACGGCTTCGTCGACGTCCCATACCTGATTGGCGTCCATCATCAGCTTCGATTTTTCGCCGATCTCTTCACGCAAGATGCGCGCGCGCCGCACGTCTTCCTCGATGTTTCCGCCGACCTTCTGCTTGAAATGCGTCCATCCTTGCGCGACGCCTTCACGCGCGAGCCGGCGGATCTTGTCGTCGTCGTAGCCAAGCCAGCCCGCCGACGTCGTATAGCCCGGATAACCTTGTTCGAGCATTTCCTTCACACGTTCGCCGCGCGTCTTTTCATGACGCTTCAGAATCGCGATAGCCTCATACGGCGTGATGGCGTCGGTCACGTAACGGAAGTCGAGGCAACGCACGAGCTCTTCCGGCGTCATGTCGACGAGCAGCTTCCACACCGGCTTTCCCTCCGACTTCGCCCACAGGTCCCATGCCGCGTTGACGACCGCGGCCGTCGCGAGATGGATCGCGCCCTTGTCCGGGCCGATCCACCGCAACTGGCTATCCGACGTGAATTCACGCCAGAACGCACCCATGTTCGCGGTGATGTCCGCGAGCTTCTTCCCTACGATTTGCGGCGCCAGCGCATTCACGGCCGCCACGCAGATCTCGTTGCCACGGCCGATCGTGAACGTCAGGCCGTGGCCCGTGTGCCCTACCGGTGAATCGGTTTCGAGCGTGACGTAGGTAGCGGAATAGTCCGGCGCCGCGTTCATCGCATCCGAGCCATCGAGCGAACGCGATGTGGGAAAGCGAATGTCCCTCACGGACAGCCTGGTGATCGTTGTCATATGAACGCCCTCCGAAAGCGTCGTCGACCAAGTCGAGTCTGCGATTTAACCGATGAAAAAGTCGCTACGTCCCAATCTTCGAACTAGGCATATGCACGCGTTGACAACGCCGTCGATGCTTTCTAGCATGCTAGCATCCATCTCGAAAATCAAGCGCCGGTGAACACGTCTCTCGATACAGCGACGACCGTCAGCACTCCCTATGATGCACTGCACAAGATCGGCAGCGGCGAACGCGGCAGCCTGACCGATGCAGTCGAGGCAGCGTTGCGGGAAGCTATCGTCACGCTGGCGCTGGAGCCTGGGATGATGATCGACAAACTGGCCGTCTGCGAGCGCATGGGCGTCTCGCGATTTCCGGTTTCCGCCGCGCTGGCCCGGCTCGAGCACGCAGGTCTTGTCGAAGTGTTGCCGCAGCGCGGCACGCGCGTGAAGCCCATCGCGCTCGAAGACATTCATCAGCATCTGTTCATTCGCAGCGCGCTCGAAGTCGAGACGGTGCGCGGCGTCGCCCGCATTCGCGAGGCCGCGACGCTCGACGCGCTCGCGCTCAATCTCGAACAGCAACGGATGATGCTGAAGACCGATCAGCGTCTCGCCTTCCATACGCTCGATCTCGCCTTCCACGAAATCCTGCTCGACGCGATCAACCTGCCGCGCGTGAAGGAGATCGTCGCCGTGTCGCGCAGCGCGCTCGATCGCGCGAGACAGCTTCTCGCGAGTCCGGAGCGCCTCGTCCATACGCTCGATGAACACGAACGCATCTTCGACGCCATTCGCAGCGGCGACGCCGACACTGCCGCGAAGGCGATGCACGATCATCTCGATCAGGTCGTCGCGGAATTGCGCCGATCGGCGCAGGAACGGCCCGACCAGTTCGCGCCATAGCCGTTCAACGCACGTATGACAGATCCAACGAAACCGAGCATTCATGCCACATCCATGACACCCCTCATCTCCGTCAACCAGTTGAGCAAGCGCTTTCCGGGCGTGCGCGCGCTGCATGAAGTGCGCTTCGACGTCATGCCGGGCGAGGTCCATGCGTTGATGGGCGAAAACGGCGCGGGCAAGTCCACGCTCATGAAGATTCTCGCGGGCGTGTACACGCGCGATTCCGGCGACATGTTCGTCGACGGCAAGCCGGTCGACTTCACGAGTCCACGCGAGGCGCAGGCATCGGGCATCGGCATCATTCATCAGGAACTGCAACTGATGAATCATCTGACGATCGCGCAGAACATCTTCATCGGCCGCGAGCCTCGCAAGCTCATGGGCTTGTTGCTCGACGAAGACAAGCTCAACGACGACGCCCGCGCGATTCTCGCACGCATGCATGTGAATCTCGATCCGCGCACCGTCGTCGGCACGCTCACGGTCGCGAGCCAGCAGATGGTCGAGATCGCCAAGGCGCTGTCCTTCGAATCGCGGGTGCTCATCATGGACGAGCCGACTTCCGCGCTCAACGATGCGGAAATCGCCGAGCTGTTTCGCATCATCCGGCAATTGAAGGAGCGCGGTGTCGGCATCGTCTATATCTCGCACAAGATGGACGAGTTGAAGCAGATTTCCGATCGCGTGACCGTGATGCGCGACGGCGAATATGTCGCGACCGTGAACACGCATGAGACGAGCGTCGAGACGATCATCGGCATGATGGTCGGCAGAACGCTCACCGACCTCACGTCGTTTCTCGGCGGCGCGCATCAGGGCGAAGTGGCGCTCGAGGTGCGTCATCTGAACGCCGGGCCGCTGGTACGGGACGTCAGTTTCAAGTTGCATCGCGGTGAAATCCTCGGCTTCGCCGGCCTGATGGGCGCGGGTCGCACCGAAGTCGCGCGCGCGGTGTTCGGCGCGGACCCGGTGGAATCGGGAGAGATTTTCGTCAAAGGCGCGAAGGCCGCGATCAGAAAGCCGAGCGATGCGGTGAAGCGCGGCATCGGCTACCTGTCGGAAGACCGCAAGCGCTTCGGTCTCGCAACGGGCATGGACGTCGAATCGAACATCGTGATGTCGAACCTCGGCAAGTTTCTCGCGGGCCGCATGTTCCTGCGCCGCGCGAAGATTCGCAAGACGGCCGCGCATTTCATCAAGCTGCTCGCGATCCGCACGCCCTCGCCTACTCAGCCCGCGCGCCTGCTTTCGGGCGGCAATCAGCAGAAGATCGTCATCGCAAAGTGGCTCGAGCGCGATTGCGACGTGCTGTTCTTCGATGAGCCGACGCGCGGCATCGATGTCGGCGCGAAGAGCGAGATCTACAAGCTGTTGCGCGCGCTGGCGCAGGAAGGAAAGGCCATCGTGATGATTTCGTCGGAGCTTCCGGAAGTGCTGCGCATGAGCGATCGCATCGTCGTGATGTGCGAGGGGCGCATCACCGGAGAGCTGTCATCGGGCGAAGCGACGCAAGAGCGCATCATGCAGCTCGCGACGCGGCGCGAATCTTTGCAAGCGGCATAAGCCGGACTTTCGAACACACGAGGTCAACTCATGACACAACCCACGGATACCGCGCCGCTCACCAACGAACGACGCATTGGCGGCCTGCGCGCGCGCGTGTTTTCGCCTACTGCATTGCAGAAGCTGCTGGCGTTCGCGAGCCTCATCTTGCTGCTGGCGTTCTTCAGCTTCGCGTCGCCCGCGTTCATGCAGATGGACAACATCCTCGGCATCCTGCAGGCGACGGCGGTCAACGGCGTGCTCGCGATCGCGGCCACGTTCGTCATCATCACGGGCGGCATCGACTTGTCCGTCGGCACGTTGATGACCTTCACCGCAGTGATATGCGGCGTGTTCCTCACCTACTGGCATTTGCCGATGTGGATCGGCGTGATCGCCGCGATTGTCACCGGCGCGATATGCGGAACCATCTCGGGCACGCTGACCGCGAAGATGAAGATCCCGCCCTTCATCGCGACGCTCGGCATGATGATGCTGCTGAAGGGCTTGTCGCTCGTCGTCGCGTCCGACAAGCCGATCTACTTCACCGACACCGAAAACTTCTACATGATCTCGCAGGACTCGCTGATCGGTTATTTCCTGCCGAGCGTGCCGATTCCGAACGCGGTGCTGATCCTGTTCTTTCTCGCGATCGCGAGCGCCATCACGCTCAATCGCACCGCGCTCGGGCGCTATACGTTCGCGCTCGGCAGCAACGAGGAAGCGGTGCGTCTTTCGGGCGTGAACGTGGACCGATGGAAGATCGCCATCTACGGTCTGGGCGGCGCGATTTGCGGCATCGCCGGACTGCTTATCGCCTCGCGGCTGAATTCGGCGCAGCCCGCGCTCGGACAAGGCTACGAACTCGATGCGATCGCGGCGGTCGTCATCGGCGGCACGTCGCTATCGGGCGGCTCGGGAACGATACTCGGCACGATCATCGGCGCGTTCATCATGAGCGTGCTGACCAACGGCTTGCGCATCATGTCGGTCGCTCAGGAATGGCAGATCGTCGTGACCGGCCTCATCATCATTCTCGCGGTCTATGCGGACATTCTGCGGCGCAAGAAAGGCGGAGCGTGACAGGGAGCATCAAAGCTCGCACGGCGAGCACAAATCGATAACCTGACCTTTGGAGGAGATCCATCATGCTGAAAAGAAGAATCATCGGCGCACTGATCGGAGCGGGCGCGCTCGTCGGCGCAACGAGCGCCGCGTATGCGGACGAGCCGTATATTCCGCTGATATCGAAAGGCTTCCAGCATCAGTTCTGGCAAGCCGTGAAATCGGGCGCGGAACAGGCCGCGAAAGAGCAGAAAGCGCGCATCACGTTCGAAGGCCCCGAAACCGAAGCGATGGTCGACAAGCAAATCGACATGCTCTCCGCAGCGCTCGCGAAGAAGCCGCAGGCGATCGGCATCGCCGCGCTCGACAGCAAGGCCGCCGTCCCGCTGCTCAAGCGGGCGCAGAACCAGAAGATTCCGGTGATCGCATTCGACTCGGGCGTGGATAGCGACATTCCGCTCACCACCTGCGCCACCGACAATCTCGCCGCCGCCGCGCTCGCCGCCGACAAGATGGCCGAAGCCATCGGCAATGCGGGCGAAGTGGGCGTCATCGTTCACGATCAGACGAGCCGCACCGGCATCGACCGGCGCGACGGCTTCCTCAATCAGATGAAGTCCAAGCATCCGAACATCAAGATCGTATCGGTGCAGTATGGCGGCGGCGATCATCTGAAGTCGGCGGAGATCGCGAAGGCGATGATTCAGGCCAATCCGAACATCAAGGGCATCTTCGGCGCCAATGAAGGTTCGGCCGCGGGCGCGGCTATCGGCATCAAGGAATCGGGCAAGAAGCTCGTGCTGATTGGCTACGACTCGGGCAAGGAGCAGAAGGAAGACATCATGTCGGGCCTCATGGCGGGTGCGATCACGCAGAATCCGGTCGGCATCGGCAGGTGCGTCGTCGATTCGGCGATGAAGGCGCTCAAGGGCGAAAAGCTGCCGAAGAAGGTCGATACCGGCTTCTACTGGTACGACAAGTCCAACATGAACGATCCGAAGATCGCCGCCGTGCTGTACGACTGATCGGCAAAGGACGGGGTCGCGCCCGTCCTCTTCTCTTCATGCGATCACGTCCAGGGAACGTGCACGCGATCGAGATTCCTGTCGAGCTGATACGCCGCGCTGATGAGCGCGAGATGCGTCAGCGCCTGCGGAAAATTGCCGAGCGCCTCGCCGCTCGTCGCCACTTCCTCCGAGAAGAGCCCGAGATGATTCGCGTAGGCGAGCATCTTCTCGAACACGAGCCGGCCTTCGTCGACACGTCCGGCGCGCGCGAGCGCCTCCGCATACCAGAACGAGCACGCGGAGAAGCCGCCCTCGGTGCCGGGCAAGCCATCGAGCGTCGAGCCGCGCGTATAGCGGAAGATCAGCGGATCGACGCGCAACTCGCGGCCGATTGCATCGAGCGTGCCGATCCAGCGCGGATCTTTCGGGCCGATGAAGCGCACGAGCGGCATCATCAATGCAGAGGCGTCGAGCGTGTCGGAGCCGGGCGTCTGCACGAAACTCTCGATGTCGTCGTTCCAGAACTGTTCGTGAATGTCGCGATGGATTTCATCGCGCGTTTCGAACCAGCGCGCAAGCGCCGCGGGCAACGAGCGCTTTTCTGCAAGCCGCAGCGCGCGATCCACCGTCACCCAGCACATCAGACGCGAATGCAGCAATGCGCGCGTGCCGTTGCGAAACTCCCAGATGCCGTTGTCCGGCTCGCGCCAGTGTTCGACGACGTAATCGACTGTGCGCGTCACGTGACGCCAGCCATCGTAGGAGATGGCCGCGCCGTACTTGTTGTAGAGATAGACGGAATCGAGCAGCGCGCCGTAGACATCGAGCTGAACCTGCTCGCGCGCTCCGTTGCCGATCACGATCCGTCCCGGCACTTCGCCGACGAGACTCTTCAGCTCGCTTTCTTCGGGCGCGTCGGCGCCATCGACGGAATACATCACACGCAACTGGCCGTGCGCGCTGCAATCGCGGCTGCGCTCGGCGATCCACTTCATGAAGCGTTCCGCCTCGCCGGTGTAGCCGAGGCGCAGCAGCGCGTAGACGGAGAACGCGGCGTCGCGTATCCACGTGAAGCGATAATCCCAGCGGCGCGAACCGTCCTGCGCCTCGGGCAAGCCGAAGGTCGGCGC
Organism: Caballeronia sp. AZ7_KS35; assembly: GCF_023631045.1. Lineage (NCBI taxonomy): Bacteria > Pseudomonadati > Pseudomonadota > Betaproteobacteria > Burkholderiales > Burkholderiaceae > Caballeronia > Caballeronia sp. AZ7_KS35. Next base: position 246,236 of record NZ_JALQDV010000030.1, on the reverse strand, counting down.
GGCGACGATCGCGCCGAATTCTTCCGAACTCAACATCTTCAAGGTCAACGCCGAGCGCAGCACGACTTCGCGATAGCGCCCGCGATACGTCGAACGCGACGACCATTCCTTCCAGTAATCGATGGTCTCGGTGAGGATCGAGTCGTGATTCGCGTCGATGTCGGCGAGCCCTTCGGCCTCGCCGAGCACGAAGCAGGCGCAAGCGCCTTCTTCCAAATTCAGCGTCGCGCATGCGCTCTGGCCGTCGATCGTAAGCGGCACATTCGAGCGCAGCCGCAACGACGGCGCACCGTCGTCGCGCATGAATTCGACGCCCTTCTCCACCGCATGGGCCGTGTGCTTCGCGCGCGCGTAATCGAAGCGCGGATCGCAGCGCACGTCGAGCGTCATGCGTCCGAAGACGAGCCGCACGATGCGCAGCACGCAGTTCGGCAACGCATCGGCGCGCGTCCCGTTCGATGCGACCGGCATCAGATCGAGCAGCTCGCACACGCCGTCGCCGGTCATGAAACGCGTGAGGAGCACGTTCGTTTCGGGCAGATACATCTGCTTGACGTTCGCGTTGGGCGCGCGCGGCGTGATGGCGAAAGCGCCGCCGCGATCGCCATCGAGCAGGGCGGCGAAGACCGTGGGCGAGTCGATGCGCGGGAAACACATGAAGTCGATCGCGCCGCAAAGCGACACGAGCGCCGCCGTCTTCATGTTGCCGATCATGCCGCGCCCGTCGACGGGCAGCGCGGCCGGTGGAATCTGCTCAGGATGGTGTCCCATCGCGAAGTGCTCCCGACGAGCGTGGAATGACATCGTCGGAAATCGAGCAAGTCATATTCCTGTCGAACGCGACCGCTACGATGCGTGCGACAAACGCTAGACAGTGCGAATCAGCGCGCGGCGGTCCGGTCGCCCGGTGCGGTCTCCGGATGCTTCGGCGCGTCGCCGAAAGCGGCCGCGCTCGCGGCGCCGTCTTGCGCGGCGAGCACGGAAGGCGTCGGCACGGGGGCATCCGCATGACGCGAACGGCCGAAGCTCGCGATATAGACCACAGCCGCCACGGCGACGCCCACCAGAACGGCCGCCACAGCCACGCCCGACGACTTTCGTCTCATTACTCCTCCCTTTCGGATACGATGACCCCGGCTCGCGGCCCGGTCCCGCGTCGATGGTAGCAGCGCGAGGCGTGTCATCTGCGTGGGCCGCCGCGCACTGCCGCAAAAAAATCCCAAACAATCCGAGGACATTCCATGCACGCCGCTACGGCATTCAATCTGGTGCTCGTCTCCTTGATCGCCATCATCGCGCTCGAAGTGCTCGCCAAGCGCGTGCGCCTGCCACCCGCGGCCGCACTGCTCGTCGGCGGCGTCGCGATGGCGTTCGTGCCGGGCCTGCCGCAATTCGAGCTCGACCCGGAGCTCGTGCTCGTCGTGTTCCTGCCACCGCTCCTGATGTACGGCGCGTACTTCTTCGTGTGGGACGACTTCAAGCGGAACCTGAGCGGCATTCTGCTGCTCGCGATCGGCGCGGTCGCGTTCACGACGCTCGTCGTCGGCGTCGCGGTACATCTCGTCGTGCCGCAACTTCCCTGGGCCGCGTGCTTCGCGCTCGGCGCGGTCGTCTCGCCGCCCGACGCGGTCGCCGCCAAGGCCGTGCTGGAGCGCGTCGCGCTGCCGCGTCGGCTGATGGTGCTGCTCGAAGGCGAAAGCCTGCTCAACGACGCCGCCGGCCTCGTGCTCTTCCGCTTCGCGCTCGTGGCCGCGATGAGCGGCGTGTTCAGCGCGCCACGCGCCGTCGCGAGCTTCGCGGGGCTGGCGATCGGCGGCATCGTCGTCGGGATCGTCGCGGGCTTCATCGCGGTGAAGCTCATGCGCGCGCTCGAGGACGATTACCTCGTCATCACCACGTCGATGCTGACGTCGTGGGTCAGCTATATCGCGGGCGAGGAGCTCGGCGTATCGAGCGTCATCGCGACGGTCACGTGCGGCATGGTCGTCGGCTGGCATCAGCACGAAGTGTTCACGGCGGCGCAGCGCATGCGCGGCACGGCGTTCTGGCAGGTTGTCGTGTTCGTGCTGGAAGCGCTCGTGTTCGTGCTGATCGGACTGTCGCTGCGCGGCATCGCGGTGCGGCTCGGCGGCGTCGGCGATGCATTCTCTCTCCTCGGACCCGCGACGGCGGCGGTGATCGCGGTCGTGATCCTCTCGCGCTTTGTCTGGGTGTTCGGCGTCGAGGCGATGAAGTGGCTCGCGTGGACTGTCACCGGACGCAAGCGCGCGGACGCCGCAGGCGTTCCCGACTGGCGCGCGGCCACGGTCGTCAGTTGGGCCGGCATGCGCGGCGTGGTGACGCTTGCCGTCGCACTTTCGTTGCCCGAGACGATGCCCGGCCGCGATCTGATTGTGTTTGCCGGCTTCGCGGTGATTCTCGTCACCGTGCTCCTGCAGGGCGCGACAATCGGCCCGCTCATCGCGCTGTTGTCGCTCACGCGCGGTCACGAGCGCTCGACACGCCATCTCAGCGAGCCGCAGGCGTGGGCGCGCATGGAGACCGCGCAACTGGCGGCGATCCAGCCACTGGTGCACGACGCCGATGGCAATGTGATCCATCCGCGACTGCTCGAGCAATACACGTATCGCGCGGGACTCACGAAGCGCTTCGAGGACATGGAGGAGTTCCCGACGGATGCCCGCCACGCGCACTACGACGTCGTGCTCGCCGCGATTGCCGCCGGGCGCACGGAGTTGCTGCGGATGCATCGCGCGGGGGAAATCCACGACGAGCTTCTGCATTCGCTGGAGCACGACCTCGATCTTCAGGAGATCATCGCGCTTCATGCGCGCGGTTGAGCAGGATCGCGCGCCCATGTTTCGTCGCACTGCATCCACGCATAGGCCGTGACGGTCGCGCGCGCGTTGTTCCTCAGGCGGATGAGCCACTCGCCCGCGGTCGCGCGGCGCACGCCGCTGCGCGTGGCGGTCGGCGCGAGCGCGACGAGGATCATGTGCCCTTCGCCGCGCGCGCCGCGCCCGAGATGCACGACGGTGCACACGGGATCGCCGCCGCGCGTAAACGTGCCGACGTTGCCGAGCCCGATCCATGCACTCGCGACGTCGTCGGGCGGCACGATCTGCACGTCGACGCTAGGCGTTCCATCACGGGTCGACAGCCAGATTTCCGCGAGACTCGGCGATTCGGAATGCGCGCGCACGCGCCAGCGCCACTCCGATTCCGCGCGCTCCGCGAGCGTCGATGCACCGCGACAGCGCGACAAGTCGACATTGCCGGACGGAAGCACGACCGAGCATGCGCCGCTGTCCATCAGTTCGTCGAGCGCGCATTCGATGAGCGAGCTGCCGTCCTGCTGCCACGCGACATTGCCGATATTCAGACTGACGAGCGCATGACACGCCGCACTGCCGATGTCCTGCGCGCGCTGCACGACATAGCGGACGGCGTCGAGTACTTCCGCATCGGGGCAAGGGCCGAACGCGTCGCGCATCGTGCGATAGCGTCGTTTGAGTTGCACGCCGATCATCGGCAAGGGCGCGTCGCAATCGGCTGTCGATTGCGTGCGCGACGGATCGTACATGCATGCGCCCGCCGCTTCCGCATGAAGGCGCGCGTCGCCCAGAAGCGCGTCCATCTGATGTTTGAGCAGCTCGCTTCCGTAACCGAGCCCGGCTGCGGAGTCGGCGGGATCGTTCTGATTCCAGAAGCATTGAAAGCGCGTGCGCGTTCCGTTTGCATCCTCGGAGAATCGCGGATGCGTGAACGCGATATCTTCATCGCACACGCCGACGATCGCATTGCCCAGCCCTTCGCGCATCGGTACATGATCGGCAGGCACGCGTTCCGTACGCGCATCGACGTGCGTTGGAATCGCCAGCGCCTCCGTGAAGCGCTCGAACTTGCCCGCGAGATCGGTGTTCAGATGCGCGAAGAATTCGCGCGTCACGTGAGCCGTGCAGAAGCGCGTCGCTTCGAGCCCCGCGGGCGGATCGCGATAGAGCGCCGACATCCAGATCCAGCGTTGCCAGCCGTTACGCTCGATCGTCTGCGCGAACTGCTGCGCGGTCTCGCCGCCCTGCTTCATCTCGATGGCGATGGGAATTCGGCCGCGCGGCATGCCGCCGAGATCGCGATAGCGCGTCGCGTGCGCCCACACGATGTATGGATCGATCCGCGCGATGGGCTCGAACGCCTCGCTCACCGTGCCGATCTCCCAATGCGGGCTCATCTTCGCTCCTGTCGCCTGCATTCCGCCGACGATTGGTCGCCATGGCCGCGACGCGCGCGAATTTGTCGGTTGATTATTTCGGGACCCGAAAGAATTTAGACGTTCGCTAACGAATAACGTAGTCACTCGGACGACGAGAAGCAAGCGGAATTACGCGCGGGAACGCTCGCCTCGCGCTTGCCCTTCGCGCGCCTTGCAAGCAGGTTCAAACCTTCGACGAATCCCGCGAAGCCCATCGCCGCGTAGATGTAGCCCTTCGGCACGTGCGTGCCGAAACCCTCGGCGATCAGCGTCATCGCGATCACGAGCAGGAACGAGAGCGCGAGCGTCACGACCGTCGGATTGCGTTCGATGAAACGCGAGAGCGGTTGCGCGGCGAACAGCATTGTCGCGACGGCGAAGATGACGGCGATAAACATGATCGGCAGATGCTCGGTCATGCCGACCGCCGTAATGATGCTGTCGACGGAAAACACGAGATCGAGCAGCAGGATCTGGCCGATCGCAGCCCACGCCGTCATGCCGCCGACGCTCGACGCGACGCCGGGCACGACATCGTGCTCGCGTCCGACGTGATGACGCATCTCCGTGGTCGCCTTCCAGACGAGGAACAGGCCGCCCGCGAGCAGGATGATGTCGCGCCACGAGAACGCATGATCGAACATGGAGAACACCGGCGTGGTCAGTTGCGCGATCCACGCGACCGTGCCGAGCAGCGCGAGCCGCATGACGAGCGCGAGCATGATGCCGATGCGCTGCGTGCGCGCGCGTTGCGCCACGGGCAGCTTGTTGCTGAGAATCGAAATGAAGACGAGATTGTCGATGCCGAGCACGACTTCCATCACGATCAGCGTGACGAGCGCGGCCCAGACGGCGGGATCGGCGGCGAGCGAAAGGAGATATTCCATGAGTAACAGGGTTTTTGATTGAACGTATCGCGCCATGATCGGCTGAACTCGTACTCGAAAAAATCAGCGATAATCGAAGCCCTACTTCGGTTTTTTCGATGTATCGAAAAGGACGCACGGCACATGCTCAACTATCGTCATCTGCATTATTTCTGGGTTGTCGTGAAGGAAGGCGGGTTCGCGCGCGCAGCGGAACGGCTCGACATGGCGGTTCAAACCATCAGCGCGCAAGTGCGTGAGCTGGAAAAATCGCTCGGGCATCAACTGCTCAAGCCGGAAGGCCGCGGCGTCACGATGACCGAAGCGGGACAGGTGGCCTTCGCGCGTGCGGAGGAAATCTTTCATATTGGGCAGTCGATTCAGGACGAAGTGCGCGAGGCGGCGAGCGGCGCGCTCGCGCGTCTCGCGGTCGGCCTGTCGGATGGCATTTCGAAGCTTGCTGCGCACGCGCTGCTCGCGCCAGTGCTCGGCAATCCGTCGCTGCGTCTTCTGTGTCACGAAGGCGAGACCGACGAACTGCTCGGCGAACTGGCGCTGCATCGGCTCGATCTCGTGCTCGCGAGCCACCCCGCGCCGCACAATCACAATCTGCGTCTCACGAGCGAGCGGCTGATCGCCTCGCCGGTCGACTGGTACGGGCCGGCTTCGATCGTGCGCAAGAGCGCGATCGATCGTTTCCCTGAAAGTCTCGCGTCGCTGCCCATTCTTTTGCCGACCGGCCATTCGTCGCTGCGGGCAAGGCTCGATCGATGGCTGGAGGCGCAAGGCATCGCGCCGCGCATCGTCGGCGAATTCGAGGACAGTGCGCTGATGGCCGTGTTCGGCGCGCGCGGCCTCGGGGTGTTTCCGCTCGCGGAATTCGGCGCGGGCGATGCGCCGCTGTTGCGCGGACTGCGCTGGCTCGGCCGCTCGCCGGACGTGAAAGAGGAAGTGCACGCGATCGTGTCGCGGCGCGGACGGCATCATCCGTTGACTCAGCAGGTGCTTGCGCGAGCCACGAGCTAACTTCGGTTTTTTCGAAGCTTAGGTTCCGTTCAGTCTGCTTTTTCGGATCGCGACCGGCCTTTACGCTGAATCCATGTTCAACGAGGAGGCGTCAATGAAAGTCCTGTTCAAGTCCCGCGACCCCGAAGCCATTGCGATGCACGAGCTTGCGAAAGCGCGCAGCGAATTCGTCTTTCGCCGTCTCGCGTGGCTGATCTCGAAGGCGACCGTCAGCTTGTCGGACATCAACGGGCCGCGCGGCGGCGTCGACAAGCGCTGTCAGGTGGAAGTGCAGTTGAATCGGGAAAACAAGGTCGTCGCGACGTCGATTGCGCGCGACTGGCGCGGAGCCATCGATCTGGCGCTGGGGCGCGCCGTGCGCTCGCTGGTGCGCCGGCGTGAGCACGTCAAGCCGACGCGCCGCGTGCGTGCGCGCAGCCTCGCCTGGCATTTCGCGGAGGAGCCGGCGCTGCAGGAAGCAGTCGATCCCCGCGTGCGCCTGATGAGAAAGATGGCCGGCGCGTAAGCCGCGATCACGCGGGTTTGCGGATCAGGAGCGGCGTGCGCGGCGCCGCATGTTCGATGGCTTCGAAGCCGCCTTCCGGCACCGAATCCATCGACATGAACAGCGCCCGCATCTCGGTGCTCAGGCCGTGAAAGTGACAGAGGAACGTGTTCCGGTCCGCGTAATACCAGGGCGTGTTCAGTTCGCGAAAGCTCACGAGTTCGGGCGAATCCATCTCGGGACACAGACCGTGCGCGATCAGTTGCTCCATGAACACATACTGGTCGCCCTGACTCGAAAACGTGTACTGGATGTCCTCGATCTCGCGCACCTTCGCCAGCACGGCGTCGAGCACGTTCGTATTCGCCTCGGTGTTGCGAAAGCCCATTACGCCCGAATTGAAACGCCAGCCGCAGATGTCCGCGGTCAGCACGCGTTCGCGCCCTTCGGTGAACTTCTCCAGTTTCACGCTCCGGTTCATCGCGATGATGTCCGCGTCCATCCAGAAAACCCATTCGTGCTGCGGCAGGTACTTGCTGAGAAGAAAAGGCTTGGCCCAGTTGCCGCACGCATCGCGGCCGAAATCGGCCGGCACTTCGCGATGCACGTAAAGCGTATAACCGTGCTGCTCGCAGTACGCACGCAGACTCCCTTCGCCGAAGCGCGCATAGCTCGCGATGTTCGGCGTATAGAGCATCACGACCGCGATCGGACGTCCCGGCTGATACACCGAAAGCGGCTCGTTCGAATCGCTCGACATCGGCGCTGCATCGTCGAAAAAGCGAAGATCGCCTGACGCGTGACACGCGCTCACATGCCGCGCTAACACCGCGCGCCACAGCGGCCCGTACTTGCTGTAAAGGCGCGGCGTGTAGACGATCGACACCGCGACGACTTCGCGGCCACGAATATCCGGATGCTGGCTCGCCCACATCGACGCGATCGGCACCACGCCGTTCAGGTCGTCCCAGTCGGGCACGGTCGGCAGGGCTTCGAGCAGTTCCTCTTCCGTGACGAACTTGCCGTATTCGAAGTATTTGCGGCATTGCGCGGCGAAGCCACGAATCATGCGCCGGTTCTCTTCATTGTTTCGCAGCACGAACATCTCGGTGTTGATGCCGAAATGCCCTTTCGTGACCAGGACGTCGCGGTCCGCCATGATCGGCTCGAAGTCGTGAAAGCGGAGGAACAACGCGTTTTCCGTGGCGAAAATGACGAGTTCGCCCTCTTCGGCCTCCCGCAGTACGTCGTTCAGCAACTGGTATTTATAGAGCGTGCGCAATTCGAGCGAATCGACGCAGCCGGATATCGGCTCGAAACGATGCTTCGCGTTCGCGCGCCGGCAATATTCGATGTGATTGTCGAGCGATGATGTCGCGTTGCGATCGGAGAAACAGCTAACCAGAGTCACCATGGCGGTTCAACAGTCGGAAGACGGAAAGCGAGCAGATACGGGCGACCCGCCCGGATGGAACATCCGAGCTTATCCGGCCCGTCTCGTGGATTTGTAAATTATTGCGTCAAATCAGCGGATTGCCCCTAGGAATAGGCCGATTCTCAGCATTTCTTGAGACGGGTCGACGGCGCGGTCAGCGATGCTATTGCGTGTGTTCTTGTCAATCCGCAGTAGGTGGTCGCGGCGGCGTTCGTGTGCGCGACGTCGAGTCTCGCGTCGTTCGGACATCTCGCGGGGAAACCGGCGCTCGCGTGGCTGTCGCTGAGTGCGCTCTTTGTGACGGGCACCGGCACGGGCGGCGCGATGCTCGGCGCGCCTGGTTGCCGCCGCGCATTTTTGAAGCGGTAGCCGGGCCGGTCGCGATCTCTGCGGTCAGCGTGTGCGCGCTCGTGGTGTATCGCGCGCGGCATCCGGCGACGCCGGACGGCGCCGCGGCGGCGACTTCGGGCGAGCCGCGCACGAGCGGCGCCTGAGCGACGGCATCAGCCCGACACCGCGACGCGCGGCGCGCGCATCGCGGATGCGCCGTCGAGTTCCGCCTTGCCGCATTCGAACGCGAAGTTCGCGGCGGCCTGCGCCGTCGCAAACGCGCGCATCGGCCCGATCGCGCGCCGCACGCCGCCCGGCCGCTCGATCAGAAGCGTCGCGACGAATTCTCCAGCCCGATGCTGGACGATGACCGAAAGCTCACAGCCTCGATATTCGATTGGGGTGGAGTCCATCGCTGACCTCGTTTGCCTGAATGCACTGGGAGAACTCAATCTACGCAAGGTCCGCGAAACGCGTAACCCCGCGTGTGAGTGGCTGCGAACGCATGCCGAGCGATTGTTCCGCGCAAACGTTTCACCTTGCCGTCGGTGGAAATAGGAATTAGTCAGAACTTTGCGGGAGTTTTCCTAAGTCTGTATCCTGCATCCGGAACAGACCGCACGAAAGTTGCCGGAACCTTCCGAATCCGACCTCGCCGATGACAAGAACCCAGAACGAACGACATTGCAGAACGGCCCTTCGCGCGATCGCTTTCGCGCTACTCGGCATTGCGAGCAGCGCGGCTCACTCGCAGGAATTTTCGTTTCTGGCTGGCGCACTCCAGAGCAGCAGCCAGAACACGTATTCGTGGGAAGCGAATTATCGTGAAGGGCTCGGGCCTTACGCCGCCTGGAGCTTTTCCTGGCTCAACGAGGGCCATATTCCCGATCATCACCGTGACGGGCAGGCGCTGGAGTTATGGGGACGCCTGCCGCTCTGGAACGAGCGGCTGGAATTGTCGGCGGGCGCCGGGCCGTATCGCTATTTCGATACGAGCGAGGCGCAGTCGGGCGGCGAATACTCGAACACGCACGGCTGGGGCGCGATGTTCACGCTGCGCGCGGCGTATTACTTCGACAACCGCTGGATCGCGGAGATGAAGCTCAATCGCGTGCAGGCATTCGGCGGTCCCGACACGACCGCGCTGCTCTTCGGCATCGGCTATCAGCTCGACGCGCCCGAAGGACGCGGACCGCGCGCGCGCCCCGTGTCGCGCACGACCAACGTCACCAACAACGAAGTCACGGTGATGCTCGGCACGACGATCCTCAACAGTCCCGACTCGGAAACGAATCTGGCGGAGAGCATCGAATATCGGCGCGGATTGTGGCGTTACTTCGACTTCACCGCGTCGTATCTGCACGAAGGCGGCCACGTCCAGTCGCGCCGCGACGGCGTTGCCGCGCAACTCTGGGCGACGCGCGCGTTCTTGAATGACAAGCTGACGCTCGGCGTCGGCGCGGGGCCGTATCTGTCGATTACGCAGAACGACGATCTGGCGCAGAACCGCACCGGCGACGGACGCTTCTCCGGTCTCGTATCGGTGTCGGCGAGTTACCGCTTCTCGGATCGATGGCTCGCGCGCGTGACGTGGAATCGCATGGTCACGCGTTACGACCGCGATGCGGACATCATCGAAGCGGGTTTCGGCGTGCGTTTCTAGACTCGGAACTCAGAACAGCTCTTTCTGACCGGACATCAGCGCGGTGAAATCGTCGCGCAGGAAAGGCAGAATGCCGTCCGCGACCGGCTGAAGCTGCTTGCTGACGTAGTGCTCGTAGTCGATCGGCGCGTGGCGCGCTTCCACCGGTTCGGGACCGGCCGCCGTCATCACATAGCTGATCCAGCCGCCGTTCTGATATTGCAGCGGGCGTCCGGCACGCGCGTTGTACTCATCGGCGATGCGCGCGGCGCGCACATGCGGCGGCACATTGCGCTGATAGTCGCCGAGCGTGCGGCGCAAGCGCTTGCGATAGACGAGCAGTTCGTCCAGCTCGCCGCGCCGCGTGCGTCCGACGTACTCGCGCACGTAGTCCGCGTATGCCTCACCCTTGAAGACGCGCAGGTAAAGCTCCTGCTGGAAGCGTTGCGCGAGCGGCGTCCAGTCGGTACGCACCGTTTCGAGCCCTTTGTAGATGATTTCCTCGCTGCCGTCGGCGCGCGTCGTGAGGCCGGCGTAGCGCTTCTTGCTGCCCTCTTCCGTGCCGCGGATCGTCGGCATCAGAAAACGCGTGAAATGCGTTTCGAACTGCAATTCCAGCGCGCTGTCGAGCCCGAAGGTCTCGCGCAAATGCTCGCGCCAGTATTCGTTGACATGCGCGACGAGCGCGCGGCCGATGCGCCCCGCGTCTTCCTCGCTGCGCGCGCGCCTCAGCCAGACGAAAGTGGAATCCGTATCGCCGTAGATGACGCCGTAGCCGCGCGCTTCGATCAGCTCGCGCGTGCGATGCATGATTTCGTGACCGCGCATGGTGATCGACGACGCGAGACGCGGATCGAAAAAGCGGCAGCCGCTCGATCCGAGCACGCCGTAGAACGAATTCATGATGATCTTCAGCGCCTGCGACAGCGGCTTGTTGCGCTGACGCTTCGCCGCTTCGCGCGCTTCCCACACTTGCGCGACGATCGCGGGCAGACAGTGCGTGTCGCGTGAAAATCGCGCGCCGCGAAAGCCGGGAACCGTGGCGGTCTCGTCGGAAGCCGCCATGCCTTGCGCGAGCCCGGCCGGATCGATCAGAAACGTGCGGATGATCGACGGATACAGGCTCTTGTAATCGAGCACGAGCACGGAATCGTAGAGACCGGGACGCGAATCCATGACGAAGCCGCCGGGACTGGCTTCCTCGGGCACGTCGCCGAGATTCGGCGCGACATAGCCGAGCCGATGCATCCGCGGCATATACAGATGCGTGAACGCCGCGACCGATCCGCCGCTGCGATCCGCCTGCAAACCGGTGACGGTCGCGCGCTCCAGCAAAAACGGCAGCAGTTCGGTCTTGTCGAAAACTTTCGTGACGAGCTCGCAGTCGTTCAGGTTGTAACGCGCGAGCGCGGGCTTGTCTTCCTGAAAGCGCCGCTCGATCTCGTCCATGCGCGCGTACGGACTGTCGATGGCCTTGCCCTCGCCTAACAGCGATTGCGCGACGTACTCCAGGCTGAACGACGGAAAATTCCACGTCGCCGAACGCAGCGCCTCGATGCCGTCGATGACGAGCCTGCCCGCGATCGACACGAACCAGTGATTGCGCTTCATGCCGTGCTCGCGCCATTCGACCGTGCCGCCGTCGCGGCCGAGCGTAAGCGGCACGCCGTAGTCGTCGGCGTGCCGCTGGAGGATGCGCAAGTCGAACTGCACGACATTCCAGCCGATGATCGCGTCCGGATCGTGATGCGCGATCCACGCGTTGAAGCGGCGCAACATGTCGGCGCGGGTGTCGCAATAGTCGAGCGCGAAATCCGCTGGCTCGGCGGCGCCGGTCGGCGGTCCGAGCATGTACACCTGACGCGCGCCGCAGCCTTCGAGCGCGATCGAATAGAGATCGCCCTTCACGCTCGTTTCGATATCGAGCGACACGACGCTGAGCGACGGCCGGTAATCCGGCGCGGGCTTCAGTTCGCTGCAAATGTAACCGTCGCGCGGCGCGCCTTCGAACGACACCGGCGCCGTGATAAAGCGCTCCATCAGATAGCGCTCGTGCGGACGGATATCGGCCTCGAAGACATTGACGCCGGCGCTTCTCAGGTTCTTTTCGAGCGCGAGTAACTGACGATACTGCGGGCAGTAAAGCCCGAGCACCGGCTTTTGACGGAAGTCCTTGAGCGGCAGCTCGCGCAGATACGTGTCGCGCACGCCGGCGACGACAGGCTCCGCCTTCGCGCGATCTTCGGCGCGAATGAACGCGACGCTCGTCTGCGTCGCGATGCGGATCTTTCTCGGGCCGTCGTCGGTCGCGAGCCAGAAATCGACTTCCGTCCCTGCTGCGGTGTCGCGCCAGTGACGAGTCAGCAGAAAACCCTGTTGTGCGGTAGCCAAGCCGTTATCTTCGAGAGCGCGTGCCATCGAAGCATTTTACTGGGCGGCAAAACAAAAAAGCCCGGCACGCCAATCGGCGCCGGGCTATCGATTCGGGAAAACGGGCGGGAAGTAAAACGCGGTAGCGGCGAGCCGGACATCCACCATCCTCGCGGACAGTCCCCGGAAGGAAAGCCGGCGGCCGCTACCGCCTAAGCAGCCTGTGCGACCAGGCTAGCTCGTTGCGGCTGTAACGCCGCTACTGCCGCTACGTTAGCGAGTACCGTGTGCTCCGCATGCTCCGGCACTTCGTTCTTCGACATCACTACCTCCAGCGCGGCTTCTTTGCTGGCCTGTTTCGCGGCCGCCGCTTTCTTGGTCTTCCCCGCGCGTGACGGCGGCTGGCAGGCCCCGCACACCACGTTGTTCTGCAAATCATGTTTGTGTGCGACAAACTTCCCGGTGCAGCGGCAGCAAGCCGTCATCTGCAGCATGCCCGCGTCGAAGAAGCGCACAAGAGTCCAGGCCCGCGTAAGATCGAGTACCGCCTCGGCGCCGCTATGGTTGCAGTGCTCGAGATACAGCCGATACCCCTTGGTCAACGCATCGAGATGCGAACAGCCGGCTTCGTTCTTCAGGAACGTATAGGTGTTATAGAAAAGCGATGCGTGGATATTGGCGAGCCACGTCATGTACCAGTCGGCCGAGAACGGCAGCATGCCCTTCGGCGGCGACACGCCCTTCACTTCGCGATACAGGCGGATCATGCGATCGCGCGAGAGCGTGAGTTCGCTCTCCAGCACTTGCATGCGCGCGCCGAGCTCGATCAGCGCGATGGCGCGGAACACTTCCTGGGCGTCTTCAGTGAGGCTCTTCTTCAGCATGGCTCGCTCCGTCATCACTTAAGCGAACTGTTCGGCCGGCTGGCCAGCCAGCAGGATTGCCGCGTGCGTCGGCGCGATGTCCGCGTTCTTCGCGGGCTGAACCAAGGCCGACAGCATCGTGTGATCGTTGAAGCGGAATGCGCAAAGCAGGTTATCCGACGACGCGAGCTTGACGACCTGTGCGAGCGTGAGGCCCGACAGCAGATCGGCGAGTTCCGCCGACAGACCGAGCCGGAACATGCCGATGGCGCGGTCTTCGCGCAGCAGACGCTGCGCGAGCATGATGTACGACAAATTGATTTCCCGGATCGATTCCAGCGTTTCGCGACCGTTCATGGTTGCAACTTCCAGTAAATCCCCGATTTCCCGCCGGCTTTTTGCCGATGTCTTTTTTGTGCCTCACCGGACTCGTTCTGCCCGGCTACGTACTGCGTAATCTTTGTTTCAGTGCGTTACATCTTGTAACAACCACTGTGAGACGGATTCTAAGAACTGTCTGAACCTAAAGCAAGAGTGTCTCAATAATATTTTGTTGCAAACAACACTTTAGGTCGGTAATTTTTTCGGTCTGGAGAATTTGACCGATTCTTTGATCCGGTGCGTATTTGTCTAACGTTTGCGAGGTCCGCCCGGCGCGGCTTCGTTTTTATCTTAATAATCGCCTTCCGCGCCATATAACGGGCATTTACGGGATTCCGTTGACGCCAAGACCCAGCTTTTATTCGCCATTCATCGGACGTGAAAGAGCAAAAAAATGCCGCGAAATCGGCGATTACCGATCCGCGGCAGGTTAGGTAATAGTTACTTGGTCGCAGTAACAGAGTTGTTACTGCCAGAAACATGGCCTTGTTACCGGCTTTGTAACGCCGTGGCGTTACTTTTGCGGGATGCCTTTGCGCCAGGCGCCCCAATGTGTAACAACCTCCTGTATGAATGGATTGCCCGTTCGATACAGGTTTTCGATGGCCGGCGCAAAGCCGCCCTGATCGGCGTAATTGAGCAGATTGTCCGAAGCGGCTTGCCCTTCGTACGGCCGGTCGAAGTCCGATCCGGCGCGCAGCACCGCCACGCGCGACAGATCCACCCGTTTCACGCTCGCCGCGCGCTTGAGCGCCTCGTACGTCGCGTTGTCTTCCTGCTGCGTCGTGCAATAGACACCGCGCCCGTCGGTCAGGAGGCGCGTCCACTCCCTCGCCCGCTCGCCGATATATTTGCCGGACCACCACGTATCGCCGGCGAGCGTGTCGCACTGGATCACGCGCGGCGGCTGGTTGGCCGGCGCGTAGTTGAATTTCGCGCGCGCGACTTTCGCCTGATCGCTGTCCGAGAGCGTGACGTTGCGCGAGATCGCGAAGGCCGCATCCGCAAGCGACGCATTGAGCGCGAACGCCTCCGTCCGATAGTCGAGCGGCGGTTTCTCGTACGGACTTTTCGTGTTGATGCCGAGGAAACCCGAAGGCCAGTCGGCGGGCTTCTCGCGCGCGTCGAGTTCCCATTGAATGCCGAAATCGACGAGATACTTCGCCCAGGCTGCCGAGCCGACCGTGCCCTGCTTCGGATCGATACCGGCGATGCCCGCGACGAGAAAATACGTGTGCCGCAGATTGAAGCGGTCGGAGAATGCCAGCGCCATCATCGACGCGGCCGCGTTGGTGTGACCCATGCCCGTCGTGATGACGCAGACATCGTCGCGATTGCAATTGACCTCGGGATAATCCGGCGACAGTCCCGGCACCTTGATCGCCTGCCACGGACCGAGCTTGTCGAGCCAGACCTGGCCTTCGGGGCCGAACATCGTGACGATCATCACTTTGACGTGGCGGCCGCCTTCGGGGCCGCTGTCATCGGATGGCTGGGCGAACGCGCAACCTGTCAGGGTCGCGAGGCCGGCGGCGAACAGTGACGCACAGGCGGTTTTTCTGAGCTTTATCGATCGTGACGCGCGGAGTTTTCTCATGGCGAGCGGATCCTCGTAAGGGTTCGACCTTCGAAAGAAGACCGCGCCCGGCCAGGGCGCGGTCAACCCGCACGATTATAGGAGCGCTAACCGAAAACTCAGGTGCCGCTTTGCGATGACCGCGGCGGCGGCGCGTTCGACGCGACGTTCGCCGAACCCGCCGCCTCGCCCGTCGGATGCTGCGCGGCCTTCGACGGCTCGCCGCGCTGATCCGCGCCCGCCTCGTCCGCGTCCTGAACGCCATCCGGGCCGCCTTCCTGATTGCCGCCGTTCACGATCACGAAGTTGCGCTGCGGATTCGCGATCTCGATGCCGCGCGCCGTGAACTCGTTGAGAATGCGCCGGTTGAACTCGCGCTGCACCGGCCAGCGTGCGCTGTCGCGGCACTGGATCTGGCCGGCGAGCGTGACGGTCGAGCCGTCGACGGCATCGACGCCCCAGAAACTGAAGTCGGAGAGAATGCCGTCGCGGAACGCTTCGTCGTCACGCAAGGCGGCGCCGATTTCCTTCAGCGTCGATATGGCGAGATCGACGTCCTGACCGAGTGCGATCGAGACGCGCACCGCTGCATTGCCGATGCCGCGATTCGTGTTGTTCACCGTCGAGACCGAACTGAACGGCACGGTGTAGAGCGAGCCGTCGCCGCCGCGCAAGCGCACCGTGCGAATCGACAGATATTCGACCGTGCCCGACACGCCCGCGAGCGTCACCCAGTCGCCGACCTGCATCGCGTTTTCCATCAGCAGGAAGATGCCTGTGATGAGATCCTGCACGAGCTTCTGCGAGCCGAAGCCGAGCGCCACGCCGAAGATGCTCGCACTCGCGAGCAAGGGCGCGGTGTTCACGCCGAGTTCCGAAAGGCCCGTCAGCACGACGACCATCGCGATCACGATGAAAAGGCCGGTACGCATCATCGGCAGCAGCGTGCGCAGGCGCGCGGCGCGCAGACGCTCGCCGCTCGCGGTCCATTGTTCGAGCCGCCGTTCGACGACGATGTTCGCCGCTTCCCACACGAGCACGGCGAACACGGCCGCGATCACGATGGTGACGAGCGCCGACGCGAGCCGGTTGCCGACGCCGCCCGACGTGAAGAAATGCACGATATCGACGTGCCACACCTGCAGCAGCGCGACCACGGTGATGACGGAAATCAGCGCCTGCACGATGCGCCGCAGCGCCGGGTAATAGCGATACGCGCGACGCCGCGCGATCGACTCGCCGGCGAGATCCTCTTCGTCGTTCTGATGGAAAACGCGGCCGAGCGCGCCGAACGCGACGATCGCGAGCACGCGCGCGCCGACCAGCACGAGCAAGGACACGCCGCCGAGATGAAACAGCGTGCGGTAGCCGTTCTGCACGTCGAGCGCCCACACGAACCACAGCGCGATCACGAAGAAAATCGCGACGCCCGCCCAGATATCGGCGAACCACGCGCCGACCAATCTCACCGAGCGGTTCGAACGCGCGCGCTGCCGGATGCGCTCCGCCACCGAATTGCGGCTCTGGAAGATCACGAATGCGATCATCAGATGCACGATCAGCAGCGTGACCTTCAGCACCGCGATGCGCGCATCGCCCGACAGGCCGATCGGTTCGCCGGCATTGGCGAGCGCGATGCCCGCGCCGGCGGTGCACACGATGCGCCGCACCCAGCGATGCGTGTACGCGGCGGCGGCATCGCGCATCTGGATGAGGCGCAGTCCGGGCGCACGCGGCGCGACGAAAAAGCCGCTCACGATCACGACGGCGCGGCACGCCAGATAGACGTCGATGAGCGAGCCCGCGACGCGCGCCTCGGCCGTGTTGTCGTCGATGAAGATCGACATCAGCAACGTCACCACGCCGATGAACACGATCAGCGGAACCAGCGACAGCAAGCCGTACAGGAGCGCGCTCGGCAGGCGCTGCAACAGCGTCCAGTGACGCGCGGCGTGACGCTGGCCGCGCGCGGTGTCCGCCTTGCGCTCGGCAAGATGCATCGCGGTGGCGTCGCCGGTTTGCGCGGCGGCGTCTTCCGCGCGCTCGGCGGCGTGCTGTTCGCGCACGAGGTCGGGATCCTGCTCCTCAGCATCGGCGACGCCGCGTGCCGCGATCCGGGCGCGCGGGCGCTTCAGCAGGCGCAAGCATAAGAATTCGAGCAGCAACGCGGGAATCAGCGAGGCCAGCACGGTCCACATGACATGGCCGATGAGCGCGCGCCCCGCGTCGCTCGACGTACGGTCGCGCCACCACGAAATCACGGAGCCGAAATCGAGCAGCGCGACGGTCGAATGCCGCAGCCCCGCGCCGATCTCGACGAGCCAGTGCCCCGCCTGCCGCGACAATTGCGACGCGAGCCCATTCGCGGTCAACGAATGCGCGAGCACGCCCGATGCGCCCGATGCCGGCGCCGCGGACGATGCCGCCTGCGGCGCGCTCGCGGGCGCGGCCAGCGCGCCGGCCGCGGCGATCGCGCGCAACGTATCCGCGACTTGCGAACGGCGCGCGGGATCGTTGAGCACGGCAAGCGCATCGCGCGCCTGCTGCGGCGTCAGCGCGACCGCCGGCTGCGACGCGTGCTGCGGGGAAGCGGCTGCGGCAAAGGAGGACTGGGAAAAGATCGGGAGAACGCTCGCCACGGCGACGAGCAGCACTGCAAGGAGCAATTTGCGCATGGGTCGGATGAAGATCACAGAATTTCAGGGACTCGATGCGGACGACGCGCACGCCATATGCTAGCGCGATGACGTCCGCGCGGCAGGAGCGGTCCCGGACGACCCTGAAAGCCGTAGCACGCCGCGCTCCTGGCCTGCCCTCGCCTCAGGCGGCCGTCGGCTCGCCGCGATCGCGTGCTACGTCGGGTTCGAAGAACACCCAGCGCACTTGCGGAAAGGCGCGCTGCAGATCGTCTTCGATGATGTTGATCGCATCGATCATCGCGCGGCCGCTGGCGTAATCGATCATTTCGGCCTGCACTGCCACCACGACGTGCTTGCCCCATTGCAGCGTAATGAGGCTGATGATGCGCGTGATTTCCGGGCGCGTGCGCAAGTGCGCGTCGATCGCCTTGCGTACTTCCGGGCTCGCCGATTCGCCGACGATCATCGACTTCACTTCACGCGCAACGAGAAACGCGATGATCATCAGCAGCACGCCGACGCCGATCGAGCCGGCGGCGTCGTAGGCCGGGTTGCCGGTGAGCATCGTCATGAGCACGGCGGCGAACGCGATCGCAAGGCCGAGCAGCGCCGCGACGTCCTCGCCGGCGACGACGAGCAATTCCGATTCGCGCGTTTCGCGAAACCATCGCCATAAGGTTTTGTTCGGCGCGCCCTTGCGGATTTCGCGGATCGCGCCCGCGAGCGAAAAGGCTTCGAGCACGACGGAGATGCCGAGAATCACGAGCGCGACGATCGGGTTCGACAACGGCTCGTGATGCATCAACCGATGCGCGCCCTCGTACACCGAGAACGCTCCGCCGACGAAGAACAGCAGCAGCGCGACGATGAGCGCGTAGAAATAGATTTCGCGCCCCGAGCCGAGCGGATGCAGCGCGTTCGCGGGCGCCTGCGCGCGCTTCAGGCCAAAGAGCAGCAACAGTTGGTTGCCGCAATCGGCCGTGGAATGGATGGCTTCGGCGAACATCGCGCCCGAGCCGGTGAAGGCAGCCGCCCCGAACTTGCAGACGGCGATGCCGAAATTCGCGGCGAGCGCGTAGAAAATGGCTTTCGGGGATTCTTCCTTCATGCGTTTCGAGTTTGTTTAGCTGACGTCGACGTGGCCCCGGCCGTCCACCATTTCGCCGATGATCGTCGCGTCGTGAAAGCCGTCCGCGCGGAAGATCGCGAGCACGTCGTTCACGGCATGCGGGGCGCACGACACGAGCAGGCCGCCCGAGGTCTGCGGATCGGTCAGCAAGGCGCGGGCCTCCTCACCTTCCTTGCCTTCGACGTTCAACGAGATGTCGTCGCCATACGCGCTCCAGTTGCGTCCCGACGCGCCCGTGTAGATGCCCGCGCGCACGAATTCGCGCACCTGCGGCAGCCACGGCAGATTGGCGTAACGGATGCGCGCCGTCAGTTGCGCGCCGCGCGCGAGTTCGAGCGTGTGACCGAGCAGGCCGAAACCGGTGACATCGGTGAGCGCGTGCACGCCCTCGAGTTGCGCCAGTTCCGCGCCGGGACGATTGAGCTTGGTGGTCGCGTCGATCATCGCCCTGTAGCCCGCCGCGTCGAGCTTGTCCTTCTTCAGCGCCGCCGACAGCACGCCGACGCCGAGCGGCTTGCCGAGCACGAGCACGTCGCCCGAGCGCGCGGCCGCGTTGCGCTTCACGCGCGACGGATGCACGATGCCGAGCGCCGCAAGCCCGTAGATCGGCTCGACGGAATCGATCGAATGGCCGCCCGCCACCGGAATGCCCGCTTCCGCGCACACCGCTTCGCCGCCCTTCAGCACTTGCGCGATGACTTCATGCGGCAGCACGTTGATCGGCATGCCGACGAGCGCGAGCGCGAGAATCGGCTTGCCGCCCATCGCGTAGACGTCGGAGAGCGCGTTGGTCGCGGCGATGCGGCCGAAGTCGAATGGATCGTCGACGATCGGCATGAAGAAGTCCGTCGTCGCGACGATCGCCTGCTCGTCGTTGAGCTTGTAGACGGCGGCATCGTCGGCGGTGTCGTTGCCGACCAGAAGATTCGGGAACGCGGGCAGCGGCGTCGCGCGCTTGAGCAGGTCGGCGAGCACGCCGGGCGCGATCTTGCAGCCGCAGCCGCCGCCGTGGGACAGGCTCGTGAGCCGGGGGGAAGTCGTGTCGGTCATAGTGGAAATCGGTTGAGGCGAATGTCTGCGTATTATCGCCGGATGCGCGTGAAGAGGCCGGGATAGTCGATCACGAGGCCGTCTTCGTCGACGGTGATATCCGCCGTGAAGCCCGTGTCGAGCCCTTCGTAACGATAGCGACAATCCGGCTCGATGCACGTATAAGCCTGCTCCACCGCGCTCACGCCGAGCTCGGGCACGCGCACATAGGCGACGCGAATCACGCGCCGTTCGCCGCGTTCGAGTTTCAGGCGGCGGATGGGCAGCGTGTTGGTGAAAGGCGTCGCGGTGATGTCCACGTCGATACAGCCGCGCAGCGCCTCGAGCGGCTCGCCGTTCGCATCGGTCCATGCGTGCGCGTCGCCGTTGTCGCCGTCCCTGCGATGCAGATCGAGCGATGCGCCGCCCGCGAGCTTCAGCGCGAGCCGCGTCACTTGCCAGCGCGCATCGCATTCGATGCGATACACGAGACCGAAGGCACGCGCTTCGTCTTCGCCCACGACCGCGCTTTCGATCACGATGCCATCGCGCGTCTCATCGAGAACGAGATGCTCGAGCCCTGAGCCGTCTTGTTGCGACCATCGCACCGCTTTCATTGGGCACCTCGTTCGCGTGTTTATCGGCATCAAAGGATACATCGCTGCGGGCGAGGCTTTCGATCGGCATTCGACCTGCGCGAATCGCTCGACGTCACAAAACGTCACACGGTATACTTCGCGCCATTCCTGCGCAGGCGCGCGCACCGCACGTTCAGCGCCATTCACGCGATCCGTGCTCCGGCGATCCGCGCTCTGCCCGAACATCTCCGAACGCCCTTTTCATCGCCCATCGCATGAAGAACATTCTTGCTCCCGCCCTGGCCGCGCTCGCTTTGTCGGCGTCGATGTTTCAGCTCGTCCAGGCGCAGGAAACGCCGGACGTGCCCGAGGATTATTCGTATCTGACGAGGCTTCACGTACCGGATGCCGTCGCGCAATGTGTCGCCGCATTCGATCGCTGGGTGGAGAACGCGCCGAAGTACGACACGCTCATCGTGCCCGACCGCCGCGTGCTCTCCGCGAAGATCGACGACGATACTACGATCTTCAGTGTCGGCAACCCGATTCCGGTCGATCAGGTCATCGTGATGCGCGCGTTCGCGAAGGCGCGCGGCAAGGAGCAATGGACGCGCGTCGATAGCCGCTGTGGCGTGCGCGCCGGACATGTGGTCGGCGTATCGCTCACGCCGAACATGAAGCCGAAGATCGTCCGCTAAAGTCTTTCAGCGCTTGGCCGCGCGGCGCTGGTCCGTGCGCCCGCCGAGCCATTTGACGACCTGCGGCCCGAACGTG
This sequence comes from Caballeronia sp. AZ7_KS35, assembly GCF_023631045.1. Classification (NCBI taxonomy): domain Bacteria; kingdom Pseudomonadati; phylum Pseudomonadota; class Betaproteobacteria; order Burkholderiales; family Burkholderiaceae; genus Caballeronia; species Caballeronia sp. AZ7_KS35. The sequence goes on along the minus strand of NZ_JALQDV010000030.1, from coordinate 224,862 downwards.
CGCGGCGCTTTCGCATGCATGCGCCCGGAGAGATCCGCCAGCCGATCCGCCGCGAGCGCTTCACGCATGCGCTTTTCGGCGTTCTTCATCACCGCGTGAACCGCGCATACGCCGCTCGTCGCCCAAGGCGGCGCGTCGTCGCCGAACACGGCGCAGCGCGCGCGAATCTCCCTGCATTCGAAGAGAGGCTTGTCGCCGTCGATTGCGTCGACGACATCGAGCACGCTGATTTCCTTCGACGGACGCGCGAGCGCGAAACCTCCGCGCGCCCCTTCCGTCGCGACGACGAGTCCCGCCTTGTGCAGCTTCGTGAAGAGCTTCGCGACGTATTCCGCAGGCACGCCCTGCAATTCCGCCAGATCGCGCACGCTCGCCTCGCGCACGCCGTGTGGCGGCTCCGCGAGATACAGCATGCAGTGCAGCGCGTACTCGACGCCCGTGCTGATGTGAGACATGTTCACTCCGACATTTCGAATCGGAGTTCAGAATAGCGCGTCCTGCATCCGCCGTACAACGGCGCACGACGGAGCTTGTAGACGCCCGTCGCGAATATTTCAGATTACACGTTTGCTTACAAACGAACACGGCTTGTCATTTTGCGAACCGCTAAATTGGTCTCCATGGATTCACACGGAGAAACCCATGAAGAAACTAGCGATCCTTGCAGCGTTGAGCGTGTTGTTGGGTAGCGCGCTATCGGGCTGCATCGTCGTGCCGGACGGTGGCGGTTATCACCATCATCACGATTACTACCGTTGATAAGCCGGTCCTGAACCACACGCCAAAGTTTGGCCGAACTGCGACCAATCGACTCGCGGTTTCACCACCAGGCAAACGACCAAGGAGCACACATCATGAACAAGACGAAGAAAAGCCTGTTGATCGCTTCCCTTGCCGCCGCGCTGGGCATGGGTCTCGCAAACGCGGCGTCGGCGGACGTTCACCGCGGTCCCACGCATCGCGTGACGGTCGGCTGGCATGGCGAGCGCTACTGGGACGGTCATCGTTACTGGCAGCGTCAGGAATGGGAACGCCATCATCACCACGTCGCGCCGCCTCCGCCGCATCGCTATCGATAAGCACGATCGCGCATGAGAAAGGCCGCAACGATCACGCATCGTTGCGGCCTTTTTATCGATTCCCGGCTCACCAGTTCTTCGGATCGCCGCCCAGCTCCTTGCAGGTGTCATAGGCGATTGCCTGCAGCTTTTCCTCGCCGATCTGCCCCGAAAGCGCATAGCCGACGCGATTCCACGCCCAATAGAACGTGGTGCGTTGTCCGTCCTTCAGCGTGCGGATCTTGCTGTCGTTGCGCCTGATCGTGGCGGTCGTCATGTAGAGCGTGAGGCGCTCGCCCGCCGCGTTCTGATACATGAACTGCGCGGCCGGACCCTCTTCGTCCGGCAACAGGCGTCCGCCGACGAGCTGAAATCCGTACTCGGCCAGCGACGGAATCGTCACCGCGCGATTCAGCCGCTTCGAGAGCCAGGTGACGAGATGATCTTGCTGCGACGCCGCCACTTCCACCGCGTGCCGCTGCTCGGGCGCGTACACGGCATACGCGATATCCGCGCGTTCCGCGAAGCGCGGCTTGTCGCCGAGCGCGGGAAGGAGCATCTGCAACAGGAATCCGCACGCGACCCCGACGGCCATGAAGCCTGCCGCGATCAGATAACGCTCGCGCGAGCGCGGCCGCAGACGCACGATCTGCGGCTCGCTCTGATCGGCGAAGAGCGCGCGCAACGCATTGTCCTGCGCACGATACGCGGCGACGGTCGCCTCGCTCGCGGGATCGCCCGAGACGCGTTCGGCCACGGCATCGCGCTCATTGCCGGGAAGTTCGTCGTCGATAAAGGCGGACAGCGCCTGCAGATCGCGATCGGGTTTGGGCGGCCCCATACGGTCGCCGCCTTCGGATGGACGGTCTTGATTGGTCATGAGCGGCTCACCACTTTCAGCGACGAAGGCGACGCCTTGCGGCCCGATTCCTCGCCGAGCAGAACGCGCATGTGCTCCCGCGCTCTCGACAAGCGCGACATCACGGTTCCGGTCGGCACATTCAACACCACGGACGCCTCCTGATAACTCATTTCCTCGACACACACGAGCAGCATCACTTCGCGCTGCTCGACCGGCAGACAGTACAGCGCGCGCTGCACGTCGCGCAGCACGAGGCCGTCGACTTCCCCGCGCGGCGCGGCCATCTGCCGCCAGGGCGCGCTTTCATCATCGACGGCGATATCGCGGCGACCGCGCAACTGGTCGATATACAGATTGCGCATGATCGTGAACAGCCACGCGCGCAAATTCGTACCCGCATGAAACGACCGGGCGCGATTGAGCGCGCGCTCGGTCGCGTCCTGCACGAGATCGTCGGCCCAGGCGCGATCGCCCGTCAGCGCGCGCGCGTAGCGGCGCAACTGCGGCAGATGCGCGAGAAGATCGCTCTCGAAGCTCAAGACCGTGCGTCCTCGTGCGTGCGGGGCGAGCCGGAGGCGTTCGCCATCAGTAGCTGCCTCCGCCGGCAGGTCCGCTCGGCGCGCCAGAAGAAGGCGGCGCACTTTGCGTACCGCTCGCGCAGCCCGCTGTGCCGAGCGCGAGCCCGAGCGCGATCAGGAGCGCCGTCACGCCGATCGATCGTTTCATGGTCGTTACCTGTTGATTGAAAGACTGGCGGACTCGCCGATTTATTCCGCGAGCCCGCATCGATGCGAAGGCGCTCAGGGCCTCACGACGTGCCAGACATCGCGGAAATTGTCCCCGTTCTTGTCGCCGGGCTTCGTGTCCTTCGCGAAGCGATAGACGCGCTTGCCGTCATAGGCCCACTGTTTGCCGCCGTCGGCGGATTCCATGGTCCATTTCCCGCTCGGCTTGTCGGAGTCGCTCGCCATCGCGGCGGGCCAGGCCTGCGCACAGCCGCCGCTGCACGCGCTCGGGCCGCCTTTCGTGTCCTTGTCGAAGGTGTAGAGCGTCATGCCGTTTTCATCGACGAACATGCCGTTCGATTCTTTCGGCGCCGCAGCGTGCGCGGACGACGCGAGCGAAGCAAAAGCGGTAGCGACGGTTGCGGCAGCGACGAACATCTGGATACGCTTCTTCATTTCATCTTCCTTGTTGTAGAAGTCTCCGTAGAACGTTCGGAAGCGCTGCACTATTCCGCGGACGATGAAATAAATCGATGCGGCAGCGCCGTCGCATCGCCTGTTGGCAATCCATTCAAGACCATTCGCGCGCGCTCGGCCAGTGCTTCGTTGAAATTTCGGTGCTCAGGCCCCCGCGGCGGCGGCCGTCGCGTCGCGCCAGCGGCGGGTGTCGCGCAACGGCGGCGCACCGAAAAGCCGGCTGTACTCGCGGCTGAACTGCGATGCGCTTTCATAGCCCACGCGATGCGCGGCGGTGGCGGCATCGACGATATCGAGCATCATCAGGCGGCGCGCCTCCTGAAGCCGCAGCTGCTTCTGGTATTGCAGCGGGCTCATCGCCGTCACCGCCTTGAAATGATGATGCAGCGAAGACACGCTCATGTGCACGTCCCGCGCGATGTCCTCCACGCGCAGCGGCTGGTCGAAATGCTGGCGCAGCAACTGGATGGCCTTCGCGATGCGCTGCGTCTGGCTGTCCTGCAGCGCGATCTGCCGCAGACGCGCGCCGGAGCCGTTCATCAGCAGGCGATACAGGATTTCGCGCTTGACGAGCGGCGCGAGGATCGGCACGTCCTCGGGCGTGTCGACGAGCCGCAAAAGGCGCAACACGGCATCGAGCATCGAGTTGCCGAGGCGGTTCACGTAGAGGCCGCGCGAGGCGTCGGTCTGCGTCGCGGGCGGCAGGCTTTCGTCCTGGATCAGCGACGTGATTTCGTCGACATCGAGATCGAGCCGCATGCCGAGATACGGCTCGGACTCGCTCGCCACCGACACCTGCCCGCACACCGGCAGATCCACCGACGACACCAGATAGTGCATCGGATCGTAGATATAGACCTCGTCGCCGACCATGAGGCGCTTGCTGCCCTGCGCGATGAGCGCGAGCGCGGGCGTCTGGATGCCGTGCTTCGGCCCGCCCGGATTCATGATCCGATGCAGGAACAGCCCCGGCACCGGCGTCTCGACCGAGCCTTCGCAACCGATGGTGAAACGGTCGAGCAGCGCGACGAGATCGAGGCGCGCCTGATCCAGCGCGGCGTCATGACGCGTTTCTTTCGGCTGGTCATGACTTTCTTTTCCGGCGAAGCCGGGCGTGTCGTTCAGAGCCATGGTTTGCGGACTATTTTCAAGATGGGAGAAGTCTGGTTAGCTTACTCGCGCGAGGGCGTGATTGCTCGCGCGCGCCCCCAGCGTTTGCAGGAACAGGCAAGGATTGAACAGGATCAGGCTATGAACCCGCCGCGCGCCGGGACGATACTGCATTGCCGGCGCGGACCCTGTCGTGAAGGTCGTGCGATGCCGCGCCATTCCAGTCACTCGGGAGCAACCATGCGTTACAGGAAATTCGGCAACACCGGTCTTTTTGTCTCGGAGCTGTGCTTGGGCACGATGACCTTCGGCGGCGGAACGGGCGGAATCTGGGACAACATCGGTCAGTTGCAGCAGGCGGAAGCCGACAAGCTGATCGGCCGTTCGCTCGATGCGGGCATCAATTTCATCGACACCGCCGACGTCTACGCCGACGGCCGATCCGAAATCATCACCGGCCAGGCGCTGAAGAACCTCAACGTGCCGCGCGAAAACGTGGTCGTCGCGACGAAAATCCTTGGCGAGACCGGCACCAAGGGCGTGAATTCGCGCGGCGCGTCGCGCTATCACATCATCGATGGCGTGAAGGCGAGTCTGAAGCGGCTGCAGCTCGATCACGTCGATCTGTACCAGATTCACGGTTTCGATCCGGCGACGCCGATCGAGGAAACGCTGCGCGCGCTCGATAATCTCGTGCAGCATGGACACGTGCGTTACATCGGCGTTTCGAACTGGGCGGCGTGGCAGATCATGAAGGCGCTCGGTATTTCCGAGCGTCTCGGTCTCGCGCGTTTCGAGTCGCTTCAGGCGTATTACACGGTCGCTGGCCGCGATCTGGAACGCGAAATCGTGCCGCTGCTGCAAAGCGAGAACGTCGGGCTGATGGTCTGGAGTCCGCTCGCGGGCGGCCTGCTTTCGGGCAAGTTCACGCGCGAAGGCGGCAAGGAAGAAGGCAGCCGGCGCACCAAGTTCGACTTCCCGCCGGTCAATGTCGAACGCGCGTACGACTGCGTCGACGTGATGCGCCGCATCGCGGAATCCAAGGGTGTATCGGTCGCGCAGATCGCCCTTGCCTGGCTGCTGCATCAGAAGGTCGTGTCGAGCGTGATCATCGGCGCGAAACGGATCGAGCAGCTCGACGACAACATCGCGGCGACCAACGTGCGTCTCAACGGAGACGAACTCGCCGCGCTCGATGAGGTGAGCCAGTTGCCGTCGGAATATCCCGGCTGGATGCTCACGCGCCAGGGCGAATATCGGCGTAATCAGTTGAAGGAGGAAGCGGCGGAGTAAGGCCGTCCGGCGCGGGCGACCGGCCCGCGCCGGCTAGGGATTTACCCGTATTTCAGGCGATTTTCCCGCGTTTTAGGGGCTTTATCTCCGAATCAGATAGTTCTTATCCTCCCTATTGCGTTGCGGCATAAGGCCGCTCTGCCGACACTGTACGCACAACATCACCACTACCTCACGGAGACAATCATGCGTACTCAAGTCGGCATCGTCGGCGCGGGCCCGGCCGGGCTTCTTCTCTCGCACCTGCTTCATTTGCGCGGCATCGAATCGGTCGTGCTCGAAGCGCGCAGCCAGAACGACATCGAATCGACGATTCGCGCCGGCGTGCTCGAACAAGGCACGATGGACACGCTCACTCAGGCCGGTCTCGGCGCGCGCATGCAGGCCGAAGGCGCGCTGCACCACGGTTTCGAGCTCGCGTTCGAAGGCCAGCGCCGCCGTATCGCGCTGACCGAGCTCACAGGTCACTCGATCACGGTCTACGCGCAGCACGAAGTCATCAAGGATCTGGTCGCGGCGCGGCTCGCGGCGAACGGCGAGCTGAAGTTCAACGTGTCGAATGTGTCGCTGCACGACTTTCAGGATGGCAGCGATCGCAAGCCGCGCATCAAGTATCAGCACGAAGGCCGCGACGAAGAACTCGAATGCGACTTCATCATCGGCTGCGACGGTTCGCAGGGCGTTTCGCGACAGTCGATTCCCGAAGCGGTGCGGCAGGATTATCAGCGCATCTATCCGTTTGGCTGGTTCGGCATTTTGGTCGAAGCGCCGCCCTCCTCCGATGAACTCATCTACGCGCGGCACGATCGCGGATTCGCGCTCATCAGCACGCGCTCGCCGGGCGTGCAGCGCATGTACTTCCAGTGCGATCCGAAAGATACGGTCGATGCCTGGTCCGACGACCGCATCTGGGCCGAACTGCACGCACGCGTCGATACCGCCGATGGCTGGCAGATCACCGAAGGCAAGATCTTCCAGAAGAACATCGTCGGGATGCGCAGCTTCGTGTCCACGCCGATGCAGTCGGGCAAGCTGTTCCTCGCGGGCGACGCAGCGCATATCGTGCCGCCGACCGGCGCGAAGGGCCTGAACCTCGCCGTGTCGGACGTGCGCGTACTGAACGCCGCGCTTCTCGATTTCTATCAGGAAGGCAACGGCGAGAAGCTCAGCCACTATACGGAAACGGCATTGAAGCGCGTCTGGCGCGCCGAGCATTTCTCGTGGTGGATGACGCGCATGCTGCACAAGCTGGACGATACGTCGCCGTTCGAGCAGCGCCTGCAGGTGGCCGAACTCGAACATGTGACGACATCGCGCGCGGCCGCCACTGCGCTCGCCGAAAATTACGTGGGCAGCGTCGCGGTATAAGCGCGGACCGGTCGCACGGCGCTTGGTCGGCGCCGTGCGTCGTCGACGTTACAGAACGGCCACGACCCTGACGTCGCCTTCGACGGACGGAATGACCTGCCCGCCGACGCGCCGGAACGTGATCGTCGCGGTCTTGTCGCCGAGCCGCAGATCGCCGATTTCGAGCCAGTCGATGCCTTCGGGCAACTCCGGCCGGTCGATACGCACTTCTTCCTTGACGGCGTCGACGGTCACGCCGAGACACGCTTCCAGAATCATGAAAGGCGCGCCCGCCGCCCACGCCTGCGGCAGACACGCGACCGGATAGGCGATCGGCCGTTCGCCGCGTTGGCGCGTGAATCCGCAGAAAAGCTCCGGCAGACGCATGTCGAACGTGACGGCGGCTTCGAACAGCGACTGCAGCAGTCCCACGGCCGCGCCGCGATCGCCGTAGCGCGCGAGGCCGCGTGCGCAGAGCGCGGTGTCGTGCGGCCATACCGAGCCGTTGTGATACGACATCGGATTGAAGCGCGGCTGCCCCGCCGCAAGCGTCCGCACGCCCCAGCCCGTGTGAAAGAGCGCCGATTCGAGTTGCTTGGCGACAGCCTCGCCGCGTTCGCGTTCGACGAGATCGAACGCGAGCAGATGCCCCGCATTCGACGACAGCACGCGGCATAGCTCGCCCTTGCCATCGAGCGCAATGCCGTAAAAATCCATCTCCGGCATCCAGTACATCTCTTCGACACGCTCGCGAATGTGACGCGCACGCCGCTCGAACTCGCTTGCGTTCTCGCCTTGCCCGCGCTCGCGGGCGAGACGCGCCATCGTGGAAAACGCGGTCGATGCGTAACCTTGGACTTCGACGAGCGAGATCGGGCCGATCGGAAACTTGCCGTCCGCGTGGAAGACCGAATCCTGGCTGTCCTTCCACCCCTGATTCGCCAGACCGTGCTCGGATGCGCGCTGGTAGTCGAGCAGACCGTGCGGATTCTTGTCGCAATGGCGCGCGACCCATTGCGCTGCGAGCTGCAGCGCCGGCCAGATTTCATCGATCAGGGCGGTGTCACCGGTGCGTTCCGCGTATGCGCCCGCCAGCACGATGAAGAGCGGCGTGCTGTCGACGCCGCCGTAATAGAGCGCGAACGGCACTTCGCCGGTTGCCGCCATCTCGCTCTTGCGCGTCTCGTGCATGATCTTGCCGATTTCGGCATCGCGGAAAGCGGAGTCTTCACGCGCCTGATTCGCGGCAAGGAAGCGCAGCACGCCGCGCGCGAGCGTCGGATGCAGCCAGAGCATTTGCAGCGACGTGATGATCGCGTCGCGGCCGAACGCCGTCGAGAACCACGGAATGCCAGCGTACGGATAAGGGCCGGTTTCGAGATCGGTGGTGAGCAGCCCGAGATCGGCGAGCGAACGGTCGATCCATTCGCTGAAGAGCGGATTGCTCGAACGCACGCGCGCGCTCGCGCGGCGCCGGTCGCGCATGCGGCGATGCGCCTCCACGAGCGCGTCGCGGATCGCGGGACGGCCCGATTCGGGCGCGCATTCGGCCGCTTCCGCGGCGTTGCGCTTGCTTTGCTCGCTGGCGTCCGAGAGCGCGTGCGTCACGGCCGTCACCGAGAGATACACGGAAATGGCCGTTTCCGACTGGATATGCAGCGCGTAGTCGGCGCGGGTGGGCGAAAGCACGTCCGGCGCGGGCGTGAACTGGATGCGCGCCGTGCGCTCCACCTCGTCGAGGCCGACATAGCGCAACACGACCTCGCCGTTCTCGACGACCGGCGGACGCAAAGCCCCGCGCTTGCCACGTATCGCGCCGCGAACCTCGAACATGTCGAGGAAGTCGGCCTTGAAGGAGATCGACAGCGGCACGGTGGACGGCTCCGTGCCGTAGTTCGTCAGCACGATGCTCTCGTGCAGCACATGCCCCGACAGCACGCGCTTGCGTTCGACGTGGATTACGCCTTCCGGCGTGCGTGCTCCGCCGATGGGCGGCAGCGGGCGGTTGGTCAGGTGCGCGGTAAAGACGGCGTTGTCGCTCGATACGCTGCCCGAAAGCAGCGACGGCGCGCGTCCGCCGAACGTCAGCACGAGCTCCGACAGCACGCGCGTGTCGTTGACGAAGAGGCCGTCGTCGTCGCCGCGGATATCGCCGTTCGCATCGTAGACGGCGAACGTGTTGCCCGACTTCAGCACGAACTGGCGTTCGCTCGGTATGTTCGGGTGCTCCGTCGGGATGAACGCTTCGTCCGGCAGCTTCGATTGCGACACCTGCATCTGCTGTTGTTGCTGCTGTTGCTGCTGTTCCTGTGTGTTCATTGCACCTTCCTGAAAGTAATCTGAAGGGTTTCGCGAGGCGTTCGGGGGCGCTTACCCGCTGTCATCGAAAGCCTTTCGACCCGCCCACGCCTGACGCGTTCTCCGCGCGCAATGTCATCTCGATATGTCGGACCATAAGCCTCTCGGCCTTATGTGGCAATGGCTTGGGCTAAAATTGCGCTTTTTGAGCGAACTCAGAGGTGGATTTGCGCAACAGAACAATCGACGCAGCCCGAGGGATCGGGATCGTTCTTGTTGTCCTTGGACACGCCATTGGTTTGCCAGAGTGGCTCTTCCGAGTCATTTACTCGTGTCATATGCCTCTGTTCTTTTTCCTGTCTGGATACCTTTTCAACGGCAAGAGAGGTCCGCTAGAGGTAATGCGCAGGAATTCCCGACGCCTTCTGATGCCGTACGCAGTCGCCGCCGCAATCGCGATCTTCCCGTCGATTCTATTTGGGAATACAACCAGTCTCTCCCAATTCTTCGTGCAACTCGGGGGTACGGCGTATTCCATACCTCGATCGAATCTTACTTTCTATTGCACGCCGCTCTGGTTTCTAACTTGCCTGTTCTGCACTGAAGCCATGTACGCGGCGTTGACCCGGTACGCGCGACACGTTGTGCATGTCGTGATCGCCGCATCATTGGTCGTCGGCTGCACGTTAATGGCCTTCGTGAAAGGCTTCTCACCCTGGAACATCAAGATCGCTTTTGTCGCGCTCTTTTATTTCCACCTGGGTTTCGTTGCAGCCGAATCCAAAATGCTGGACGGCAGGCGTTTTCCCGCTTGGACGCTGCCACTTTGCGCGCTCGGATGGATCATCGCTTCGCTGTGGAATCCCAAAGCAGCGAACCTCGCCGGCGAGACTATCGGTAATCCAGCGCTCTTCCTCCTCGCATCAATATGTGGGATATGGGCATTGGCCAGGTTAGCCCGGCTCACCGCGACGTCGCGCGCACTCAGTTTTCTCGGTAAGAACACGCTGCCCATATTCGCGTTCAACTATCCCCTCAATCTTTTTGCTCAGTGGCTGTTCGCGCCGACCACGCCGTGGTTCGTCTTCGCTGCTTCGGAAATGGCGTTAGCCGTCGGGTTCGTTTTCCTGCTTCGACGCATTCCGGCAATCGCGCGCGTGTTCTCGATCGAATCGGGACAACGCGCAAGCCCAACTGCGGTCTAGGCCGGCCAGGCTGGTCAGTTCGGCATAGGCTCCGCGAGCCATAGCTGAAGAGTGCTATGCTCTTAGCCCTTTTGTCCGGCCAGCGCTAAAAGGCGTCTGCCGGGAGGCGCACGGTTTCATTAGAAGGCCGGCGCAGCGTTTGGGCTCCGATCGCTGAAAGAGTACTTCGCGGACGCGCGCGAAATCGGGACGCCCTAAGCCGCGACGCCGAAAGGTTCTCACGAAATCCGACCGCTCTCGGCGCGCCTCCGTTTGCAGGAAAAAGGAAAGGATTTTGCCCGGGCAATTTTCGGGCGTCGGTCGGCCGCGATGACCGAGTCGTACAAGGATGTCCGAAGCCAAGAGTCGCGATTCGGACAAATTTTGGATGAACGTTAAACAGCCCCGCCCAGCAAGGGTTGCGGGCGTCCGGCATGTCATTTCCGCATATCGACTTACTTTATTCTGCCTCAGGCCTCGCAGTGGGTTTCCTGGTCGGCCTGACGGGCGTCGGCGGCGGCTCCCTGATGACCCCGCTGCTCGTCCTGCTGTTCGGCATACATCCGGCGACCGCCGTCGGCACCGATCTGCTGTACGCCACGGCGACCAAGACGGCCGGCACGCTCGTGCACGGCATCAAGGGTTCGGTCGACTGGCGCATCACCGGCCGTCTCGCGGCGGGCAGCGTGCCCGCTGCGGCCATCACCCTCTACTTTCTGCACGAACACGGTTTGACAGCGCCGGGCACCGCGCGGCTCATCCAGCTGATACTCGGCACCGCGCTCCTTATCACGGCGGTTTCGCTGATCTTCCGGCCGCAACTCGCGCGCCTTGCCTACAAAAAGGGACATGGCCGCCCCGAACACCCGACGCGTACCGCCGCGTGGACCGTCTTCACCGGCGCGATTCTCGGCCTGCTGGTCTCGATCACTTCCGTGGGCGCAGGCGCAATCGGCGTGACTGTACTTCTGCTGCTGTATCCGCGTCTCGCGACGGCGCGCATCGTCGGCTCGGACGTGGCTCACGCGGTGCCGCTCACGCTGATTGCCGGCACTGGCCATTGGATGCTCGGCTCAGTCGACTGGTCCTTGCTCGCCTCGCTCCTCGTGGGCTCGATTCCCGGCATCGTCCTTGGCAGCATGCTGTCGACCAAGGCGCCGGAAGCGTTACTCCGTCACGTTCTTGCCGCGACGCTCGTTCTCGTCGGAGCAAAGCTCGTGTTCAGTTGATGTTAGTCACGGTCGTTCGCGCTTTCCAGTCGGCCAAAAGACATAGGCCGATTCGTACGATATTCCTGTTTTTTGCCTATGTCGTTCGGCCGGGTTTCCCGCGGCGGGACGATGCGGCATCATCCCCACTCAGTTGAGCCGCACGCAGAGCGGTTCAAGTCGGGGCGCCGGTAACGGGCGCGTCATCTTTCGGCGTCGATCATGCAGCGTGCGTCAACGGGCGTGGGCCGCATATTCACGAGGAGTCAGGCGATGAATGAAAACAATCATCCGCAGCACGAGCTTCCTTCCGGCAACGATACGCCAGCAGGCGACGCACCCGCCGACCCCGCGCGGCGGCGGCTTCTCGCGGCGGGCGTGGGCCTGGCGGGGCTGTCGCTCGGCGGGTGCAATCTGTTCGAAAACAAGCCGACCACCCCGAAAACTGCCGCCGATATCGCACTCGACCGCACGCTCGCCGCGAAAGTGCAGCACATCGTCGTGATTTACGCGGAAAACCGCAGCTTCACGAATCTCTACGGCAACTATCCGGGCGTGCAATATCCGCTGTCGGCGGTGCCGGCATCGCACTACACGCAACTCGATCGCGATGGCGTCACGCCCATGCCCACGCTGCCGAAAATCTGGGGCGGGCTTGTGCCGCAGGCGCAGGAAGTCGACGGCAAGCGCTACGCGATCACCGAGCAGCAGATCATCGATCTGCGCAACGCGCCCTTCCAGATCGCAGACGCGCACGGTGCGCCGCTGCCCAATTCCGTCATCACGCGCGATCTCGTGCATCGGTTCTATCAGAATCAGATGCAGATCAACGCAGGGCGCAACAACCAGTTCGCGGCGTGGGGCGATTCGGGCGGCCTCGTCATGGGGCACTACCAAAACTCACCCGAAACGCTGAAACTTTGGGGGCTCGCGCAGCAATACACGCTCTGCGACAACTTCTTCATGTCGGCGTTCGGCGGCTCCTGGCTGAACCACATCTTCCTCATTTCCGCGCAGGCGCCCTTCTATCCCGATGTCAAAGGCAGCCCGGCTTCGAAGCTGCTCGCGGTCGTCGAAGGCGACGATCCTGCCGGTTCGCGCCTGAAGCTCGCCCCGGATTCGCACAAATCCGCGCTCGAGGGCCCGCCGAAGTACGTGCGCGACGGCGCGCTCACGGCGGACGGATACGCCGTCAACACCATGTTCCCGCCGTATCAGCCGAGCAACGTGCCGCCTCCGCAAGGCGGCGACTCGCGCTATGCGGACCGCTCGAACGCGCTGGTATTGCCGCCGCAGACGTATGCGACGATCGGCGACCGCCTGTCGGACAAGAACGTCGATTGGGCGTGGTACAGCGGCGCGTGGCAGTACGCACTGGAACATCGGGACACCGGCGCGGTGCCGGACTTCCAGTACCACCATCAACCGTTCAATTACTTCGCCAACTTTGCGCCGGGCACGGCCGCACGGGCGCAGCATTTGCGCGACGCGGGACTTGGCGACGATCCGTCGACGAACAAGCTGCTCGCGGACATCGACGCGGGCCGCCTTCCTGCCGTCACGTTCTACAAGCCCCAGGGCAATCTCAACATGCACGCGGGCTATGCGGATGTCGCTTCGGGCGATCGGCATATTTCGAACGTGATCGAGCGTCTGCGGCGCGGGCCGCAATGGGAGAACACCGTGGTGATCGTCACCGTCGACGAAAACGGCGGCTGGTGGGACCACGTCTCGCCGCCGAAGGGCGATCGCTGGGGGCCCGGTTCGCGCATCCCGGCGCTCGTGATTTCGCCGTTCGCGAAGAAGGGCTACGTCGATCACACCGTGTATGACACGAACTCGATCCTGCGCTTCATCTCGCGCGTGCACGATCTCGCGCCGCTGGACGGCGTGGCCGCGCGGGATCGCGCGTTCGCCGCAAGCGGTCAGGCGCCGCTCGGCGACCTGACAAAATCGCTCGATCTCGCGTAACGGCTAGACGCGTTCGACCCACGCTCGCGCGGAAATTTCCAGCAGATAGCCGTAGTGCAGCGCGCCGACCGGCACGACGGCGCGTGCCGGTTTCCAGGCGCCGAAGTGACGCGCGTAGATCTCGTTGAACGCTTTCCAGTGTTCGACGCCGACGAGATACACCGTCACCTCGATGCAATCCGCGAGGCTCGCACCCGCGGCTTCGAGCACGGTGCGCAGATTCGAAAGCGTCTGTTCGGCCTGCTCGTCGAACGGGAGATCGCCGGTATGCGTGCCGTCCGCGCGCATCGGCAATTGACCCGAAACGCAGACGAGATTGCCGGCGCGCGTCGCGTGGCTGTAGTGTCCGGCGGGAATCGGCAGGCCCGGAGCGTTGATGAGTTCGATCGGTGGCATCGTCGGTCGCGTTGGGTGGATGGCCTCGGATTATTGATTCCGAGTCAAGTTTCATTTGAGACTATCACCGTTTTTGCGAAAGTCGAAGCGGCTCATACTGTGTTCATCGCAGTTTGAACATTCAACGGAGCAAGAACATGAACGTTTTCATCACGGGCGCGGGCGGTTTCATCGGCGGCTCGATCGCGGCGGGACTCGCGCGGGACGGACATCGCGTGCGCGGCCTCATCCGTCGCGCGGAACAGGCCGACGAACTGAAACGCCTGAACATCGAACCGGTGATCGGCAGTCTCGACGACGCGGCCTTGCTCGCCGCCGAAGCGCACGCGGCCGATGCCGTCATCAACGCGGCGAGCAGCGATCATCGCGGCGCGGTCGAAACGCTGATCGGCGCGCTCGAAGGCACGAACAAGCCGTTTCTGCATACGAGCGGATCGAGCATCGTCGGCGACGCATCGGGCGGCGAGGCATCGGAGAAGATCTATACCGAGGACGACCTGCCGGAGCCGACGCCCGACAAGGCGCCGCGCGTAGCGATCGACAATCTCGTGCTCGACGCCGCCAAGCGTGCCGTGCGCTCGACGGTGCTCTGCAACACGCTGATCTACGGCCACGGCGCGGTGCGCGATACCGCGAGCGTGCAGTTGCCGCGTCTGGAACGACAGGCGCGCAAGAGCGGCATCGTGCGCCATGTGGGGCGTGGCCTCAACATCTGGTCGAACGTGCATATCGACGATGTCGTGACCATCTATCGGCTCGCGCTCGAAAAGTCGCCTGCGGGCACGTTCTACTTCGTCGAAAGCGGCGAGGCGCAATTCCGCGACATGACCGTCGCGATGGCGAAGGCGCTCGATCTGCGCGGGCCGGAAGACTGGCCGCTCGAAGAAGCGATCAAGGAATGGGGCTACGAGATGGCCTCGTACGGCCTCGGCTCGAACAGCCGCGTGCGCAGCAAGCGAACCCGCGAGATTCTGGGCTGGCAGCCGTCGCGCACGTCGGTGGTCGAATGGATCGAGAAGGAATTGACTGCTTGAGTGAATTTAGCGCGGCAAATTGGCTTGACCAATTTGCCGCGCCTACCGCTTCGCGCAATTACTGCAGCGCGGCCGCGAACTTTTCGATTTCCGCTTCCGGCATGCCCGATTTCGTCGCCGAATCGCGGATTTGCTGCCACGTCGTCGGATCGATTGCGATGCCGTTCGCGCCGCGGTCCGCACGACGCGCCTCTTCCGGCTCGCCCGGCGCGTAGATCGCATCGACGCCTTCCGCGCGCGGCGACGCCTTCATCCATTCGAGGAACGCTTCGGCCTCTGCTTGCGCGGCGGGCGCATCGAACGCGTTCGGATCGACGATCACCGAAGTCATGCAGTTGATGATCGCACTCGATTTCTCCAGCGTCTCTTCGTGCGTCGTGTAGCCGCCCGAGAGCGCGCCGCCGAAGATCTCGCACAGCGCGGCCAGGCCCGAACCCTTGTGCAGGCCGAACGCGGTGAGGGAGCCGAACGGCTCCTCGTGCATCACCTTCGGCTCGATCGTCGGCTTGCCCTCATGATCGAGCAACATGCCCGGCGCGACCTTTACGCCCTTGTTGTAGGCGACGCGCGTCTTGCCGTACGCGATGCCCGCCGTCGCGAAATCGAGCACGAGCGGGCTCTTGCCGTCGCGCGGATAGGCTGCGCAGAACGGATTGGTGCCGAAGCGCCGGTCGATGCCGCCGAAGGGCGCGACGAGCGGATCGCCCGCCACGTTCACGAAGTGGAACGATACGAGTCCGGCCTTCGCGCACTGTTCCGCCCAGTGGCCGATACGCCCGATGTGGTGCGCGTTGCGCAAGCCGACCGCGCATACGCCGAGCTTCTTCGCGCGCTCGATGCCGTGCTCCATCGCCTCGTAGGCGACGACCTGACCGAAGCCCTTGCGGCCGTCGACGGTCAGCACCGCGCCCGCATCGCGCACGATTTCGGCGTGCGTGTTGAGCTGCAACTGACCTTCGGAGAGCGACGCGACATAGCGCGGGATCATGCCGACGCCGTGGGAATCGTGGCCCGAAAGGTTCGACATCACGAGGTGATCCGCGACCAGTTCCGCCTCGCGCGGCGCGCTGCCTGCCGACTCCCAGATGGCGCGGACGTACGCGTGCAGCGTGTCGGCGGCGATGCGCCGTTCAGTGGCGGATGGGGTGGACGTGGGGGATGCATTCATTGCGACACTCGTCTCCATAGTTGATGGCTCGCGCTCTGCTTTTCGAGATGCGCGCGGATTATCACTTTACAGACGATCAACTGGCCTTACCACTTTGTTTTTACGAAATCGCTGAAATCGGCCGAAAAAAAGCCCGGACGAACCGGGCTTTCTCCAGACAGAAGTTCGGCCGCCCGGCCTCAGGGCGCTGCCGCGATGACCTCGGCCACCGACGCCGTCAGCTTCTTCGCGTACGGCACGTGCAGGAATTCGTTCGGACCGTGCGCGTTCGATTTCGGACCGAGCACGCCGCACACCATGAATTGCGAGCGCGGGAAGCCTTCCTTGAGCGTATTCATCAGCGGAATCGTGCCGCCCTGCCCGATGTATGCGACATCCGCGCCGAAGTGCCGTTTCGACGCCTCATTCAGCGACGAGCGCAGCCACGGCGCGAGATCCGGCGCATTCCAGCCCGTCGCCGCGCCCGCTTCGGGCTTGAACGTCACCTTGGCGTTGTACGGCGGATCCATTTCGAGCAGCCGCTGCAGGCGGACGATCGCACTGGCAGCGTCGACGAGCGGCGGCAAGCGCAGCGACAGCTTGAACGCCGTGCGCGGCGCAAGTACGTTGCCGGCATCGGCCAGCGGCGGCAGGCCCGACGCGCCCGTCACCGTGAGCGACGGCCGCCAGGTCGAATTGAGCAGTGCCTCGCGCGGATCGGTCGTCGTGGGCAGAACGCTGCCGCCATCGGCGCCGCACGCCCACGGCAGCTTCTTCCAGACATCGTCGCCGAGAATGCGCGCGGTCATTTCGGCTTCGCGCCGGCGCAGCATCGGAATCGGGCAATGAAAACTTTCCGGCAGCAGATTGCCGGTGCTCGAATCTTCGAGGCGCTCGAACAGTTGCCGCAAGATTCGAAATGCCGACGGCGCGATGCCGCCATAGCCGCCCGAGTGAATGCCCTCGTCCAGCACCTGCACTTCGAGATCGCCGGCGACGAGGCCGCGCAGGGACGTCGTGAGCCAGAGCTGATCGTAATTGCCCGCGCCCGAATCGAGACAGATCACGAGGCCGACATCGCCGAGCCGGTCGCGCAAGGCATCGATATACGGCAAAAGATCGTAGCTGCCCGATTCCTCGCACGTCTCGATGATACCCACGCAACGCGGACGCTCGACGCCCTGCGCATCCAGCGCCGCCAGCGCGGTGATGCTCGCGTAGGTCGCGTAGCCGTCGTCGGCGCCGCCGCGGCCGTACAGTTTGTCGTCTTCGAGCTTGGGCGTCCACGGACCGAGATCGCTGCGCCAGCCTTCGAATTCCGGCTGCTTGTCCAAATGGCCATACAGGACGACCGTTTCGGTGCTGCCCGAGCGCGTGGCGGGGGCTTCGAAGAAAATGACCGGCGTGCGCTCCGGCAAGCGGACGATTTCGACCTTCAGGCCTTTGACCGGCTGCGTTCTGATCCAGTCGACGGCGTCCGTGACCACGCGTTCGATGAAGCCGTGACGCGCCCAGTCGCTGTCGAACATCGGGCTTTTCGCGGGCACGGCGATGTAGTCCGTCAGCGCGGGCACGATTTCGTCATTCCATTTGCGATCCACGAAATCCCGCAGCGCGACGGAATCGAGCCGTACCGCTTCGTCGTGATGCGTGCTGTCGCCGATAGTCATGACCGTGTTTCCCTCCGAGGCAAACTTCCATAATAGACGCGATTTGCCCGCGGTTCGACCGCCGCCGCGCCGCGCGCGCACGTTTTCCGCGACTTTTTTCAACGTTTCGGCGCGCCCGGCCCTCCGTCGCGCGTTCCCGAAACGACAACGCGCGTCACCGCCGGATCGGAGTCGATCGACTGTTCGGTGAAGGGAAAGCGCGCCCAGCGTTTCGCCGCGAACGCGCGCGTCGCGTCGCCCGAATGGGGCGATGCCGGATCGTCCGATTCGGAGTGCGACAGCATCGTGTCGGCTTCGACGCCGTTTTCGCCGAAGGTGACGACTTGCACGTAGCTGTCGCCCTGGCCGCTTGAGTCCATCGGATAGCCCTTGGGATCGAGCGGACGCCGCGCGCAGACGATCGTGAAATAGCCCGCTTCGTCGCAGCCGCCGTAAAGCGGCACGCGCGCGCCGTTGCGCGTCGTGTAGAGGATGTCGCCGCGCCGCGAATCGAGCGCGAAGCCGTTCAGCTTCAGCGCGAGCGCCGCGCCG
The DNA here is from genome assembly GCF_023631045.1 of Caballeronia sp. AZ7_KS35. Lineage (NCBI taxonomy): Bacteria > Pseudomonadati > Pseudomonadota > Betaproteobacteria > Burkholderiales > Burkholderiaceae > Caballeronia > Caballeronia sp. AZ7_KS35. Next base: position 206,551 of record NZ_JALQDV010000030.1, on the reverse strand, counting down.
CCCAGCGCCTGACGCAAGTCCTGCACGACGGCAGGATTGTCGATGTTGAAGCCGCCCGGCGTCGCGAGCGGCTTGTTCGGATCGAAGCCGGATTCGTACAGGCGCTCGGGCGCGATCTGCATCGCGCGCTGCCAGAACTCGTCCCACAGGTTCGCGCCGCGCGCGTCGATATCCGCCGTGCCGTTCCACTTGCGCAACACCTCGCAGGCTTCGTGCAGCGGCCCGCCCGCTTCATTCACCGTGCACACGGCGTCGAGCAGCGGCCGGCGGAACAGCCGCTCGGACATCGAGTGCGTCTCGAGCACCGCCGATTCGAGCGCCTCGCGCGTCACGCCGCCGCGTTCGCGCTGCAGACGCGCCGCGAGCAGATGGCCGTAGCGCGTGCGCAGCGATTGTTCGACGCGCGCCGCGCCCGCAATACGCGGATAGCCAGACATCGGCGCATTCGCATTGGTGAGCCAGTAGCTGTCGTTGAAGTTGCCGACGTAGTCGCCGCGCACGGCGCTCGGCAGTTGCTCCAGCGGCAACGCGCCCGGCTGCGCGCTCGTCGCATCGACGCGCCACGCGCACGCGCTTTTCGAGCCGTCGAGGAACGGCACGCCCGGCGCGCGGGCCGCGAACGCGCGTCCGGCGGGCGGCGTGCACGATTGCGCGAGCGCGTCAGGCACGTTCGGGATCGGGCCGATGTCCGCGAACCAGACGCGCACGTCGTCGCGACCGATCGCGAACGTGTTGACCCACGGCATGCCGGCGTAGCGCTTCTGGATCGCCATGAAATCGGCGAGCGAGCGCGCCTGATTCCACGCGAAGAAGTTCTGAAAGGCGCGCGTGTTGTCGGCGTTCACGTCCGCGATCGCGAAGGCGGTTTGCGCGGTCCAGCCGAGGCCTTGCGCCATCGCGGACAGATCGACGACCGGCCCGAAGCGCGTCCTGTACAGCGTGCGCGACACGGACTCATACGTGCCGTCGGCGCGGCGCGCGCGCACGGTGAGCGGCACGGGCGTCATCGCTTCGCTCTGGCCATCGACGAGATAGCGCGTCGGATCGGCGGGATCGAGCGTCAACTGAAAGATGCCGAAACGCCGCGCGCTCGACACCGTATGCGTCCACGCGATGTTTTCGTTGAAGCCGAGGACGATCAGCGGCACGCCGAGAAAGGACACGCCCGCGACGTTCATCTGGCCGGGAATCGTCAGTTGCGCCTGATAGAAACGGTCCGGGCCGCGCCAGAACCAGTGCGGATTGCCGAACAGGATGCTGCGCCGGTCGCGCGTGATCTGCGCGCCGAACGCGAGCGCATTGCTGCCGATGCCCGGATTTTCGCCGATCGGAAACCGCAGCGAATCGAGCGCGGTCCGCGCGGTGTCGGCGTCGGCGTTGTCGCCGCGCGGGGCCGCCGCGCCCGGTTTCGGCGGATGCGCCAACGCGATCGGCGTCACGAAACGCGCCGAGCCGCCCGCGAGATTCGCCGCGATCAGACGCAGGTAGATATCGTCGGCGCTGATCTTGTCGACCCACGGCTTGCCCCGGCACGCCGCATGTGCCTCGGGAAATTTGCCGGCGTTGAGGTCGTCGAGATAGCGGTCGTAGCCGTTCGCGAAGCCGTCGATGAGATCGCGCAATTCGGGCGATTGCGCCGCACGGTAACGCTCGACGGCCGCCTGATCGCCGACCAGACGAAAGAAGAAATCGGCGTCGATGTTGCGCGGCTGACCGAACGTCGCCGCCGACGTCGGGCCTGCATCCGCGCCGAAATACGCCGAGCGCTCGCCGCGATACGTGACGAAGCCATCGGCGAGCGTGCAGAGATTGTCCTGCGCCTGCGCGTAGCCGAAACCGAAGCCGAGGCTGCCCCAATCGGCCGCTCGGATATGCGGAATGCCGTCCTGCGTGCGGCGGATTTCGGCGTGCCAAGCCGTTTGAGCGCCGGACTCCGGCTGCTGGCCGGGCGCCGCGCAGCCGCCAAGCAAAGCGCTCGCGAGCGCAGCGGAGATCGCAAGGCTGACGATCTGATTCATCGCGTGAGTTCCTCGATCCGATCGACGTGATGACGGGGCGCAATCGCCGCCCCGCGCGCAGTATCGCATTGCGCATGACGCGCGCCGCAGCCAAAGTCTAGCCGCCCGCGTCCGCTCAGCGAAGCCGATGCACAATGAAGCGATGAACGATCCATCCCGCCCCGCCGACGATCCTCGCCCGACGCCGCCCGAGCGTCCGCTGCCGGAAGACTGCTGCCGCAGCGGCTGCAATCAGTGCGTGTTCGAGTTGTACAGGGAAGCGCTGGAGCGCTACGAGGCCGACGTGCGCGCGTGGGAAGCGCGGCATGCGCAGGCTTCCCGTTCGTGAGTGACTCCGGCCGATTCGAGCAGGCAACCGGGCGCGGCGCTATGCTTGTGACCCCTGTCGCTGTCGAATCCGAACCTCAAGGAGCGCAACCCATGTCCCTCACGATGTATCGCGCATCGATTCCGGTCTTCATTCGCGGACTCGAAGTCTGTGCGGACCTGCTGAAGAAAGGCGCCGCCTTCGCCGATGAAAAAGGCCTCGCTCACGCCGATGTGATCAACGCGCGCCTCGCGCCCGACATGCTGCCGCTCGCCGCGCAGATCCAGCGCGCGAGCGACACGGCGAAGCTCTCGGCGGCGCGTCTCGCGGGCATCGAGGCGCCGCGCTTCGAGGACAACGAGGACAGCTTTCCGGCGCTGCAGGCGCGCATCGAGAAGACGATCGCGTTCCTGAAGAGCATCGACAAGGCTTCGCTCGCCGGCTGCGAAACGCGCACCGTCACGCTGAAGTTCCCGGATTTCTCGCCTTCGTTCTCAGGCGACGATTATCTGTTCGGCTTCGGCTTGCCGAACTTCTATTTCCACGTCGTCACGACCCACGACATCCTGCGCCATCTCGGCGCGCCGATCGGCAAGCGGGATTATCTCGGCCCGCTCAAGTAAGCCGGTCGCGGCGCTGCGTTATTGCTGCCGCGCCGCGATCTGCTTGCGCCAGCCCGCGAGAATCCGCCGCGCGAGCACATCGTAGTCGCCGCCGAAGTGATGATCGCCCGGCAGCTTCACCACTTCGATGCCCGTCTTCGTCAGCGCGGGACACAGCGTGTCTTCTTCGTTCGCGCCGTAGATGCACTGCACCATCGATGGCGGCAGTTTGTCGAATTCCGGCCGCACCTTCAGCGCCTTGTCGCTCGCCTTCATGCCGAGCCAGCCCGTCACGCGAATCTGGAAGTCGGCGTCGGGCGCGAAGCCCATCAGCGAGATATACGACACCTGCGCGCGGACTGCGTCCGGCAGACGGTTGTACGCGAACGGCATCACGTCCGCGCCGAACGAATAGCCGACGAGCGCGACATGGCTCGTATGCCAGCGCGCGTTGTACGTGCGGATGATTCGCGCCAAATCGTCGGCGGTTTGCTGCGGCGACTTCTCGCTCCAGAAGTAACGCAGCGAGTCGACGCCGATCACCGACACGCCATCGCGTTGCAGCGCCAGCGCCATCGTTTTGTCGAGATCGCGCCAGCCGCCGTCGCCGGAAATCACGATCGCCAGCAAGTCGGTCGGTTGCGCGGCGCGCAGTTCGATCAGCGGGAGATCGGAGACATCGTTCTCGGTCGGACGCCCGGCTTTTTTCAGACGCGGCGCCGTCATCGCGACGAGCGCGTCGGCCTTCGAGCGGTTCGCTTCCAGCACGGCCGTGTATTCGAAGAAGCCCGGCAAACCCTTTGCGTGGATGATGGTCGCATCCGGCGCGCACGGATTGAAACGCGGGTCGAGCATCGGGTCGGCCGCAAGCGAGACCGCGCCCGCGACGGTGTTGTCCGGCGCCTGCTTCAGCGCGCTTTCCGCGACCATCGCGCCCTGCCCGGTGCCGACGAGAATCGGCGAAAAATATCGATTCGACTGAACGGTGCGTTCGAGCTGATGGCTCATGTTTTCCGCATCGCCGACGAGGTTGTGGCAGGACTTCTCGGTCTTGTCGGCGGCGAGGCGCGCGGCATAGCGCGGCGTGTCGACGCCGATGACCATCGCGCCCTTGGCAGCGAGCGCGTCGGCGGCCTGCTGATCGGCCGGCGTCCAGCCGCTCTTCTCGGAAAACAGCACGACGAAGCCGGTCATGTCGCCCGCAGGCTTCGTGAGTTGGACCTGACCGTAACGTCCGCCGGAGATCGACTCGGCGGCATGCGCCATACCCGTCACGGACACACCACAGACGGCGGCCACCACGAGCGCCGCCGCTTTCTTGCAAAGGAATTTCATGAACGCCAGCCGCCCGCGAGGAGCGAAAGATCCGCCAAAGTGAAAAATACGCCGACCGAGCCGGACGCCGCCAGATAGCGCGGCTCCCAGCGCGGCTGGAACTTGCTTTTGAATCCGCGCAGACCGCGGAAGTTGTAGAAACGGCCGCCGAAGCGCCACACCAGTCCGGCCATCCGATGCCACGGCGATGCGAGCGGCGTCGGCTCCATGCCCGACAGCGGCGCAATGCCGAGCGACAGCGACTTGAAACCCGCTTCCTTCAGATGCAGCGCGAGCTTGGTGAAGAGATATTCCATCGCATAGGGTGACGCGGCCGAAACATGGCGCATCACGCCGACGGTCGCTTCGGTGTTCATGTCGGTCGTCATGAAAGTGACGAACGCGACCGGCTCGCCCTGCTGGCGCACGAGCAGCACCGACTGCGCCGCGAGGTATTCCTCGTTGAACGCCGCGACCGAGAAGCTCTTCTCGCGCGCCGAGCGGCTGCCGAGCCAGTCGTCGGAGATGGCGCGCAACATCGGCATGCTTGCTCCGATGCGCTCCGGTCCGATGACTTCGGTGTCCAGACCGTCGCGCTCGCCCCGTTTGATCGCATAGCGCAAATGCGAGCGATGCGAGCCCTTCAGATCGAAGTCGGACAGAGCGACATGCGCTTCCTCGCCGAGCTTCATCAGCGTGAGGCCGGCGTCGAGATAGAGCGGCAGCGCATCGGCGCGCACCTGATAGAACGCCGCGCGGCCGTTGTGCGCGTGCGCGAGCTCGACGAACTTGCGGATCAGTTCGGCCCACTCGCGGCGCGGACCGACCGGATCGTGCAGCGCGGCCCACGTGCGGCCGTGTTTCGCGTACATCAGAAAGGCTTCGCGCGACTCGGAGAAGAGGAAGCTCTTGTCACCCATCATCGCGAGGCCGGCGTCGCTGCGTTCCTGCGCGCGCAGGATGCGTGCGGCATCGGCGAGATCCTGCGGCGCGGGCTTCACGAAGCGGCCCGCCGCCGGGCGCAGCAGTTGCCACACCGCGAACGCGGACGCGAACAGCGCCGCCGCGAGCGTCGCGCGCAGCGCACGCGGGGCGCGCTCGTCGAATGCGAACTGCCACCAGAGATCGCGGCTATAAGGCACGTCGCGGAAGGCGAAGAACATGATCCACACGGCGAGCGCCATCACGACGCCGATCGAAATGAGCCACGTCGCGGTGAAACGCTCGGCGAAGAGCGATGAACGGCGATTGAAGCGCTCGCGCGTCAGGACGAGCAGCACGACGAGAAACGCGAGCACGCCCACTTCGACGAACGCGAGACCTTTCGCGAGCGACAGCGCGAGGTTGGCCACCGCGAGAATCAGCGCGAGCCACCAGGCGGCGTCGAGGCGGCGCATGAGACCGCGCGCGACGAACAGCAGCAGCACGCCGAGCACCGAGCCGAGCAGTTGCGAGCTTTCCAGCACCCAAAGCGGCACGATGGTCTGCAACAGCGCGATACGCATCTTGAACGCGGGCGTCGCGCCCGAGATGACGAGCATCGAGCCTGCCGCGAACGTGACGATCGACAGGAACAACGGCGCAAGCTGCGAAACGTGATGCGGGCTCAGAAAATTGAAGCGGCCTTTCAGCGCGCGGCCTTCGAAGGCGGCCATGACGCCGGCCGACAGGATCAGCGGCAAGCCGAAGTAGATCGCGCGATACGCGAGCAGCGCGGCGACGACGTCCGGCGTCTGTGCGCTGCCGCCGAGCGCGAAGACCATCGCCGCCTCGAACACGCCGACGCCGCCCGGCGTATGGCCGATCATGCCGAGCAGCATCGCCGCCGAGAAGACCGTCATGAATTCGCCGAAGCCGACCTGGGGATTCGGCAGGAGCGCCCAGAGCGCGAGTCCGGCGCCGAACACGTCGACGACGGCGAGCGCGGCCTGCGCGACGAAATCGCGGCGCGCCGGCACGGTGAACGACAGCCACTTCCAGCGCGAGTGCAAAGTGCGCGGCTCGCGGCCGCAGACGATGACCATCGCGGCGAAAACGGCGAGCAGCGCCGCGCCGGTCGCGCGCAACGCGGCCGGCGGCAGGTGCATCATGCCGGAGAGCGTCTCCGCGCCGAACACCATGCCGGCGGCGGCCATGAACGCGAGGGACAGCGCGAGCGTGATGCTCGTGAAAATCGTCAGACGGCCGACTTGCGCGGGCGTGACATCGGCCGCGCCGTACACGCGGCAACGCACGGCGCCGCCCGTCAGCGCGCCGAAACCGGTCACGTTGCCGAGCGCCGAACCGACCGTCGCGCCGACCCACAGCAAAGACCGCGGCACCGCGACGCCGATGTGACGCAGCCCCACGGCGTCACGCCCGACGAGCGCGGCGAAGCTGAGCGCGGTGGCGAACAGCGCGGCGAACCACGCTTGCGCCGTCATCATGCGCAGCGAGTGCATGACCGACTTGTAATCGACCGAGCGCGAAAGATGCTGGAAGACGACGAGCAGCAGCACGCAGATGACGACCGTGAGCACGGGCGCGGCGAGCCGCTGAAGATCGACGCCGCCGGACGAACGTCCGATCGGGGAAATGGCGCGAAGCCGGGCGAGCAACTTTGTGCGAGACATGCGTTCTATGAAACTGGCTCACGCTGCGTTTCGTCAGCGAATCGACGACGGCAACGGTACGTCAAGGTTATCGGGGTCCACGCATTGCCGGGACTTCGCGCGGACGGAGAGCGCCATTTCGGCTCCCGCCGCCCGCGCTCGCGCCATACAAAAGGCTTCAACGTGTGAAACGCCTATATAACGGCCATGGTTGACCCGACTTGACCAATATTGGGAAAACTACGGATCGAAAGCTTGCTTTCAGATCTGGCGCGGAGTTCCGGACAGCGCGACCGGCACGAACGAGCGGTCGCCCATGCTTTACGGTTTGTCAGGGAAACGGTTAGGATCGACGGCCGTGAAGCTTGTCGGGCATCGAATAGACGCGGGTCGGTAGCTTAAGCGGATACTACAGAAAAAGGCATCGGAATCATGAGAAAAACCACATCGATCTTGTTCGCCGCCATCGGCGCGTGCGCCCTGAGCGCCTGCGTTTCGACCGACGACGCCCTGCTCAAGACCGTCCCGTTCGGGTCGGGCACGTCGCAGTACAAGCCGTACGAGTTCGTCCGCTGCGTGAAGGAAAAATGGACGCCGATCGCGCCGCGCGTGCGCGAATACTCGCCGAGCTCCGACACGCTGGCCGTCTCCGTGCCCAGCGGCGGCCTGACGAGCCAGTCACTGGTGCTCGTCATCGCGCAGGCGTCGGCGAACGGCACGGGCTACACGATCTACGGCGACATCGCGGCGGCCGGCCGCTACGTCACCGCGACGCACACCTGCGATTAACCCCGGTTTCCGCGCTTCAGGAGGGCTTGCCGTTGCGCATGTCGACGCCGGCGAGATGCGTCCCGACGACACGCCCGATCAGATAACCATCCGACGCGCACGCGTTGACGCGCTCCTTTCCTTCCCACTGGATCTTGTATTGATCGTCCTGGGAATGAACGGCCGATGCGTCGAACTTGCGCTTCGCCTTGCCGCCGTTGCGCACGTCTTCGCTGACGAGCCGGTTCCATGTCAGCGCATAGCCGTAGCGCACGCCGTCGGCGAACGCGTTGTCGTCGCAGACTTGCGATGGCTGCGTCGTCTTGAGCATCAGGTGATAGCCGTTCGCGGTGCCGACCATGATGCGCCTTTCCCCCGGCGGGGCCGGCGCGACGGGCGCCTTGACCGCCGCCTGAGCCGCTTGCGCGGCCGATGCCGCCGATGCCGCCGCGGCCGCGTCCGTGTCGTTCTGCTGCGGAAGCGGCGCACATGCGCCAAGAAGCAGCGCCGCTGTCACCGTGAATGCCGTGCCGGCGCCTTGCATTTTCGTGAACGTCATCCTGCGAATCACCTACGCTGACCCCATCTCAAATTTAGTCCGGGCTCTACCTTACCATCCCCGGGATGATTCATCGGACCGATGAAAAAAAGACGACGCGGACGCCCTTTCGGTGCGCCCGCGTCGAGGAAGAGAAACGGGAGGCTCAGGAGGCCGACGACGTATTGCTCATCGGCATTTCGATCCCGCGCCGCGCCATTTCGACGATTAGAAACGTTCGCCGCGTGACGTGAAAGCGCGCGAGCAGATCGCTCGAATATTCCTTCGCGGTGTTTTCGCTGATGTTCATCTTTCGCGCGATCGCCTTGTTCGACAGCCCTTGCAGCAGATAGCGCAGCGTCTCGGTCAGGCGCGGCGGCAGTTCGAGCGATTCGATCGTCACGCCCGCGTGCGGCGAAACCGGCTTCGGGCTGTGGCCGCCCTTGCCCAGCACCGTATTCGGCAAATAGACGCGCCCGTTCAGGATCGTTTTCAGCGCCTCGCGAAACACGCCCGCGCCCTGCTCGCTGCCCTTCGAGATGAATCCGCACGCGCCGTTCTTGATGCATTCGAGCACCGTGTCGCGGTCATCCTGCGCCGACAGCATGATCGTCTGGACCTCGCGTTCTTCTTCGCGGATCCAGTTGAGCAGATCCATGCCGGTCGCCTGGCCGCGCAAGTGGTAGTCGAGAAACATCAGATCGTAGGTATTGGCGGAAAGCTTGGCTTTCGCCTGCTCGACTCCATCGGCTTCGTCGATTTCGAGCAAAGGCTCGTTCGCCAGGATCAGGCTTTTCATCGCGCTCCTGGTGAGCCCTTCGTCCTCTACTAGCAACACAGTTTTGAAATAGCCATTTTCCATTGCGACGCTCCGAGAACGGTTCCGATATTACGCGCGCCTTGCCCGACTTCCACCCTCCTTTCGCAGGGATACATTCGGCAGTCTCCCAAAATCTCCTGCGTTCCCCTCCCGCGCCGGGTTTAGCGACCGCCACGTTCGGCCGAAACTGAACGCAGTCGAATCACCACGTAACCCAAAACGAGAATGGAGGATGAGATGTCAAGCCGTCTGGCCGCCAGCGAAAGCGAATTCGCATTGTGGCGCATCAAGCGGGCGCGTACCGGAGACGCATCGCGCCGTGTGCTGATCGCCCACAAGGACAAGTCGATCGGCGATTCGCTCGCCGTGCAACTTCGGCTCAAAGGCTTGCAGGTCATCCTTTCGCAGGATCTGAAGTCGGTGCGCGCGCTGGTCAATAGCTGGCATCCGCACGCGCTGCTTCTCGACACGAGCCTTGACAACGAATCCGGCTACGTCTTTCTGCGCACGTTGAGTACGGACGGCGATGTCACCGGCCGCCTGCTCGTCGCGATGAGCAACGTGTGGCCCGCCGATCCGGTGCAGACGCTCAAGGACGCCGGTTTCGACGCCCATTGCCGCCGGCCTTGCGCGACGTGGCGCATCGTCGATCTCGTCGAATCGTTCTTTTCGATGCCGCTCACGCGCTGAGTCGATGGAGGTGCGCCATGAACACGGATATTTGCATCGTCGGGGGCGTGCTGCCCGCGAACGCATCGCGCTGCCGCGCGGTCCGCGAGCGCGCCTGTGTCGAAGCGCGCGTCAGGCGGCGGCGCCGTCGTGCCGGGCCGGGTTCGCGCCGGCTGCCATCGAGAGCGACGCCTGTATTTCACTACCTGGCTCGATGACGGCGATGCCCGTCCCGCGCAAGCCCTGCGCCGCGAGATTGAAGCCGTCGCTCACGTGCGACACCGGTTCGACGCACAGATAACCCGCCCCGGCCGGACAATGCACGACGACGTGACCGAGCGCGTCGTCGGCGATCAATCCGAGCGTGCGGCCGTCGGCGTAATGCAGCGTCGCACGGCCGTCCCAGCCGCTCAGATAGCGCGTGTACCCTTCCGTCTCGCGTTGGTGGAGAAGCGCGGGACGTTCGTCCGTCGGCTCGATCGCGATTTCGGCTTCGTGACGCCAATGCGTCGTCGTATGGAGTTCGGCTTCCAGCGCGACGAAATACGGATGAAAACCGAGGCCGACCGGCATCGGGCTCGACGACCGGTTCGCGACACGCATCGACAGCCGCGCGCCATCCGCATTGGCCTCGATCAGTTGCACGGCCTCGAACGCCCACGGCCAGCCGTGCTCGCCCTCGCCGTGCGTGTAACGCATCACGACGCAATCCGCCTCGTGCAACTCGACGCTCCACGCCGCGTACTGGCCGAATCCATGCAATGCGTGCGTCATGCTTGGAAACGTCGCCAGTTCGACGACGGAACCGTCCGGCGCGGGAAAACGCGCATCGCGCACGCGATTCGAAAACGGCACGAGCGGATAGCTGCCGCCCTTGGGCCACGCATCGCAAGACCAGCTCGCGACTGTCACCGGCGCGAGCCAGTCATGCAATCCGCGCGCATCCCGCGTGGCGAAGCGCGTGATGCGCCCGCCCGCCATCGGCGCGATTTCGATCACATGCGGCCCGCTCGCGATACTCAGGCGCGGTTCCGCGTTCAGCTCTCCAACTGCACGAAATTTCGTCACTGCTTCTGTTCCTTCACGCGCGACACGAGCTGCGTCGGGCTCACGAACTGCAACGCGATCAGCACCCAGATCATCGTGATGGCCATGTAGATCATCGCCATCGCGTCGATGGACTGCGGCGCGCGCACGCCCGTCGAGAACACCGCGTAGTACAGCGCGACGACGAGCGTCTGCGTCGTCGGACCGGCGGTGAAGAACGTCAGCTCGAACATGCCGATGGTCCGCACCAGCACCAGCAAGCCGGCAGCCAGCATGCCCGGCACGAGCAGCGGCAGCAGCACGTAGCGGAAATACTTCGCCGTGTTCGCGCCGAAGATGCGCGCGGCCGATTCCAGATTCGGATCGATCTGCTCGATGAACGGTGTCATCACGAGAATGACGAACGGCAGCGCAGGCACCAGGTTCGCGAGGATCACGCCGGTCAGCGTGCCCGCGAGATGGAACTTGTACATGACCGTCGCCATCGGGATGCCGTAGGTCACGGGCGGCACCATCAGCGGCAGCAGGAAGACGAGCATCGCGAAACGCTTGCCGGGGAATTGCACGCGGGCGAGCGCATACGCGGCGGGCACGCCGAGCGCGATCGACAGCAGCACGACCGCGCCGACCACTTCGAGCGTCACGAGCAGCACGCTCGAAAGCTGGAAGTCGCTCCACGCCTGCGCGTACCAGTGCAGCGTGAAGCCTTGCGGCAGCAGCGTGCCGAACCAGCGCGTCGCCACCGAATTCACGGCGACCGTCGCGATCAGCAGCAGCACGTTGACGAGGAAGAAGGCCATCGTCGTCCAGACGAAGAACTTCCATAGCCTGGCGCGCAGGCTCGCTTGCTGTTTCATCTGTTTGCCCGTGCTTCGAGTCGGGGCGCCGGCCTGCCAGCCGGACGCCGCGCGGTTATCGGTCGTCATTATCCCTTGCCTCCCGTCACCGGACCCGTATAGAAGAAGCGGCGCGCGCCGAGCATGCCGCCGACCACGAGCAACTGCACGAAGCCCATCACGATCGCGATGGTCGATGCGAGCGCGTAGTCGTAGTTTTCGAACGCAGCCTCCGATGCGGCGATCGAGATCACGCGCGTCGGGCCGGCCGGCGCGCCGAGCAGCACCGCCGACGGAAACACCGAGAACGCCTGCACGAACGAGAGACACGCGGTCATCGTGAGGCCGGGCAACAGCAAGGGCAGATAGATCTGACGGAACTGCTGCCACGGATTCGCGCCGAGCGTGGCCGCCGCGCGCGCGAGCGTCGGATCGATGCCGGTCACGTACGAAAGCGTCAGCAGAAACGCGAACGGAAATCCCGACACGATCAGCGAAATCAGCACGCCCCAGTAGTTGTGCGTGAGACGCACTTCATCGCCGTAGAGATGCAGCGCCTGCAACGCCTGCGGGAACCAGCCGTTCGGACTGAAGTACGTGAGCATGCCGTCGGCGATCAGCACGGTGCCGAGCGTCACCGGCACGACGAGCAGCGTCGTCGCGAACTTCTGCCACGGCGACGTGCGGCGCAGCGCGAACGCGACGGGCACCGATACGCCGACGTTGATGATCGTCGCGGGCACGGCGAGCTTGAGCGTGACGATGATCGTCGGCCACATCGACGAATCGGTGAAGAACGTGACGTAGTTCGCCCATATGCCGCCGCCGTTCATCGGATTGAACGACAGCATCAGCCCGTAGGCGAACGGATAGATGAACAGCGCGAGAATGAAGATGAGCGCGGGCGCTACGAGCCAGCCCTTCGGATCGCGCTGCGCGGGAAGCGCGATCATTTTTCTTCTCCGTACACGAGCGTCTTCGAAGGCGCGACGCGCAGCGTGATGCGCTCGCCTTCGCTGCATTCGCCCGCGATGCGCGCCCAGAGCTTGCCGAACGCCGTATCGATGATGATGAGCGAATCGCGTCCGCCGTACTCGACGACTTCGACGTGCGCGTCGAACGCGTTTTCCGTGCCGGGCGCGACGCGCTCCATGTCTTCCGGACGCAGCGCGACCGCAACGCGCTTGCTGTCGAAGCCTTCCATCGGCGTGCCGAGCAGCCTGACGCCGTTCGCGTTCACCGCGACGCAATCGCCCTGCGTGCCTTCGAGCGTCGCCTGCACGACATTGCGAAAGCCCATGAACCGCGCGACGTGCAGGTTCTTCGGACGCGAATAGACTTCCTTCGGCGACGCGACCTGCTGCACGACGCCCTCTTTCATCACGACGATGCGATCGGCCATCGAGAGCGCTTCGTCCTGATCGTGCGTGACGTAGATCGTCGCGCGCTCCAGTTTGCCGTGGATGCGGCGAATCTCGGCGCGCATTTCGATGCGCAACTTGGTGTCGAGGTTAGAGAGCGGCTCGTCCATCAAAACGAGCGGCGGTTCGATGACGATCGCGCGCGCGATCGCCACGCGCTGTTGCTGGCCGCCGGAAAGCTGACCGGGCAGCTTGGCGTCGTGGCCGATCAGTTGCACGAGTTGCAACGCGGCTTTCGCCCGCTTCGTCGCTTCGGCCTTGGATACCCCGCGCATCTTCAATCCGAAACCGACGTTGTCCAGCACCGACATGTGCGGAAAGAGCGCGTAGTTCTGAAAGACCATGCCGAAGCCGCGCTTTTCGGGCGGCAGCACGTCGATACGTTTGTCGTCGAGCCAGATGCCGCCGCCGGTCAACGGCTGCAATCCGGCGATGCAGTTCAGCGCGGTCGACTTGCCGCAGCCCGACGGTCCGAGCAGCGCGATGAACTCGCCGCGCTGGATGTTCAGATCGAGTCCCTTCAACGCCGCGAGTTGCTGACCTTCGGCGTTGGTGAAGCTGCGCGAGACCGAGTCGAGGCGCAACTGCTCAAAAGTGTGCTTCATGACATTTCCTGCGCTTTTTTGTACAAGCGGCGACGCTCCTCGCGAGGAACGTCGCCGTCTCATCACACCGATACGTCGACTTACTTCGTCTTCGCCGCGCCGATTTCGCGGTCCCATTTTTGGAACGCGGCGACCATCGCCTGCGCGTTCAGCGGCAGTACGTGCGGACGGTCGGCGAGGAGCTTCGCGTATTCCGGACGGCCGAACTTCTGGATGACTTCCTGGCTCTTCGCGGGCGCCATCGAGAGCGGCACGTCCTTCACCGCCGGGCCCGGATAGAAATAGCCATCGTCATATGTCAGCGCCTGCTGCGCCGGCTCGAGCATGAAGTTCATCAGCTTGTAGAGCACGTCGAGCTTTTCCTTCGGCACGCCTTTCGGAATCACCATGTAATGGGCGTCGTTGACCCACGTCATGTTGTCGAATGCGCCGACCTTGAATTCCGCCGGCACGATGCCGAGCGCGCGCGGATTGATGTCCCAGCCCGTCACGGTGACGGTCATGTCGCGCGTGCCTTCACCCAGCTCCTTCATCACGGCCGACGTGCCGCCCGGGTAGTACGGAATGCAGTCGTTCAGTTGCTTGAGGAACGCCCAGGTCTTGTCCCAGCCGTTGATCGGGTCCATCGGGTCCTTGTCGCCGAGCACGTACGGCAGGCCCATCAGGAAGGTGCGGCCCGGACCGGAGTTGGCCGGACGCGCGTAGATCAGCTTGTTCGGATGCGCCTTGCACCACGCGAGCAGTTGATCCGGCGTCTTGGGGACATCGGTGACTTTGGCCGGGTTGTATTCGAGCAGCGGACCCGCTGGCATGTACGTCACTTCCAGACCGTAGCCCTGCGCGATGTCCTGCATCTTGCGCGGACCGGGCGCGTACTTGTCGAGCACGCCGGGGAATGCCTTGGCGTTGTCGGGCAGAAGCTTCTCCCACAGACCTTGCTGAATGCCGGCCGCGAGCGCGTCGGTGCCCGTCACGACGAGGTCGATGTCCGAGCGCCCCGCCGCCTGCATCGCCTTGATCTTGCCCGGCAGTTGCGGCGCCGGCGCATTCGTGAACGTGATGCTGGACACGAGGTCCGGATACTTGGCCTTGAACGCCTCGAAGCCCTTTTGCGTCAGTTGCAGATTGCCTGCAACGTCGACGATGTTGATCGACACGGGATCGGCCGCGTGGGCCGCGCTCGTGCCGAAAGCCGCGCTCACGGCGACGCAAATCGCCGCCAGTTTCACTGACAGTCCTGCCTTGAAAGCCATGTTGTCTCCTCACTTCTCTCGCAACCGCTGGTCGGGAAGAGGTCCGGTCGGATCGTCGATGTTGTCGATTGTGTTGATCGCCGGCCTGTTTGTACTTCGTTCTGATTCTTGCGTGTCTATCGTGCGCGTGCGTCCTCGTTGCGGCTTGGATGCTGAAAAATAGCTAACGAGGTTATAGGATGTCAAGCAAATCGCAACCCGCCGATGCTGTTACCGAAACAGCCGAACCGGCTTTTTTCCTCTGCCGATAGCGCTTTGCAAGCCGCCTCGGGATATACCCCGAGCGCTTGTTACCTCCCGCTTTAACCTTTGTTTAACTGGGGTTTCCTGCACGTTTCCCGGAAACGCGGAGGGTTTCATCGAATGCGAGCAGCGCGCGCGCTTCACGTTCGATGGCCGGCAACGCAGCTTCGGGCGACGCGCTCAGCAACGGCAGTATCGGGCCCATGTCGGCGATGCCCGATAAGGTCACGGCGTCGTGCAGAACGCGGATCAGCGAGACTTCGTCGCGAAGGGTTTCGAGCGGCATAAAGTGCTCGTAGATGGAATCGGCCCCGGTGCCGCCTGCTTTTGCCGCGCGCAGCAGCGCCATCACTGCGTGCGGCGCGATGCATCCCGAGCCGGTCGTCCATGACGCGAGACCGAAGTCGCGCGTGTGAACCAGCGCGGGGCGCTCGCCCATGCCCGACACGACCTTCGACGCCGGCACGCTTTCGAGCAAGCGCCGCAGATAGCCGTCGTCCGCTGGATTGGCCCGCTGAATCGCGTATTTCACCGCGAGCAGCGTGCCGTCATCGACGAGGCCGGCAAGCCCGTCCACGTCGATGTAACTCTCGCTCTTGATATAGAGCGTGAACGGCATGCCGGCCACATCGGCAAGACGTCTGAGGCCGTGCGCGACGCCCTCCGGCGTGGTGAAACCCGCGAGCGGCAGGATCATCGCGGTGCGGTAGCCCGTCTGCGCGAGGATGCGCGCCTGATCGAGCATCTTCCCGTAGTCAGGGCCGATGGCCGGAATGACGCGAGTCCGCGGGCCAGCCGACTCGGCCAGCATGTCAAGCAACTCCCGGAACTCGCTGACGGCGACGTGGTACAGATTCGCGTTGCCGCCGTAAAGCAGCGTGGACACGCCGCCGGCCTCGATATGAGCGATCAGCCTGCGGTTGGCTTCGGGATCGAGCGAATAATCCGGGCGACGCGCCAGCGGCGGCACCGCCATGACGGATGCGGAAAACTCGCTGACGACGATGGGATCGGTATTCATGACGCCTCGCTGAATCGACGGAAAAGGTCCGCAGAAGGTAGCAAGGCGGGTAAAAGTTGTCAAACAACTTTGCCGGGAGGGAGCCAGTTTATCGCAAGTTGGCTAAGGTTGTGTGACAACTGTCGGGTCGAAATTATTCACCGAACATGCGCTCGACCGCGTTCTCGAGGTGCGCCTTCATCGCTTGCCCGGCTCGGGCGGAATCGTGCGCGCGGATCGCTTCAAGGATTTCGCGATGCTCTCTCTGAACGAGACGCTGGCGTTCGAGCGTCTTCACGTACGACAGGTTGCGTGACAGGTTCATGCTGACTTCGACCTGTTCTTCGATGAACGACAGCACGGTGATGAAGAACTGATTTTTAGACGCTCGCGCGACCGCGAGATGAAACGCGAAATCGTCTTTCGCGCCGATGCCCTCCTGCGTTTCGACGACGCGTTCGAGCTGGTCCCACGCGTCCTGAATCGCGCGGATGTCTTGCTCCTCGGCCTTGACGGCGGCCAGTTCCGCCGCGCCCGACTCCGTCACCACGCGAAATTCGTAGCAGCGACGAATGTCGGATAGCGTTTCCAGCGGAGCGAAGCGGCGCACGTCGGGATCGGGGCGGCGACCCACGATCGTTCCCGATCCGCGCCGCGTCACGATGATGCCGTCTGCGCGCAACCGCGCGAGCGCCTCGCGCACGGTCGGACGCGAGGTGGCGAATCGTTCCGCGAGCGCGTGTTCGGTGAGGAGCCGGTCGCCCTCCTTGAACTCGCCTTCGATGATGCTGTTGAGGATGTCGCTATAAATCCGGTCGGCGAGGCCGGATGACTTACGCTCGTTCATGTTCGCGCGTGACGTGCTTGTCAGGGTGGAGACCGATTGTAAGGCAGATTTTGTCAGGCAGATTTTTCGCGCGAGGCACCGCAAGCCGCCTGTCCCATGCTCAGTACTTCGCCGCACGCGAAGTGCGAGCCTTGAATGACATTTCGGCATGCGAAGCGATATTGCGCAGCGTAAACAAAAACGCGCCCGCGGTCTCCCGCAAGCGCGCTTCGGCCATCGCCATCGAAATTCAGATCGACAACAGCTTCCTCGCTTCCGTCGCCGTCGCCACCGGCCGACCGTACTCCGCGCATAACGACGCCACCCGGCTCACGAGTTGCGCATTGCTCTTCGCGAGCGTGTCCTTGTCCCAGCGCACGTTGTCTTCGAGTCCCGTTCGGCAATGTCCGCCCAATTGCAACGTCCAATGATTCACTTCGAGCTGATGGCGCCCGATGCCCGCAGCCGTCCACGTGGCATCCGGCAGATTCTTCTTCAACTGCTCGACCTCGAACTCGAGAATCTCGCGTCGCGCGGGCAATGCGTTCTTCACGCCGAGCACGAACTGAACGTGCACAGGCGATTTCAACAAACCCTGATTCACGAGATCGACGGTGCTATAGAGCATCGCCAGATCGAAGATCTCGATCTCGGGCTTCACGTTGTGATCGAGCATCGTCTGCGCGAGCGAGCGCACGAAATCGGGCGGATTCTCGTAGACGATCGTCGGAAAGTTGACCGATCCCGTCGCGAGCGACGCCATGTCAGGCTTCAAGTCCAGCATCGCGCCGCGCTGCTCGAACGAACGCCCGCGCCCGCCCGTCGAGAACTGGATGATGATGTCAGGGCAATGCTTGCGGATGCCTTCCTGCAATTCCGCGAACCTGTGCCGGTCCGAGCTCGATCGCTCATCCTCGTCGCGCACATGCAGATGCACGAGCGTCGCGCCCGCTTCATACGCCTCGTGCGTGCTTTCGATCTGCTCGGCAATCGTGATCGGCACGGCGGGATTGTCTTTCTTGCGCGGCACCGAACCGGTGATCGCAACCGATATGACGCAAGGTTCTTTCGTAGGGGATTGGGTCACGCTTCGCTCCTTGACGGCGCCATGCTTGAAACAACTTCGCGGAGATCGTATATGGCGCTCAAATTTGAACTAACTAGTACATTTGTGATGTTGAGGCATTCTCCGTGCCGCTGCAAGCCACGCAAACCCTAAGCTCTCGACGCGCGTTCGTACGACGAATCGGGCCGCTTGCCCCGCTACTGTCGCTGCGCATACTCGGCGAGCATTTTTCCGACCTGCTCGTCCGTGATCGCCGGCTTGATGTCGAACATGAACAAATCGGCCCATTCGTGCGCCCATTGCGCGAGCGGCTCGACGTTGTCGCATTCGCACACGGCGATACCCCAGATCGAACCGATCGCATGCCAGCGGCCCAGCAGATGAATGCCGTCGGGCGGCGCGCCGCGAGTTTGCAGGAATCGCTCGGCCGCGAGTCGTTCGGCCTCGGGTTGCGCAGTCCAGTTGACGATGAATAGCATGGCTCGATCCTCCTGTTGGAACGCCATGAAACGGCGCGACGCGCCGGGCTCGCCGCCGCATCGGCAGTTGCGCCCATGCGGTTCATCCAGTATAGGAGGCGGCCGTGGATCGCATTGATCAATGCATGACGACGACGGGCGTCGCGAGCACCGGCTGCGCGTAAGTCACTCTGACGGCAGGCGCAACTCCATACGGCGTCACGATGACGGCAGGCTGCGGCGGCGGAGGCGGCGGCGCGGCGACCACCACCGGCGCGAACGCCGGCTCGACGACGATCGTGCGCGCGGGCACGTAGTAATACGGCGGCCTCGGCGGCGGCGCGTAGCAGTACACGGGACGCGGCGGCGGCGCGTAAACGACGGCGGGCGCGACGTAGGAAACCTGCGCGCTCGTTCCAGCCGATGCGGTCTTCGCGCAGGTCAGGCTGATGGCGGCAACGGCGGAAACGCTGAGCAAACGGCAATTCATGTTGAAGTCCTCATGCATCGGGAGACGTTGAATACGGCAGCAACAAAGAAATGCAACTGCCGGCGATGAGAACGATAGCGAAGCCCTGCCCGATGCGTGAGTCGTAACTTATGTCGCGGGATGTCGGCGCGAATGCGCGGCATCGAACGCGAAATACGGCGACATGATTCGTAGCATCCCCAAGATTGCGTTCGCGGCGCGGCTCAATAGAATGGCATCACCGTCGACGTTCATCCGTAGCGAATCAGGGGAGAGAGCCATGCGAAAGATTCTTGTCATCCTTGCGGCATGCGCGGCGTGCGCCACGTCGGGCGCGGCGTTCGCGCAGACCGCTACGCAGCCGATGGGCGCGAGCCCGCGCCTCGAACACGTGCTCGGCCAGTTGCAGACGCGCTTTTCGAGCGCCAACACCACGCACGACGGCAAGCTCACGCGCGAGCAGGCATCCACGGGCATGCCGATGGTCGCCAAGCACTTCGACGAAATCGACACGCAGAAGAACGGCTACGTCACGCTGCCGCAAATCGAAGCCTTCATGCACGAGCACGCCGCGCAACGCTGACCCGGAGCCTCCATGGAAACCCTGCCGAAGATCATCGTGCTTGACGACGAAGCCGAGTTGCGCAACATGCTGCAGCGATTTCTGAGTTCGCAGGGTTTCGAAGTACGCGTCGTCGAAAATGGCAAGCGGCTCGACCGCTATTTGCAGCGCGAGCCTTACGACCTGCTGGTGCTCGACTGGATGATGGAGCCCGAAGACGGCCTTTCGGTCTGCAAGCGCCTGCGCGCCGAAGGCCAGACGCTGCCGATCCTGATGCTCACCGCGAAAGGCGATCCGGTCGACAAGGTCGTCGGCCTCGAAACCGGCGCCGACGATTACCTTGCCAAGCCCTTTCTGCCGCAGGAACTCGTCGCTCGCGTGCGTGCGTTGCTGCGCCGCCAGAAGATTGCGGCGGGCGACCCGACGCATACGCAGCAGCGCATCCGTTTCGGCGATTTCCGCCTCGATCTCGCGAAGCAAAAGCTGTATCGCGGCGGCGAGCCGTTCGAGATTCATTCCGCGCAGATGCAGTTGCTCACGGCGCTCGGCTCGTCGCCGAACCGCGCGGTCAGCCGCGACAACCTCATCGCCCGCACGCGCGGCCGCGATCACGACGCGCTCGATCGCAGCATCGACGTGCAGGTGTTGCGGCTGCGTCAGATCGTCGAGGAAGATCCGGGCAAGCCGCGCTTCATCAAGACCGTGTGGGGCGTCGGCTACATGCTGCTCGCGGAAATCGAATCGTGAAGTGGGCGCCGCGCTCGCTCTTCGCGCGCAACATCCTGCTGCTGGTCGCGCTCGTCGCGGTGAGCCAGGTGTGCGCGATCGCCGTGCTGCTCCATTTCATCCAGACGCCGCGCATCGAGCGCGCGGCGGCGACCTTCGCGAGCTATATTGTCACGCTCGATACGCTCCTGAAAACTTCGCCGCCCGAAGCCGCGCAAAGCGTCGCCGTGAACCTCGACCTTCGCGCCGAACTGCCCGCCGGCGCGCGCGACATGGCGCCGGGATCGCGCTTGCGCTTCTATCAAACGTATCAGCGCCGGACGTTCATCGAGAGCCTGCGCGCGCATCTGCCCGCCGACATGCTCGTGCGCTGGCAAGGCGCAGAAGCGTCCGACGACGGTCAGCAGCGCTTGTGGATCCGCGCGCATCTGGCGGGCGAGCCGCGCTGGCTGGCGCTGCCGGTGCCCGAAGCCGCGCACGACGACGGCCTCGCGACCGCCCTTTTCCTTTCGCTCGGACTCGGCGCGCTCGCGTTCGCGACGGCGTACTTGATCCAGCGCCATCTGAACCGTCCGCTCGCGCATCTCGCCGATGCCGCTCGGCTCGTGTCCGCGGGCGGCGAGCCGGGCGTCCTGCCGACCGACGGTCCGACGGAAATCGCCCAGGTCAGCGGCGCCTTCAATCGCATGACGGCCGCGCTGAAGGAAGCCGACGCCACGCGCGCGCTGATGCTCGCGGGCATTTCGCACGACATTCGCACGCCGATGACCAAGCTGCGCCTCGCCATGGCGATGTCCGCCGTGCCATCGACGGACGCGGCTTTCGCGGCATCGGCGGAAGGCTATCTCGACACCATCGATACGATTCTTCAGCAGTTCATGGACTACGCGGGCAGCGGCGCGAAGGAAACGCCCGTCGTCGGCGATCTCAACGCGCTGATCGCCAATCTGGCCGCCGATTTCGCCGGACTGGGGCACGAGTTCGCGCTCGATCTCGGCGAGATCGAACCGTTCCCGTTCAGGCCGATCAGCATGATGCGGATGCTCATGAACCTGATGCAGAACGCAGTGCTCTACGGCGTAGTCGGCCTGGAAGTGCGGACGTGGACAGATCGCGAGGCGAACACGGCCTGCGTCGTGATCGCGGATCGCGGAAAAGGCCTCGGCGGTCAGGATCCGGAAGCGCTGAAGCAGCCGTTCAAGCGCGGCGGCGGCGAAGGCCAGCCGAAGGGCACGGGCCTCGGACTTGCAATCGTCGAGCGCATCGCGCGGCTGCACGGCGGAACGCTCGAACTGCGCGCGCGCGACGGCGGCGGCGCGGAGTCGCGCATCGTTCTGCCGCTCTCGAGCTAGCGTTATTCGGGATCGGCGATCGCCTGTTTGTCATCGCCCTCGTTCGCCGTCTGCGCCTGATCCTCGGCGACCGTGGATTCGCGTGCGAGCGGCGCGATTGCGTGCAAGGGCACCATCGGCTGCGTGCGCGCATTCACACCGGCGGGACTGGGCTCGTTGTCGTGGATCAATGCGCGGATGCGCGGATAAATCTGCTGCTCCCAGCGCTTGCCGTTGAACACGCCGTAGTGGCCGACGCCCGTCTGAACATGATGCGCCTTCAGATACGGCCGCAGCTTGTCGCACAGATCCTGCGCCGCGAGCGTCTGGCCGACGGCGCAGATATCGTCGCGCTCGCCCTCGACGGTGAAAAGCGCGGTGCGCCGGATCGCCGACGGATCGACCTTGCGGCCGCGCACTTCGAGCTGCTTCAGCGGCAGTGCGTGCCGCTGAAACACGGTGTCGACGGTTTCCAGATAGAACTCCGCGGTGAGGTCCATCGTCGCGAAGTATTCCTCGTAGAAAACGCGGATCGCATCGGCCTTCGCGACGTCGCCCTTCGCGCGTTGATGATGCATCTCCTCGAACGATTCGATGTGACGCGCGAGATTCATCGACATGAACGCGCCCAGCTGTACGAAGCCCGGATAAACGCGCCGCATCGCGCCCGCGAAACCGAACGGCACCATGCTGATGAGATTGCGCTCGAACCAGTCGATCGGCTTGCTTTTCGCGAGTTCGTTCACGCGCGTCGGGTTCACGCGCGTATCGATGGGACCGGCCATCAGCGTCATGCTCGCCGGCTCGGCGGGATGCCGGTCCTCGGCCATCAGCGCAACCGCCGAGAGCGCCGCGACGGTCGGCTGGCAGACGGCGAGCAGATGCGCGCCCGGCCCGATCGTCTCGATGAAATCGATGATGTGCTGCACGTATTCGTCGAAACCGAAGCGGCCGTGCATCAGCGAGACGTCGCGCGGATTGCGCCAGTCGGTGATATAGACGTCGTGATCGGCGAGCATCGTCTGCACGGTGCCGCGCAAGAGGGTCGCGAAGTGGCCGGACATCGGCGCGATGACGAGCACGCGCGGCTGCACGATGGACGCATCGTCCTTGCGAAAATGCAGCAGATCGCAGAACGGCGTCGATGCCGCGACTTCTTCCACGACGCGCATCGTTTTGCCTTCGGCTTGCACCGGCGCGATATCGAATGGCGGCCGCGCGTGCGTCAGGCCCGTGAGCGCGACCTGTTCGCAGAGCGCCGCCATACCGCGGGCCTGCGGCGTCTCGCCGATATCCTTCCAGACGCGCAGCGCGCCTTCGACGAGCGTAGCGGCGTGGCGGATCGGCAGCATCGAATCGGACCAGGCCTGATAGCCCGCATAGGTGAACGGATTCATGGCGACGAAAGGAGGCAATAGCCATGCCAATCGATGGCTACATGGGCCTTCATATGTCACGCGATTGGCATAGGCTTTGCACGGATGCCATTCACGAGCGCGTTTTGCCGCGCTTCGGTGCTTGGGCGCACCGCGCTCGATCCGTCTTGGTGCACGACGCGCGAGGAACGACTCATGGCGAACGCCACGCTCACCATTAGCAGCAAGAACTATTCGTCCTGGTCGCTGCGCGGCTGGCTGCTCACGAAGTTCAGCGGACTGCCGTTCGAGGAAGTCGTGATGCCCGCCGACGATCCCGGCGCGCGCGCCGAACTGCTTTTGCTGTCGCCATCGATACTCGTGCCGTGTCTCTTTCACGATGGCATCAAGGTCTGGGACACGCTCGCCATCGCGGAATATCTGAATGAAGTATGCCCCGATGCCGGCCTGTTGCCGAAGGAGCGCGCCGAACGCGCGCATTGCCGCGCGATTTGCGGCGAGATGCACTCGGGTTTTGCCGCACTGCGCTCCGCCCTGCCGATGAACCTGAAGGCGCACTTTCCGGGCTTCAAGGTATGGGCGCGCGCGCAGACCGACATCGAGCGGATCGTGACGATCTGGCATGAATGTCTCGCGCGGTATGGTGGTCCGTATCTGTTCGGCGAACGTACGTGCGCGGACGCGATGTTCGCGCCGGTCGTCACGCGCTTCGTCACCTACGATGTCAAGCTCGACGCCGATATCGTCGCGTACGGCGAGCGCATTCTCGCGATGCCGGAAATGCGCCGCTGGATCGCCGATGCGCAACAGGAAGCCGAGGAAATCGACGAACTCGATATCGAGTTCTGAAACGGTCGCGCGAGTCAGGCCGATTTTCTTTTCCTCCATTCGTGAACCATACTGGTCTTGAAGGAGGAAGTCGCAATGGAACCTTCAATCGATGCGGGCGCTTCGACCCGGCGCGCGCCGACGTTGCACGTCCGCTTTTCGGACACCGACGCGATCCCGTTTCCGACGCGCACCGTCGAGCGTGGCGATGCGTTGTATTGCGCGGGGGAGCCGTTGCGCAGCCTGTATACGGTGCAAAGCGGTTGCTTCAAGACCGTTGCGACATTCCCCAGCAGCGACGATGACAGCGCGCCGCACACGCAGGTCACGGGCTTTCACTTCGAAAACGAAACGCTCGGTCTCGACGGCATATGCACGAACCGGCACGAAAGCGACGCCGTCGCGCTCGAAGCGAGCGTCGTGCGGATCATGCCGGTCGGCATTCTCGAACCGCTGTGTCGCGAATACGCGGGGATGCAGCACGAACTGCTCGCGATCATGAGCGCGGAGATCGTGCGCGCATCGCGTCTCGCGCTGATGCTCGGCACCATGCCCGCGCGCGAACGCGTCGCGGCGTTCCTGCTCGATTTCGCCGAACGCCTCGACGCGGGCGCAACGTCATCCGGCGGACATCCGGTCGATCTTCTCTTGCCAATGACGCGCGCGGATATCGGCAGCTATCTCGGGCTCGAACTCGAAACCGTGAGCCGCACGCTCTCGAAGCTGCAGCGCGAAGGCGCGATCGGGCTCAACGGGCGTCAGGTCCGCATCGTCGATCGCGCGATGCTCGAACATCACTGATTCACGCGCGGACCGTCAGCACCGCCGCGCCCGTCAGCTTGCCGTCGCGCAGATCGGCGAGCGCGCGGTTCGCTTCGTCGAGCGGATAAGGCGTCGTGTGCAGATCCAAATGAAACTGCGCGGCGATCCCCATGAACGCGCGGCCGTCCTCGCGCGTGAGATTCGCCACCGATATGACGCGCCGCTCGCCCCAGAGCAGCGCATACGGAAACGAAGGAATGTCGCTCATGTGGATGCCGCCGCACACCACGGCGCCGCCCTTCGCGACCGCCTTGAGCGCCGCGGGCACGAGCGCGCCGGCGGGCGCGAAGATCAGCGCGGCGTCGAGTTCATCGGGCGGCGTCTCGTCGCTGCCGCCCGCCCAATGCGCCTTCAGGGCGAGCGCGAGACGTTGCGCCGCGATATCGCCCGGACGCGTGAACGCATAGACCGCGCGCCCCTGATGCTTCGCCACCTGCGCGACGATATGCGCGGCCGCGCCGAAGCCATAGATGCCGATGCGCTGCGCGTCGCCGGCCACCGCGAGCGTGCGATAGCCGATCAGTCCCGCGCACAGCAGCGGCGCGGCTTCCACGTCCGAATACCGTTGCGGCAGATGCAGGCAGTAGCGCGCATCGGCGACGACGCGTTGCGCGTAACCGCCGTCGATCGTATAGCCGGTGAAATCCGGCGCATCGCAGAGATTCTCGCGGCCGGCGATGCAGTAGCGGCAACGGCCGCAGGTATGGCCCAGCCACGGCACGCCCACGCGATCGCCGGGCGCGAAGTTCGTCACGCCCGCGCCGAGCCGCGCGACCGTTCCCACGATCTCGTGGCCCGGTATCACGGGCCGCTTCGGATGCGCGAGCTCGCCGTCGACTACATGGAGATCGGTGCGGCACACGCCGCACGCATGGACGTCGATGAGCAGTTCACCTGCGCGCGGCACCGGATCGGGCAGATCGCGCAACTGCAGGAAAGGACCGTTGCCGTCGAAGACCATTGCGCGCATGAATTCATCTCCATCGATATTGCAGCGCAGCGTGTTGTCCGTCGCAGCAGCAAACGAACGGCACGCACGCGCGATGCGCTGGGGCGCGCGAAGCCGCCTTGGTGCACCGATGCACGCTCGCCGGGCATTCTGGTTACACCACATCACGCGATGATGCGGCGCACGCATCGCGCATCGGTTGCTCGCGCGTGCGGCGATTTGCCTCCGATGACTGTCGCTGAACGGTCAGATTGTCGTACTAAACTTGACTCATGCAGTCACGAAGCGAACATGTGTCGGCGACACATTTCGGCATCGGACTTGCTTGTTTGGTTCGGACATCATCGCTGTTGCGGCGCGGCAAGTTCGCGATCCGAAGCGTGCCTTACGAACGCATCGGCGATGGAACCCATTACATGCGGCGCGATTAAACTTATCTGCGGCGTCCAGTTCGAACCTCTCATCGCGGTCTGAGAAGATCGCGTCGCAACGCCTCAACAATACGCGCGGCGCAAGCCGCCATTCAACCGAGGACGCTCATGGCCGGCGAAAGCGCCGAGCGTCTTCGTCCATCGAATTTGCTTCATGGAGGATGACATGCGTATCACGGTCAAGCTGGATGGCTTCGAAGGCGCTCAATCGGCGGCCTACGCCATCCTGTGGCTCGACAAGGAAACCCGCCGATGGTCGCGCGAGGGTCATCAGTCCGTCGATGTGCCGGACTGGGGCGGCTTGCGCACAGGTTCGAACGGCACGATGATTTGCGGCCAGCAAGTGGGCGATCCCATCTGCGTTCTGGAGCGCCTCGATGTCGACGCGCCGGATGGCCCATGCGAGGGTCTCGCGGGACGCGTCCTCTGGTATGCCGACGGCGCCGGCATGAAGAGCACCGGACGCTGGCACGTCCAGTGCATCGATCGCGAGCAGATCAAGGCGGAGCACGGCGTATTCGCCGACGAGGAGAGAATCTGATCGGCACGCGCTCAATCGTCAGGGCTCGTCGCTCGGGAACGGTGTCAGCATCACGACGAACGACGCAGCCCCGATGAGTATCGCGAGCACGCCGTAGTACATCACCGACGTCTCGTCGAAGAGCAGGCCGCGCAGCGCCGCATTGATGCCGCCCAGCGTCACGAACACCGCGCCCAAAGCCGCCACGATGCGCCCTTCACCCCTGATCATGATGTTCTCCCGACCGTCGGGCGCACCGATACCGCGCCGCGATAATTCAATGGTCGCTTGCTCGGCGCGGCACGAATTGACCTGCATCAACCTCAACCGAACGTCGCGCGCGCCGGGAGGCGACCGCTCGTTCTGGTGTTTTCCCTTGCCCCATTTCCACGGCTTATATTGGTAGTATCAGGTGCTGGCTGCGCGTTGGCATGGCTTCGCGCACACGGCGCATGCTGCCCGGGCCATCCTCGCCTTTGCCCGCAAGAATGGCTCGCATTCGACCGACAAAACCCTGGGGAGGCACGATGAACCAAAATTTCAGCGATCCGTTCAGCCAGTTTGCAGCCATGTTCCAGCAGTACCAGCTTCCTGGGTTCGACGTCACCGCGATCATGGAATCGCGCCGCAAGGACGTCGAAGCGCTCGCGGCGACCAATCGCGTCGCGTTCGGCGGCATGGAGGCGCTGCGCGACAAACAACTCGAAATCCTGCGCCGGACCTTGAGCGATCTCGAAGGCATCGCAAAACAATTCGCCACGACCTCGACGCAACCGCCGTTCAACGCCAACGAAGTCGTGCAACGCGCGCTGCACAACGCGCTCGCGGACATGCAGGACATCGCGCGCACGACCCAGCAGACTCAGGCCGAAGCCTATGCGCTCGTCAGCAAACGCATGGAAGACGCCCTGAACGAACTCAAAGCTTCTATCGAGAAGCCCAAGACCTAGCCTCGCGCGGTCCTGACGAGGCCCGGCCTCCGGCAACGACGAGCCGCGCGTGCGGCGAGCGGAGGTGCGTCATGCAATTCGACGAATTCGCAGCGTTCGAGAAGGACGGCTGGGAGCATGTGGTCCCGTCGTACGAGGACTATTTTGGAAGGCTGACCGTTCAGGCGCATCCCGCGCTGCTCGATGCGCTTTCGGTCGCGCCGGGCATCCGCATGCTCGATGTCGCCGCCGGGCCGGGCAATCTCGCCGCGGCGGCGATCGAGCGTGGCGCGACTGCGGCGGCCGTCGATTTTTCCGCGTCGATGATCGCGCACGCGCGGCAGTTTCATCCCGAGATCGAGTTTCATCTCGCGGGCGCGGAGCAGTTGCCGTTCGGCGACGAAAGCTTCGACGCCGTCGGCATCAACTTCGGCATGCTGCATTTTCCCGAGCCCGAGCGCGCGCTCGACGAAGCGGCGCGCGTGCTCCGCCAGGGCGGACGCATTGCGTTCACCGCGTGGGCTGCACCCGAACGCGCGGTCGGCTTCGGCATGGTGCTCGACGCGGTCCGGCTGCATGGGACGCTCGATGTCGGACTGCCGCCCTCGCCGCCCTTCTTTCGCTTCAGCGATCCCGACGAATGTGTGCGCGTGCTCACCGAAGCCGGCTTTGCCGACGCGCGCGCCGTCGAAGTCGAGCAAACGTGGCATCTCGTGCTGCCCGAAACGCCGCTCGACGCCTTGATGCACGGCGGCGTGCGAATGGCGGCGCTGCTGCGCGCGCAATCGAAAAGCGCGCTTGCCGCAATCGCGCAGGAAGTGCACGCCCGCGTGACGGCGTACGCGCGGCACGGCGAGCTGCTCGTGCCGATGCCCTGTGTGCTGGCGTCCGCCACGAAACCCTGAGCCGGCGCTACTTTTTGGCTTGCGTCGTGATCTGGAAGATATCGACGGCGACGCGCTCGCGGCCGTATTTGCCCGCGAGCGCCGAGAGCCGCTTGTCGACGGCGCGCAGATATTCGGACTTCGCTTCGCTGTCGGGGCGCGGCGAGTCGAAGAGCGGCGCGGGCGTGACTGTCAGCACGATCATCTCCGAACCGAACGGCTTGCCGACGACCCAATCGCCCATTGTGCCGATGGTCGCCGTGTAGTTTGCGGGCGCCTGGTTGTCGCGCGAGCGCGCGTTCGGCAACAGATGCACGACGCTGCCATCGAGCATGAAATAGTCGACGTTGACGTAGGACTCGAACGCGGGCGTCATCAGATCGACGATGAGCGGGTCGCCTTCGGTGAGGCTCGTCGCGCGCGAGCGCGTGTGCACCGATGCCGGTCGCCCCGACTGGCGGTTGGCCGTCCAGAACGGGCCGTACACCTTGAGCAGATCGCATTTGTCGTCGGCGACCGGCTGCACGCCGAAGTTCGTCGTCTTCACGCCTGGCACGCGGCCGAGCGCTTCCTTCAGTCGCGCGAGACCGTATTTCTGCGATACGAAGCCCTGCACGTCGACGGTCTGATCATGCACCGACGCCACCAGCGCCGAGCACGGCACGCTCCCGAGCACGGGCGTGACGGCGGCCATCGTGAGTTCGGGAACGGGCGTCGCGGGCACGGCGGGCGTGACCGCCACCGCCGCCGAAGCGGGGGGCGCGCCGGGCGAATGCGGTGTCACCGTTCCCGCGGCGCTGCCTTCTGCCGGCGCGGGCGGCGCTTCGTGCGCAACTTCCTCGCCGCCCCTCGACTGATCGTAGAAGTAATATCCCGCGCCCGCCGCCAGCAGGGCCACGAGCGCCGCCGCGCCGATCGCAAACTTCGGCACGCCGCCTTTTTTTCCCTTGCGGCCCGCGGGCGACGCGGCATTTTCGTCGGCGATATCTTCGAGAAATTGCGTGACGCTCGGCGTCCTCGCTTCGCGTTCGAATGCGAGCGCGGCCTTCAGCGCTTTCCACTGCTTGTTGCCGAGATGCTCGGGACGCTGCGGCTTCATGCCCGCGCTTCTCGCCTGCAACGCGGGCACGCGATCGAACGGATGCTTGCCCGTCAGCAATTCGTAGGTGATGCAGCCGAGCGCGTAAATGTCGTCGCGCGGATCGGGCTCGCGATGCTCCAGCATCTCCGGGCTCGCGTACGCGGGCGTGAGCGCGCCGAGGCTGCCGGGATCGAACACGGTCGCCTCGGTTTCCTCCTCGGGCCGCTGGATCACGCGCGAAATGCCGAAGTCGATCACCTTCACTTCCGACGTGTCCGTGAGAAACACGTTGGCCGGTTTGAAATCGCAGTGCACGAAGCCGCGTTCGTGCGCGTAGGCGAGCGCGTTGGCCATGCCCTTGAAGATCGGAAAGACCTCGGAGAACGGCATGCCCTTGAAGTTCGGGTTCCGAAGCAGACGCGAGAGGGGCTGGCCAGACAGATATTCCATCGTCAGATAGACGACCTGACCGTCGCGGTCGAAGTCGTACACGGTGACGATATTCCGATGCGCGAGCTGCTGCGCCTTGCGCGCCTCGCGCTGCAACGCGATCAGCGATTTCGGATTGCCGCGGAACTGGAGATTGAGCACCTTGATCGCGACATACGGCCGCCGGTCCGACGCTTCGAGCTTGCGCAGATCGAGCGCCTTGTACACGGTCCCCATTCCGCCGATGCCGAGACATTCTTCCAGCACGAAGCGGCTGTTGAGCGTGTCGCCGACGCCTTTCATCTGCTGATCGTGATCGACCATCACTTGCGTCGCCTGACTCCCGGTGCCGCCGCTCGGATCGCGCGAAGGCGGCGGCGCGAAACCCGGCGACGTTTGCAGACGCGTCTCGTCGCGGCTCGCGGGCCCGGTAGGGGAATCGGCTTCGGGACGCATGCGCGCCGCATGCTCGATGCGGCGGCGGATGGCCGCATAGATGTCGGGGGGCAACGGCCGCGCCGCGTGCTCCTCGTCGAGGATCTCCATGAGCCGCCTTGCCGGAGTCTGTTCGGTCGCCAGTGCGCCGTCCACTCCCGCAAAGAACTCGTCGCGCGACCCGCCGTCGCCCCGATAAGTACGAATCGCTTGCGCAAAACTTGTCATCTGTGCGACGCGACGCGGCTCCAATCGATCGACAACTACTTGTCGTAACAAAACCCCGGTGATCGTTCGATACTAGCCTTCACATGGAGCTTTCGCAAATGGCGTTTTCGATCATGAGCGGCATCGCGCACATGTCGTTCGGAGACCGACACATCGATGACGAGTGTTGGCGTCACGCCATCGAAATACGCTTGGCACGAACTCGCCGCGTGGCGAAAAGGACCGAAAAATCAACGCACTGGACAGTTCATGCCGCTCGCACGCGGCGTTGGCACGCGATTCGCATTGGTCTTCACGAACGTCTTTGCGGCAGAAGGCACGCGCCTTGTGCCGCCATTGGCGTTCACGCGCGATCGGTGTTGCGGATCACGGAGTCGCTCCGGCACATCGAAGACGATTGTCTATACTCGATTGGGACTCCCCACTCTGGAGGAAGCATCCATGGCCGTCATCAAAATCAGGGATCTCGCCGACAGCGTCGAACTCGACAGGCAGGCGATGCATACGATCGTCGGCGGCGCGCGCGATGGCGTGCGTCCATTGTTTCGCATCCGGCCGGCATCGGCGACAAATCGCGTCGTCGGTTATCCGGGCGTGCCGGTGAAGGACGTGCCCGCTACGCAGGCCGGTCCGTTCAACACGAGATTCGTCTCGAAGAAATAACGTCGATAGCGGCGAGGGATCGCGTCCTTCGCCGCTTCAATGGCGCGTCGGCATGCTCGCGCCCGTCACTCCGCTGCCGATGGAACTGCCGAGCGAACGCGCCGTGCGCTTGACGAGCGCGAGACGCATGCGCTCGCGCCCTTCTCCATCGAAATCGCCGAAATAGCGCGTCTTGCCCGCGACCACCGCGCCGACCGGCACGCCGTCGAGATACAGCACGCGATTGGCCGCGAGCGCCGGCACTTTTTCTCCCGGCAGCAAGGTGCCGACGAGATTGAGCGGATCGACCGCCGACAGCACCACGAACACGCCGTCCTTCGGCCGCTTGCGCATGTCGCGCAGCAGCGGCACGGCTTCGGGCAGCGCGAATTGCTCGCCCGCGAGCCCGGCGACGAAGCGCCCGCCGCGAATCTCGCCGCGCGCTTCCAGCCGGTGATAGACGCGCAGCAGATCGCGCCACGGCGGCAGCCATTGCGCCTCGCGCTCCAGAAGACGCCAGAACACGACACCGTAGCGCCGCAAAAGCGTCAGCGCGATGTGTTCGAGATCGCCGTCTTCGCGCGCGTCGTCCGGTTTCGCGCGGCGCAGGAGCGCCCAGCGGCCCGCGTCGTCCATTCCGCCGATGAAGAGGCCACCGCGCCTCGGACGCCGCGCGAACGCGTTGCGCTTCGCCGCCGGAGCGAGCAGCGCGCGCAGGCCCGCGAAACTGTCGGCATTGACGAGTCCGAGCGCGACCAGTTCGCCGAGCGCGTCTTCGAGTTCGGTGCGCAGAAGGCGCACGTCGGAGAGCAGTTCGTCGAAGAACATCGCGCCGTGCGCTTTCAGCGCGTCGAACACGCGTTCGGCACGCGACGACAGTTGCGGCGCTTCGTCGGGACGCATGAGCGCGTTCCATGCATCGAGGTGACGGCGCGGCAGCAGCACGATCGGCGTGCCGCGCACCGGACCGCCCGATGCGCGCGAGCGTCCTGCCGGACGCGTCCACACGAGCTTGCCCGCGCGGCACAGATCGTCGAGCCACATGCCCGAATAATCGGCGATGCGCGCCGGCAGTATTTCTTCCTCCCACGCGACGGCGGGCGCCTCGAAACCTTCGAGCTGTTCGAGCACGGCGCCGAGCGCGTCGCGGCCCTCGCCGCGCGAATCGGGCGCGACGCGCTGCCATTCGAGCAGAAAGCGCATGAAATCCTGCCGCTCGACCGGCTCGATTTCGCGACGCAGCCGCCGCACCGTATAGCGATGAATCCGCGCGAGCAAATGCCGCTCGCACCACTCTTCGACCTGCGCGCCCGGCGCGAACCGTCCGCGCATCACGTAGCCCTGCGCTTCGAGCCGCGTCAGGGCGAGCGCGATCGCCGACGCGGGCAGCGCGAGCGGACGCGCGATCTCCGGCACCGTCAGCGGCCCGAATCCCGACAGACGCGCGCGCACGATTTCGACGAGCGCGTCGTCGGTTGTCCACGCATCGTCGAAACCGGGCGGCGGCTGCAGCGACGGATGCATCGGCGCATGCTCGTAGACGGCGCGCACACACGCGAGACGTTCGACGGGCGTCCACAGCGCGTCGTGCTCCGCGATCTGCAGACGCGTCGCTCGGCCGGAGCGCGCGAGCGCATCCAGCCACGCGATCCATTGCGGGTCGCGTTGCGCTTCGGATTCGGCGATGCAGGCGAGCGTCGAAAGCGCCTCGTGCATTTCATCGGCGCTCGTGACTTCGGGCCAGGCTTCGTCGCGCACGCTCGCGATGGCGTCGGGATCGAGCGCGCCGAGATCGTCCGCCGAATGCGGATCGCTCCATCGGCGCGCGAGCACGGCCTGCGTGCGGCGTTCCTCGAGCGGCGCATCGTCGAGAAACGCATACGGCCGCGCCGACAGAATCTCGGCCGCGAGCGGCGACGGCGCGGGCAATTCGCGCGTGACGAGCCGCACATCGCCTGCTTCGATGCGCCGCAGGAGCGCGAGCCACGCGTCGGCATCCATCGCGTCGTGGAGGCAATCGTCGATCGTCTGCTCGACGAGCGGATGCGTCGGCACGTCGCGCTCGCCCGAGATGTTTTCCGCGCACGCGACCTGATCCGGGAACACCGCCGCGAGCAGATCCTCGCTTTTCATGCGCTGCAACTGCGGCGCGACCTTGCGCCCGCCGGTATAGCGCGGCAGCGCAAGCGAGTTGGTCGCGTTCCAGCGCCAGCGCACGCCAAAGAGCGGCGCGTCGAGCAGCGCCTGGATCAGCACGTGCTCCGCAGTCGCCGATTTCAGATAGCGCCAGACGTCATCGAGCGCAAAGCTGTGGCTGCCCGTCAGCGACAGCACGATCGCGTCCTCGGTCGCGGCCGCCTGCAGCTCGAAGTTGAACGTGCGGCAGAAGCGCTTTCTCAGCGCGAGTCCCCACGCACGATTCACGCGGCTGCCGAACGGCGCGTGGATGACGAGCTGCGTGCCGCCGGATTCGTCGAAGAAGCGCTCCATGACGAGCGTGTCCTGCGTCGGCAGCACGGTCAGCGCGGCGCGCGAACGCGCCAGATAATCGACGATCTGCCGCGCGGCTTCGATGTCGATGCCACTTTCTTGTGCAAGCCGCGCGACCGTCGCTTCGACGCCGCCATCGAGCCATGCGTCGACATCGGCGCGCAGACGCGAAATCGCATGAGAAAGCTCGTCGCTGCGGCCCGGCGCTTCGCCGAGCCAAAACGGGATGTTCGGCGGCTGGCCGTTCGCGTTTTCGACGCGCACGCGCCCGCCTTCCACGCGCACGATCCGGTACGACGTATTGCCGAGCTGAAAGATGTCGCCCGCGAGACTCTCGACGGCGAAATCCTCGTTCACCGTGCCGATCTGCAAGCCTTGCGGTTCGAGGATCACGGCGAAATCGGCGTTGTCAGGTATCGCGCCGCCCGAGGTCACGGCCGTCAGCTTGCCGCCGCGACGGCCGCGCAGCGTGCGCGAGACCGCATCGCGATGCACGTACGCCGCGCGCACGCCCTGCCGTCCGGTATAGCCCTCCGCGAGCGTGCGCAGCACGGCCTCGTAATGCGCCCGATCGAGCGTCGCGTACGGATACGCGCGCGTGATGCGCTCGAACAGTGCGTCCTCGCCCCACTCGCGGCACGCGACTTCGGCGGTGATCTGCTGCGCGAGCACGTCGAGCGGCGCGTGCGGGATCGTCAGGGCATCGAGTTCGCCGCGCCGCACGCAATCGAGGAGCGCCGCGCATTCGATCAGATCGTCGCGCGAGGTCGGGAAAAGCCGTCCTTTCGGCACGCCGCCGACGTGATGCCCGGAGCGCCCGACACGCTGCAAGAATGCGCCGATCGAGCCGGGCGAGCCGATCTGGCAGACGAGATCGACATCGCCGATATCGATGCCCAGTTCCAACGACGCCGTCGCGATCAGCACGCGCAGTTCGCCGCGCTTCAGACGCTGCTCCGCGTCCAGCCGATGCTCGCGCGCAAGACTGCCGTGATGTGCGGCCACGGCTTCCTTGCCGAGGCGCTCGGTCAGATGCCGCGCCGCGCGCTCGGCCATGCGCCGCGTGTTGACGAAGACGAGCGTCGTCCGATGCAGCCCGGCAAGCTCCGCGAGACGGTCGTAGACGCGCTCCCACATGTCGTTGGACATGATCGCTTCGAGCGGCATCGGCGGGAGGTCGAGCGCGAGATCGCGCGCTCGAACATGTCCGACATCGACGATCTCGCAGGGCTGGTTATCACCGACGAGAAACTTCGCGACGAGTTCGATCGGCTTTTGCGTCGCCGACAAGCCGACGCGCACGGGCCGCTGCCCGCCCGCTTCCTCGCACAGCGCGTCGAGGCGCGCGAGCGACAGGCTCAGGTGCGAACCGCGCTTGCTGCCCGCGACCGCATGAATCTCATCGACGATCACCGTGCGCGTGGTCGAAAGCATCGCGCGGCCGGAATCGGACGACAGCAGCACGTAGAGCGATTCCGGCGTCGTAACGAGGATATGCGGCGGGCGCTTCCTGACGGCGTTGCGCTCTTGCTGCGTCGTGTCGCCGGTACGGACGGCCGCGCGAATCTCGGGCGCCGCCACGCCGGATTCGCGCAAGGTCTGCGCGATGCCCGCGAGCGGCTCCTCCAGATTGACGTGGATGTCGTTCGACAGCGCCTTCAGCGGCGACACGTATACGACGCGCGTCTCGTCCGGCAGCGTCCCGCCGCGCGCGACGCCGTCACGAACCAGTTCGTCGATGGCGGCGAGAAACGCGGTAAGCGTCTTGCCGGAGCCGGTCGGCGCGGCGACGAGCGCCGAGCGGCGCGCGTGGACGAGCGGCCACGCGCGCGCCTGCGCCGCGGTCGGCGCGGGAAAGCGGGCGCCGAACCACGCGGCGACGGCGGGATGAAAGCCGTGCAGCGCGTCGGCGATGGAAGCGGATTTTCGGATCATTCGGACATTCTATGGGCGCTTGAGAAACGGCGTATTACTGGCGCTTTTCGGACAGTTCCCATGCGACCCGGAACGCTTTACAGCGATGCTAGGCGGTTCGCCCAAGCAATCCGTTCAAACGCTTTCCGCCTCTCATGATCGTCCTAAGCCTTCTGTCCGACCACGCGCCCGGCGCGCTCGCCAACCATCGCCACTACGCACGGGAATTCGGCTATCGCCACATCGAGATCGACTTGTCCGATTTGTCGGGAAGCAACAAGCACCTGCAATGGGTCTACAAGTACGAAGCGTTGCTGCGTCATTTGAGCCGCGCCGCGCCGAACGAAATCCTCATGCTGCTGAGCGAGAACGCCGCGATACTGCGGCCCGTCGCATTGCCCGATCTCATGGCGGGGCGCGACTGGCTCCTGACTTGCGCCGAAGGCCATATCCCGCAGACGGATATCCTCATCTTCCGCAATACAGAACCGGTGCGCCGCAAGCTCGCGGATCTCGTCGGCCGCTGCCGGCTCGGCGTCGCGTTGCCGGAAAACGAAGGCGAAATGCTGCATGACTTCACGATTTGCCCGCAACAGTTCCGCGTCGGCGACGTGTACGTTGTGCTTCCGGCCGCGGTCAATCTCGAATGCGTCTGGGCGACGTGGAACAGCTTCTCCACCTGCTTTCGCGACGAGAAACATCATCGGCGGCTTCGTGCGGCAGCGTTTGAACACATCAACGAATGCAGGACGCGCGCAACGCCGTTTCTCTCGCTCGCCAATTCGGGCGTGCATGAAACCGAAACGCAAAGCGTCTATCAACCGAACCACGCGATCGCGATCGTCATGCTCTATACGCCGAATATCGCGCAGTACGGGCGCATCGCCGAGGCCAACATCAGGCAATATTGCAAACGCCACGGTTACACGCTTTACGTGCATCGCGATGTTCCGCCGCGATTGAACGACGGAAAGACGTCGGCGAACTGGCACAAGGCCGCGTTGCTGCACGCGTACTTGCCGCATCATCAATGGGTGTTCTGGCTCGATGCCGATGTGCTCATCAACGACATGAACCGCCGTCTCGAACCGCTCACGCGCGAACGCGACACCGTGTTGGCACGCGATATCGGAACGTGGGCGTTCAACTCCGGCATCATGGGCTTTCAGCGCAATCAGCAGAACTACGACGCTCTCGCGCGCGTGATCGAAAGGTGCCGGAACCTGGACGACAGATCCCACATCTATGCGAACCAGGGCGATCAGTATTACTTCATCGATGTCTTCCACTCGCTGCCGGACTTCGATTCGACGCGCATTTACGATTTCATCGAACTGAACACGCCCTGGGTCTATCGCCGCCCGGACAGCTTCATGGTTCATTACATCGGCATGTGGGAAGATAACCGCGCGCTTATCATGGACTACGACCTCCGCCACGCCGCGATGGAATGACGCGCTCGCCACCATCGTTGCCGCGCCGCCGGTAAGATGTACCGGACGGCGCCGCGCGTGCCCTGCAACCAAACCGCCACAATCACAGCCGATCATTAACCAGCGCGCAGGATTCGATCTGCGCAAGCCGCACGCACGACGCTCGACCAATCCTCTCACTCATCAGGAGAACCAATTGAACGACGACGTCACTGGCACGACCGCCCTCGAGACGCCTCTCGATCCCGATCTTCTCGCGAAGATCGACGCCTACTGGCGGGCCTGCAATTATCTTTCGGTCGGCATGATTTACCTGCGCGCGAATCCGCTGCTGCGCGAGCCGCTCGAGCGCGAACACATCAAGCGGCGTCTGCTCGGACACTGGGGCTCCGATCCCGGCCAGTCGTTCGTCTGGGTGCATCTGAACCGGCTCATCAAGCGCGATGATCTGAACGTCCTGTTCGTCTCCGGTCCCGGCCATGGCGCGCCCGCGACGCTCGCGAACTCGTGGCTCGAAGGCCATTACTCGGAGATTTACCCCGATCGCAGTTTCGACGAGCGCGGCATGCTCAAGCTCTTTCGCGCGTTTTCGTCGCCGGGCGGCATCGGCTCGCATTGCACGCCGGAAACGCCGGGATCGATTCACGAAGGCGGCGAGCTCGGTTACAGCCTGTCGCATTCGTTCGGCGCGGCGTTCGACAATCCCGATCTGATCGTCGCGGCGGTCGTGGGCGACGGCGAAGCGGAAACCGGCCCGCTCGCCACATCATGGCATTCGAACAAGTTTCTCAATCCCGCGACCGACGGCGCCGTGCTGCCGATTCTCCACCTGAACGGCTACAAGATCGCCAATCCGACGATCCTCGCGCGCATTCCGCACGACGAGCTCGAAGACCTGTTCAGGGGCTACGGCTACGCGCCGCATTTCGTCGAAGGCGACGATCCGGAAACGATGCATCAGCGCATGGCCGCGACCTTGGAACGCTGCATCGCCGATATCCGCGCGATTCAGGCGAACGCGCGCGCCAATCCTGAGAACGTGACGCGCCCGCGCTGGCCGATGATCGTGTTGCGCACGCCTAAAGGCTGGACCGGACCGAAGGAAGTCGACGGCCGGAAGGTCGAGGATTACTGGCGCTCGCATCAGGTGCCGATCGCGGATGCCGTAAGCAATCCCCGCAGTCTCGCGCAACTGGAAGCGTGGCTGCGCAGCTACAAGCCCGAGGAACTGTTCGATGAAGACGGCCGTCTGATCGAACCGCTGCGCGCGCTCGCACCCGAAGGCACGCGCCGCATCAGCGCGAATCCGCACGCGAACGGCGGCGCGCTGCGGCAATCGCTCGACATGCCCGATATCCGCGACTACGCGTTCGAGTTCAAACGCGCCGCAAGCGTCTACACGTCGCCGACGGCCGTGCTCGCCACGTTCCTGCGCGAAGTGATCCGCCGCAACATGACGAGCTTCCGTCTCTTTGGCCCGGACGAGACCGCGAGCAACAAGCTCGACGGCGTGTACGAAGTATCGGGCAAGCGCTGGATCGCACAGACGCTGCCCGAAGACGAAGACGGCGGCGCGCTGTCCGTCGACGGACGCGTCATGGAGATGCTGTCGGAGCACACGCTCGAAGGCTGGTTCGAAGGTTACGTGCTCACCGGGCGTCACGGTCTTTTCGCGACCTACGAAGCGTTCGTGCACGTCATCGATTCGATGTTCAACCAACACGCGAAGTGGCTCGAAAAAGCAAAAACCGAAGTCGGCTGGCGCGCGCCGGTGCCGTCGATCAACCTGCTCATCACGTCGCTCGTGTGGCGGCAGGATCACAACGGCTTCACGCATCAGGATCCCGGCTTTCTCGATGTCGTCACGAACAAGAGCCCGAACGTCGTGCGTATCTATCTGCCGCCCGATGCGAACTGCCTGTTGAGCGTCGCGGATCACTGTCTGCGCACGCACGACTACGTGAATGTGATCGTCGCGGACAAGCAGCCGCATCTGCAATATCTGAACATGCAGGACGCCATCGTGCATTGCGCGAAGGGCATCGGCATCTGGGACTGGGCGTCGACGGATCAGGGCGCGGAGCCGGATGTCGTGATCGCGTGCGCGGGCGATATCGCGACGATGGAAGCGCTCGCCGCCGTCGAAATCCTGAAGGCGCATTGCACCGATCTGAAGATCCGCTTCGTCAACGTCGTCGATCTCTTCAGGCTGCTGCCGGACACCGAGCATCCGCACGGCTTGTCGCATCGCGATTTCGATTCGATCTTCACGCGCGACAAACCCGTGATCTTCAACTTCCACTCGTACGCGTCGCTCGTGCACAAGCTCACGTACAACCGCACGAATCACGCGAACATGCACGTTCACGGCTATCGCGAGCGCGGCAACATCAACACGCCGTTCGAACTCGCGATCATCAACGGCGTGGATCGCTATACGCTCGCGATCGACGTGATCGACCGCGTGCCGCGCATCGCGGGCAGCAGCGCGCATACGAAGGAATGGCTCAAGAACCAGATCATCGAGAGCGTGCGGTACGCGCATGAGGAAGGCATCGATCGCGACGAGATCCGCGAGTGGACGTGGAAGGATTGATGCGAGACTGAATGCGGCATGCAAGATGCCATCTGGCCTGATGAATGCAAAACGCCAGATGCAAAATGCAAAAAGCGCCCGGGGACATGCAGTCCGCCGGGCGCTTTCCCGTTCGCAGAAGCCTTGGCGTCAGGCTTTGCGCTCCGAATGATCCTTCTGCCTGAGCGTCTGCGGCAAGCCGAAGAGCAGCAACAGCGCGCACAGCACGCTCATCGCGCCGATCGCATACAGCGCGGGCGTCGTGCTGCCCATCGTGTCGCGGATGCGGCCGACCATCACCGGGCTCACGATGCCGCCCAGTTGCCCCAGCGTGTTGATCAGCGCAATCCCGCCCGCCGCGCCCGCGCCGGTCAAGAGCTTCGGCGGCAGCGCCCAGAACGCCGGAATCGAGGCGATCACACCCGCGCCCATCACGCCGAGCGCGGCGATGAGCAGCGTCGTCTGCTTGTCGAAGATGCCCGCCGCGAAGAAGCCGGCAGCCGCCATCACGAGCAGCCTCGCGACGAACTTGCGGCGCTCGCCCGACCGGTCCGACATGCGGCCGACCACGACCATGCAGATCGCGCCGCAGATATATGGGACGGCCGTGAGCAAGCCGATGATCGTCGGATTCTGCGTGCCCGCCGCCCGGATCAGATGCGGCGCCCAGAAGTTGAGACCGTACGATGCGATCTGAATCAGGAAGTAGATCAGGCCGAGCATCAGGAAGCCGGGCGTCCTGATCGCGCCGAACAGCGAATGGCCGGTGTCGGTATGCTGACTTTGCGTCGAGATCTGGCTCTTCAGATACGTCTTCTCGTCGCTCGTGAGCCACGCGGCGTCATCGACGCGATCTTTCAGCACCTTCAGCACGAGAATGCCGAGCAGCACGCACGGCAGGCCGCCGAGCAGGAACAGCCAGTGCCATCCCGCGATGCCCGCGACGCCATTCAGATGCCCGAGCACGAGCCCCGACAGCGGCGCACCGAAAAGCCCCGAGAAGGCCGACGCGAGAAACAGCATCGACGTGATGCGCCCGCGATAGCTCGCCGGAAACCACAGCGTCAGGTAATACAGCACGCCCGGCGCGAAGCCCGCTTCCATCGCGCCGATGATGAAGCGCAGTCCGTAGAACTGCCATTCCGTCTGCACGAAGACCATGAGCGCGGTCGCGATGCCCCACGAAATCATGATGCGCGCGATCCAGCGGCGCGCGCCGACCTTGTAGAGCAGCATGTTGCTCGGCACTTCGAAGAGCACATAGCCGATCACGAAAAGACTCGCGCCGAGACCGTATGCGGTGTCCGACAGGCCGAGCGAACTCTGCATCTGAAACTTCGCGAAGCTGATATTGATGCGGTCGAAAAACGCGAAGAAATAGCACAGCATGATGAGCGGCATGAGCCGCAATGCCACCTTGCGGATGATGTGCGAGGTGTTGCCGACAATGTGCGGCTCATCGGCCGCGTGGACGCTTAGATCGCTCATGTTTTGTCTCCAGTGTTGTTTTGGTCTTTTGAATTAGATCGCTTGCACGTAATCGGGCGCCGGATGCAGATCGCAATTGCGTCCCGCCTTCGCGACTTGTCCCGACACTTCGTGTCCGACGAGCGCGGGCAACGTGCGCGACAGCGCAATCAGCCTTGGCAGATCGATGCCCGTCGGAATGCTCATCTCATCGCACATGTTCACGAGGTCTTCGGTGCAGATGTTTCCCGAAGCGCCCGGCGCGAACGGACAGCCGCCGAGACCGCCGAGCGCGGCGTCGAAACGGCGCGCGCCGGTGTCGTAGGCAGCGAGGACGTTGGCGAGGCCGAGGCCGCGCGTATTGTGAAAGTGCAGCGTCAGATCGGCGGCGGGGACGTGTTCGAGCACGCGTGCGACCAGCCGCGCGACCTGACGCGGATTCGCCATGCCGGTGGTATCCGCGAGCGTGATGCCGTCGATGCCCATTTCGCGATACGTCCGCGCGATCGACACGACGCGCTCTTCGTCGATGCGCCCCTCGAACGGGCAGCCGAACGCGGTGGCGACGGTCGCGTTCAGCGAAGCCTTGCCAGAGGCGAGCCGAACGACATCGCCGAAACCGGCCAGCGACGACTCGCAACTCATACGCATGTTCGCGCGATTGTGCGTCTCGCTCGCGGACATCACGAGGTTCAGTTCATCGGCGCCCGCGGCGAGCGCGCGCTCGGCGCCCTTTGCATTCGGCACGAGCGCGACGTAGATCACGCCTCGCCCGCGCCGGATGCCGTTGAAGACCGCGTCGCCATCGCGCAGCGCGGGAATCGCTTTCGGCGACACGAACGAGCCCGCCTCGATGCGGGAGAAGCCGCACGCCGACAATGCGTCGATCAGCGCGATCTTGTCTTCGGTCTCGACCCACTGCTTTTCGATCTGCAGACCGTCGCGCGGCGCGACCTCCTGCACGATCAACGGTTCTTTGTATTCGTAATTCATTGCACCGCTCCTTCGGCACGCAGCCGTTCCACTTCATCCGCGGCGAAGCCGAGCGATTCGAGCACCGATTGCGTATGCTCGCCGAGCGCCGGGCCTTGCCAGTGCACTTCGCCCGGCGTATCGGAGAGCTTCGGCACGATGCCCGGCATCTTCACTGATGCGCCGCCCGGCAGTTCTGCCTTCAGCAGCATGTCGCGCGCTTGGTAATGCGCGTCGTTGACGATGTCCGCGACGGAGTAGATGCGACCCGACGGCACTTCCTCGCGTTCGAGCGTCGCCAGGACATCGTCCATCGAATGATGCGAGGTCCACGCGGTGATCGCTTCGTCGAGCATTGCGCTGTGACGCACGCGGCCGTCGTTGCGGGCAAGCGCGGGATCGTCCGCGAGATCGGGACGGCCGATCACCTTCATGAGCCGCCTGTAGATCGGGTCGCTGTTGCCCGCGATCACAACGAAGCCGCCATCCTCCGTGCGATACGTGTTCGACGGCGCAATGCCCGGCAGCGCCCCGCCGCTGCGCTCGCGCACATGGCCGAGCAGATCGTATTCGGGCACGAGGCTTTCCATCAGATTGAACACGCTTTCGACGAGCGAGACATCGACCACCTGGCCGTCGCCCTTGCCGGTCTTCACGCGCAGCACCGACATCAGCGCGCCGATCACGCCGTGCAGCGAAGCGAGCGAATCGCCGAGACTCACGCCGACGCGCGCCGGCAGCCCTTCTGCGTCGCCCGTCGTGTAACGGATGCCGCCCATCGCCTCGCCGATCGCGCCGAAGCCCGGCCGGTCGCGGTACGGACCCGTCTGGCCGTAGCCGGAGATGCGGACCATCGTGAGCTTCGGGTTTATTGCATGCAAAACGTCCCAGCCGAGACCGAGTTTTTCGAGCGCGCCGGGCCGCATGTTTTCGATGACGATGTCGGCATCGGCGGCGAGACGCTTGATCACGTCCGCGCCTTCGGGCGACTTGAGATTCACGCACACCGACTTCTTGTTGCGCGATTGCAGATACCACCAGAGCGAAGTGCCCTCGTGCAGCTTGCGCCATTTGCGCAGGGGATCGCCGGTATTCGGCGCTTCGATCTTGATGACTTCCGCGCCGAATTCGGCCAGCATGCGCGCCGCGAACGGCGCGGCGATCAGCGTGCCGATTTCGATGACGCGAATGCCCTGAAGAGGTCCGCTCATGCCGCTGTCTCCTGATGATGTGCTTTTCGATGGAGACAAGCTTATTGGCGAACGCTCGGGGGCGTCCAACCGCATTTCGGCAAGCATCGTTCGTCAAACGCGAACGCTCGCCGGTTTTTTGAATGCTAAATGCCTGCTTCGACGGTCCGCAGATGATCGAACAGCAGCCGGCTCACGGGCGATAGCGCATCCGAATCGCGCACGACGATCACGAGGCTGCGCGCTGCCCAGTCGTCGTCGAGCGCGACGGCCGCGAGTCCGAGCTGACGACCCATCGCTTCGAAGACCTGCATCGGCAGCACGCCGACGCCCATGCCCGCCTGCACCATGCGGCACACCGCGTCGAAACCGGGAACGTGGATGCGCAACCGCAGTGCGCGCCCCGCCTGACGCGCCGCGAGATGCGTGCGCTGGTTGATGGAACTCGCCGAATGCAGCCCGATGTGATCGAAGTCGAGCGTCTGCGCGAATGCGATGCTCGCGCGCTTCGCCAGCGGATGATCGCCGGGCATGACGAGCGCGAGCCGGTCGTGCCGGTAATGCGCGGTTTCGAGGCCGCGCGTGTCGGCGTCGCCGGAACAGATGCCCAGGTCGACGAGACTGTCCGCGACGCCTTCCACGATGCCGCCGCTCGGGCGCTCCTCGAGATCGATCTTGATCTGCTCGTGCACGGACGAAAACGCGCGCAAGTCTTCCGGCAGGAATTCGACGATCGCCGAGAGATTCGCCATCATCCGCACGTAGCCGCGGACGCCGCTCGCATGTTCCGCGAGTTCGATGCCGATGTTCTCGACATCGCGCAGCACGCGCCGCGCGTGATGAAGCAGCGTTTCGCCCGCCGGCGTCAGCGCCATGCCGCGCGCCTTGCGTTCGAACAGCGCGGCGCCGACGGCCTGCTCCAGTTCGAGCAGACGCTTGCTCGCCGCCGACACCGCGATCGCCTCGCGTTCCGCCGCGCGCGTGAGCGTGCCTTCCTCGAACACCGCGAGAAAGAGTTGCAGCGTCGTGAGATCGAGACGCCGAAGGAGATTGCGGGTAGCCATCAGCGCGCGTATTTGAAGGTGCCTTGCGCGCTCGCGATCATCACGCGATCGTCGACCCACGCTTCGCCGCGTGCAAAATAGACGGAGCGTCCCTGACGTTCGAGAAAGCCTTTTGCGACGACCTTGTCGCCGATGCCGCGATCGAGATAGTTCACGGTCAGCGAAAGAGTGAAGCCGTGCACAGGCGCGGCGCCGGTCGGAAAGAGACCGGCGTAGCCGCAAGCGGCGTCGAGCAGCGTGGCGATCGCGCCGCCTTGCAGGATGCGCTGCCGGCTCAGATGCCCGGCGTGTATCGGCATCGTGAATTCGGCGTAGCCCGCGCGCCATTCCGTGAGCGTCGCGCCGAGCGCTTCGAGAAACGGATTGTCCAGATCCAGGTTCGCCACCTTTGCTCCTGATTGCCTGCGTTGCGGCGATTGTGCCATCGGCGGCCAGGCGCTGCCGGGCGGCACGAACCTGTTTTCCGGACATCCAGAATGGAAAAACCCGCACGCGGCGGGTTCGATTTACGCAGTTCCGATTTACAAACTCACCGGACCGCGTTCTGCTTGGCAACGCACACAAAAATTC
Organism: Caballeronia sp. AZ7_KS35; assembly: GCF_023631045.1. Classification (NCBI taxonomy): domain Bacteria; kingdom Pseudomonadati; phylum Pseudomonadota; class Betaproteobacteria; order Burkholderiales; family Burkholderiaceae; genus Caballeronia; species Caballeronia sp. AZ7_KS35. The sequence goes on along the minus strand of NZ_JALQDV010000030.1, from coordinate 161,852 downwards.
GCTATATGCGTTTCATGAAGGTCCGTCATGAATCGCATGGCGCATCTTTGTGCGCGTAAATATGCGTCGTGACAAAGCGTCTCACGAACGCAACACACTGCATTAAAGGGCGTCAGTTATATCCGCGAATGACGCAGGAGTTTTTTTCCTCATCGGTCTTGCCGAAACGTCCGCAAATCTCTGCGATATATTCGGGTTCGGCCGATACCTGACTCGAACGATGCGACACCGGAACGCTCGTGTCGTGCGGCAGCTCGCCGTCGTCGATCCAGGCGTAGAAATGCGCGCTCGTATTGGCTTCCATGTTTTGTCTCCTATCTATGAAGCGCGAAAAAAGCGTTTTGACAGATTCAGAATGCACTCATCGAAAGCGGCTGGCCCTAGTGGATTTCATTAATGGACGAAGCCCGCCAGCCTGACGATGATGATAAGAATGCCCGTTCGCAACGCAAATCCGAACCGGTTCCAATCCGCCTGTCTGTTTCGTAGCGAAAAAAATGCCCGGTGCATGGCCGGGCAGACTTCAATCATCGATTATGGAAAGCGGCGTTGGCAGTCTTCTATCAGTTATACGACATTCTTTTCGACGATCGGCCGGCCTTCCAGCACGCGAGTCCAGTCGAGCGGCGATAAATCGAGCGTTTCGTAACGCCCGCGCAAAATCAGTTCGCTGACGCCGCGCCCTGTTGCCGGGCCTTGTTGCAGGCCGTGTCCGCTGAACCCGTTCGCGAAGATGCAATTATCGACATCCGGATGATGGCCGATGATCGCGTTCTGATCGAGCACGTTGTATTCGTAATAGCCGGACCAGCAACGCTCGACGCGCAGCGCCTCGAACGCCGGCACGCGATGCGCGAGCGTCGGCCAGATCACGTCGTCGAAGAGCGCGTGATCGACTTCGTCGAGCGGCAGGTCGTCGGGATCGTTGTCCGCCGAGGGCGACGTGCCGCAAATATACGTGCGCCCTTCAGGACGGAAATAGACGCCCGTGGGATCGATCAGCAACGGCGCGCGCTCGAGCGTCGCCGGCGACGACACATTGAAGATGCTGCGCCGACGCGCGAACACCGGAATGTCGATGCCGAGCATCGCCGCGACCGGACGCGACCACGCACCCGCCGCGTTCACGACGACATCGCATGGATACGTTTCGCCGTTGGCCGCGCGCACGGCGTTCGCACGCCGTCCTTCGCGTTCGATGCCGACGACTTCCGTGGTCACGTAACGCGCGCCGAGCGCCTGCGCCTTGCGACGCAGCGCCTGCACGAGACCGTAGCCGTCGAACCAGCCTTCGCCGCTCTCGCCGAACGCGCCCGCCGCGAGATCGTCCGTGTTGAGCCACGGAAAACGCGCGCGCAGTTGCGCGGCGTCGAGCAGGCTGATGTCCGCGCCGAGCGCTCGCTGCAACGCGTGGTTTTCGCGCAGCGTCGACGCACCCGCCGCCGTCGCGAGAAAGAGATAACCGCCTTCGTGCAGATCGATCGACGGACGCTCGCCGTTCACTTCGAGCCGCTCGCCGATCGAACGCAGGAAGTCGATGCCGAAGAGCGACATGCGTACCGAAAGCGGCGTCGAGAACTGCTGCCGGATCGAGGCCGCCGACAGCGCCGACGACGAACGCGCGTAAGTCGGGTCGCGCTCGATCACGGTGACTTGCACGGTCGGGTCCGATGCGCGCAGAAAGTACGCGACAGAGCTGCCGATCACGCCGCCACCTACGATGACAACGCTCGAACTCACGTTGGCCTCAGCTCAGATTGAAGTCGATGCCCTGCGCGAGCGGCAATTCCGACGAGTAGTTGATCGTGTTGGTCGCGCGGCGCATGTAGGCTTTCCAAGCATCCGAGCCCGATTCGCGGCCGCCGCCGGTTTCCTTCTCGCCGCCGAATGCACCGCCGATCTCCGCGCCGCTCGGCCCGATGTTCACGTTCGCGATGCCGCAGTCGCTGCCCGATGCGGACAGAAAGCGCTCGGCCTCGCGCAGATCGGTGGTGAACGCGCACGACGACAATCCGTGCGCGGCGGCGTTGTTCGCGGCGATGGCTTCGTCGAAATCCGTGTAGCGCATCACGTAGAGAATCGGCGCGAAGGTCTCCTTCAGCACGACCTCCGTCTGCGACGGCATTTCGACCAGCGCCGGGCGCACGTAGTAGCCGTTTTCGTGGCCCTTCACGGTCACGCGCTCGCCGCCCGTCACCTTGCCGCCTTCGCCCTTCGCCTGTTCAAGCGCGTCCTGCATGCGCGCGAACGCCTGCACGTCGATGAGCGGGCCCATCAGCACGCCCTGCTCCAACGGATTGCCGACGGGCACTTTGGCGTAGAGATCTTTCAGACGCGCGACGGTTTCGTCGTAAATGCTTTCGTGCACGAAAAGACGCCGCAGCGACGTACAGCGCTGCCCTGCCGTGCCGACCGCCGAGAACAGGATGCCGCGCAGCGCGAGATCGCGATTGGCCGTCTGCGACACGATGCCCGCGTTGTTGCCGCCGAGTTCGAGGATCGAGCGGCCGAAGCGTTCCGCGACCGCGACGCCGACCTTGCGGCCCATTTCCGTGCTGCCCGTCGCGCTGACGATGTCCGAGCGCTTGTCCGCGACGAGCGCCGCGCCGACCTCGCGCCCGCCGATGACGACCGACGCGAGGCCCGCAGGCGCCGCGCCGAATTCATCGATGGCATCGCGCAGGATGCGGTCGACGGCGAGCGCGGTGAGCGGCGTTTTCTCCGATGGCTTCCACACGACCGCGTTGCCGCACACGAGGGCGAGCGCCGCGTTCCACGACCACACCGCGACCGGGAAATTGAACGCCGAGATGATCGTGCACACGCCGAACGGATGCCACGTCTCCGCCATGCGATGACCCGGCCGCTCCGACGCGATCGTCAGGCCGTACAACTGGCGCGAGAGACCGACGGCGAAATCGCAGATGTCGATCATTTCCTGAACTTCGCCCAAGCCTTCCTGGAGAATCTTGCCCGCTTCGAGCGACACGAGCCGGCCGAGCGCCTCCTTCTTCTCGCGCAGCCGATTGCCGAGCAGGCGCACGAGTTCGCCGCGGCGCGGCGCGGGCACGTTGCGCCACGAGGCGAACGCGGTGCGGGCGGCGGCGAGCGCGGCGTCGACGTCGGCGGTGGTGTTCTGCTTCACGCGGCCGATGACTTCGCCCGTGATCGGGGAAGTGACGGCGATATCGCCATCGGTGACGAGGCTCGCGATGCCGAGGTCGGAAAGAATCGATTGTGCATTCACGATGAAAGTCCTTGCGAAGCGGGTTCGCTCGTCGGAGCAAAAGTTTCTGATAAGAAACTTTCGGAAGTCAGGAGACTATACGCGCTGCCGATGGCGCTCACAACAGCCGTCAATATTAGGGTTGTCACCAGATGCGGGCCGTTCGCCGCCGTTTTGCGCGATGTTATTATCGGAAACAAAGCGCTCCCACACGTTCCCATGTCCAGCCCCGGCACTAAGAATTCGCCCGAACAATCCGCCTCCGATCTCGGTGCCCGCGTGAAACGCGCGCGGCTCGCGCACGACCTGACGCTCGAAACCGCGAGCCGGATGTGCGGCGTGTCGCGCTCGGCGCTGTCGAAAATCGAGAACGGGCTGATGTCGCCGACCTTCGACGTGCTTCAGAAAATCGTGCGCGGCCTGCAGATCGATCTCGCCGAACTCTTCGGCACCGCGCCCGCGCCGAATGCGAGCGGCCGGCGCGCGCTCACGCGCCGCAACGAAGGACAGCGCCACGCGTATCGCGGCTATCAGATGGAATTGCTCGCCACCGAACTCGCGCACAAGGCGATGCTGCCGTTTCGCATCCGCATTTCGGCGCACACGCTCGATGCGTTCGACGACTGGGGCCGTCACGAAGGCGAGGAGTTTCTTTACGTGATCAGCGGCAGCGTGTGCCTCTATTCCGAACTCTACGCGCCGACGCATCTGCATGCCGGCGACAGCATCTACTTCGACAGCCGCACCGGCCACGCGGCGATTTCGACGAGCGACGAAGACGCCGAAGTGCTGTGGATGGCCACAGGCGGCGTGCCGGCGCCCTCATCCGCGCGCGATGCCGTGGACGCCGGCTGACGCGTTCATCGCAGGAAAAGACGCATCGGCATTTCGTTCGGGCCGACGGTGAAGGTGCAGACCTCGTGGATATCGGCGGGATTCGTCGCGAGTTGCGCGGTGAAGTTCGCCGTCAGCATCGACACGACGAGACGCATTTCCACCGCCGCCAGACAGTGGCAAATTCGGACACGATCGGATCGAGTGGAGTAGGCATTTCAAATTCTCGTTTCATGATGAAAACGATGATAATGCGGGCGTTTTCCCCGCGTCACCTCGTCCATTCGGGCTAATCCAGCATCAGCCTGCACTGACAGCCTTCCCCTCCACCTTCGCCGCCGACCGCTTGAAATAGGGCGAACTCAACGTCGCCGCGCCCATGTCCGACGCCGCTTCCAGCAGCGCGGGCGCGAGCTCCTTCAGACGCGCCTCCGGCAAACGGCTCGTCGGCCCGGCGAGGCTCACGACGCCCACGACGACGCCCGTCACCGGATGATGAATCGGCGCGGCCATCGACGTCATGCCGGCCTCGTACGTCTCGCTCGCGATGCCGTAGCCGCGTTTGCGCGCCGCCTGCAGATCGGCGAGAAACTGCTGGATCGTCTTCGGCGCCTTCGGTCCGCCCGAGCCGGGCTTGCCGAGCCCGCCCTGCTTCGACACGAGTTCGAGCGCCTCCTCATCGGAAAGCGACGACAGCCACGCCTGTCCGCTCGCCGTGCAATGCAAGGGCGGCTGGCTGCCCATGTCCGGGTCGTAGCGCAGCCCCGACTTCGCGCCCTGCGCCTTGCCGACGAACGTAATGTGATCGTCCTCGACGACGCCCAGCCGCGCCAGTTCGCCGGATTGCGCCGCGAGCCGGTCGAGCACGGGCTGCGACACGTCGAGTACGCCGCCCGTCGACAGATAGATGAGCGCGAGCGACACGAGCTTGAGCGCGAGCATGTATTCGCCGTGATCCTCGTCCTGCCGCACGTACCCTTCGTCGATCAGCATCGCGAGCAGGCGATGCGTGCCGCTGCGAGGAATATTGAGCGTGTCGGCGATGGCGGCGAGTTGCATCCGCCCGCCGTTTTTCGCCAGCAATTCGATGATCGACAACGCCCGCTCCAGATTTCCCGCCATCTTTCAGTCTCTCGAAGTTCCGATGATTCGGAATGAGAACATGATTCCACCTCGGAATTCAACCGGCGTATGTTTCCTCCAGCCATGCAATCGTCGCCTCGCGCAGACGTTTCGCACGCGTGAGCGCGCTCGCCGATTTCGCCCATTCGTTCATCGGCACTTCGAGCGAGAGCGGAAGATCGTCGGGCAACGCGCGCAAAATGCCCGCGAGATCGAGGCCGCCCTCGCCCGGAATCATCCGCTCGGCGCGCGCCTGATACAGCAACGTTTCGAGATCGCTCGGGCGCTCGGCGGGCGCGTCGCAGAACTGCACGTAACCGAACCATTCGCGCGGCAATTCGCGCAGCGTTCGCGTCGACGATCCCGTGCGGTCGAAATGGATCGGATCGACGATGAGGCCCGTATTCGCGCGCTGCGCCGCTTTCACAATGCGCGCGCCCTGCACGATGTCTTTCGCGTCGGTCCAGGGCATCGGTTCGAGCGACGGCGACAGGCCATACGGCTTCGCGAGATCGCACAGCGCGGCGAGCCGCTCGGCCGTGCGGACCTCGTCAGGATCGTTGCCCGCGACGAGCACGTAGCGCGCGCCCAGCTCGGCGGCGGTTGCGAGCATCGGTTCGTAATCGGCGACGTTCGTGTCGGGCTTGAGGCGCAGGATTTCGGCATCCAGCACGCCGATGCCGGTATCGCGCAAAGCCGCGAGCGTCTCGCGTTTCAGCGGCGTCGCGCCGACGATCTCGTGGCGCACTTCCGTATCGGTCGCGGGCACGAGGCGCAGGCCGACGAAGTCGTAGCCCGCCTGCGCGGCGCACTCGACCATCTGCGGCGGCGTCAGTTCGAGGATCGTCAGCGCGGACAGAGATAGCTTGCGTCGTGACATCGACAATCTCCGGTTAGCGCAGCGGCGAGAACGGCGCGGGCACGTAGATGGTCGATTCCATCGTCGTCAGATGCGCCGGTCCGCCCTTCGGCGGCCAGATGCCGTCCTTCACGGCTTCCGCGCGAATCCGCGAGCGCTCGTCCACGCTCTTGTACGGCCAGATGTTGAGAAAGCGCGGCACGGTGCCGTCGAGCGCGTACATCGCGCCGATGAGCGGCGAGCGTTTCGTGCGCTCGGGCACGGCGTTCTGCCATGCGTCGATCGTGTGTTGCAGGCTCGCGAGCTTCGTGCCGTAGACGCGCATCTCGTAGATGCCGCCGTGCACGGCCGGCTCGATCGGCGGCAGGAAGGGAAAAAGCGCGTAGCTGTTCATTTCGACATCGGCGATGAACTCGCCGCAGCCGAACGGATTGCCTTCGAGCAGCAAGCGCCGGCGTTCCCCGATCAGCGCCGCTTCGGATTCGAAGCCGCGCAGCACCATGACCTTGCCGAGCGCGCCGATATCCGAATACCAGCAGCCGAGCAGCTTCGAGCCGGACGCATCGCCGCTTGCCTTGATGTTTTCGAAGACCTGCGCGTTCGCGCCGATCTTCACCGTCAACGTGACCGTGTCGTACAGAGTCATTGCAGAGTCCTTGCCTGATTGAAGTTGGAGAGATTCGTGATGCTGTCCTCGCGCGCCGGTTCGGCCAGTTCGAGGCCCGCGAGATAGCCGAAGGTCATCGCTGGGCCGAGCGTGATGCCGCCTGCGGGATAGTGGCCGCCCATCATGCTCGCGGCGTCGTTGCCGACCGCGTAGAGGCCGGGAATCGGCGCGCGCATGTCGTCGAGAACACGCGAGCGCGCATCCGTCGATAAACCCGCGAACGTGCCGAGGCTGCCCGGCACGATCTTCACCGCGTGAAAAGGCCCATCGACGATCGGCGCGAGACACGGATTCGGCTTGTGCGATGCATCGCCCTGAACGCGGTTATACGGCGTCGAGCCTTTGTGGAACTGCGGATCGAAGCCGTCTTTCGCGTAGCCGTTGTACGTGGCGACCGTATCGGCGAGGCCGCGCACATCGATGCCGCATTGCTGCGCCAGCGCTTCGAGCGTCGGCGCGGACTTGAGATATCCCGAGCGTTCGTAAGGCCGCAGCGGAAACGGAAACGGCTTCGCGAAACCGAGGCCGTATCGGCGCTGAAACCGGTGATCGCAGACGAGCCACGCGCACGTCTCTTCGCCCGGCGACGTCGTGCCGATGAGCGCGGAGATGAAGTCGTAATACGACGACGCCTCGTTCGTGAAGCGCCTGCCCGCGCGCGTGACGGCGATCAGACCCGGCTTCGCGCGCTCGATCAGATGCGGAAACGCGACTTCGCGTCCCGTGGATTTCGGCACGAGCGACACCGGCGCCCACGCGGCGGGCGCTTCGAGCGACGCGTCGAAATGCGCGCCCGCCGCTTCGCCCAGGCGAATGCCATCGCCGGTATTGCTCTTGGGCGCGGCGGACCAGTGCGGCATCACGGGAAACGTTTCGGTCTGCCGCTTCGCGTCGTGCGGATAACCGCCGCACGCGAGCACGACGCCGCGCCGCGCGCGCACGTCGTGCATGACGCCATCGATCTCGACGCGCGCGCCCGTCACGCGATTCGCCTCGCGCGTCAGCGATACCGCCTTCGCCCGCGTGCGCAGATCGACGCCGCGATCCGCCGCCGACTTGAGCAGCCGCGCGACGAGCGCATTGCCGTTCACCAGATGCATCGAGCGCCGATAACGCAGCATGTGCCACGCAAACGTGGCGAAACGCTTCGCGACGTGCCACGCCGACTTCGCGCTGCGCGTCGCGTTCAGGAAGTGCGCGAGGTCTTGTCCCGACGCGATCGCCATGCCCTTGATCGTTACTTCGGCGAGCGGCGGACGCAGCTTGTCGATGAGCGGGCCGAGCTCGCGTCCGTCGAACGGCATCGCGCAGACCGAGCGGCCGCCCGTCGCCGCGCCTTGCGTCGTGTGGAAATCGGGGATGCGGTTGCCGTCGATGAAACGCATCGACGTATTGCGCTCGAAGAATTCGATCATGCGCGGACCGTGCTCGATGAGCGCATCGGCTTTCGCGGCATCGAAATGCGCGCCGAGTTCGCTCTTCAGATACGTGCGCGGCGCGCTTTCATCCTCGACGATGCCCGCGCGCGTCGCGAGCGGATTGCGCGGAATCCACATCCAGCCGCCCGACCACGCGGTCGTGCCGCCGAACACGTCTTCCTTCTCGCAGACGAGCACGGACAGGCCGCGCGTGGCCGCCGTGACCGCGGTCGACAAGCCGCCCGCGCCGGAGCCGAGCACGAGCACGTCGCATTCGAGAATCGGTTCGAGCTTCATTTGGCGTGCGCGTGCATTGAAAGATCGACCGGAAGATCGAGCGCTTCGTCCTGCTTCGGTTGCTTCGCGCGCGACGTCGCGTGGCGCGCCGCGAGGTAGCCGAACGCGAGACCGGGTCCGAGCGTGATGCCGGGGCCGGGATACACGCCGCCCATCACCGATTGCGCATCGTTGCCGCAGGCATAGAGGCCGACGATCGGCCGGTCGTCGCGGTCGAGCACGCGCGCGTCGGTATCGATAACGAGGCCGGTCGCCGCGCCGATATCGCCCGGATAGAGCCGCACCGCATAGAACGGCGCCTGGCCGATCGGACCGAGGCACTTGTTCGGGCCGGTCCAGTTGGCGTCGCCGTTGGCGTTCTGATAATCGGTCGTGCCGCGCTGGAAATCCGCGTCGACGCCGGTTTGCGCGTAGCGATTCATGCGCGCGACGCTATCGGCGAGACCGGCCTTGTCGATATCGAGCTTGTCCGCCAGTTCGTCGAGCGTCTTGCCTTCGACGAGATAGCCATCGGCGAGAAACGGCGCGAGTCCCTTGCCGCCCGGACGCACCATGCCAAGGCCGTACTTGCGCAATCCTTCGGAGTCCGTGACGAGATAGGCGGGCACGGCGGGCGTCGTCTTGTTCGCCGTCTGCATCGCAATCCCGAACAGGTGATACGACGTGTTTTCGTTGAGAAACCGCCTGCCGGACTTGTCGACGGTCATCATGCCGGGCTTGCCGCGATCCATGATGAAGTGCGGAAACACGGCGGTCGTACCGTCGGCGCGCTTGCGCACGGAGACCGGCGCCCAGAACGCGTTCGACAGCCCGCCAACGCCGAAGCGCGCGCCCGCCGCGAGCGCGAGATCCTGCGCGTTGCCGCTGTGGCCGGGCGCGCCGGGACACCACGCCGCATCGGCGCCCGGCAGCATCTCGGCGCGCCGCATCGGATGACGATTGAATCCGCCGCTCGCGAGAATCACGCCGCCCTTCACGTTGACGCGCCGACGCTCGTTGATCTGGCTCAGCGTCACGGCTTCGATGCCATTCGTGCCCGCGTGCAAAGCCTCCACCTTCGTGCTCGTCAGCACGGTCACGCCGCGCTGAAGCAGCGAGTAAAGCAGACGCCCGATCAGCGCGTTGCCCATCACGAGACGCGTGCCGCGCGGCGAGCTCATGCGGTCGCGTGCATGACGCGCGAGCAGTTTCGCCGCGTGCCTGAACGATGCCAACGACTTCGTCATGTTCAAAAGATGCCCGACGTCGTCGCGGTCGACCATCATGCCGCCGAGCACGGTGAATTCGGGAATCGGCGGACGAATCAGCGAGAACGCGCGGCCGAGCTTGCGGCCGTCGAACGGCAGCGGCTCCAGCGCGCGGCCTCGCAAGGTCGAGCCTTCGATTTCCGACAGATAGTCCGGATGGAACGGCCGCGCGCGATATTTGACATCGGAGTTCGCTTCGATGTGCGCGACGGCCTTCGGGCCGGCGTCGAGGAACGCGCGGCGCATCGCGGCGCTGCTGCGCTCGCCGACCGCGCGATTCAGAAAGCCTTCGGCATTCGCGGACGAATCGTCGCGATTGACGCTCGCCGCGTGCTTCGACGCGGGAATCCACGTCGTGCCCGCCGAGTACGCGGTCGTTCCGCCGACGTATTCGGTGCTCTCGACGAGCAGCACCCGCGCGCCATCGACCGCCGCGACCAGCGCCGCCGACATGCCCGCGCCGCCCGCGCCGACCACGATTACATCGAAGGTCTCGTTCTGTTCCAGTTTGTCCAGTGTCTCCGCCATGTGCGCGCTTCCTGTAGAACTCTCTTTGATATTGGAATGCTATTCCAGAAACGCGACGTAAGCCAAGTTCTTTTTGAGACGATGGAGAAACGGTATGCGAGTGCTGGTTACAGGCGGAAGCGGCTTTCTGGCAGCGTGGGTCATGCGGCGGCTGCTCGCGCGCGGCATGGATGTGCGCGCATTCGATGTCCGCGAGGACGCGCGCCTTCTGTACGCGCTCGCGCCCGAACGCGCCGGTGACGTGCAATGGCGGATCGGGGATATCGGCGAGGCGCGCGATGTGGCGAACGCGCTCGACGGCTGCGATGCCGTCGTACATCTCGCGGGCGTGCTTACGCCCGCGTGCGCCGCCGATCCTGTGCGCGGCGCGCGCATCGATCTGATCGGCACGCTGAACGTGTTCGATGCGGCCATCGCGTGCAATTTGCGCTCGGTGCTTTACGCGAGCAGCGCGGGCGTCTTCGGCCCCGACGATGGCGCGACGCCCTTTCCGCTGACGCACTACGGCGCGTTCAAACTCGCGTGCGAAGGCTCGGCGCGGGCGTACTGGCACGATCATGGAATCGCGAGCATCGGATTCCGGCCGCTCGTCGTGTACGGCGCCGGACGCGAGACCGGTTCGAGCGCGGGTCCGAGTCTCGCGTGCCGTGCGGCCGCGCGCGGCGAGCCGTACACGATTCCCTTCACGGGCGCGACCGGCCTCGTCTACGCCGATGACGTCGCCGCCGCCTACGAACTCGCGCTCGTGACCGCGTTCGACGGCGCGCACGCGTTCACGCTCGCAGGCGACATCACGCCGATGCAAAGCGTGGTCTCGACGCTCGAGCGCATCGCGCCCGGCGCGCGCATCGACGCAGCAGGCGCGCCGTTGCCCATCGCGACATCCTTTCCCGACGATCCCGCGCTCGCCCGATCGCTGCCCGGCGTTCCGAAAACGCCACTGATCGACGGATTGCGGCAAACCGTGGCGTTCTATCGATAGATGAAGCGGGTCTTGGCACCGCCTGTTCCTTGGGGCACGATCGCCTCTTCAGGAACACGGTGCCAGCATGCAAAAAACGACACTGCTCAAAGGCATCCTGCCGATCAGCCGCGCCGCCGCGTGGCGCGACGCGCTCGCGGGCATCTCGCTCGCATCGATGGACATTCCGCAAGTGCTCGGCTATGCGCGCATCGCCGGCATGCCCGCGGTGACGGGCCTCTACACCGCGTTCCTGCCGCTCATCGCGTTTGCGCTGTTCGGGGCGTCGCGGCATCTGGTCGTCGCGGCCGATTCGGCGACCGCGACGATCTTCGCGAGCAAGGTTTCGTCGATGGCCGCGATGGGCAGCCCGCAATACGTCGCGCTGGCGGGCATGGTCGCGTTGCAGACGGCCGCGCTGCTCCTCGTCGCGCGGCTTTTCAAACTCGGCTTTCTCGCCGATTTCCTGTCGCGCACGGTGCTCACCGGTTTTCTCGCGGGCGTCGGCGTACAGGTGTCGATCGCGATGCTCGGCGATCTCTTCGGCATGACGGTGCCGTATCCGTCCTCGCGCAGTCTGGCCCAGCTTGCTTACGTGCTCGGTCATCTCGTGCACGCGCACGGACCGACGCTCGTGCTCGCGCTGGCCGTGGTCGTCGCGATTCTCGGCTGCAAGCGTTTCGCGCCGCGCCTGCCGATGCCGCTCATCGCGGTAATCGGCAGCATCGCCGCGAGCAAGGCGTTCGATTTCGCCGCGCACGGCATCTCGGTGCTCGGTCCGGTCGATGGCGGCCTGCCCGCGATCCGTTTTCCCGACATCACCTGGCAGCAATCGCTCGACCTCGTGCCGGTCGCGCTGTCGTGCTTCGTGATGATCATCGCGCAGAGCGCCGCCGCGGCGCGGGTCTTCGCGCAGCAGTATCGCGAGGACGTCGATACCAACAGCGACATCCTCGGTCTGGCCGCGGCGAACGCGGCGGCGGCCGTGAGCGGCACGTTCGTCGTCAACGGCAGTCCGACGCAGACCGCGATGGCCGACCGCGCCGGCACGCGCAGCCAGTTCGGACAGCTCGTGTTCGCGGCAGTCGTCGCCGTCGTGCTGCTCTTCTTGAGCGGCTATCTGCGCTATCTGCCGCATTGCGTGCTGGCGGGCATCGTGTTCACGATCGCGATCGGGCTGATCAACGTGCAAAGCCTGAAGGACATTCGCGCGGAAAGCCCCGGCGAGTTCGCGCTCGCGCTCATCACGGCGGCTGCGGTGGTCATGGTGGGCGTCGAGCACGGCATTCTGCTCGCGGTGGCGTTATCGCTGCTGCGGCACGTGCGCCACAGCTATCATCCGCACACGATGGTGCTCACGCCCGTCGCGCCCGGCAAACCGTGGCAGTACGAGCCGACGAAGCCCGCCGCGATGACCGCGCCGCACCTGATCGTCTATCGCTTCGGCGCAGATCTGTTCTATGCGAACGATCACTTTTTTGCGTCGGAAGTGACGAATCTCGTCGATACGGCGCCGGACGAGTTGCGCCATTTTGTCGTCGATGCCGGCGCGATCACGGACCTCGATTATTCGGCGGCCCGCACCATCGGCGAACTTGTCGAAACGCTGCGCGCACGCGGCGTCGTCGTGATATTCGGACGCGTGAACCGCTTCCTGCGCAGCGACATGGACCGGCACGGACTGACGCCCGCGCTCGGCGCATCGAACGTGTACGACACACTTCACGAAGCGCTGGCAGCGGCTGGCGTAAGTCCCGGCGCGCACGAGCCGAACGTTCTCTGAATGCGCGTTGGCAGCCGTCTTTCTGCCGGCGTTTTTTGGTGGTCGCGGCTCGGGAAGACCGTTAGTTGCCTTCCTTCAAGTAGCAATTTTGTTGAATAGCATTCCATTTTCAACTAGCATTCAGCGAGTGCGGTCACACTATTTTCCGATCACGGATCAGGAGGCAATCGAGGCATGGCGCAGGACACTTCTTTTTCCGCATCGCTCGATGCGGGCTTGAGCGGCGCGACGCGCGTCTATTTCATCGTCGGCGATCCGATCGCGCAGGTACGCTCGCCTTCCGGCGTAACAGCGGCGCTGCGTGCGGCGGGACGCGATGCAATCGTGATTCCGGCGCACGTCGCGCCCGAAGATCTCGGCGCGTTTTTCGCGGGCATCGCGCCGCTGCGCAATTGCGACGGCGTGATCGTCACCGTCCCGCACAAGTTCAGCGCGACCGAATACTGCCGTTCGCTGACCGATGAAGGCGCGTTCCTCGGCGCGGTCAACATGCTGAAGCGCAATGCCGACGGCACCTGGCACGGCGGCGCGTCGGACGGCATCGGCATGGTGGCGGCGTTGAGAGATGCGGGCTGCGACCCGAAGGGCAAACGCGCGCTGCTGATCGGTGCGGGCGGCGCGGGTTCGGCGATCGGCCACGCGCTCGTCAATGCGGGCGTGGCCTCGCTCGCGATCCGCGATTTCGACGCCGCTCGCACCGGCGCCCTCGCCTCGCGCCTCGCTGCGCTGGGGCGCGGCGCGGTGAGCGTCGCCGACGATTCGGCTGCCGAAACCTACGATCTCATCGTGAATGCGTCGCCGGCGGGCATGCGTCCGGGCGACCCGCTGCCGATCGACGTCTCCCGCCTGCCACCGACGACCTTCGTCGGCGATGTCGTGACCAAGCCGCCGGTCACGCCTTTCATCGAGGCCGCCCGCGCGCGAGGCTGCACGACCGTCACCGGCACGCAGATGTTCGGGCGCGTGTGCGATGCGATCGTCGCGTATCTATTGAAGGGGTGAATCGCGGGACCGTTTGCCGTGCGAGTAATCGGAGCAATCTGGTTCAATCGCGAAACACGATCAGTCAACATTCCCGCCGCGCATTCGCGTCCCTCGCGAAGCGCGCCGGCTTGCAAGCTCCGGAACGAATCGTCGACGAACGCCGCCCTTTCGAAGGCGGCGTATTTCTGCGCCACGTTCCCGCCACGCCGGCGCTAGCGGCCGATTCCACAAGACTCGTGCGCTCGCATCGAGGGCAATGGAAGCAAGAGGCTGGAATGAACTCGGATCAAAAAACAATTCAACGCGTTGCGCGAGCTGGCTTCGCGGCCATCGCATGTGCCGTGCTCGCGGCGTGCGCATCGGGACCGGGCGCATCGGCGCCGCTGCCGGCTGACGGCACGCTCGCGACCGGCCGCATTGTCGGCAAACAGTATTTGACGACTGTGTCGACGAACACGGCTTCTTCTTCCGGACCGACCGTCGGCGTGGGCGGCGGCGGCATCGGCGGCAATGGATGGAACGGCGTGGGCGGCGGCGCAGGCCTGAGCTTCGACCTGACGAACCTGTTCCAGAAGGCCCCGGAACAGACCGCGAAAATCTACCGCTACAGCGTGCAGATGAAGGACGGCTCGAAGCGCGACATCGACAGCCCGCTCGATCTCAACGAGGGTGCCTGCGTGACGACGATCGACTCGAGCCAGCCCGGCTACCCGAGACTGACGGGCGCGGACGCCTGCTGATCTTCCGGCGCCGCTCGTCCGATGAGCCGCCCCGACACCGCCGCGGCGACGCGCCTGATAACCGGGGCCCAATCGCCCGGTTCGCGCTGACGAATGAGCCGCACCGAGTCGTACCACGGCTGCGTCTCGTCTTCACCCCAACACCAATGCGACGCGCGATCGATCATCGCCAGCACCGGCTTGCCGAGCGCGCCGGCGAGATGCAGCGGCGAACTGTCGATGGTCACGAGCACATCCAGCGCGCTGACGAACGCGGCGGAATCATGAAACTGCTCGCGATAGTCGGGCACGCCGGCGATACGCGCGCCCGCCGAACGCATTGCGGCAATATCGTCTTCGCGGCCCGGCGCAACGGGATGGAACGTGACGTTCGGCAGGCTCCAGAGCGGCGCGAGCGCTTCGACGGGAATGCTGCGCTGGGCGTCGCGACGATGCGTCGGGCTGCCCGCCCACACGAGACCGACGCGCAACGCATGGGTGCCGTCCGATGCGAGTTCGCGCCGCCACGCGTCGATGCGCTCAGGCGCGGCGTGAAGATACGCGCGGCCATCGACGTGATGCGGCAGCAGACCGATCCAGACAGGCAGGCTCATCATGCCGACGGTGTAATCCACCGTGCCGAAGTCGTGCGCTTCGATCTGCACGCAGTCCGGCACGAACCGCCGCACCAGCGGATACAGCGCCGAACGCACCGCCAATAGCGCCGCGCCGCCGTTTCTTCGCACGCCCTCCGCGAATTGCGGAAAGTACCGCACGAATTGAATGTCGTCGCCGAGGCCGAGTTCGCTGTAAACCACGACGCGCTTGCCGTCGAGCGGCTGCCCGCGCCAGCCCGGCGCGAGCCGCTCCATGCGCGCGACGACGCCGTTGTCGCCCTGTTGCGATGTGCGGCGATCGAAGCGCATCCAGCCGCTGCGCCACGCGCCGCGCCGCAATTCGAGGTCGGCGAGATCGACGGCGAGCCAGGCCGCATCGGGCGTCTGCGAGAGCGCCAGACGGTACATCGCTTCCGCTTCGCCGTAGCGCGACTGCTCGTTGAGGTACATGGCGATTGCGCCGGTCACGTGACCATTGTCCGGATGATGCCGCGCGGCCTCGCGCATGATCGCTTCCGCCGATACGCTGTCGTGACGCAGCCAATAGCAATGACTCAGTTGCCAGCGAAGCTCGTAGTCTCTCGGGAATCGTTCCAGTGCTTCGACGCAGAAACGTTCGAGCGCGAGCCAGTCGCCCGAGCGGCGAATGTCGAGCGCGACGGCCAGCGCGTGGTCCGGATCGGACAAAGAGAGCGGAGGTGCGAATGAATCGGAGTACATGAATGACTGCAATAGAACGGTGTTTGAAACGCGTGCTGAGTTTATATGAATCAAGGTTCATAGGAATACCGTAAAGCACGAGATAAATCCGAAAATAGCAATGCCGGATCGTTTAATCTGCATATCGAACTATCTTCAGGTCATGCTGAAATGCAGTGATTCGAATCGGCGATTGTGTGCGGCGCGGCGCTTTGCCATACTGAGTTCATTCGCCCTGTCTCCTCAAGCGTCCGCACTCGACTAACGAGCCCACAAGCGGACGCTCTCGCCGCCTCCCCGGGCGGCGTTTTTTTGCACACGGCCTATTACCTCTGGCGTAATTGTCCGGCTCACTTTCTCCTGCGACGATGCACTCACACTGTTCATCGACGAGGAGACGGAAATGCCTGCAAAGCACTCACGCCCAGGTTTTATCGCGACCGCAGACGGCGTCGAATTGTTCTATCGCGACTGGCATCCGCAAGGCACGCCGGGCAACGGCAGGACGATCGTCTTCGTTCCGAGCTATTCGCTGCCAGGCGACATGTGGGCCTATCAAATGCTGTCGCTCGCGCGACAGGGCTTTCGCTGCGTCATCTACGACCGGCGCGGCCACGGACGATCGAGCGATCCGGGCGGCGGCTACGACTACGACACGCTTGCGGACGATCTCGCCGCACTCATCGATGCGCTCGATCTGTCGGACGTGACGCTCGTCGGGTATTCGATGGGCGGCGCCGAAGCCGTGCGCTATCTGACGCGTCACGGCAGCACGCGCGTTGCGCGCCTCGCGTTGATCGCTTCGACCTTGCCGATGCTCGCGAAGACGCCGGACAATCCCGACGGCATCGACCGCGACTACAACGATGCCTTCCTGCACGACTTGACGACGGACTATCCGCAATGGCTGGCCGACAACGCGCGTCCCTTCGCCGGGCCGGGCGCGTCGCAGGCCATGATCGACTGGATTCGGGAAATGGCATTGCGCACGTCGCATCAGGCGCTTTTCGCGTGCAACGAAACCGTCAATCGCGGCGATTTCCGCAACGAGTTGCGCGACATCGACGTCCCGACGCTCATCGTGCAAGGCAATCGCGACGAATCGAATCCGCTCGAACTGACTTCGCAGCGCACGGCGCGCCTGATTCCGAACGCGCGGCTCGTCGTCTATGAAGGCGCGCCGCACGGCATCTTTCTGAGCGACGCGGCGCGGCTGACGGCGGATATCGGCGCGTTTGCGTCGGCGTAGCGATTGGCGCTCTGTTGCGGCGGCTTAATAACAAGTTCGGCGTTTGTCGGATAAGCGCTGAGTCCTGACGCGTTTGAAAACACTCATAACAATAGACTCTGGAAGAATCCCGGCACACCATAGCACTGCGAATCGACATTCCACCGCGCGGCTCTGCAATCGCCGCGCAATCCGCCCCACGTCCACCGGAGTCCATCGCAATGATCTTCCACGCCTCCATTCCCGCCCACGATCCGAAACACGTCGCGCAAGTGCTCGCCGAACTGTGGGATGGCTTCGCCGCGCCCTTCTCGCCCTTTCCCGGCGCGTGGATGGCGGTCGCCGGCGACGATCGCGGCAGCATCATCGAGGTCTATCCGAGCGATCAGGTCATCACGCCGGGCGGCGGTCACGAGGAAAGCGTCAGCTATGGCGCGGACACGGTGAAGCGCCCGCAGTACAGCGCGTTCCACATGGCCATCGCGACGAAGCTGAACGCAGAGGAAGTCATCGCGATCGGCGAACGCGAAGGCTGGCGCGCGGTGCGCTGCACGCGCGGCGACAACTTCTTCCACGTCATCGAATTCTGGATCGAGAACTCGACGATGCTCGAATTCCTCACACCCGACATGCAGGCCGAATATCTCGCCTTCGCGACGCCGGAAAACTTCAAGGCGATGGCCGCGGCTGCGGCCTGACGCTCACTTGCCGCGCCGCAGCCCGAAAAACAGCGCGGCGCCGCTCGCGAAGAGCAGCAACGAAAGCAGATGCACGGCGAGATCCATGCTGCCCGTCGAGGTGCGGATCTGGCCGATCACCCACGGACTCACGATCCCGCTCGTGATGCCGATACTGCTGATGAAAGCGATGCCCGCCGCCGCGCTCTTGCCCGGCAGATGGCTGGCGGGCACGGCCCAGAAGATCGGCAGCGCGGCGAAAATCAGCGTCGCGGCGAGCGAGAGAATCGCGAGCATCAGCGGGAAGCTCGGAAAATGCAGCGTGAGGGCCGCGAGCGCGATGCCGCCGCCGATCGTGCAGCACGCGAAGTGCTTGCGCCGCTCGGCGACGCGATCCGAATGGCGCGCGATCAGAATCAGACCCACCGCGCCGATCGCGTTCGGCACGACGGTGTAGAGGCTGACCGACATGACATCGGTGATGCCGAAGTCGCGGATCATCAGCGGCATCCAGAAGCTCAGCGTCAGCGACGCGCACGTCAGCGAGAAATAGATGAACGCGAAGAGATAGACGCGCGGATTGCGCAGCGCATCGAGCATGCCGCTGTTATCGTGCTTCTCGTGATGGCCGGTCGCGCAGAGTGCCGTGAGCCGATCCTGCTCCGTTTGCGTGAGCCATTGCGCATCGCGCGGCGTGTCCACCAGCAGGCGCAACGCGATAAGACCGAGCAGCACCGCGGGCGCGCCCTCGATCGCGAACATCCACTGCCAGCCGTGCAGGCCCATCACGCCGGCCATGTCGCGCATGATCCAGCCGGACACGAGTCCGCCGAACACGCCCGCGACGGCCACGCCCGCGAAGAACACCGACATCACGCCCGCCCGCCGTTTCGCCGGAAACCAGTACGTCAGATAAAGCACGATGCCCGGAAAGAAACCCGCTTCGAACACGCCGAGCAGAAAGCGCAGCAGATAGAAATGGCCGGGCGTCGATACGAACATCATTCCGACCGACGCCGCGCCCCACAGCAGCATGATCCGCGTGAACGTGCGGCGCGCGCCGAACTTCGCGAGCAGCAGATTGCTCGGCACTTCGAAAAGCACGTAGCCGACATAAAACACGGCGGCGCCGAGGCCGTACATTGCATCGGAGAAGCCGAGATCGTGCTTCATCTGCAATTGCGCGAAGCCGATGTTGATGCGGTCCAGAAACGACACGACGTAGCACAGGAACAGAAACGGAATGATGCGCCACGCGATTTTGCGGAACAGCGCGTCGTCCGATTGGGCGTGCGCATCCGCGACGGCGCTGGGCTCAAGCGCCGCCGTGCTGATCGACTTCGACATGTCTCGCTCCAGATGGGCGTAATGAGGCCGGCGTCTTGCGCGCGCCTTTTGCCTTGAGAGAGGGAGAAGCGGCGCGTCAGTGCGCGCCGCAAGAAACGGCGGTCAGTCCTGCAGTGCGGCCCACATTTCCTGGTCGCGCTGGGCCGTCCAGATACGCGGATGCTTGATGCCGCTCGCTTCGTCGTAAGCGCGCGAGACGTCGAACGGCAGGCAGTGCTCGTAGATGAAGACGTGACCGAATTTCGGATCCATCGCCTTGCGCGTCAGCGCCATCGATCCCTTCAGGTCGAGCTTCTCGGCGACGGCCTCGCGGCCCGCCTGCAAGAGCGTCGTGACGAAGTCCTTCGTGTAATCGAGGCCCTTGTCGACTTCCGCCGGCGAGAGCAGCGCCGGACCGCGTCCCGGCACGAGTTTGTCGGCCTTCAGCGCGCGCAGCGCTTCGAGCGTCGCGGGCCATTCTTCGAGTTGGGCATCGCCGCAGTAACAGGCGGCGTCGTACTCGACGAGATCGCCCGAAAACAGCACTTTCTGCGACGGCAGCCAGACGACCGTATCGCCCTTCGTGTGACCCGCGCCGAGATGCGCGATCTTCACTTCGAGCTTGCCGAGGAACAGCGTGATTTCCTTCTCGAAGACGAGCGTCGGCCACGTCAGGCCCGGCACCGTCTCGACACCGGCGAAAAGGCGCGGAAAGCGCTCGATCTCCGATTTCATGTCCTGCTCGCCGCGCTCGACGATCATTTCATACGTGCCGCGGCTCGCGATGACCTGCTGCGCGCCTTCCGCGAAATACGCCGACGCGCCGAGCACGCGCACCGCGTGATAGTGCGACAGCACGACGTACTTGATCGGCTTGTCGGTGACGCTGCGGATTTTCGCGATGAGATCCTGCGCCATTGCGGGCGTGGCGGTCGTATCGACGATGAGCACGCCGTCGTCGCCGATGATCACGCCCGAGTTGGGATCGCCTTCCGCCGTGTACGCGTACGCGTTCTCGGAGAGTTGCGTGAACGTGATCTTCTTCTCTTCCAGATCGGCCTGCGATGCGAATGCTTTTGCCATGGTCGTGTCTCGCTTCCATTCTCGTGGGGATGGGTTGATGATCGGCGTGATGCCGTTGTTTGTCAACAGCAAGCGTACTTGCTATTTGCAAATTACGGGTAAGTACCGAATCGCTTCATCGGATGATTCCTGCTCGGCTAACATCTGCGGTTCGTTCATCCTTTATAGATCGCGGAGTGCTTTTGGCTCGTTCCGAAATCGGCGAAGAAAAGAAACAGCGCGGCATCCAGAGCGTCGAAGTCGGCGCGCGTCTGCTCGATGCGCTCGCCGCGCGTCGCGAGCCGCTTGCGTTGAGCGCGCTGGCCGAAGCGGCCGAACTGTCGACCGCGCAGGCCCACACGTACCTCGTGAGCTTGACGCGGCTCGGTCTCGTCAAGCGCGACGCGCTCACCGGGAATTACGAGCCGGGGCCGCTCTCGCTCAGGCTCGGCCTGTTGAATCTCGAGCATCAGCCGGCGTATCGGGCCGCCGCGCCGCGCGTGTCGGCGCTGGCGCTCGCGACCGGCATGAGCGTCGCGGTCAGCGTCGCCGGGCCGCAAGGGCCGACGATCGTGCGCTATGAGCGCGGCGGCTATCCGCTGCATGTGAATCTGCACGTGGGCACGGTGATGTCGCTCTCGGCGACGTCCACGGGCCGCGTGTTCCGCGCGTTCGACGACGACACCCGCGTCGCCGCGATGCTCGCGCATCAGGCCGAAGCCGATGCGCCGGAGATGGCCGCGTGCATCGAAGCGATTCGCGCGCGCGGCATCGAACGCAGCGTCGATGCGCCGAGTCCCGGCGTGAGCAGCATGAGCGTGCCGGTGTTCGACGGCGCGCATCGGATGCAGCTCGCACTGACGGCGATCGGACCGACCGGCCTCGTCGACGTCGCGTGGGACGGCCCGCTCGCGCACGCGCTGAAGGACGCCGCGCGCGACATTTCCGGGCTGCTTTCATGACGATCTTCGACGAAGACACGAAACCGCAGCGCGGCATCAACGCGCTCGACGCGACCGGCGATCTGCTGCGCGCGCTGGTCGCCGCCGGCGAGCCGCTCACGCTGCGCGACCTCGCGGCCGCGGCCGGCATGCCGCCCGCGAAGGCGTTCGCGCATCTGGTGAGTCTGGTGAAGGTCGGCCTGCTCGCGCGCGACGACGCCGGGTTATTCCACGCCGGCCCGCTGAGCCGCGAGCTCGGGCTGATCGCGCTGCAGCGCCTTTCGCCGATCCGCGATGCCGAAGCCGAGATCGTCGCGCTCGCCGCGAGCACATCGATGACGGTCGCCGCCGCCGCGCTCGGACCGCTCGGCCCGACCGTGATCCGGCTGGAGGAATCGGCGCGGCCGCAGCATGTGAGCTTGCGCGTCGGCACGGTGATGTCGCTCGTCAACACCGCGATCGGGCGGGTGTACGCCGCGCACCTTCCCGCCGACATGCTCGCGAGCCTGATGACGCAGGACGCCATCCGCCTCGCGGGCGCGCAAGCGGCTGCGGGAAGCGACGCCGCGTATCGCGCACGGCTCGACGACATCCGCGAACGCGGCCTCGATACGGCGCTCGGCGCGCCGGTGCCCGGCATCCATACGCTGGCCGCGCCCGTGTTCGATCACACCGGCAGCGTGTGCCTCGTGATCGCGTTGATCGGTTCGTCGGGGGGCTTCGACAGCGCCGCGGACGGCCCGCTCGCCCGCGCGCTGCTTTCCGCGACGCGGCGCCTTTCGTGGCGTTTCGGTCTGATGGACGCGAGCTAGCCGCCCTTGACCATCTCCGTGCCGGTCACGCGGATCGCGGGGAAACGGTCGGTCGGCTTCGCGATCTCGTCCTGCGATGCGACGATCTCCAGTTCGTAACGCCCGGCATCGTACGTTGCCTTGACGACGGCATTGACCGCCGCGAGCGTGTGCTCGAGCGCGGTGCGCAGCGAGTCGCCCTGCAAGGTGCGCGCGACGAAGACCGCGCTGGTCAGATCGCCGACGCCCACCGGCTGGCGCGCGAACGGATACAGCGGGCGCTGCGCGAACCACGCCTCGCCGGGCGTGACGGCGAGCATATTGAAGGTGTCGGCGCGGCTGTTGCGATCGAGCAGATGCTTCACCAGCACGATGCGCGGCCCGCGCGCGATCACTTCGCGGCATGCGTCGACGGCTTCCTCGACCGTCTCGATCGGACGCCCGACGAGCTTTTCCAGCTCGACGTGATTGGGCATGATCGCATCGGCGATTCCGGGCATCGTCGTGACGAGGAAATCCTCGATGCCGGCCGCGACCGTGCAGCCGCCCGTCTGACCCATGACCGGATCGCAAAAATAAAGCGCGCGCGGATTCACCGCCTTCACCATCTTCACGATTTCGACGACCGCGCGGCCCTGCTCCGGCGCGCCGAGATAACCGGAGAGCACCGCGTTGCAGCGCCCGAGCACACCGATCGCGCCGATGCCTTCGATGACGTTCTGCAATTCGTCGGCATCGAAGGCGCTGCCTGTCCAGCGGCCGTACTGCGTGTGATTGGAAAACTGCACGGTGTTGAGCGGCCAGACGTTCACGCCGAGTCGCCGCATGGGAAAAACCGCCGCGCTGTTGCCCGCATGGCCGAACACCACATGCGATTGAATGCTCAGGACGTTGTTCATGTTCTGCTTTCCCGATTGATCGTGTCCGGTCGGATGAAACGTCGAAACGCTCGTCGCGCGCCAGCGCCGTGCAGCGCAACGCGACGATGGTTTCGGAAAGCACGCCCGCGGACGCCGTGCGCGGGCAGTGCAACCTTCATATTGTGCCGTGCCTCGACGCACTGCGGCATGGCGTGCCCGTTATAAATTGCGCGGACGCGTTTTGTCGAGCGATGCGACCGACAGGAAGTCCAAAGGTCGCGCGTCTGCAACACCGCAGCACGCTCGTGCGCGTTCGGCACACGCATTGCTCGATGCGGACGGCGAAACGGTCCGCATCGCCCGGCGAAAAAAACGGGCGACTTCAGCACACGAATTCGAATGCGCGCCGGATAATGCTCCATCGACAGATACCGACAAAAGCATACGAGGACGCACACACGGCAAGACATCGAACATCAATAGTCGCAGGTCAAATCAGGAGGCTGACATGGAGATGCTGGCTAAGAATCGCACCGATTTGCAGAAGTCGACCCTCGCAATCGTCCTCGCCGGCGGGCGCGGCACCCGGCTCGGTCCGCTCACCGACAAGCGCGTGAAGCCGGCCGTCCACTTCGGCGGCAAGTACCGCATCATCGACTTCGCGCTGTCCAACTGCCTCAATTCCGGCATCCGCCGCATCGCGGTCGTCACGCAATACAAGGCGCATTCGCTCATCCGCCATCTGCAGCGCGGCTGGGGTTTCCTGCGCGGCGAGTTCAACGAGTTCATCGATATCTGGCCGGCGCAGCAGCGCGTGGATTCGAGCTGGTATCGCGGCACCGCCGACGCGGTCTATCAGAACCTCGATATCGTCCGCTCGATCGGGCCGGAGTTCGTCATCGTGCTGGCGGGCGATCACATCTACAAGATGGATTACACGCGCATGGTGCTCGACCATGTGGAAAGCGGCGCGGACTGCACGGTCGGCTGCATCGAGGTGCCGCGCATGGATGCGGTCGCGTTCGGCGTGATGCACGTCGATGAAAACCGCCGCGTCACCGATTTCCTGGAAAAGCCCGCCGATCCGCCCGCGATGCCCGGCAAGCCCGACATCGCGCTCGCGAGCATGGGCATCTACGTGTTCAGCGCGAAGTATTTGTATGACCTGCTGCAGGAAAACATCGAGACGTCGAACACGGATCACGATTTCGGCAAGGACATCATTCCGCGCGTCGTGACGACCGGCAAGGCGATCGCGCATCCGTTCAGCATGTCGTGCGTGACGTCGAGCAGCGATCCGGAAGCGCCCGCGTACTGGCGCGATGTCGGCACCGTCGATGCGTACTGGTCCGCGAATCTCGATCTCGCATCGACGATTCCGGAGCTCGATTTGTACGACCGCAAATGGCCGATCTGGACGAATCAGGAGCAGTTGCCGCCCGGCAAGTTCGTACGCGACCTGAACGGGCAGCAAGGCGCGATCACCAATCTGCTCGTGTGCGGCGGCTGCGTGATCTCGGGATCGCAGGTGTCGAAGTCGGTGTTTTCGTCGGCGGTGCGGGTCCACTCGTTCTGTAACATCAATGAGGCAGTCTTGTTGCCGCAAGTGACCATCGGGCCGAGTTGCCGTTTGCAGAAGGTCGTGATCGACCGCGGCTGCACGGTGCCCGAAGGTCTCGTGGTCGGCGAGGATCCGGACGACGATGCCGCGCGTTTCTTCCGCACGGAGTCCGGCGTCACGCTCATCACACGCGACGCGCTGGCGCGGCTCGGACAGCGTTAGACGCCGCGCGCCGGCCAATAAAAACCAATCGACGGGAGTGCCGATGACCGTATGCGTGCTGCATGCCGCAGCAGAAATGTTTCCGCTGTTGAAAACCGGCGGCCTCGCCGATGTCGTCGGCGCGTTGCCGCCCGCGCAATCGCAACTGGGCACGAACGCGCGCGTCGTGCTGCCGGGCTTTCCCGCCGTGCTCGCGGGTCTCGACGATCTTCAGCCCGTGGCCGATCTCGGCAGCGCGTTCGGCGCGGGCAATATCCGCCTCGAGCGCGGCGTGCTGCAGCCGCACGGCATCGTCGTGTATGTGGTGCGCGCCGATCAGTTTTACGATCGTCCGGGCAATCCGTATATGGATGCGACGAATCGCCCCTATGCCGATAACGATCGCCGCTTCGCGCTGCTCGGCTGGGCGGCGGCGCGCATCGCGACGGGCGTGGACCCGGCATGGAAGCCGCGTATCGTCCACGCTCACGACTGGCATGCGGGACTTGCGCCGGCGTATCTGCGCGCGTTCGAGCGCGGCGGCGCGGCGCGGGTCGGCACTGTGATGACGGTGCACAACCTGGCGTATCAAGGCACGTTTCCGGCTTCGGAATTCGGCGCGCTGCAATTGCCCGGCGATTTCTACGCGGTGGAAGGCGTCGAATTCTACGGCCACGTCTCGTTTCTCAAGGCGGGGCTTTATTTCGCCGATCGCATCACTACCGTCAGCCCGACCTACGCGCGCGAAATCCAGACGCAGGCGCAAGGCGCCGGACTGCACGGTCTCCTGCAGACGCGCACGCACGACATCACCGGGATTCTGAACGGCGTCGATTATTCGATCTGGAGCCCGACCGCCGATGAATCCATCGCGTCGAAATACACGCAGGCGAAGATCGGCGGCAAGTCGAAATGCAAGACGGCGCTGCAGGAGCGCATGGGTCTCGCGAAGGACGACGACGCCCTGCTCTTCGGCGTCGTCAGCCGTCTGACGGAGCAGAAAGGACTCGACCTGCTGCTTTCGGCCGTGCCCGATATCGTCCAGCGCGGCGGCCAGCTCGTCGTGCTCGGCACCGGCGACCCGGCGCTCGAAACCGGCATGAAGAACGCGGCGGCGGCGCATCCGGGCGCGGTCGCGGTCGAACTCGGCTTCGACGAGACGCTTTCGCATTCGATCATCGCGGGCAGCGACGTCGTGATGGTGCCGTCGCGCTTCGAGCCGTGCGGGCTCACGCAGCTCTACGCGCTCGCGTACGGCTCGCTGCCGCTCGTGCATCGCGTGGGCGGGCTCGCGGATACCGTCGTCGATTCATCGCTCGAAAATCTCGCCGAGGATCTCGCGACCGGCTTCGTCTTCGATACTTTCGATCGCGCGGGCATCGTCGGCGCGATCCGGCGCGCGTTCGCGCTCAAGGCGCGTCGCACGGAGTGGAAGGCCGTCGTCAAGCGCGCGATGGGCCAGAGCTTCGGCTGGGAAGACGCCGCGCTCAAGTACGCGGAGGTTTATCGGGATCTGACGGGCGGCTGAGCCGTCCAGACGACGTCGCCATCCGCCGCGTAGAGCGCGCAGCCGCGATGCTTGCGACTGCAATGCGCGATCGCCGATGCGATCGGGTCCGGCCCGAGTGCCGCGATCGACCACGCGCCATCCGGCGCGATCACGAAAGCGCGCGGACGCGGCAACTTCAGAAACGCGTCGTAGCCCTTGCGACCGGCGGCGTCGATGAACGGCACGGCGCTCGCATCGGCAAGCGCGGCGAAACCGGTCGCGGGCGGGCCCGAGCGCGTCCAGACCACCTGATCGTCGTACGCATAGAGACGGCAATCGGCCGTGAGCGCCGCACAGTCGCGCAGGGCCTGCGTCAACGGATCGAAGCCGCCGTGCGCCGCCGCGCCGCCGTTCGGTCCGATTGCAAACGCGCGCGGAATCGGCTTCGAGAGGAACTTCCGATACAGCGCGCGCATGCCCTCGCTGCCGAGATACGGCACGGCGGCGATGTCGTCGACGGCGGCGTATCCGCTCGAGGGCGGCGTCGCCATCGGCATGTTCTCCGGGTAAATCGACGCGAACGGCATGCCGATTTTCTTCAGGAACGCATCGAGTTTCGGCGTCCACACGCGCAAGCCTTCCCATGAACCCAGCAGCTTGTGGGAATCGGTCATGAAGGCGCCGTAGTTCGCCAGTTCGGCGTTCGCGCCCGCCGACGTGTAGCGCGCGAACATTTCCCGCCAGGTGCCGGCCGGAAAGAACGAATCGTTCTCGCCGTACAGCCACAGCGACGGAACGTGCGCACGCGCGCCGAGCGCCGCGCTGTCGCGGATGAGCGCAGCGTCGTCCGACGCGCATACGTCGACGCGCACGCCGCCGTAGAAGTTCACGACGCCCTTCACTTCCGGCGCGTTTCGCGCCCCGAACGCGAGGCTGTACCAACCGCCCGCGCTCTCTCCTGCGACAACGACGCGCGAACCGTCGACGTAAGGCTGCTGACGCATGTACGCGATGACCTTGCCGATATCGTCCGCCGCCTTGTTCGCGAGCCCCGCCAGATCGCACCCGTGCGCGCGCAGTTCGCCCGTCGATCCCGCGTAGCCGCGCATCATCGGCAGCGCAACCGCATAGCCGCGCGACATGAAGTAGTTCGCCAGATAGGTGAGATGAAAGCGTGGCATCGTCGCCTTCGTTTTCTTGCCGTAACCGCCATGATTGATGACGGCGAGCGGAAACGGTCCCGCGCCCTCCGGCATCGCGATCGTCACCTGCAATTGCGCGGTATCGCCGCGCTCGCCGACCGGCACTTGCACGACGCGTTCGCCGGGCAATGCGGGAACCGGCGCACGCAACGCGTCGTAGGCGCTGGTTGCATGACTGTCCGATAGATGGAATGCCATCAGAAAGACGAAAAATAGCTGCAGTCGAAACATGGTTCCCGCGCGCGTAGCCTAAAGGCCGCATTATCGGCGTTTCCTGTTCGCGAACTTGCGCCGGCGGGCGCGCAATTTGCCTCAGGCACAAATTAATACAAATGCAGGAGCGCATATGCATAAACCCCTCGCAGGCCAGATTGCGCTCGTGACGGGCGCGAGTTCGGGCATCGGCACGGGCGTCGCGACCGCGCTCGCCGATGCGGGCGCGCACGTCGCCATCAACTATCACTCGCACGCGGAACCCGCCGAAAAGCTCGCCGCCGCGATCACGGCGAAAGGCGGCGAAGCGTTCGCGGTCGGCGCGGACGTCTCCGACGAAACCCAGATCGACGCGATGTTCGATGCCGTCGTGAAGCGCTACGGCACGGTCGATATCGTCGTCGCGAATTCGGGCTTGCAGAAGGACGCGAAGTTCACCGCGCTCACGCTCGACGACTGGAAGACGGTCATCGAAACGAATCTCACCGGCCAGTTCCTCACCGCGCAGCGCGCCGTGCGCGAATTCGAGCGGCGCGGCATGCGCGACGTGTCGAAGGCGCTCGGGAAGATCATCTGCATGAGTTCCGTGCACGAGGTCATTCCGTGGGCGGGACACGTGAACTACGCTGCGTCCAAGGGCGGCATTCAGATGATGATGAAAACCATCGCGCAGGAAGTCGCGCCGCAGCGCATTCGCGTGAACGGCATCGCGCCCGGCGCAATCCGCACCCCGATCAACAAGGACGCTTGGGATACGCAGGACAAGCTCGACAAGTTGCTGACGCTGATTCCGTATGGGCGCGTCGGCGAGGTCGAGGATATCGGGCGCGCGGCGGTGTGGCTTGCGTCTGACGATAGCGATTACGTCGTCGGCACGACGCTTTTCGTCGATGGCGGCATGACGCTCTATCCGGGATTCGCGGATAACGGCTGATGGCGGACAACGGAATGAACCCAATCAAGGTGGACGTCGCCGTGATCGGCGCGGGCACGGCCGGCATGGCCGCGTTTCGCGCGGCGCGGCTCGCGGGCGCGAACGCGGTGCTGATCGAGGGCGGCGAACCGGGCACGACCTGCGCGCGCGTCGGCTGCATGCCGTCGAAGCTGCTGCTCGCGGCGGCCAACGGCTTGCACGACGCGCATTCGCTCGCCGCGCGCGGCATCGAAGGCACGCACGCGCTCGAAGCCGATCGCGCGCGCGTGCTCGATTACGTGCGGCGCGAACGCGATCACTTCGTCAAGGGCGTACTCGACGAAATCAAAGCGCTGCCGGATGGCATGCTGCTGCGCGGCAAGGCGCGCTTCGAAGCGCCGACGCGATTGCGGATCGGCGACGACACGCGCGTCGAGGCCAAAAGCGTCGTCATCGCGACGGGCGCCGCGCCGAGCGTGCCCGACGAGCTGAAGGTGTTCGGCGACAAACTCATCACGAGCGACGATCTCTTCGAACTGCGCACGTTGCCGAAGCGCATCGCCGTGTTCGGCGCGGGACCGATCGCGCTCGAGTTGGGGCAAGCGCTCGCGCGGCTCGGCATCGAAATTTTCATGTTCGGCAAAGGCGGCAGCGCGGGAGCGATTACGGACAAACCGGTGCGCGATGCGCTTATCGCCGCGCTCGCCGACGAGTTCTATTTCGATCCCGACGCGAAAATCGACGGCATGTCGCTAGAGGGCGGCCAGCCGACGCTGCGCTTCACGTCGCCGGACGGCGTGGCGCGCGTCGAACGCTTCGATCTCGTGCTCGCCGCGACCGGACGCGCGCCGAATCTGAAGCCGCTCGCGCTGGAAAACGCGGGCATCGAACTGAACGAAAAAGGCGCGCCGCTTTTCGACGAAACAACGATGCAATGCGGCGACAGCGCGATTTTCATCGCGGGCGATTGCGACGGCGCACGCCCGTGGCTCCACGACGCCGCCGACGAAGGCAAGCTCGCCGGCGACAACGCCGCGCGCTTTCCGGACGTGCAGCGGATCGAGCGCAAGGTGCCGTTCTCGATCGTGTTCTGCGAGCCGCAGGTGGCGATCGTCGGCGCATCGTATGACGATCTCGACAAGCCGATGACGGTCACAGGAGAAGCATCGTTCGAGAATCAGGGACGAAGCCGCGTCATGCGTCAGAATCGCGGCCTGCTGCACGTCTATGCCGACGCGAAAACCGGCAAGCTGCGCGGCGCGCAAGGCTGCGGCCCGGCGATGGAGCATCTCGGGCATCTGCTGGCGTGGGCGCTGCAACTGGAATTGACGCTCGATGAAGCGCTCAAACTGCCTTTCTATCATCCGGTCGTGGAAGAAGGCTTGCGCACCGCGCTAAAAGATGCAGATAGAAAATGCTACGAGGAAAGATCGGAAACACCGCCGGCATTACCAAGCGCCGCGGGTTGCTGATCCAAAAAAAACGAACGCCGGTTGCAAGCAACCGGCGTTTATCGTCGGAAAGAGCAAGGATCAGCTTCCGCTCAAACCATATTGCAGTGCGAGATCGAACCCGAGCACGACGAGCGAACAGAAAAGCCCCAAGGACAAATTCGCCAGTCTATGTCCGACGTCCTTGTGCTTCGTCAGCACGGCGCCCGCGAGGAACGCGATTTCCACGATGACCTGCATGCAAAACACGGCAATCATCAACGCGAACTCGTAACCCATCGAGTTGAAGTTCAGAAAGTTAAAGCCGTTCACCGCCACCCAAGACCCCACTCGCCAAGCTTCGTATGCCAATAGCAGCAACGGGAAGAAATAGCTGGCTACATAAGTCGGCACCGTGGCGTGCCGCAATTCCATATTTAAGTGACGTGTTACTTGCATCGCGTACTCCTCATCTGATTGCCCGAAAACGACGGGCGTTCTACCTGCACCGTGGCGCAAACCGGAGCGTTCTGATCGAACGGCAGACGGGCGTCGTGCTTTCAGAATAGGACAATTTTTTGGAAAGCGAATCATCGTATTCCCGATGATCGTATCCAATAAGGCTTTACGCGCTTCGTTGTGCAGTGCAACTGAATAAAGCAGTTATTTCCCGGCCCTAAATTCGACACGCGCATACGTGCCGATTTCCTAAAGTGTTCGAGCCGTATTAAGCGCCAGAGTTCTTCGCGTACAACTTGATAATGCCCGAAAAATCGAGCCCGCCGAATCCTTGCTGGCTCATCGACTGATACAACTGTTGTGCCAGCGCACCCATGAATACGGGCTGCTTCGCGGCGCGCGCTGCATCGACGGCAAGTCCGAGATCCTTGAGCATTAAATCAGCGCCAAAACCGCCCGAATAACCGCGCGACGCCGGCGCGGTTTCGACGATGCCCGGATAGGGATTACACGTATCCGAGCTCCAGCAACGCCCAGTCGATGTATTGACGATACTCGCGAGTTTCGTCGGATCGATGCCGAGCGTTTCGCCGAGTTTCATCGCTTCGGCGACGCCGATCATGGAAATCCCTAGCAGCAAGTTATTGCAGATCTTCGCGATCTGGCCCGTGCCGGTTTCGCCGCATTGCACCATGTTCTTGCCCATGCCGGATAAGACGGGACGCAATGTTTCGAAGAGCGTTTCATCGGCGCCGACCATGAACGTCAGCGTACCCGCCTGCGCGCCGACGACGCCGCCGGAAACGGGGGCATCGGCGAACGGGTTGCCCTGGTTCGCCGCCGCCTCGCCGATGAGCTTCGCGGTCGCCGGATCGATCGTGCTGCTGTCGACGAGCGGCACGCCTTTCGCAACGCCCGCGAGCACGCCGTCGTCGCCCAGATAGACCGTCTTCACATGCTGCGCCGCGGGCAGCATCGTGATGACGACTTCCGCGCCTTCCGCCGCCGCGCGCGGCGATGCGGCGAGCGTCGCGCCCGCCGCCTTCGCCGCATCGAGCGCGGCGGAGACGAGATCGAACGCCGTCACCGCGTGGCCGGCCTTCAGGAGATTGGCGGCCATCGGACCGCCCATGTGACCCAAACCAATGAAGCCGATTCGCATGGACATCTCCCTTTAGCGAAGCGCGATGGTCGTGTTGACGCCGTCGTTCACGGTGGCGTCGTCGAACCAGCGCGCGGTGACGGTTTTCGTCTGCGTGTAGAACTGCACGACCTGCTTGCCGTACGGGCCGAGGTCGCCGAGCTTCGAGCCGCGCGAGCCGGTGAAGCTGAACGCGGGCACCGGCACCGGAATCGGAATGTTGATGCCGACCTGACCAATATCGATCTCGCTCTGGAACTTGCGCGCCGCCGCGCCGCTTTGCGTGAAGAGGCCGACGCCGTTGCCCATCGGATTGCGATTGACGAGCGCGATGGCGTCATCGAGCGTATCGGCTTCAAGCACGCACAGCACCGGGCCGAAGATTTCCGTCTTGTAGATCGACATGTCGGTATCGACGTTCGTGAAGATCGTCGGTCCGATGAAGTTGCCCTTCTCGTAGCCCTTCACGTCGATATCGCGGCCATCGAGCGCGAGCGTCGCGCCCTCTTCCACGCCCTTGCTGATGAGCCCGAGAATGCGCTCCTTTGCCGCTTTCGACACGACCGGGCCGACGTCCGTATTCGGCTCCGTGCCGCCGTTGACCTTGAGCGTCCTGGCCTTCTCGACGAGTTCCGGCACCCAGTCCTTCGACGCCCCGACGAACACGGCCACCGACGTCGCCATGCAACGCTGACCCGCCGCGCCGAAGCCCGCGCCCGCGAGCGCGTTGAGCGTCTGCTCCTTGTTGGCGTCGGGCAGGACGACGGCGTGATTCTTCGCGCCCATCATCGACTGCACGCGCTTGCCGTGCTGGCTCGCGAGGTTGTAGACGTGCGTGCCGACGGCCGTCGACCCGACGAACGAAATCGCCTTGATATCGGGATGCGTGCAGATCGCATCGACGACTTCCTTGCCGCCATGCACGACGTTCAGCACGCCCGCCGGCACGCCCGCTTCGAGCGCGAGTTCGACGAGTTCCATCGTCGAGAGCGGATCCTGTTCGGACGGCTTCAGTACGAACGTGTTACCGCAGACGATCGCCATCGGGAACATCCACAGCGGGATCATGGCGGGGAAATTGAACGGCGTGATGCCGGCGCACACGCCGAGCGGCTGCCGTAGCGTGTACGTGTCGACGCCGCCCGCGACGTTTTCGGAGAATTCGCCCTGCTGCAGCGTCGAAATCGAACACGCGTGCTCGACCACTTCGAGACCGCGAAAGATGTCGCCTTCGGCATCGGCGAGCGTCTTGCCCTGCTCCGCCGTCAGCGTCCGCGCGATGCGCTTCTGGTTCTGGCGCACGAGGTCCTGAAACTTGAGCATCAGACGCATGCGCGTGCCGAGCGGCGTCGTGCGCCACGTCTGAAACGCCTTGTGCGCGGCGGCCGCGGCGGCGTTGACTTCATCGACCGTCGCAAACGGCACGCGACCGACGACTTCCTGCGTCGCAGGATTGACGATGTCGCGCCACTCCGTCGTCTTCGAATCGACGAACTGGCCGTCGATCAGCAGTTTGGCCGTACGGACGGACGCACTCTGCGCCGGATGTTCAGCAGCGATATTCACGAGTCACTCCTTTTGGATGAGTTGTCACGAAGGGGAACGAAAACGCGCGGACGGAGCGCCGGTGCGGCGCCGAAGGGAAAAGGCATGTCGTCTCCGTTTATAAGAAATCGGCGCGCAGTGCAGCACGCTCGTTTCCTTGAGTATAGTTATGCAAAAGTCCATCATGGCACTAGAAAAACACCCGATCGATATGCAAAAAAACGCCATGCCAAACGTTATTCCAAGCGCCAAGCTCGATATCGGGCGCCTCAACTGGGACGACCTGCGCTTCTTCCTGGAAGTCGCGCGCACGCAGCGCGCGAGCGGCGCGGCGAAGCGTCTGGGCGTCGATTACACGACGGTCGCGCGGCGCGTTCGCGCGCTGGAGGACGCGCTCGGCACGCTTCTGTTCGACAAATCGCGCAGCGGCGGATTCATTCTGACGGCCGAAGGCCAGCGCCTGCTCGGTTACGTCGATTCGATCGAGACGACGGTGCAGTCCGCGACCGAGCAGATCGCCAACACGGGGCACGCGCTGTCCGGACACGTTCGCGTCGGCTCGACGGAAGGCTTCGGCTGCTTCTTTCTCGCGCCGCAACTCGCGCGCTTTCAGGACGCGCATCCGAACATCTCCATCGATCTGCTGCCGGTACCGCATTTCGTGAGTCTGTCGAAGCGCGAGGCGGATATCGCCGTCACGCTCGAACGACCCGAGCAGGGCCAATACGTTTATACGAAGCTGTGCGATTACCGGCTCAAGCTCTACGCGACCGCCGACTATCTCGACGCGCACGAACCGATCCGCACGAGCGACGATCTGCGTCATCATCGTTTCGCAAGCTATATCGACGATCTCGCGTTCAGCTACGAATTGCTGTATCTCGAACGCGCGGTGCCGGGCGCGGTGTCGCGCTGGCGCAGTACGAGCGCGATTGCGCAGTACTTCGCCGCGCTGCAGGGCCGCGCGCTCGCGATCCTGCCGTGCTTCATGACTTCGCCCGATCCGCGCTTCGTGCCGGTCTTGCCCGACCATATCGTCGTGACGCGCGCCTTCTATCTGTCCTGCCGCGAGGATTTGCGCAAGCTGAAGCGCATCACGGCTGTATGGGACTACCTGCGCGCGGCGGCCGAAGCGAACCGCGGCTTCCTGATGGGAGACGGCGCGCAGATGGCCTGGGTCGATGTCAAGTGATCCTGACCGGCGACACGCTTTTTGACAGCGATTCGAGACCGAACGTGGTATGCGTGACGCCACCGCGAACATCACAAAATTTGACTCGATAAATTCGTGGAATTTTGCTTCGATGTCCTGCCGAAACGTCACTCGCCCACGCGAGCTCGGGCATAATCGCCGGCCAGTTTCATTGCATTGCCGTGGAGAGCGCGGCGCACTCCATTCCCGTGATTTCCTCTAGTTTCTTTCCCGCTGCCCCGACGGGCCGCGCCGTGCGCTAATGGCTTTCGTCATCTGGTCACGGCGGTCCATGTCCCGCCAGCGCATCCGTTTCGTCGAGGCCCGCACGGCGCGCGCCATCGCGGTCATCGGCGCCATTACGCTTCTCGTGGCCGCGCTCGCGCTCGGCATCGCGATCGGCACCATGTTCGCGCGCAGCCATCTCGGCGAGGAGCAGACGCTGATGTCGCGCCGCTCGTACGAGATCGAAGAGCTCGGCCGCATCAATGCCGCGCTGATCGAGCTGACGCCGCGCGTCGAAGGCCTGTCCGCGCAAGTCAGCGAGCTGCACGAATTCGACACGCATCTGAAGGCCGCGCACGGCGCGGGCGGCACGTCCGGCGTGCATGACGTGCCGCCGCTGCCCGACAGCGAGGAGCCAGCCACGTCGCTCGACGGCGCGGGCGGCCCCGCCTTGCCGCCGCGCCTGTGCGATATCGGCCGCGCGGCGGCGGGCGCGCCGCGGCAGCGTTTGAAGAGCGCGCATCGGATCATCGATTGCCTGAACGACGAAGTCTCGCAATTGCAGACGCAAACGCTCGCCCACTACGCCGCGTACATGGCCTTTCCCGGCCGCAATCCGGCACCCGGCCTGCGCAGCGGCTCGCCTTACGGCAACCGTCTGGACCCGTTCACGGGGCGTCTGAGCTTTCATCCCGGCATCGACTTCGCCGGACCGGCGGGCACGCCGATTCTCGCCAGCGCGGGCGGACGCGTCATCGCGGCGGGCGAGCGCAACGGCTACGGCATTTCGGTCGACATCCGCCACAGCGACGGCATGGTGACGCGCTATGGACACGCGTCGCGCATCTTCGTGAAAACCGGCGAATTCGTGATGCCGGGACAGGTGATCGCGGAAGTCGGCTCGACCGGCCGCTCGACGGGGCCGCATCTGCATTTCGAAGTGATCGTCGACGGCGCTCAGATC
Organism: Caballeronia sp. AZ7_KS35; assembly: GCF_023631045.1. Taxonomy (NCBI): domain Bacteria; kingdom Pseudomonadati; phylum Pseudomonadota; class Betaproteobacteria; order Burkholderiales; family Burkholderiaceae; genus Caballeronia; species Caballeronia sp. AZ7_KS35. The sequence continues at coordinate 126,471 of NZ_JALQDV010000030.1, read as the reverse complement.
AATCCTTCTCCCTATCTCGCGCTCTTCAGGCGTTTGTCGCATGCGCAAAGTTGATTCGAAGCGGCTGTCGCTGCAACTCTCCCGCCAGTCCTATTCGCTGACGCCGAGGCGCGGCGCGGGCATCTGGCTCGGACTGATCGCGGCCGTGTGTGCGATCGCGGCGCTCGCCGCCGCAGGCTTCGCACTCAAACGCTCGCATGAAGACGTGCGCAAGCTCGACACGCTCTGCGCGCCGCCCGTCTCCGAGCAGAAGCTGCGCGAGCAGCTCGCGCATGCTCAGCTCGCGCTCGAACAGGAGATGGCGAGCCGTACCTCGCTGGAAGAACGCGTAAAGGACAGCGCGGCCGAAATCCAGCGTCTGCAGACCGATCTCGCTTTCCTCAGGAAGCAGCAAAAACCCAATTGAGCGGCACGCGTCAGCGCGGGCTTCGTGCAGCAACCCTTTACCGCATCGCAAGGACTCGACATGTTTTCATCGAAGAAGGATTCCAACGGCATCAAGATGGCCAAGCTCGCGACGCTCGTCGCGCATAACGTGCATATCTCGGGCGATCTCGAGTTCAGCGAAGGCCTGCGCATGGACGGCCAGGTCACGGGCAACGTGGCCGGCCGTCCCGGCGAAGAAACGCTGCTCGTCGTGAGCGATCAGGGCGCGATTCGCGGCAACGTGAGCGCTTATAACGTCATCATCAACGGCTGCGTGACGGGCGATGTCACCGTCGCGCATTTCGTCGAACTTCAGTCGAACGCGCGCGTGCTGGGCAACATTTACTATCAGCAGTTGCGCATGGATATCGGCGCGACGGTCGAAGGCAAGCTCACCAAGTTCGATTCGCAGGCGGCGCACGTCCCGAGTCTGCCGGCGCCGCCCGAATACAACATCGACCTCGTCTCGAACTGACGGCAGACAACGAGCGCCGGAGAATCCGCGCGTGCTGGCAGCCGTGCGCGTGTCCGGCTAAGATTCGATGGATCAAGGCCACGCGCTCGCGCCCCTGGCGAAATCACGCGACTTCGAGCGTCCATCGACACGTGGCCGGTTATATCCAGATAACGATAAAGGGCGCCCCATGCTGGTCAATTGCGCGGCTTATCAGAATGGCCGAAAGCTCGCGGACGTCGAGATCGACGACATCAACGCCTATCGCGATCTGCCCGACTCTTTCATTTGGGTTGCATTGAAAGAGCCCGGTCCCGGCGAACTCGCGCACATGACGCAGCAGTTCGGCTTGCACGAGCTGGCGGTCGAAGACGCGCAGCACGGTCATCAGCGGCCGAAGATCGAGGAATACGGCGACTCGCTGTTCGCGGTCTTTCATACGGTCGAATTCGACGAAGAAGGCGAAGTGCTCGTCGGCGAAATGAACGTGTTCGTCGGCACGAACTACGTGCTTTCGGTCCGCAACCGCACGACGCAAGGTTTTCAGGAAGTGCGCAAGCGCTGCGAGCGCGAGCCGCATCTGCTCAAGCACGGCCCCGCGTTCGTGATGTACGCGCTGCTCGATGCGGTCGTCGATCGATACTTTCCCGTGCTCGAGACGCTCGGCGCGGAAGTCGACGAAGTGGAAGAGCGCATCTTCGAGCAAAAAGGCTCGGTGGAATCGCGCGAGATCATCGAGGATCTGTACTCGCTCAAGCGGCGCATGACGATCCTGCAGCATCACACCGCGCCGCTGCTCGAAGCCGTCAGCAAACTGTATGGCGGGCGCTCGCCCGGCGTGTGCTCCGGCATGCAGGAATATTTCCGCGACGTGTACGATCACCTGCTGCGCATCGTGAAGACCATCGAAGGACGGCGCGAAATGATCGTCACGGCGATCCAGGTGAATCTCGGTCTGATCGCGCTCGCGGAAAGCGAAGTGACCAAGCGCCTCGGCTCGTTCGCCGCGCTCTTCGCCGTGCCGACGATGATCGCCGGCATCTACGGCATGAACTTCAAGTCGATTCCCGAGCTGGACTGGGTCTACGGCTACCCGACGTGTCTCGCGGTCATGCTGGTGGTCGATGTCGTGCTCTACTGGCGCTTCAAGAAGGCCGGCTGGCTGTAGCAAGAATGTTCCTTTTCGGAACCTTCGGGCGAAATTCGTTGTCTAATCAAGCGATTTGCGAGAGAATGTCATCTGGCCTTGCAAAATCGGCCTATCGACCGCACATGACGTAAGCGCACGGCAGAAGCGCTCACTTCCGCAGCACACGTTGCTTTTCCGTTTCAACCGCACATCGGCTCTGCTGTTGCCGATGTCGCCGTCCCGGTCATGCCGGCCACGGCGCGCCGCATCCGCGGTTCGCCCTGTCGTCCGGCCTATGCCGTCAAGCTCACGACGAGCCTGAGATAGAGACGCGGCGCGCCCCGCATGCACGTTTATCGTGCATGGACGCGCCAGGCCACGCTTTGCATCGCCACTTACGATTCGTAGCGACGACGCTTTCGGGCAGCGGCGCAGAACGGTTCGTTGGCGTCGAATGCGCGTTTTTCGCGCGATGCGCGGCAGCACCCACTACAACTCATTACAGGAGCCCCCATATGGCGAAAGAAGAACTCCTCGAACTCGACGGTATCGTTGACGAAGTGCTTCCCGACAGCCGCTATCGCGTGACGCTGGACAACGGCGTCGTCGTGGGCGCTTACGCCTCGGGCCGCATGCGCAAGAATCACATCCGTATTCTGGCCGGCGACCGCGTGACGCTGGAACTGTCGGTGTACGACCTGACGAAGGGCCGCATCAACTTCCGTCACAAGGACGAGCGTGCCGGTGGCGGCGCCCCGCGCGCACCGATGCGCCGTCGTTGATTTCCCTGCATCATCCGTAACGAGCGTGAGCCTGATCCGCAGCGCGCGCTTTTGAACCAACCACGCGGATCATTCTGAACTTCGACGCGGCCGCTCATCCGTCAAGGCTGCGCAGCGCGTCGATGTCCCTTCTTCCTTCAGCCGCGCGCCGCCAAGAGCGCGTCGATGCCGACCGCGAAGCCGTCCTCGTCGTTGCTCTTCGAGACCAGGCTCGCGCGACGCTGCACGCTGTCGGATGCCTGCCCCATCGCGATCGATACGCCCGCGATCTCGAACATCGCCACATCGTTGCCCATGTCGCCGAGCACGGCCACGCGTTCGAGCGGCACGTTCGCGAGTTGCGCCAGTTCTCGCACCGCGGTGCCCTTGTTCGCTTCCAGGCTCGTGATATCGAGGTAATAGGTCTGCGAGCGCGCGGCGTGTCCGCGGCCTTCCAGTTGCTTTTGCACGCTGCTTTCGACGCGCGCGAGCAGCGCCGTATCGGCGGTCGAGCCGACGATCTTGTCGACCTCGCCGAGATCGACATCGTCGAAACGCGTGACGAGCACGCCTTCGTAGCCGACCGTGCGCGTCTCGAGCGGCACGTAGGTGCCTTCGGGATTCGTCAGATACCAGGCGTCATTGATGAACACCCACGCGTCGACGTTCGCCGACGCGAGCGCCTCGAGCGATGTCTGCACCACATCGCGCGGCAGCTTGTGCGACGACAGCAAATCCCACGTGCCCGGCCTGACGAGACTGCCGCCGTTGTACGACGCGTAAGGCATGTCGACGTCGAGCGCCTCAACGATATGCCTCATGCCCTTGCCCGGCCGGCTGCTCGCCACGGTAAAGCGCACGCCCGCTTCCTTCAGGCGACGCACGGCGTCAATCGCCGGTTGGCCCAATGCCTTGTCGGTATGGAGCAGCGTGCCGTCGCAATCGGTGACGACGAGTTCCGCTTTGGCGAGCGCGGCGAACGCCGCATCGGCGTCGCCGTTCACGCTGTGAAGTCCGTATTTGCTGTTGGCGTTCATCAGTGCGCCCCTTCACGCTGATTGAAATGCGGCAACTGGCGCGTCTCGCGCACCGAGCGCGGATGCCACAGCCGCGCGCCGCCTTCGATGCCCGCCGCATTCGACACGACCGCGACGTTATCCGGCAGCTTGAACTTGATATGCGCCGCGTTGCCGCCGCCGATCCACAGCTTGTCGTAGTTCGTCAGCGTCGCCAGGATGCCGATGATCTTCTCCACGCGCCGGCTCCAGCGCTTCTTGCCCGCCTTCTCGCGCGCCGCGTTGCCGATGTACTCGTCGTAAGTCTTGTCCTTCGCGACCGGATGATGCGCGAGCTCCAGATGCGGCATCAGTTCGCCGTCGCGAAAGAGCGCGGTGCCCGCGCCCGTACCGAGCGTCAGCACCATTTCGATGCCGCGCCCTTCGATCGCCGCGAGCCCTTGCATCTCGGCGTCGTTGATCATGCGCGCGGGCACGTTGCCGAGGCGCTCGGCGATCAGTTGCGCGAGCGGCACGCCGCGCCAGGCGGGCGTGCCGAGATTCGGCGCGGTCAGCACGACGTTATCGCGCACGACGCCCGGAAAGCCGATGGAAATGTGCGTCGGCGGCTCGGCGACGATCGGCGCGATCAGTTCGATGAGCGTCTCCACGACCACGTCGGGCTTCGCCGGATGCGGCGTCGCCACGCGCACGCGGTCGCTCTTCATCTCACCGTCCTCCGAGATGATGGCCGCCTTCAACCCGGTCCCGCCGATATCGATCGCGAGAATGCGTTCCGCCTTGATCGCGAGTTTGTCCGCCGTGACGTGGGTCTTCTGCTTGGCTCTTGATTCTGTGCTCACGCTCGTTGTCCTTTTGAGTTTGCGTTGCGATGAGATGAGTTCAGTTCTTCTTGTGCGCGTCGGTCAGCGGTCGCCACGCGCGGCCGTCGTCGGCAAGCAGCTCGTCCGCTTCGGCCGGCCCCGCGCTGCCCGCCGCGTAACCGCGCACGGGCAGCGGACTGTCCGGATGCAGCACGCGATCCACCGCCGCCCAAGCCGTCTCGATGCTGTCCGCGCGCTGAAAGAGCGTCGCGTCGCCGAGCATGCAGTCGTAGAGCAGCGTCTCATAGCCGACGTTCGCGCGCTCCGCGAAGAAGTCGGCATAGTCGAACCTCGAACGCACCTTGCCGATCTGCATTACCGGTCCCGGCACTTTCACGTTGAAATCGAAGCTCGTGCCGTGCGCCGGATCGATGCGCAGCGTGAACACATTCGGCGTCAGCGCATCGACGGGCGTATCGCGAAACAGCAAAAACGGCACCGCCTTCAGTTGCACCGCGATCTCCGTGCGACGCTCGGTGAGCCGCTTGCCCGTGCGCAGATAAAACGGCACGCCGGCCCAGCGCCAGTTCTCCACGTACACGCGCGCCGCCGCGTAGGTTTCGGTCCGGCTATCTTTGGCCACGCCCGGTTCTTCCTTGTAGCCCGGCCCGGCGGGTCCAGCTTCGTACTGGCCGAGCACGACGTCGTCGGCGGTGAGCGGACGGATCGCATCGAAGACTTCGGCTTTTCTGTCGCGCACGGATTCGGCATCGAAGGAATTCGGCGGCTCCATCGCGACCATGCCGAGCAACTGGAACAGATGGTTCGGCAGCATGTCGCGAAACGCGCCCGTCTGCTCGTAGAACTTGCCGCGCCCTTCCACGCCGATCGTCTCCGCCGCCGTGATCTGCACGTTGTCGATGTACTCGCGCCGCCAGATCGGTTCGAACATCGCGTTGGCGAAGCGCACGGCGAGAATGCTCTGCACCGTGTCCTTGCCGAGAAAATGGTCGATGCGGTACACCTGCGACTCGTCCGCATACTTGAGGATGCAGCGGTTCAGTTCCTGCGCCGACGCCAGATCGCTGCCGAACGGCTTCTCGATGACAAGCCGTCTGAAATTGCCGTCCTTCTCTTCGAGCATGCCCGCCGCGCCGAGATGCTCGATGATCGGCTGAAAGAACCGCGCGCCCACCGCGAGATAGAACACGACGTTGTCCGACTTCGCCTGCGCGAGCCGCGCCTTGAGCCGGGCGAAGGTTTCGTCCTCTTCGAATTCACCGGGGAAATATTCGAGCCGCCCGACGACCCAGTTCCACGCGTCCTCGTTCAACTGCGACGTGTGAAACGTCGCGGCCTTGTCGGCGGCGAACGTGCGCAGCGATTGCGTGAGCTCGTCGCGCCATTCGGACGTCTCGCGCTCGCCGTGATTCACGCCGATGATCTCCATGCCGTCGTCGAGCAGCTTGTCGGCGGACAGGTTGTAGAGCGACGGCATCAGCAAGCGCTTGGTGAGATCGCCGCCCGCTCCGAAAATCACGAGCGTGCATGGCGGCGCGGGATGCTTGCCGGCGCACGTCGCGCTGGCCGGGTTGTTTTCCTTCGATTGATTCGCTTCGTTCGATTCTTTCGGCATGGCGTATCGCCCCTTGTCAGTTGCGCTTGAACCTGGAAAGACCTGCATCGATGCGGCACAGTTCATTCGAACGACGCGTTGCAAGCTCGCGCGACGAATAACGTATGCATTTTGTAATTTTTAACCTTTCGTGTCGTAAAATATGCGCGCCTGACGACAGCACTCGCGGACATTGCGACATCGAAGCTTGACGAAGCCTGAACTCCATATGAACGCACATGACACTTCCATCGACCTCGCCGCCTACTTCGAGCGCATCGGGTACGCGGAATCCGTGCGGCCCGCCCCGACGCTCGACACACTGCGCGCGCTGCATCTGCTGCATCCTCAGGCCATTCCCTTCGAAAATCTCGACGTGCTGATCGGCCGCCCGATCCGGCTCGATCTCGAATCGATCCAGCGCAAGCTCGTCGCCGGACGGCGCGGCGGCTACTGCTACGAGCACAACCTGCTGTTTCGCAGCGTACTTCAGGCGCTCGGTTTTCGCGTGCGCAGCTTCGCAGGACGCGTCCTGTGGGGCCGCGAGCTGTCTGACATGCCTGCGCGCACGCATATGCTGCTGCTCGTCGATCTCGACGAAGGCGCGTTCCTCGCCGACGTCGGCTTCGGCGGCATGACGCTTTCCGCTCCGCTCGCGCTCCAGACGGGCCTCGAACAGATCACGCCGCACGGCGCTTTCCGCCTCGAAGGGGCCGGCGAAGCGCCCGGCTACATCCTGCAGGCGCTCGTGAACGGCGCGTGGACGAACGTCTATCGCTTCGACCTCGATCCGCAGTATGACGCCGACTACGAGATGGCCAATCATTTCGTGTCGATGTATCCGCAGTCGATCTTCCTGCACAACCTGCTCGCCGCGCGTCTCGCGCCGGGCAAGCGCCTCGCCCTGTTCAACCGGCGTTTCTCGATCCACGACGAACGCGAAGGCAGCGATCATCGCGAACTCGACGGCACGGCCAGTCTGCGCCGCGTGCTCGAAGGCGAACTCGGCATTCGTCTGCCGGATGGCGCCGAACTCGACGCCGCCCTCGCCCGTCTGCCCAACCAAGCTTAATCAGAAGACCACGATGTTCAAGAAGAAGACGCGCGGCGGCAGCGATTTCCAGACGCATCACCGCAGCGCGGTGCTCGCAAACCGGCTGCCGGCCTGGCGCTCGCGGCTCGTCGTCATCGGGGTGACGGCGGCGTTTTTGACGCTAGCCGGACGCGCGCTGTGGGTCCAGGTCATCGACCACAAGTTCTATATCGGCGAAGGCCAGAAGCGCTATCAGCGCACGCTGGCGCTCTCGGCGACGCGCGGACGCATCGTCGATCGCAATGGCGCGATGCTCGCCGTCAGCCTCGCGACCTACGAAGTCTGGGCGACGCCCAAGCTCTTCGACGGCGATCACGGTGGCGAGATCGCGCGCCTGCTCGACATGCCGCCGAAGGATCTGCAGCGCCGCATCGACGGGACTCGCGCGTTCGTCCTGCTCAAACGTCAGGTGGAAGCGGAAACCGCCGAGCGCATCGCGACGATCGGGCGCGCGGGCATCACGCTCGTGCCGGACACCAAGCGCTTCTATCCCGAAGGCGAATCGGCGGCGCACGTCGTCGGCTTCACGAATAACGAGGATCACGGGCAGGAAGGCGTCGAGCTGGCCGCCGACGCGCGTCTGACGGGCGCGGCCGGCCAGCGCGAAGTGATCCGCGACCGGCTCGGGCGCGTGGTCTCGCAGATCGGCGAGCCGGCCATGCCGCAGAACGGCGAAACCATTCAGCTGACGATCGACCGGCGCATCCAGCAACTCGCGCATTCGCAACTCAAGGCGGCGATCGCGAAGCACAAGGCGCGCGCGGGCAGCGTCGTCGTGCTGGATGCGAAGAACGGCGAAGTGCTCGCGCTCGCCAACTATCCGAGCTTCGATCCGAACGATCGCTCGCGCCTCACCGGCGAGCAGTTGCGCAACCGCGCGCTCACGGACACCTTCGAGCCCGGCTCGACGATCAAGCCGCTCGTCGCCGCGCTATCGATCGATCTCGGCCGCGTGCGGCCCGAAACGCGCATCGACACATCGCCGGGCACGTTCAAGCTCGGCCCGAACGTGATTCACGACACGTCGAATCACGGCGTCATCACCGTGTCCGAGGCGGTGCAGATGTCGAGCAACGTCGCGCTCACGAAGCTCGCGCTGCAGATTCCCGCGCAGACGATCTGGGACAAGTACCGCGAATACGGCATCGGCCGCGCGCCCGAGCTGACGTTTCCGGGCGCCGCGACCGGCCGCCTGCGCGCGCCCGAGCGCTGGAAGCCGATCGAACAGGCGACGATGGCGTATGGCTACGGTTTATCGCTGTCGCTCGTGCAGATCGCACAGATCTACACGGCGTACGCCGGCGACGGACGCTTTTATCCCGCCACGCTGATTCACGGCGAAACGCGCCGCGACGCCGTGCAGGTGACGAAGCCCGCGACCGCGAAGGCCGTGCGCAACATGCTCGAAAACGCGACCGGCGACCACGGCACGGGCCGCGCGGCGGCGGTGGAAGGCTATCGAGTCGGCGGCAAGACGGGCACGGCGCGCAAGCAGGTCGGACGCTCGTATGCGGCGAACAAGTACCGCGCGTCGTTCGTCGGCATCGCGCCGATGAGCGATCCGCGCGTGATCGTCGCCGTGATGATCGACGAGCCCACGGGGGGCACCTATTACGGCGGAACGGTCGCGGGGCCGGTGTTCTCGGGCATCGTCGGCGCGACGCTGCCGCTGCTCGGCGTGCCGCCCGACGCATGAAGCGCGGCGCACGCGGGCGCGGGCCTTGCTGCAGCGTGACCTGACTGTCAAGGGCTTGTGCTCTAATGTCGTGTTCCGCACCAGAAGATCAAACGGGAAAGACCATGAAAAAACTCGCCGCGGCGCTCGCGTTGCCTGTGCTTTTCGCCGCCTGCGCCCAATTTCATAACGAAGATGCAGGACAACCCGAAGTCGAGAAATCGTCGACGGAAAACAAGGTGAACGGCATCGTGCAATGCATCGCCGCCGAAGCGAAAAAGCACGACGCCCAATACAAGCAGACGTCCATCCCGCAAGGCGTGATGCTCGAATTCGGCGATTCCAACGTCATCAAGGTCCGCTACGACAACGGCGAGACCACGTACCGGTACTATCCGGGGCAGCGTCATCCGTCGAACATGTGGATCGAAGGCGCGGGCAAGAAATGCGCGCCGGCGGACGCCACCGCTCACGACGAACCTCAGAAATAAGCAGACAGGACCATGCGCTCGACCAAAGCCATCAGCGCCGTCGAACGGCTCAAGACGCGCAGCGGCAACGCGAATTACGCGGCCATCTCGATGCCGGGCGGCTACTTCTATCTCGCCGAGCGCGCGCCCGAAGGCACGAAGAAAATCTCCGAGCCGATGCCGATGGACGACTTCGTCGCGTTCGTCAACGCCCGCGATCCGGCCAAGCCGCGCAAGGCCAGCAAGCTCGATCTCGCGATGGAAGAACAGATCGGCCGCAGCGGCAAACGCACGGCAAAAACGCCGTCCGCGAACGACGAATGATCGGCCTGCGTCGCCCTTGCGCGACGCAACATCGAAATCCCCGCGTTGCTCTCACACCAATGTGCGATGACAGACGGAGCCATCAGGTCCGCGTTGCGTACATTTTTGTTAACGATCGAAATCGCCGAGACAGGCAACGATCGGTCATCCGAAGAAAAGAGCAAGGGCCACCCGCTTAGCCACAAAAATATGCGCGGGTGAACGGGGTGCCTCAACGGCGCGCGTGTCCGATGTCGGGACAAGCCGTCGTATGGCCGAGAGGAAGACCAAATAATGAAGAAGAAAAACGAGACCAAGGGCAGTCTCTTGCCCTCGGCGTTGGCTGACGTCGAGCTTCAGCACATCGAGCGCGCACTCGCGCAACTTCGCACGATGCACAAGCAGTCTTCCGGCACGCTCAACGTCGAATACTGGCGGGAGCGGCTCGCCGCCGTGGTCAAGGGTTACGCGCTCGTGCCGGCGCAGAAGCAACGCATCGAAGCGTTGCGCGTCGCGCTCGACACAGTCGACAGCGGTCCGCGCGACGGCTCCGGCAGCCGTAAAAGATCGACCAACAGGCTTTGGGCGAAAGCGGCCTAAGAACCGCTTTCGCCGCTCGCGCTGCGGCGCGAATCCCTCGTTCGCGCCCGCGTCTCGCGACGAAGCGGGCGTGCAACGGTCCTTTGAACTTCCGACGATTCACGGCACGCGCGTTTCAACGCGCCGCTTTGCCGCGTCAGGCACCGTTCATGCTCGAAAGCTAGTCTTTCGATCATGCCGGGAATCGCCATGTCCACTTTCTTTCACGACCGCGCGGGCGCATCGCACCGGCCCTCGCCGATGCTCGCGAACGCGATCGTCGCCAGTCTCATCGCGACGTTCAGCACGGTCGGCGTCGCGCAGATCACGAACGGCGGCGGCTCGGAGCGACAGGAAAGCCGCCAGTCGGATTCGAGCTCGCGCGCGAATCCATCGGGCTCGCCGCTGGTCGAATCGCAGAAACCGCAATCGAAGGATGCCGCGCAGGGCCGCGCCGCGACCGCCGACAAGAAGCACAAGGCCGAGGGCAGCACCGGCTTCAACAACGGCCTTTACGGCACGGGCGCGGGCAACAACAAATGATGCGCGCTTAGTCGCGATGCCGCTGCGGCGCGCTCGTGATCTCTGGCGCGATCGCCGCGTGATTGACGATCGCGACGAGCGACACGCCGCCAATCACATTGCCGATGAACGTCGGCACGAGGAACACGAAGAAGTAGTCGGAGATGTCCGCCGCGCCGATCATCACCGCGTAGGCCGCTTCGACCGATCCGGCGATGACGTGCGTGAGCTTGCTCACGGCGACGGTGTAGGTCACGAGCAGGATCGTGAGGAGCCGCCCCGAGCGCGCGCTCGGCAGCAGCCATACCATCAGCGCGATCAACCAGCCGGAAAACACGCCGCGAACGACGGTCACGCCGAAATCCGCGGAAAGCGGCGTCATCGCGACCTTGGCGAGCGCCTCGCTCACTTCCGGCGAAAAGACGCCGCGAATCTGCAGGATCGCCGCGAAGATCGTCGTGCCGACCAGGTTGAAGAAAAGCACGATCGCCCAAAGGCGCAGCGCCTTGAACAACGTCGACAAATCGCGCCGCGTAAGGACCGGCAGCACCGCCGTCAGCGTGCTTTCGGTGAAGAGCTGCTGACGTCCGAGGATCACGAAGACGAAGCCGATCGTGTAGCCGAAGCTCGATACGAGTCCCGTCCAGCGGGCCTCCGGCAGCGCGCTTTCGAGAATCGACTGGACGAGAAAGGAGAATCCCATCGACAGGCCGGCGGCGAGCGCCGACCACATCAGCGCGGCGAAGGTGCGCTCCATCGCGACTTCGCCTTCCTCGCGCACGATCTCGTGGATGACGAGCGGATGCGGTGCGGAATGCTCGGCGGCTTGCTCCTGCTCGGCGCTGTCGAGATGCGGCGAGTCGGCCCCCGCTTGCGGGTCGTTCATGTTCTTTCTCCCTGAACGCCGCTCGATGCGAAATGTGGATGAGCGGCTGGCGCATCCACGAAGCAGGAAGAATGCCCGTTGATTATCTGGCGACGCCGCCGTCGAGCGATTCGTAACCGCGCCACTTGTAGATGAGCGCGGAGACGATCCAGCACGCCGCGAACAGCGCGACGATGCCGTAGCCGAGCATCCCGAAGTGCTCGGAGAGCGACGCTGCCACGTCCCACAGTCCGCCCTTCAGCCGCAGCCGGTCCGCGATCAGCCCGAGCGCCTCGATGCCGCCGATCAGCACGGCAATCAGCACCGAGACGAGCGTCACGGTGAGGTTGTAGTAGAGCTTGCGGATCGGCTTCATGAAGGCCCAGCCGTAGGCGCCGGTCATCAGCAGGCTGTCGGCGGTGTCGATGAGCGACATGCCCGCCGTGAACAGCATCGGGAACACGAGAATCGACCACACCGGCATGCCGCGCGCCGCTTCGGCCGCCGCGATGCCCATCAGCCCGATTTCGGTCGCCGTGTCGAAGCCGAGGCCGAACAGAAAGCCGAGCGGATACATGTGCCAGCTCTTGCCGATCAGCCTGAAAAGCGGACGGGCGATGCGCGCGAGCGGACCGCCGCCGACCGTGAGCATGTCGATGTCGTCGTCGCGGCAAGTTTCGCCGCGCCGCACGCGACGGAACGCGCGCCATACGCCGCGCAGCACGAACAGGTTCATCGCCGCGATCGCGAACAAAAAGAGCGACGACACCGACGTGCCGATGATTCCGCCGATCTCGCGGTACTCGGCGAACCGGCCGTGCACGGCCATCGCCGTCGCGGCGATGAGCGCGGTGGCGGCGATGACGATCGTCGAATGTCCGAGCGAAAAGAAGAAGCCGGCGAAGTGCGGCCGCTTGCCTTCGTGCATCAGCTTGCGCGTGACGTTGTCGATGGCGGCGATATGGTCGGCATCGACCGCATGGCGCAGCCCGAGCGAATACGCGAGCAACGACGTGCCGAGCAGCAGCGGATAGTGACGGAACGCGACCAACGCCCAGAGCCATGCGAGCACGTTGAACGCGATCAGCCCGCCGATGAGCCGCGCGGATTTGCGCGGCAGGTTGCGATGCGCCTGATGCGGCGCGGAAGCGGGCTCGATCGGTTCGGACATATGCGCGCGCTTGCGAGGATGAAGGGACAAAGCATAACGTGCGCCGATGCATGGTCAAAAATCGGATGCATATTGCGTCGAATGCGAAATCCTTAGCCGGATTCCTTGGTTGGGAGGCGTGCGACGCGCCGCTACCATGGCCCTTCGCCATTTTCGACGTCCGCCATGCCCCGCTATCTCGACGACGCCCAACGCCAGGAACTCCAACGCCAGCGCGAAACCTGGCGCTGGCGCAGCGAATGGCCGACGTGGGCGGTCGCCGTCGCGATCTACGGCGGATGGTTCGGCGTCGCGCTCAACGCGCGCGCGATCGGGCTGGTTCCGGCCGTCGCGCTGCTCGCGGTGCTGTCGTGCTGGTATATGTCCCTGCAGCACGAGCTGATGCACGGTCATCCGACGCGCTGGCCGCTCGTCAACATGCTCATCGGCATCGCCCCGCTCGCGGTGTGGTTTCCGTATGAGGTGTATCGCGAGTCGCATCTGCGGCATCACGACGACGCGCATCTGACCGAGCCGGGACGCGATCCCGAGAGCTATTACGTGACGCCCGAACAGTGGGCGAGCGCGGGCCCCGTCCTGCGCGCCGCGCTCGCCGCGCGCAATACCTTCGCGGGCCGGATGCTCATCGGGCCGTGGTTCTCGATCGCGGCATCGTGGCGCGAGGCGGCGCAGGCCGTCGTCGAGCGGCGCTGGAAAATCGTCGCGAGCTGGATCGTGCATCTCGCGTCGCTCGTGCTGCTCGCGAGCTGGCTCGACACGCGATGCGGCATTCCGTGGCGCGCCTTCGTGTTCGGTGTCGGCTATGCGTCGCTCGCGCTGGCGTCGATTCGCTCGTTTCAGGAGCATCGCGCGGCGGAGAGCCATAGCGAACGCACGGTCGTCAACGAGGCTGCGTGGCCGTGGCGACTGCTCTTTCTCAACAATAACTTTCACGCCGTGCATCACGATCTGCCGGGCGTGCCGTGGTTCGCGCTCGGGCGGATCTATGCACGGCGGCGCGATGCCTATCGCGCGAGCAACGGCGGTTTCGTCGTGCGCGGATACGGCGAATGGGCGAGCCGTCACGCGTTCGCGCAGGCTGCTGAACCGGTACATCCGTTCGCCGCGCCGGACGCATCTGCCGATCGACGCCGCGACGCGCGCCGCGAACCCGCGCGTCTCGCGAGCTGACGCCTCCCACGGTACGATTCGCGTCATGCACTGGATCGCCGCCCTGCCGATGTACAACGTCGCGCCCGCGCTCGCCGCGGATTGGCGCACGCTGCTCGAACGTGTCCGCGAGCATCTCGCGGACTGGCTACGCGCACGCGGCGATACGCTCGAGATCGTCGATCCCGGTGCGGATCTCACCGCGTTCTGGCTGCGCGACGACGTGTTGTTGTCGCAAACCTGCGGCTATCCGCTCGTGCATGCGCTCGCGAATCGCGTGCAAGTCGTAGGCGCGCCCGATTTCAACGCGCCCGGCTGCGAAACCGGCGCTTATCGCAGCGTGATCGTCGTCGGGGCGCGTGTCGGCGCGCAATCGGTCGAAGACTGCCGGAACCTGCGCGCAGCCTACAACGACGACGATTCCAACAGCGGCATGAACCTTTTCCGACACGCCGTCGCTCCTTACGCGCACGACGGGCGTTTTTTCGCGTCGGTGACGAAAACCGGCGCGCATCTCGCGTCGCTCGCCGCAATCGCCGAAGCGCGCGCTGACATCGCCGCGATCGACTGCGTCACGTTCGCGTTCGCGCAGGCGCATCTGCCCGAATTGACGGCGGGCGTGCGCGTGCTCGACGTGACCGCCGGCGCGAGCGCGCTGCCGTTCATCGCGTCGCTGCGCGTGCCGCCGGATTCCATCGACGCAATCCTCGACGCCCTCGCCGATGCACTCGCGGACGACCCCGCGCTCGCCGCACGGCTGAGGCTCAAAGGCATCGTCAGACGCACACAGACGGACTACGCGGCCATTCTCGACTACGAGCGCGAGGCCATCGAGCGCGGCTATCCTCGCCTCGCCTGACACTTCGCCCCACGGTGCATTCCGGCAGATTCCGCGGACTTTCGGCACAATCGGTCTTTTCAGCGCGTTAAACCAGCGCGATGCCGGATGCATCGCGATCCGTCACGCTTTCGGAAAGCCGCAATGATCCCCTTCTCGCTACTCGACCTTTCCCCGGTTCCGCTCGGCTCGACGCCGGCCGACGCCTTCGCCCATTCGCTCGATCTCGCCCAGCACGCCGAGCGCTGGGGTTATCTGCGCTACTGGCTCGCCGAGCACCACAACATGACGGGCATCGCCAGCGCGGCGACCGCCGTCGTGATCGGCCATATCGCGGCGGGCACGAAGACGATTCGCGTCGGCTCGGGCGGCATCATGCTGCCGAATCACGCGCCGCTCGTGATCGCCGAGCAGTTCGGCACGCTGGCTTCGCTGTTTCCGGGACGCATCGATCTCGGACTCGGACGCGCACCCGGCACCGACCAGACCACGGCGCGAGCGCTGCGCCGCGACCTGCACGGCAGCGCCGAATCGTTTCCCGATGACGTCGTCGAATTGCAGCGCTACTTCGCCGATCCGGTCGAAGGCCAGCGCGTGCGCGCGGTGCCCGGCGCCGGCCTGAACGTGCCGATCTGGCTGCTCGGCTCGTCGCTGTTCTCGGCGCAACTCGCGGCCGCGCTCGGGCTGCCGTTCGCGTTCGCGTCGCATTTCGCGCCGGATTATCTGCTGACCGCGCTCGAGGTCTATCGCAAGCAATTCCGCCCTTCCGCGACGCTGCAAAAGCCCTACGCGATGGTCGGCGTGAACGTGTTCGCCGCCGATACCGCCGATGAAGCACGCTTTCACTTCACGTCGCTGCAGCAGCAGTTCATCAATCTGCGGCGCGGCACGCCCGGACAATTGCCGCCGCCGGTCGAGTCGATCGCGTGGAGCGACGCCGAGCGCGCGGGCGTCGAGCATTCGCTCGCGTGTTCGGTCGTCGGCGCGCCCGCCGATGTCGAAGCCGGGCTGCGCTCGGTCATCGATCAGACGCAGGCCGACGAGCTGATCGTCACCGCGCAGATCTTCGATCACAAGGCGCGTCTGCGCTCGTTCGAGCTCACGAGCCAGGCGCGCGACGCGATCGGCGCGAGCGCCTGAAACATCGGCCTGAGCAGAGAAAATTAGGGGTCGCAAGGCTTCGACGGGTCTCCCGCTTTACGCGCGCGCTTTTGACAGGCAATAATGAGATACCGGAGGACGGCGCGGGCCGCGCCATCCTTCGCGTCCGCTTCACTTGCCAAGTTGAAACTCCGCATGGCGCGCCCGATATTCGTGCATGCCGGTGTTCGGCGCGGCGACACAACAACAACGACGTCGCAAGACGGGAGGAAGAATGTCGATGCCGAGAAGCGCCGCCACTGGCGCCATGACGCTCCTGACGGAATACGACGATGCCAGCGGACAGGAAGTGCGTTCGCTGCGCCTCGAACCGGCAGCGGACGGCAAAGCCGTACTGCTGATTGAAATCGACGAGCGCAAACCCGGCATTCACCGCGAAGTGCGTTATGAAATTACGCCCGCGGAGCTGATTGCCGCCATTCGCGCGCACGGTGCCGAATTACCTGGGGAACAACACAGTCGTTAAAACGTTTTAATAGTTGCCATCGGCAGCATACAATAGAGTTAGCGAGGTTTCGGCCGCCATGCGGAATTGGCGGAGCGGCTTCGCCATCGGTTCGTGGCTCCCCACGTGACGTTCCGCGCGCTTCCCGTTCGCGCGTCCGTCACGGCGATGCTCGGGCGGGCGAACGTTCGCATTGGTGGCAATGCACACATTAAAGGCAAAGTCATCGCGCGAATTAATAGGCGTGCGGTAATACACTAATTGACGCGTGCCATGCACTGCGTCACGCTTCATAAAACACATATATTCAAGTCATCGAACCGCCCCGGTCCGCGCGGGGTTTCGGTTCGTCCTCTGAAAATCAAAAAGCTGAATCAGGAAAGCCGTGGACGAAAGAAAGCGAGACAGCATCATTGCGTATTTGCGCAGCCGAATGGCTGAGTTCGGCATTTCGGAAAGAGCGTTGGCCGAAGCATTGGCCGAAGCGCCGGCGGAGAATCCGCCGCCGCCCTCCTTCACCAAGACCAACGGGACTCATGGCGCACCCAAGGCAAAGCGGCCGATGCCGCAATTGCCCCTGATACCGCATTCGTCGGATGCCGGGGCGCCGATATTCCGAAACGCGAGCGGCGATACGTGGGACGGCATCGGCGATATGCCCGAGTGGCTCAAGCGTGCAGTGCACGCCGGGCAGGACATTGAGTTTTATCGCGTTTGAGCGTCGTCGGCACATTGCCGAGGCAGGCCGCGCCTCGCTCGCGGCGGTTCGCGCGCGTCCTTTGAAACGCAGACCCGGTACATTGCGCCCAGCGCGCTCGCCGGTCGCGTTTTCGCTGCTCATAGGCAGCGTTCATAGGCAATTCACAGGGATTTATCAAGCCCAAAAAATTTTCGCCGATGGTTGCCCATCGAGCCTGAAAACGTTTATTGATACTTCTCTGTAAGTCGGCTCCTATTCGAGCCACGCATCGGCCTGACGTCAAGCACGCCCGATCAAGTCCCGCCGTCTCCATTCGACCAGGGGGCACGCATGAACGCATACGGACGCCGCAACGTTGCACCCGCCGCTCGCCGGCATCGACCGGCACAGGAACGCGCGCGAGGCACCGGCTCGGGTTCGCACAGTGGCGCCTGACGTCCCGGTCAACCGAAGTAATCCTAACGATCGAGCGGCGCGCGCCATGCTCTCCCGTCCCGACACACTGCCGAGCGTCGTGCGGCGCATGACGGCCGGACGCATGCTGCTCGGTGGCGCGTCGGTCGAGGCGGTGGCCGAGGCGCTGCATCTTTCCTTGCAAACGGTGCGGCGTTACAAGGCGATCGTCGACGAAGGCGGCCTCGACGCGCTCGGCAAGATGGGCGTCGGCGGGCGCGCCTCGGTGCTGGATCGCGAGGCGCTCGACTGGATCGCCGCCGCGCTGCGTGGGCCCGCGCGCGCGCACGGTTTCGAGAGCGATACGTGGACCAATGCGCGTCTGCGCGAACTGATCGAGCGGCGCTACGGCGTGCGTTACTCGCGCGTCTATATCTGGCAGATCGCGACGAACCTCGGGCTCGGACATTTGCTGTCCAAGTCGCGCCGCTGAGCGCGTTCCGCAAGTTGACTGAAGCAACACGAACATAAGGAGGCACGGCATGTTCCGCTCGTCATCTCAAATTTCGCATCGTTCGGTCAGGATTCTCGCTGCCTGCATGGCGCTCGCTTTCGGCGCGGTCGGAAGCGCATCCGCCGACGATGCCGCGTCCGCCCCGACGACGCGCGGCGCGGCGGCCATCGCACAGGTGCAGGCGCGCGTGGTCGGCATCGATCCGACGACGAACAGCGTGTCGCTGCAGGGTCCGGGCGGGCGCGTCGTCGAAGTGGCGGTGAATCCCGAAGTCGGCGATGTGAAGAAACTTCAGCTCGGCGATATCGTGAACATCGAATATCGCAGCGCGGTGCTCGTGAGCGCGACGAAGGTGAAGTCGAACGGCATCCGCGAGCGCATCGACACGGACGCGTTGATTCCCGCGTCGGGGGGCGTGGCGGCGGAGGCGCGCGTCGTCGAGGTGATCGGGACGATCGAGCGCGTCGATGCGAAGAACCGGCGCATCACGCTGCGCGGGCCGAACAAGACGGTGACGCTGCAAGCCGCGCCGGATGTGCCGCTCGCCGGGTTGAAATCCGGGGATATGGTGCACGCGCGGTTCGAATCGGCGACCGCCGTGCAGGTGATGCGCAGCGGCCAGGGGATCAAATGAATGTGTGCGGTTGTCCACAGTTTTTGTGGAGAGCCTTGTGGATAGCCGTGGGAGCATCGCCTCAACGCTTTGATCGCAAAGGCTTTTCCTTCGTGCATCGACAACGCGGCAGCCGCTGAAAAACGAAACGCCCCGCAGGGCGTTTCGTCATCCTCTCAGGCTCGAAGCGCGCCCTTCTCGTCAGAAATTGAAGTTGTCGATATTCGCGGCATCGAAGGTCGTCGGCGGGCCGAGAATCACTTCCCCGCTCTTGCCCACCGTGCGCTTGCCCAGCTTGCCCGCCTCGAACGAATCGCCTTCCTTGCCGGTGATCGTCCCCGATGCGAGATTGGCCGCCGCGAACGCCGCGAGATAACCCAGTTGACCCGGATCCCACAACTGGAACGCCTTGACCGTGCCGTTCTTCACGAACGCGCGCATCTGATTCGGCGTGCCGAGGCCCGTCACGACGACCTTGCCCTTCGCCGGCGAACTGGAGATATAACGCGCCGCCGCCGCGATCCCGACCGATGTCGGCGCGACGATACCCTTCAGGTTCGGATAAGCCTGCAACAAGCCCTGCGTCTCGACGAAGGACTTCTGATCGTCGTCGTTGCCGTACGCGATCTTCACGAGCTTCATCTTCGAATATTCGGGCTTCTTCAGTTCCTCCTGCATCCACTTGATCCAGGTGTTCTGATTCGTCGCATTGGGCGTCGCCGAGAGAATCGCGAATTCGCCCTCGCCGCCGATCAGCTTCGACAGCAACTGGATCTGTCCGCGCCCGATCGCTTCCGAATCGGCCTGATTGACGAAGATCTGCCGGCCATCGGGCGCCGTGTCCGAGTCGAAGGTCACGACCTTGATCCCTTGCGACATCGCCTTCTTGAGATACGGCACGACCGCGTTGGCATCGTTCGCCGCGATCACGATCGCGTTCTGCCGCTGCGTGATGAGCGTGTTGATGTAGCTCACCTGCGACGACGCGCCCGCATCCGACGGACCCACGACCTTGCCATCGCCCTTGAGCTCCTTGATCGCGGCCATGCCGCCGTCGTCGGCGATCACTTCGTACGGGTTGTTGATCTGCTTCGGCAGGAAAGCGATCTTCAGGCCGCTCTTGATATCGGCGGCGCTCGCCGAAAGCGCCACGGTCGCCGCGAGAAAGGCCGCCGCCAGCGCCGGCCCGCGCAGGAATCGATGAGGTTTATTCATGTTGGCATGTCTCCTGTCATTGCGCATTGGCTGCGCTGGTTGATTACGACGTTCAAAGCGCCTGCGCCATCAGACGCTTCTCGCGCGCGGCCCGCCAGCGCGCGACGAGATTCGGGATCAGCACCGACGAAAGCAGCAGCGCGCCCGTCACGATGGTGAGCGTTTCGCTCGATACGTCCGCGAGCGTCAGCGCATTGCGCAGCACGCCGATGATGACGAGCGACAGCAGAACGCCGATCATCGAGCCGCGTCCGCCGAAGATGCTCACGCCGCCGAACAGCACCGCCGCGATCACCGAGAGCTCGAAGCCTTCGCCGTTGTCGCCGCGCGCGCTCGTGAAGCGCAGCGTGTAGACGATGCCCGCGAGCGCCGCCATCGCGCCCGACATCATGAAGAGCTTCAGCTTCGTCTTCGCCACATCGATGCCGGAAAATTGCGCGGCCGTCGGATTCGCGCCGATCGCGAAGAGGCTGCGGCCGAAAGGCGTCGCTTGCAGCAAGACCGTGAAGATGATCGCGCCTGCAATGACGAGGACGAACGGCATCGGCAGGAAGGTGTCGCCGACCGTATCGATGCCGAACGCCGTGTACGACGCGGGAAAATCCGCGATCGCCTGATCGCCGAGCAGCACGTACGCAAGGCCGCGAAAAAGCGCGAGCGTGCCGATCGTCACCGCGAGCGATGGCAGACTGAAGCGCACGATCACGAGGCCGTTGAGCAGGCCAGCAAGCGTGCCGAACGCGAGCACGAGGACGATCACGAGCGGCATCGGCAAGCCCATGTGCCACAGCACGCCCATCAGCGCGCTCGATGCGCCGAGCACCGACGCCACCGACAAATCGATCTCCGCCGCGACGATGATGAGCGTCATCGGCAGCGCGATCAATGCGATCTCGGTGAAGTCGGCGAGCATGTTCGAGATGTTCGCCGTCGACAGGAACAACGGCGACAGCACGCGCCCGGCGACGAGCGATACGACGAGCACGATCGCGAGCATCGCTTCCCATTGCAGAGGGCGGCGTTTCGTCGTGGACAGAGCGGAATCCGGTTTAGCCATGATCGCGTTTCCTCATCATGCGGCGCGCGACGGAACGCGCGAGCAAGGTATCGAGCGCGATCGCCGCGACGATCAGCGCGCCTTGAATCGCCTGCTGCCAGAACGGCGACACGCGCAGCACCACCAGTGCGATGTTGATGACGCCGAGCACGAGCGCACCGAGCGTCGCGCCGGCGATGGTCCCGACGCCACCCGTGATCGCGACGCTGCCCACGACCGCCGCGGCGACGACTTGCAGTTCGATGCCCTTCGCCGTGCTGGCATCGACGGTGCCGAAACGCGCGAGCCACAGCACGCCCGCGAGCCCCGCGATCGCGCCGGAAAGCAGGAAGCCGATCATCACGCGGCGATCCACGCCTATGCCCGCCAGACGCGCGGCCTCGGGATTCGAGCCGATCGCATAATGCTCGCGCCCGCCGCGATACTGCTTCAGATACACCGACAGCGCGATCAGCACGACGAGCGCGATCAGCACGAGATTCGGCACGCCGATAAGCGAGCCCGTCGCGATGGACGCGAATGCGTCCGGCAGGCTCGTCGCGTTGATCTGGCCGCCGTGGACCCACGCGTAATCCGCGCCGCGCACGATATAGAGCGTCGAGAGCGTCGCGACGAGCGACGGCACGCGCCCGAACGTGACGAGCGCGCCGTTCACCGCGCCGATCACGAAGCCGATGCCGATGCCCGCGAACATCGCCACGATCACCGGCATGTGCGGGAACATGACGAAGAGGCTGCCGACGCCATACGCGCTCACGCCGACGACCGACGCCACCGACAGATCGATATGCCGCATCAGCATCACGATCGTCATGCCCGCCGTCAGCAGGCCGATGATCGACACGTTGAGCAGCACGTCGCGCAGGTTCTGCAGGTTCAGGAAATCGGGCTTCACCGCGGCGGTCGCGCCGATCAGCACGAGCAGCACGATGAAGAGCGTCAGCTCGCGGCTCTTCGCGATCGTGACCGCGAGGCTTTCGCGCTTCGTATCGGCGGCGTGCATCGCGGGGAGTGAAGATGTAGGTCGAGTCATCATGCTGCGTGCCCCAAAACGGCAGGCGATGCGCCCAGCGCAGCGCTCATTACGCGTTCTTCGTTCGCCTCGGCGCGCGCGATATCGGCGCTGATGCGGCCTTCGTGCATCACGAGCACGCGATCGGCCATGCCGAGCACTTCGGGCAGCTCGCTGGAAATCATCAGCACGGCCATGCCTTCTCTGACGAGTTCGGCGAGCGTGCGATACACCTCCGCTTTCGCGCCCACGTCGATGCCACGCGTCGGTTCGTCGATGATGAGCACCTTCGGATTCGTCGCGAGCCATTTGCCGAGCACGACCTTCTGCTGATTGCCGCCCGACAGCGTGCCGACGGGCGCATCGAGATCGCTGGCCTTCAGACGCAGGCGCTTGCCCCAGTCGGCGGCGAGCGTCGATTCGCTTCTCGCCGTGATGAGCCCGTGGCGCATCAATCGGCCGAGCACCGTCAGCGATGCGTTGCGCGCGATGCTCAACTCCAGCGCGAGCCCTTGCGCGCGACGATCTTCCGGCACCAGCGCGAGCCCGGCGCGCACCGCCGCCGCCGGATGCCCAAGCGCGAGCTTCTTGCCGGCGATCTTCACCTCGCCGCCATCGACCGGATCGATGCCGAAGATCGCGCGCGCCACTTCGCTTCGTCCCGCGCCGACGAGTCCCGCGAGCGCGACGATCTCGCCCGCGCGCACATCGAAGGACACGTTCTTGAACACGCCTTCGCGCGTGAGATTGCGCACCGAAAGACGCACGTCGCCGGGCGCGACATCGGCTTTCGGATAGAACGTGTCGAGATCTCGGCCGACCATTTTGCTCACGATCGCATCGATGTTCATGTTCTCGGTGAGCGCGTCGTGGACCTTCATGCCGTCGCGCATGATCGTCATGCGCTGCGTCAGCGCGAACACTTCATCGAGACGATGCGTGATGAAGAGAATCGCGGCATCGCGCTCGCGCAACGCACGCACGATCGCGAAGAGCCGCTCGACTTCGGGCAGCGAAAGCGCGGCCGTCGGCTCGTCCATGATGAGCACGTTCGCGTCGAGCGACAGCGCCTTCGCGATCTCCACGACTTGCTGATCCGCGATCGACAATCCGCGCACGAGCCGTTGCGCGCGCAGATTCACGCCGAGCGACGCGAGCAACGCATCGACTTCGCGATGCATCTCGTCGTAGCGAATGCGCCCGAAGCGATCGCGCGGCTGGCGGCCCATGTAAATGTTCTCGGCGATGGAAAGATCGGCGAAAAGCGTCGGCTCCTGATAGATCACGGCGATGCCCGCATCGCGCGCTTGCGCCGGATTCGCGAAGCGGCGCGCCTCGCCTTCGACGAGCAACTCACCCGCATCCGGCTGATAGACGCCCGCGAGCAACTTCACGAGCGTCGATTTGCCCGCGCCGTTTTCGCCGAGCAGCGCGTGCACTTCGCCGGGAAAGAGTTGCAGGCTGCCGTCGCCGAGCGCGCGCACGCGGCCGAACGATTTGCTGGCGTGTCTCAGTTCAAGACGTGGCGTCGTCATGTCGTTTTCCTCAGATGCGGTAGATGCGTTCCGCGTTGCGCACGAAGAGCGCTGCTTTCTCGCTGTCGCTCGCGTCGGCGACGATGCGCGCATACGCGTTCCACAACGCCGTGTACGTGCCGAACAGCCGATCCACCGGAAAGTTCGATGCGAACATCGCGCGCTCGACGCCGAACGCATCGATCGTCTCGTGCACGTAAGGACGCAGGCTTTCGATAGTCCAGCCGTGATCGAACATCGCAAAGCCGCTCAGCTTCACCGCGACGTTCGGGCAAGCGGCCAGCAAGCGCATGCCGTCGCGCCACGCGCGATAACCTTGCGTCGATGCGCGATCCACGAACATGCCCGCATGATTGACGATGAATTGCGTATCCGCATGCTCGCGCGCGAGTTGCGCCGCCTCTTCCATCTGCGATGGATAAAGCTGCAGATCGAACGACATGCCGAAGCGCTTGAGCAAGCCGAAGTGCCTGCGCCATTGCGGCTCGCGCATGTAATGACGCCCGACGTAGTCGTAGAGCTTGCTGTCATGCACGTTGAGAATCTGGCGGATGCCGCGCGTATTGGCGAACGCCGCATGCGCTTCGAGCACTTGCTGCGCGTTATCCGCCGACAGATCCGCGCCCGCGACGATGCCGTTCGGCATGCCTTCGATATCCGCGATCGATTGAAGCCAGCGCGTTTCCTCGACGGGATCGGCGGGATCGTGATTTGCATCGACGTGCACGAGCTTCAGCACTTCGATGTCTTCGGCATCGCGCAGCAGATCGGTGAGCAGATAGTCGTGCTGCAAGTCGCGCGCATCGCCGACGAACGACGTCTGCGGATTCGCAAGCCACGGGTAATGATGCGTCTTCAAGTCCCACAAATGAATGTGCGGATCGACGACCTGCATGATGGCGTTCCTCGCGAAAGAGGCGAACGTTTCAGGGAAGATGAAAGACCGGCACGAGCGGCGTCGTCACGGGCGAATTGTCCGCGTGCGTGTCCATCAACTCGGCCATGAGGTTCCACCACTTGCGCATGATGGGCAGCGTCGGCAACACATCGGTCGTGTGCGTGTCGGTGCGCTGATAAATGGCGAAGAGATGCCCGTTCGAGTCGTCCAGAAAGATCCGGTAATCGCGGATTCCGGCGGCGCGCAACGCATCGGCCAGTTCCGGCCATATCTCGCGATGACGCTTCTCGTATTCCTCGCGCATGCCCGGCTTGAGGGTCATGCGAAATGCCACTGTCTCCATGGCGGACCGCCTTTTTATGTTTGGTGAATCCCTGTGTTCGGGACTTGTCGTGCTGCGACTATAATTCGCCGACCGATAACACGACAATCCGATTGCAGGATTGGCCGATCGCAAAAACGTATCGCTGCGCCGTATCATCGCGCGGTTTCGAGCGGACTGTCGAATGAACCAGAACGTGTCCCAAAGTGTGTCGTCCAGCCTTTCACCGATCGCGCTCGTCAATCGGCTGAAGTTCAAGCATCTCGCCCTTCTCGTCGCGCTCGACGACGCGCGCAATCTGCATCAGGCCGCCGACGCGATCAACGTCGCGCAGCCGAGCGCGAGCCGTATGCTCGCCGACATCGAGGAAGCATTCGGCTTTCTGCTCTTCGAGCGCAATGCACGCGGCATGCAGCCGACGCCGCTCGGCACCGCCGCGCTCGCTTACGCGCGCCGCTCGCTCGCGGACCTGACGCGCTTCGCCGACGATCTCGACGCCAAGCGCCGCGGCGGTCACGGTCAACTGACGGTCGGCGCGATCATGGGCGCAGCGCCCGACGTGCTGGCGATGGCCGTCACCGAATTGAAATCCGAACGTCCGCTACTGAACGTGCGCATTCTCGGCGAGACGAGCGATCAGGTCGTGCAATTGCTGCATCGCCGCGAAGTCGACCTCGCGCTCGGACGCCTCACCACGCCGTTGCAGCACAACGATTTCGACTTCGAGCCGCTCGCGCGCGAAGCGATGCGGCTTGTCGTGCGCGCGGGGCATCCGTTGGCGGACAAGGCTTCGCTCGAGCTGCAAACGCTCGTCGGCTGGCCCTGGATTCTGCAACCGATCACGAGTCCCGCGCGCGGCCTCTTCGAAGACGAACTCGCGCGCGCCGGGCTGACGACGCCCGCCGATATCGTCGAATGCGCGTCGATCTTCGCGACGCTGCAACTGCTGCAAAACAGCGAAGCCGTCGCGATGCTGCCGGAATCAGTCGTGCGCGACTATCTGCGCGCGCAATTGCTGATCGAACTGCCGATCGAGATCGGCAAGAGCCTGTCCGGATTCGGCTTGTTGCGGCGCAAGTTCGAAACCTTGAGCGAACCGGCCGAGTACTTCATCGCGTTGTTGCGCAAGTACTCGGCGTCGTCGCGTCACTGAAGGTTCACGAACAGCCCGCCATCGACGAGCAAGGACGCGCCCGTCACATAGCGCGCCCGATCCGAAGCCAGAAACACGACGCACTGCGCGACATCGTCCGGTGCGCCGAGACGTCCGAGCGGGATGCGTTTTTCCATGTAGGCGCGCTTGTCCTCGTTCGAGAGATCGTCGGCGTTGAGGTCCGTCGCGATCGTGCCGGGCATCACCGAATTGCAGCGGATGCCGTACGGTCCCAACGCGATCGCGCAGGATTGCATCAGCGAATGCACGCCCGCCTTGGTCGGCGTGTAATGCGTCTGCATGCCGCCGCCGACGAGCGCGCTGATCGAACTCGTCGCGACGATCGCACCGCCCGTGCCCTGCGCTTTCATCTGGTTCGCGGCGGCCTGCGTGACGTAGAACGCGCCGTTCAGATTCACGGCGACCGTGGTTTCATAGACAGAAGCCGGCATGTCGAGGAACGCGTGAAACGGACAGATGCCCGCGTTGCTCGACAGCACATCGACGCGCCCGAACGCTTCCACCGTGCGCCGGATCAGTTCGATGCCGGTTTCGCGCTCGGCGACGTTGCCTTCGACCGCGATCGCGCGCCGCCCGAGCGCCTCGATCTCGCCGACGATCGATTCCACCGCCGACGCCTTCCCGTAAGACGTGTCGTTGTCGCGCCAGTAGTTAATCGCGACGTCCGCGCCTTCGCGCGCGCTCGCGAGCGCGATCGCACGGCCGATGCCGCGCGAGCCGCCCGTCACTACGACGACCTTGTTCTCCAGCAACATGCGATGCCCCTCAGTGTGTGTAAGGCCGCGTCAACGCGCATTCCGGATTCAGCCGCACGCCGAAGCCCGGCGTCTCCGGCACCTTCATGCGGCCGTTGACCGGCACGGGTTCGTCGAGCAGCAAGGGCGTAAACATCGGCACGACCTGATCGGCCTTGGGCGCCATCATCAGAAACTCGGCGAACGGCGAGTTATGACGCGTCACGACGAAGTGATAGCTGTACACCGACGAACCGTGCGGCACGACGAGCACGTTGTGCGCGTCCGCGAGCGCCGAAATCTTGATGAGCTCCGTGATGCCGCCGCACCAGCCGACATCCGGCTGCACGAGATCCGCGCAACCCATTTCGAACAGCATGCGAAAGCCCCAGCGCGTCGCTTCGTGCTCGCCGGTCGTCACCATCATGCCGCCCGGCACGGAACGGCGCAGTTCGGCATAGCCCCAGTAGTCGTCGGGCGGCAGCGCTTCTTCGATCCACTTCAGGCCGTGCTCGCGCGCCGCGTTCGCGAGGCGCTTCGCGTAGTTGAGATCGAGGCTCATCCAGCAATCGAACATCAGCCAGAAATCGTCGCCGACTTTCGCGCGCATGTCCGCGAGCTTCGCAATGTTCTTGTGCAGCCCTTCCTCGCCTTCCGCCGGGCCGTGCTGCAAGGGCATCTTGCCGCCGATGAAACCCATCTCCTTCGCGAGATCCGGACGCGCGCCGGTCGCATAGAACTGCAGCTCGTCGCGCACCGGTCCGCCGAGCAGATGGAACACCGGCTCACGGCGCACCTTCGCGAGCAAATCCCACAGCGCAAGATCGACGCCCGAAATCGCGTTGAGCACGATGCCCTTGCGCCCGTAATAAAGCGTCGCGTTGTACATCTGATCCCACATCTTTTCGATGTCGGTCACGCGCTGGCCTTCGAGAAAGCGCGCCAGATGCTTCTCGACGATGAACGCGCCGATCTCGCCGCCCGTCGTCACCGCGAAGCCGACGGTGCCGTCGCTCGCTTCGATCTCGACGACGAGCGAGCCGAGCACGTTCAGCCCGAACGACTGGCGGCTCGCGCGATATTCGGGATAGCGGGCCATCGGCGTGGCGATGTGATCGTCGATCCAGTGATCGGCGCCCTGATCGTGGTAATCGGCGCCGCCGCCGCGAACGGTGAAAGCGCGTACTTGCTTGATCGTCGGCATGGACATGTGTTCGTCTCCTTCTCGGTTCTTTCTGTTCAGGATGCGCTGGCGGTTTCGCCGCGCGTAATCGAATGACGTTCGGGCACGCGCACCAGCACGACGATGACAAGCGCCGCGAGCACGCTCGCGCCCGCCAGCACCATCAGCCCCGCGCTCGCCGAATGGAACGCGGCTTCGGCGGCGGTGCGGGCCATCGGCGCAAAGAAGCCGCCGAGTCCGCCCAGCGAATTGATGAGCGCGATGCCCGCCGCGGCGGCCGCGCCCGTGAGATAACGCGTCGGAAAGGTCCAGAAGAGCGGTTGCGCGGCGATGAAGCCGCTCGCCGCGCAGCACAGCGCGATCAGCGACACGACCGGCGATCCCGCGATGCCCGACACGGCGATCGCGACGCCCGACATCGCGAGCAGCGCGACCGCGCACACGCGATGCCGGCCGGTGCGATCGGCGTAGCGCGGCACGATCCACGTCACGATCACGGCGGCCATCCACGGCAGCGCCGTCACCAGTCCCACGCGAAATCCGACTTTCGTGCCGAGCAGCGCCGACACCTGTTGCGGCAGATAGAACACGACGCCGTACACCGCCGCCTGAATCAGGAAGTACACGCAACAGAGCACGAGCACGCGCGGATCGACGAGCGACGCGAGCACACTGCGCGGTCCGTGCGACGACGCCGCGCGCGCATCGTCGTCGAGGCGGCTGGCGAGCAGCGCGCGCTGATCGGGCGTAAGCCAGCGGGCTTTCGCGGGATCGTCGTCGAGATACCAGAACGCCCACACGCCGACGATCGACGCGAGCAGTCCTTCGACCAGAAAGAGCCATTGCCACCCTTTCAGGCCGAACGCGCCGTGCAGATCGAGCAGCAGACCGGACAGCGGCGCGCCGAAGATGAACGCGAGCGGCGCGCCGAAATAGAACACGCCGAGCGCACGCGCGCGCGACGATTGCGGAAACCAGCGCGTGAGGTAATAGACGATGCCGGGAAAGAAGCCCGCCTCCGCCACGCCGAGCAGGAAGCGCAGGGTATAGAACGTCGTGGCGTTATGCGCGAAGGCCATCGCCGCGGAGACGAGGCCCCACGTCACCATGATCCGGCACATCCACAGCTTTGCGCCAACGCGATGCAACAGCAGATTGCTCGGCACTTCGAAAATCGCATAGCCGACGAAAAACACGCCCGCGCCGAAGGCGAACGCGGCGTTCGTGAGGCCGGTGTCCTGCTGCAGCGCCTTTTGAGCAAAGCCGATATTCGCGCGGTCCAGAAACGCGAGCACGTACATGAGCAGCAGAAACGGCAGCAGCCGGCGCATGACACGCGACGTGACCGCGCCTTCCGCCTGTGCGGAATGGTTCATGTGAGTCTCCCGATGATGCGTTTCAGTACGTCGCGCGTCCGCCCGACAGATCGAACACCGCGCCGGTGCTGAACGCGCAGTCCTCGGACGCGAGCCACAGAATCAGCGACGCAGCTTCTTCCGGCATCAGGAAGCGGTTCATCGGAATTTTGGAGAGCATGTAGTCGATGTGCTGCTGCGACATCGAATCGAAGATTTCGGTCTTGGCAGCGGCGGGCGTGACGGCGTTCACGAGGATGTTCTTGCCCGCGAGTTCCTTGCCGAGCGATTTCGTGAGCCCGATCAACCCGGCCTTCGACGCGCTGTAGTGCGACGCGTTCGGATTGCCCTCCTTGCCCGCGATCGACGCGACATTGACGATGCGCCCGTAGCCCGACTTCAGCATGTGAGGCACGACGGCGCGGCACGTCAGGTACGGCCCGATCAGATTGACATCGATCACGCGCCGCCATACGTCGGGCGCGAGTTCCCAGGTCGTGCCGTTGCCACCGGTGATGCCCGCGTTGTTGACGAGCACGTCGATCTTGCCGTGCGCCGCCAGCGCCTTGTTCACGGCTGCATCGACGGAGGATTCTTCGGTCAGTTCGACGACCGCGTCGCTGACTTTGCGCTCCCTGTACTTTGCCGCGAGCTCGGCGCTCGTGCGGGCGAGGCGCTCGCCGTCGACATCCCAGAGCGATACCTCGGCGCCGGACTGCAGCGCGCGTTCCGCCACAGCGAGGCCGATGCCACGCGCGCCGCCCGTGACGATCACGACGCGGTTCGCCAGGTCGATACGGTTCATGGATGTGTCTCCTTTCGTTGTTCGTTGCTTTGGATGGTCATGCCGTGAGAGGCACTATAGTCCGGCGGCAATAGCGCAACAATTCGAAAGGGCGATCGTTCGATAGCAAAAGCGGATCGGTGGCGGAGTCGAAGCGGGCGGGGGTTAAGATTTCTCGATACGAATCGCGGAAACGCGCCTAAAGTTATAATTTCTCGATAAACGTTAAGAAATCTCGATGACACCGATCGGTTATTCCCGACTCATCGCCATCGGCGAACTGCGCGTAACGCCGCCGCGGAGGCTGGCGTACGCCAGTTCGTCGGTAAACCGGCGCGTCGACAGCGAGAGCCATATCCTGTTTCCAAACAGCGTGGCGTTCGACGATACGCCCGTCGGTCATCTGGAGTTCGCGCTACGCCACGAAGGCGTGAATCTCGAGATTATCGATGCCGCGTTCGAGCATATCGAGCCGGAAGAACTCATCGCCCGTCTGCGCGCGACGCCTTCCGGCGAGCAGATTCGCCGCGCCTGTTTCCTGTGGGAATGGCTGACCGGCAAGGCACTGGATGCGGGCGTGAGCGTCCGCGGCGGTTACGTCGACCTCTTTGCGCCCGATGTCTATTACACGGCGCCGCAGCCCGTGAATTCGCCTCGCTACCGCGTGCGCAATAACGCGCCGGGCACGCCGTGGTTTTGTCCGGTCGTGCACCGCGCCGCGATTCCGGACGATCCGCCCTTGAGAGACCTGCTTCAGGAAGCGCAAAGCGCGCTCGACGCGATGCAGGACCCCGATCTGTACAAGCGCGCGCTCGCTTTTCTGTATTTATCGGAGACGCGCGGCAGCTACGCGATCGAATCCGAAACCCCCAGCTCCGACAAGCAAGAGCGTTTTGTGCAGCTTCTGAAGCGCGCGGGCGAGCCTGCGAAGATCGACGAAGAATGGCTGGTGCAGTTGCAAAACGTGATCGTGCGGGACGTGTATAGCCAGGAAGCGTCGTATCGGACGAGACAAAACTGGCTGGAGGACGCTGCGGGCCGGATCGACTTCTTTCCCGCGCCGGTTGACGATCTTCGACGCGTGATGACCGATTGGGAAGCCTTCGTCAACGATCGGAAACGGTGCCCCGATGTGCTCGTGAAGGCCGCCTGCGCGGCCTTCGGCTTCGTTTATCTGCATCCGTTCTTCGATGGCAACGGCCGGCTGCATCGATTTCTCATCCAGCACGTGCTTGCGCGCTCGGGCGTGCTAGGCGCGGATACCGTGATTCCGGTGTCGGCTGTGATGGAGCGAAACATTCCGGCTTACCACGCCGTGCTGACGGCGTTCTCGCGCCCGGTCACGCGACTATGGAATTACCGTCGCGTCGATACGGAGCCGCTCGTACTGAGTGCGCCTTCGAGCCGCGCGTACCGGTTCTTCAACGCCGATCGTGAAGTCGCGTTTTTGCACGCGATGATCAAGGAGGCCGTGCGCGAGGAAATTCCGCGCGAGATCGCGTGGCTTCAGGGCTACGACGCCGCTTTTGCGCAACTGAACGACGAGTTCGACTTGCCGCGAAAGGATCTTTCAGCGCTCATTCGGATGGTTCAGTCGAACAAGGGGGTCCTGTCGGCGCATCGCAGGAAGCAGTATCAGCACCTTCCTCGCCCCGTACTCGACCGAATCGAGGAAGTGGTGCACGGTGCGTTCGCAAGCAGGGCGGCAGACTCGGAAAGTTAAGATTTCTCGAGTCAAACGCCAAAAATCCATCGAAAATCAAAATATCTCGTTGGGCGTGTAGAAATCTCGATTCCCTCGCCCCTCAGTGCGTTTGCCGGCGCTCGGGCCTTTCCATCCCGGAAACGTGGCCGCGCGGCATGGCGACCGAATCCTTGAAATGCTTATCGGCAAAAAGCGCGAATCCGAAAAGCGCGGCCACGCCGAGCGGGCAAATGACGAAAGCAGCAACGAGCACGGCAACCTCCATTCGATGATGCTCGCAGTGTATCCCGCGTAAAGCCGCCAATTGTCGTGAAAATCGACAATACTCCGTTCAATGTTCGCGAACTTTCACCCTGTTTGATTTGATGAGCGTGCGTATTCGCACCGGATCGTGGTGCCAGGCACGGCCGTTGCTATATGCACCAGCCGTCGATCCCGACACCGAATCAACCTGGAAAAGCATGTTCACACCGAAAGCCTGCACCGCTACCTGCGTACTGGACGGAATGCCCGTCACGCTGACCTACTTCCCCGACACCACGCTGCTGCGGATCACCGACGCGAATGGCCGCTGCGTGCGCGAAACCCGCTGGCCCGCGCCGTGGCGGACGTTTCTCGCGACCTTGCGCGAATTCAGCGGACGCGATGCCGAAAGCCAGCTTTCGACCTTGCTCGACGAGATTCCCGCCATGTCGAAGCCGACGCGCGAGCTGGCATCGGCGCTCGCGTAGCGGAATGTTTCATCACTAGAATCAATGAGTTCCATCGAGACAATTTTGAGCGCGCGGACCTGCGCCATTTACAATGTCGGATCGGCCGCGCATGGGCTGCCCGGCCCGCGCCGATTCACGCCCCTCGCGGTCCCACTCTCACGCATCCGACTGGCTGTATGGTCACTGAAACGTCTTCATCGGAATCCCTCGCCGTCGCTGAACGCGTGCGCGAACTCATGGGCCGTCACGGCATCGGAAAGCGTCAGCAGACAGCGGAGCTGTGCCGCATTCTCGACCTGAGCTTTTCGCAGGGCCACCGGAAGCTGCGCGGGAACAGTCCGTGGACGCTCGCGCAGATTCGCCGCGTCGCCGATGCCTTCGACGAACCCGCGCTCAAGCTCTTCGATTCGATCAACACGCGCCCCGACGAAACCGAAGGCACCGCGCACGACGCCGTGCTCAAGCTCGGTTCGGTGGAAATTCCCTGCATGGCGTGGGTCGGCAACGCGCTCGATGCGGGCAGCCGTCCGGATTTCATCGCGCAGAAACTCAACAATCGCTGGATCGTCACCAAGCACGAAGGCGTGCTGCTGCACGAAGCCAGCGACGTCCACAAGATCGAAATCCAGCCGCGCCGGCCGGATACCGACAAACCCATCATCGCCGTGGTCGACGACGATCACGCCTCGGCCGACAATCTGCACGACTATCTCGAAGCCACCGGATTCGCGGCGATGGCCTTCTACGGCCTCGACGCGTTCCTCGAAGCGCTGCAGACGCAAGTGTTCGATGCCGTCGTGATCGACTGGCTGTTCGGCGTGCATACGTCGGCGGATGCGATCCGCGCGGTGCGCGAGTCGGACAATCCGGACGCGCCGGTTTTCGTGCTGACGGGCGAGCTCACCACGGGCAAGGCGAGCGAATCGGAAATCAGCCAGGTCATCCGCGACTACAACGCGACGTGTTTCGAGAAGCCCGCGAGGCTCGGCATTCTCGTCGCCGATCTCTCCAAGCGGCTGATGCGCAATTAGCTGACGCGCCGGCGCACCGTCACCGCGCGATGCACCGCGCCCTTCAGCACCTCGTAGCGCACCGGCTTCAGCAGATAGTCGAAGAACAGCACGGCCGCGCTCGGATCCACCAGTTCGGGCGCGTACGCGCTCACCGCGATGATCGGCACGCTCGCGCCGGGCGCACTGCGCGCACGATACTCGTTCGCGAACGAATAGCCGTCCTTGCCCGGCATATGCAGGTCCGCGAGGATCACGTCGGCGTCGTTCGCGCGCAGCCACGCGAGCGCGCTGTCGACATCCGGCAGCGCGACCGCGTAATAGCCGAGATGCGTGAGCATTTCGATCAGAGAATCGCGGATCGACTCGTGGTCGTCGATCACGAGCACGCGCGACTTGCGCAACTCGGGCGCATCGGCTTCCGGCTCACGCCGGGGCACATGACGCGCCGCGACCGCCGGCAGGCTCACGCGAAACGCCGCGCCCTGCCCGACTTCGCTCGAAACCTCGATCTTCCCGCCAAGCAGCTCGACCAGCCCGCGCACGACCGCGAGGCCCATTCCCGCGCCGTCGAAACGCCGCGTGCTCGATGAATCGAGCTGCGTGAATTCCTGGAAGATGAGCGGCAACTGCTCGCGGGAAATGCCCGGCCCCGTATCGATCACGGAGATGTCGAGGCGCTTCTCCGTGCGCGCGAAATGCACGTCGATGGAACCCGCTTCGGTGTACTTGATCGCGTTGGTCACGAGATTCGTCACGATCTGCCGCACCCGATGCGGATCGGATTCGATCGGGCCGCGCTCGCCCGCATAATCGCCGCGCAACGCCAGGCCCTTCGCGCTCGCGGCGGGTGTGTTCGCATCGACGATGGATTCGAGCAATTCGACCGGATCGAAAACGGCCATGCGCAGTTCGAGCTTGCCCGCGCCGAGACGCGCGTAATCGGTCAGATCGCGCATCTGCGCTTCGAGATGACGCGCGCCCGCTTCCAGACGCTGCATGATCTTGCGGTCGGCGTCGCCGCGCGCGTTCAGCCCGAGCAATTCGACCGACGAGACGATCGCATGCAGCGGCGTGCGCAGCTCGTGGCTGATCATGCCGAGGAACGTGTCTTTCGCGACGCCCGCCTCGCGCGCCGCGCGCGTCGCCTGATGCTCCGCCGCCAGCGCCGCGCGCTGCTGTTCGATAAGGCGCGTGCGCCGATAGCCGTTCAAGAGCAGCAGGATCGTCGCCGCCGCCGAGAGCAGGCCGAGCAGCACGCCGCCGTAAATCAGATAGCGGCGCTTCGCCTCGAAATCGCGCACGATCGCCTCGCGCTCCGCGACATCCATCAGCCGACGCCCGCCCGCCAGTTCCGCGACGACGGGCGCGTTCTGCCGCAATACGCCGATCACACGCAGGGTGCGCTGGTGCTCGCTCTGCAATCCGTCGATATCGCCTTGAATGGAATCGAGCGCCGTTTGCAACTGACGCAGAATCTCGCGCTGCCGGTTCAGCAGCGCCTGATGATCGTCCGACACACCCGCCGATTCCGACACCTGCCTGAGCCGCGCCCGCAGCAGCCGATAGCTCGCGCGCACGCCCCCCGCGTCCTCGTCGATGCCATTGCGATACAGCAGAACGTGATTTTCGAAGCGCGCGTACGCGATCTGAAACTGCGCCGCGTCCCAGTACACGTCGTAAGGCAGAACGAGCCGATGCGTCTCGCGCGCGACCAGACCCGAATACAGCATGTAGCCGACCGCGCCGATCGGCGGCGCGACCGCGAGCGCGATCAGCGCCGCATACCAGAGCCGGCGAAACCAGGGTCGCGCGGCGTGTGCGCGCAACGGGGATTCGGTGCGGATGACGGCCATCCGCTATTGCAAGGCTTCGATCGCCCGGGCCGCGCGCTCGGACGCGACGACGATCAGCTTCATCGTCGCCCGCGTCGCGCCGACGAAGATCTTGCGCGCGGCCTGCTCGTCGAGCGCGTCGAAATCGACTTCGGTGAGAATCACGCAGGGCGCCGATTGCCCCTTGAAGCGATAGATCGATTCGAGCAGTACGTCTCCCTCGCGATACTCCGGGTTGCCGAACAGATCGTACGTTCCGGTGAAGGCGCGCAGCCGATGCGGGCCGAGGTGATCGACGGCAGTGAGCGCCGAACCCTCGCGGCCCCGGAACGACAGCACCGCGATGTCCTGCTTGCGAAAGCCGAGCGACAACGCGTGGGTGATCGCGCGCTTGGTCGCCTCGATGATTTCCTCGGGATGCCCGTCGGCGTAGGTCGAAACGCTCACGTCGGAGCCGTCGAAGGGACTGCCCGCATCGAGCCGCACATCTGGCCCGACGACCTTGCGGATGAAACCGAGCAGATCGCGCGGGCTGCGATAGTTCGTCGTTTCGCGCAGGATCGTCCAGCCCGGCAGCGGCACCGGCTCGCGCAAATACAGGTTCTGCATCGGATCTTCGAGCCACCACCACGCGCCTTCAGGATTCAGCAGACGTTCGAGCGCCTCGACCCACGCCGCCTGAAAATCCTGGCCTTCATCGACGATGAGCACATCGGTCTTCCATTGCTCGGGCACGGGCACGGCGGCGAAGCGATCTTCGAGCGTCGCGAAGACATTCGGCTGACTGAAGTCGGGCGGACTGCCCGCATCGCGCGCGACGGCCGCGCTCAACTGATGGTAATTCGCGATCTTCGCCTCTTTCGGTGCGATCGCACGGATATGGTCGGCGAGCGGCCGGTTGAAGCACACGTAGAGCACGCTCTTGCCCTGCGCGAGCGCGTCGCGCATCACGCGCACGGCGAGTTGCGTCTTGCCCGCGCCCGCGGTCGCGATCACGCGAAGACGGAACGGTTCGAATTCGAGCCGCCGCGCCCACGTCGCGAGCCCGCCCGACAGACGCGTGACGAGCGTGTTCGCCGCACCGACGAGCGCGTTGGTATCGGGCGTGAGCGAAAGTTCGTCGGCGAGAAAATGATGGATGCGCGCCGCCGATTCGAAGCGCGGCTCGTCCGGCGGCAGGATTTCGAGCACGACGCGCGCAAGCTGCGACTTGCGGCTCGCATCGACGATGCGCGCCGGCGACACGCCCGCGATGGCCGTGTTCTTGACGGTGTAATCGGGGCAGTAAAGCAGTTCCTCGATCCGGTACGTGCCCGCGCCGAACGCCGCCGTGAACCGCCGATGCAGGTTCTCCAGCGTGCGCGCGAGCTGAATGGCGACGTTGCGCTCTTTCTGCAAATAGACCTTGACGAGACCTTGCCCCGTCTCGCGCAGAAAACCGGCCTTCTGCTCGATCATCAGCACGCGGCCGGACGGCGCGACGACTACGAAATCCGCTTCGCCGAAGACCGAAAATCCTTCGTTGACGCGAGTCCAGTGCACGCCGTGATAGACCGTGTAGTCGTCGGGCAGCTTTTCGAGGCGCGCGAGCGTTTCGAGTTCGCGCGCCGCCGCGCCGGTCGCTTCGAGGTTCTTCCAGTCGTCGGGAACGATTCGGGCCATGCGTCGCCTTTGGGCTGAGTGATTGCGTCCGAGTCATTGTACGCAACGCGCTTACCGTTCCCGCAATAGGCCGGATGGCTAGCTTGCGTAATCGTATCGGCCGCCTTTTTCGAGCGCGCGCTGATATGCCGGACGCGCGTGAATGCGTTCGAGAAAGGCGCGGATATGCGGCATCGACTTCGCGCCCGCGCGGGCGCTGCCGGCTTCGAGGGGAAAGCTCATTTGAACGTCGGCGGCGGTGAACGAATCGCCGGCGAACCACGGCGACTTTGCCAGTTCGGCATCGATATAGCCGAAATGCAGACGCAGTTGCGGATCGATGAAACTGCTCTGCATCGTCTGCGCGATGCGCCTTGCGATCGGCTTAGCGAAGAACGGCATTTTCGCGCTCTCCAGCCGCCGCGCGACGAGCTTGAGCAGGAGCGGCGGCATCGCGGAGCCTTCGGCGTAATGCATCCAGTAGTTGTAGCGCACGCGTTCGGGCGTCGTGCCGGGCGGCGGCGCGAAACGGCCTTCGCCGTACCGTTCGACGAGATATTCGATGACCGCGCCCGACTCGGCGAGCGTGAGGCCATCGACGGTCACGACGGGCGATTTGCCGAGCGGATGCACCGCGCGCAACTCGGCAGGCGCGAGCATCGTGCGCGGGTCGCGCTGATAGCGCTTCAGCTCGTATTCGACGCCGAGTTCTTCGAGCATCCACAGCACGCGCTGCGAGCGGGAATTGTTGAGATGATGAACGGTCAGCATGCCTGGACTCTTCTTCATATTCGACGATGCCGCTCGCGGTACGCCACTTGCATCCAGCGAACTGATGCGCGGCCGGGCGTCGAAAGCATACGGCCCTTCGATGAAGGCCGCGCAACGATTTCTAACACACAACGAAAAAGGAGAAGTCGATGACGCTGATCATTTATCTCGTAGGCTGGCTGATTTTCATTGGCGGCGTGTCGTGGGCGCTCGTGGCGATGCACGTCTCGCAGCACACGATCATGATCGTGGCCGTCATCATGCTGGGCATCGCCGTCATCACGGGCGCGACGCGGGCGCGCAACCGCGACCGGTCCTAGGCGTTCCGGGCCGCCGTCGATGGCGGCCCGCGCGACTCACATCACATCACCACACGGGCCCGAGCCGCGTCCTGGATCAGCGTGACGAGTTCGTCGGGATGCACCGGCTTCGTCATGAAATGCTGAAAGCCTTCGCCGATGCTGCGTAATCGGTATTCCTCGCCGCCGTGCCCCGTCAGCGCGATCGCCACGGACGGCGGCAGATTTCCGCGTATTTCGTGATCCCGCAAACGTTGGACGAGGTAGAAACCGTCCATCTCGGGAAGGTCGAGATCGCAGATCACCGCATCCGGAAGATGCTCGATCGCCGCTTGCGCGCCGTCTTCGGCGTCGGCTACGGCGATGACTTCGGCACCCTCTTCTTCCAGCAACGTCTGCAGCGACGCTCTGCTCTCGGGATCGTCTTCGATGAGGACGATCCGCATATGCCCCAGTCTTGCCACTTCGTTCATGATGTTCTTTTCTACTGCCAAAAACGGAATTCTCGCGTCGGTCTCCAGCTCTTTCCGCCGCGCGCGCGGTAGCGCGCACTGATTGACACGAGAACGCGGCGGGAATTCCGAACGCACCGTTTTTTATGCCGCGCGTACGCCGGTGCGGAACGCCTCGCGGTTTGTGACTGCGCCGACGCGAAAAATCGCCCGGTTGCAGCGTGCCTAAAAGAGCAAAAACCGGACCGGTTTGCATCTTTCGCCGCAAGCGCCGCGTCGCGCGGGCCTCCCGGCCGATCCGCCTCGCCCAAACGCTCGTCACACGCGCACGATCGTGTAATTCCGGCATCGGCCGTGCCCTGTTTTCCCATCAGACGTTTGTCTCGCGGATGGAATCGGGGCGCGAGGCGCTCGACGTGCCCGCCTGCAGCAGCGCGCGATATTCGCTCGGCGTGAGGCCGACCGTCGCCTTGAACTGGCGCGTGAAGGCGCTGTGATCGGTGTACCCGCACAGCGCGGCGACATCGGTGACTTTCTCCTGCGAGACGAGGAGCGCAGTGGCCGCGTCGAGCCGCGTTTTCAACAGCACCTGGCGCGGCGTCAGATGAAAGACCTTGTGAAAGTAGCGCTCCAGTTGCGCGATGGACATGTTCGCCATCTGCGCGAGCTGCCGCATGTTGAGCGGCTGCACGTAATTTTCCTGAATGTGCTGCACGACCGCCGCGAGCCGGCTGTACGCGGGATGCGTGCCTTCGGCCGCTTGCAGATCCCGCGAAATGCCCGCGAGCCCGACGATATGTCCCTGCGTATCGTGCAGCGGCTGCTTGCACGTCATGCACCAGCCGGGCTCGCGCCCCGGATACAGATGCAGTTCGAGCTGATCGATCAGCTGATGTCCCTGCGCGATGATCGCCTGATCCTGCGCCGTGTAGATGCGCCCGAAGCGACGCGGGAATACGTCCTCGGCGGTCTTGCCGAGCAGCGCGGATTTGTCGTCCTTGTGACCGCAGCGGCGCGCGAGCGTGCGATTGACCATCGCATAGCGCGCCTCGCGATCCTTCACGAAGAACACGATGTCGGGCATCGCGTCGAAGACCGGCGCGAGCAGCGCGAAATGCGCGAGCATGTCGGCGAGCGTCGATGCCGGAGGTGGTGCGATCGTCATGCGTGCGGGTGTCGGTTGCGCTCGGTGGATTCTGGCGACCGATTATAGGAGCGCCAATACGCGGACAAAATTGGCGCTGGCCCCACTAGAAATGACGCGTTTCGGTCAGTTCGCCCGCAGCGATCAGCGTGTCGATGCAAACCGGCGCGAACGGCGGACGCGCCACCGCACGCGGCCATCCGAACAGGACCGACGCCGCCTCGCCGCAGATGCGCCCCTGACACGGCCCCATGCCGCAACGCGTCTGCAATTTGGCATCGCGCCAGCTCGCGTGCGCGGCGACTTCGCCGATTGAAACATCCTCGCAGCGGCACAGCAACGTATCCGGCGATGGCATCGCGCGGGCGTCGGCGCCGAGTTCGAACGTACGTGCGACGCGTCGCGCGAAGGCACGCCAGCGATCGCGTTCGCGCACCAAACGCGCATCGATGGCGACGCCGAGCGCCGCCTGCGCCGCGATCGCGCCTTCGACGCGCGCGAGTTCCATCCCGCCGATGCCCGCGCATTCGCCCGCCGCGAATACGTCTCGCTGAGAGGTTCGCTGGGCGCCGTCGACGTGGATCGCGCCGTCGCGTTCATCCGTCAAGCAGCCGAGTGCGAGCGCGAGCGTCGTGTTCGGCACGAGTCCGAAACCGCACGCGATGCGATCCGCTTCGAGCGTTTCATCGCGCCCGCGCGTGCGGATCGTGACCGCCTCCACGCGCGCGCTTCCATGCGCCTTCACGACGACGCTGCCCGTCCGGTAACACGCGACGCCGAGCGCGACGGCCTGCGCCAGCTTTCCCGGCGTCAGCGCCAGCGACGCGACGAATCGTGCGACCCGCGCGAACGGCGCCTGTTCGACGACCGCGACGACGCGCGCACCGTGACGACGCGCGGTATCGGCGGCGGCGAGCAACAGCGGCCCGCTGCCCGCCACGACGATGCGCTCGCCAGGCACCGGCATGCCGCCTTTGACGAGCGCCTGCAAGCCGCCTGCACCGGTCACGCCGGGCAAGGTCCAGCCGTCGAAAGGAAGCAGCCGCTCGCGCGCGCCGGTCGCGAGGATGAGCTTCGAATACGCGAGCACGAGCGGCGCGCCGTCGCGTTCGAGCAGCAGCCGTTTGTCGCCGGGCGCTGCCGCGACCTTCGTCGAGTTCATCACGATCAGCTTCGCGTGCGAGCGCGTTTCGTCGAGCCATTGGCGCAATGGCGCGGCGGGCGCTTGCGTCGGACCTTGCCGCCAGATCTGGCCGCCAGCGCGCGGATTGTCGTCGATGAGCGCGACGCGCCCGCCCGCTCGCGCCGCCATTCGCGCCGCGCTCAAGCCCGCCGGTCCCGCGCCGACGATCGCGATGTCCACTCGTTCGATGTTCATCGCGTCGTCTCGATCGACAGGCCGTCGCGGCAAAGCGTCTGACAGCCGAGCACATGCGCGCGGCCATCGACCGTCACGCGGCATTCGTGACACACGCCCATGCCGCACAGCGCGGCGCGCGGCTCGCCGGTGACAGAGCGCCGCGTGCCACGAATGCCCCGCATCGCGATCGCGGCCGCGACGGTCGCGAACGCGGGCACGTCGAGCGATTCGCCGTCGATGATGACGCGCACGCGCTCAGCCATCGGCGTGCTCCGGCGCGAATCGTTGCGGGCAGAAAGCGTTCATGTCGGGCATATCGAATGCAAGCGGCTCGCCGAGCATCTGCGCGACGAGGAGTTTCGCGGTGCCGAGCGACGTCGTCACGCCGAGCCCTTCGTGACCCGCCGCGAGCCACAGCCGGTCGCCGGGGAAACGCGCCGGTCCGATCAGCGGCAAGCCGTCGGGCGTGGCGGCGCGAAAACCGGTCCACGCCCGAATCGCATCGAGCCCGCCGATTCCCGGCAGATAGCGCGTCGCGCGCGCGAGCATCATCGTGAGCACGTTCATTTCGACGGCGGGATCGAGCGTGCCGAATTGACGCGACGACCCGATCAGCACTTGCCCGGTCGGACGCGGCTGCGCATTGAACGCGACCGACGTGCCGCGCGCGTGATGCGCGCTCTTGATATAGCCGAGCTCCAGCACCTGATGACGAACCGTGCCCGGATAACGATCGGTGATGAGCAGATGCCCCTTCTTCGCTTCGAGCGGCAGGCCCGCGATCAGATCCGGCGCGGCGAGCCCGTTGGCGATGACCACGTGCGCAGCCGTTCGTCGTTCACCATTCGCGAGCGTGACGCGCGCGTGCGCGCCGGCGGCATCGACGGAATGCACCGCGCAGCCGGTCGATACGCGAATGCGCGTCGAGCTCGCCAGCAGCCATTGCGCGGCGGCGGGCGCGTAGACGATCGCGTCGTCGTCGATGAGCAGGCCGCCTTGCATCGCGTGGCTCACCGACGGCTCGGATTCGCGCAGCGCGGCGCGGTCGACCATATGCGCGCGCACGCCCGCCGCGGCGAATGCGTCGCGCATCGCGCGCGCGGCGTCGAGTTCCTCGTCGTCTTCGGCGATCCAGAGCGTGCCGCAGCGCGAGAACGCATCGCGCTCGCGCAGTTGCGGGCCGAGCGCGAGCCACAGTTCGCGCGAAGCCCGCGCCAGCGCGAATTCGGCGGGCGAATCGTTCATCACGACGATATGGCCCATGCCCGCCGCCGTCGCGCCGCCGCCGATGCCGCCCGCGTCGAGCACATCGACCGTCATGCCGCGCGCGGCAAGCTCGGCTGCGCACGCCGCCCCGACAATCCCGCCGCCGACGACGATCACGTCCGCCGTCATATGCCTTTGATGAACGGATCGCGCGCGTCGAACACGAGCCGTCCTTCGCACATGACGTGCGCGTAACCGGTGATCGTCGGGATCAGCGCGTCGCCGTCGAGCGCGTAACTGCCCTCGAACACGCTGCCGATGATGCTCTCCTGGCGCCAGATGTCGCCCGGCGCGAGCGCGTCGTCCGCCGCGAGGCACGCGAGCTTGGCGCTCGTTCCGGTGCCGCACGGCGAACGGTCGTAGGCGCTGCCCGGACACAGCACGAAATTGCGGCTGTCGACGCCGGCGACGGGCGAATTCGCGAACAGTTCGATATGGTCGATGAACGCGCCGTCCGCGCCGGTGATGCCCTGCGCATGCAAGGCATCGCGGATCGCCTCGGTGAACGCGGTCAGCTCGGCGATGCGCGCGGGCACCAGTTCGCGACCGTGATCCGCGACGAGAAAGAACCAGTTGCCGCCCCACGCGACGTCGCCGGTGAGCGTGCCGTGGCCGGGCACATCGACCGATACCGCCCGCCGATGCCGATACGCCGGCACGTTGCGCACGCTGACGCTGCCGTTCTCGTGCAGCGTCGCATCGACGGGCCCGACGGGCGTATCGATCCGATGCCGCCCCGGCGCGATCCTGCCCGCATGGGCGAGCGACGCGACGAGCCCGATCGTGCCGTGCCCGCACATGCCGAGATAGCCGACGTTGTTGAAGAAGATGACGCCCGCCGCGGCAGCGGGATCGTCCGGTTCGCAGAGCAACGCGCCGACCATCACGTCCGAGCCGCGTGGCTCCGTGACGATGGCGCGGCGCCAGTCATCGAAGCGCGTGCGAAACGCGTCGAGCCGTTGCACGAGTGTGCCGTTGCCCAGATCGGGGCCGCCCGCGATCACGAGGCGCGTCGGTTCGCCGCCCGTATGCGAGTCGATGATGTCGATGGTTTTCATGCCGCTATCGTAGAAACGCGTACGCCGGGCGTCTTGACGCGGCTGGACGGTTTGGATGACGAAATCGGCATAATCGAAGATCGTCCGGTGGGGCTTTTCGCGGTGCGAAACGGCTATGCCGAAATCGGCACGCGGCGCGCGCGAATCACGCAAGACGCCTGATTTTTCGGTGCTTACACTGCGTACCGTCCAATCAATTTCGGAGAGCCGCCGTGACGCATATCTGGGAAGGCGTGATGCCCGCCGTGACCACCAAGTTCAACGCCGATTTCAGCATAGACCGTGCGTGGACCGCGAAGAACATCGACGCGCAGATCGAAGCGGGCGTGGACGGCATCATCGTGTGCGGCTCGCTCGGCGAAGCATCGACGTTATCGCTGGACGAAAAGCTCGACGTGCTCGACATCGCCGTGGACGCCGCACGCGGCCGCGTGCCGGTGCTCCTGACGATCGCCGAGAACAGCACGCTCGACGGCTGCCGCCAGGCCGAGCGCGCCGCGCGCCACGGTGCGGCGGGCTATATGGTGCTGCCGGGTTTGCGTTATCTGTCGGACCGGCGCGAGACGCTCAATCATTTCCGCACGGTCGCCGATGCCAGTCCGCTGCCGCTGATGGTCTACAACAATCCGCTCGCTTATGGCGTCGATGTCACGCCGAAGATGTTCGCCGAACTTGCCGAAGACAAGAAGTTCGCGGCGATCAAGGAATCGAGCGGCGACGTGCGCCGCATCACCGATCTCATCAACGAAACAGGCGACCGCTATGCGATTTTTTGCGGCGTCGACAATCTCGCGATGGAAGCGATGCTGATGGGCGCGCACGGCTGGGTCGCGGGTCTCGTGTGCGCGTTCCCGCGCGAAACGGTCGCGATCAGCAAGCTGATTCGCGCGGGGCGTGTCGAGGAAGCGCGCGCGATCTATCGCTGGTTCGCGCCGCTGCTCGCGCTCGACGTGTCGCACAAGCTCGTGCAGAACATCAAGCTCGCCGAGGCGATCGTCGGTCTGGGCACGGAGCCGGTGCGTCCGCCGCGCCTGCCGCTCGCCGGCGATGAGCGCAAGGAAGTCGAAACGCTGATTCGCCGGAGCATCGAGACGCGCCCCGCATTGCCGGCGCTTTAAGACGC
The DNA here is from genome assembly GCF_023631045.1 of Caballeronia sp. AZ7_KS35. Taxonomy (NCBI): domain Bacteria; kingdom Pseudomonadati; phylum Pseudomonadota; class Betaproteobacteria; order Burkholderiales; family Burkholderiaceae; genus Caballeronia; species Caballeronia sp. AZ7_KS35. The sequence continues at coordinate 82,130 of NZ_JALQDV010000030.1, read as the reverse complement.
GCGCGAAATGAAAAATGCCGCCGGTTTGTCAACCGGCGGCATTTGCTTTTTGATGGGCTTCAGGCCGCGATCTGCGCAGGCGCGGGATCGGTGAGACCGCCATCCGAATCCGCGCCTTCATCGTAGAGATGTAGCAGACGGTAACCGCTCTTGTACACCGGCTGCAGGCGGAAGTTGTTGACCGGCTCGATTTCCAGCGCGAGACGCAGGCGCGAAACGTGGCTGTCGATCGTGCGGGTCGTTTCGCGGAACTCGCGTCCCCAGACCATCGCGAAAATATGATCGCGCGACAGCACGCGGCCGATGTTCGAGAAGAAAAGCTGCGCGAGACGGAATTGCGTGCCGCTCAACTGCACCGGCTTGCCGCGCACGGTGACGGTTTGCTGGCGTGCGTCGAAACGATACGGCCCGACTTCGAGGCATGCGCTCGACGTCGCGGGATACGCGCGGCGCAAGAGCGCTTCGACGCGCGCGCCGAACTCGCCCGGGCGGATCGGATACACGACGAAATCGTCCGCGCCGGCGGTGAGCGCGCAGACAACGTTGTGTTCGGCGCCGTCCGGCGTCGCGAACATGACCGGCACGCGTTCGCCGAAGCTCGAGCGCACGGATTTCAGCAGATCGAGGCCGCAGAGGCCCGTGGAATTCCAGTCGAGAATCAGCAGATCGACCGTGGAGCGGGACAGCGCCTTCGACAGCACGAGGCCATCGCCGAAAGTCACGCAAGTGTGGCCGAGTCGTTTGACGACATCGCTGATGAGATTTCGATAACTGGGGTCGGTTTGCAAAACGGCGACGCGCATAGTGTCTTACCTGATGAGTCCAAGGGACATGAAGCGGAGGCCGTTTTGCGGCGCCCGCCGGGCGTCTCGTCGCGGGATGAGACGGGGATTTACAAGCTGCGAATTCTGGGCAGCGATGCGACCCTTTCCCATCGGACTCATCCGAATTGTCAACGCATGTGACTGCCTAGCGCCCGGAACGGGCGGCGTCTGATGCGCGCAACCATCTCGAAATTAGAACGGGTTTTCGCTTTTGCGAGCGCTTTCATCCTGTAACATGCCGTGTTTGGCTCAAAAGTTCCCGCTTCCGCCGTTTTACCGAGACGTCGCGTAGCAAGCTGCGCCGCGACTGTCCGTCGCATCGCGCAGCGCGGATGACGGGCAGCGGCTTTCGAATCCGCGCCCGCTGGCTTCCGGCCCGGATCGTTCGCGTTCCGCGCCCGGGCCTTCGCTTCGCGTCCACCCGGCGCGTTTAGTCACTCCCGCAGGGCAAAGCCTCGTTCTACCGCGCGTCATGCGTGGCTTTTCCACTTACGGGTTCTTTTCCGATGCAGGCAACACCTCTGTCCGACGCCCCGCGCGCGGCCGGCCGTGCGCTCACGCGCGGCGATTACAAGACGCTCACGCTCGCCGCGCTCGGCGGCGCGCTCGAGTTCTACGACTTCATCATCTTCGTGTTCTTCGCGCCGGTCATCGGCCAATTGTTCTTTCCGCCGTCGATTCCTGACTGGCTGCGTCAATTGCAGACTTTCGGCATCTTCGCGGCGGGTTATCTCGCGCGCCCGCTCGGCGGGATCATCATGGCGCACTTCGGCGATCTGCTCGGACGCAAGCGCATGTTCACGCTTTCCGTGCTGCTGATGTCCGTGCCGACGCTCCTGATGGGCCTCCTGCCCACGTACGCGTCGATCGGCCTGATGGCGCCCGTCCTGCTGCTCGTGTTCCGCGTGATGCAGGGCGCGGCGGTCGGCGGCGAAGTGCCGGGCGCGTGGGTGTTCGTGTCGGAGCATGTGCCGGGGCGTCATATCGGCTATGCGTGCGGCACGCTCACGGCCGGCCTGACGGCGGGCATTCTGCTCGGCTCGCTGATCGCCACGGGCATCAACAAGGCGTTCGCGCCGGCCGAAGTCGCCGATTTCGCGTGGCGCCTGCCGTTCCTGCTCGGCGGCATCTTCGGTCTGTGCTCGGTGTATCTGCGTCGCTGGCTGCATGAAACGCCGGTGTTCGCCGAGTTGCAGAAGCGCAAGTCGCTCGCCGCGGAACTTCCGCTCAAGGCCGTGCTGCGCGATCACGGCCGCGCCGTCATCGTGTCGATGCTGCTGACGTGGATGCTTTCCGCCGCGATCGTCGTCGTGATCCTGATGACGCCGACGCTGCTGCAGAAGCAGTTCCACATCGCGCCGGCGACGGTGCTCGTCGCGAACTGCGCGGCGACGCTGTGTCTCACGATCGGCTGCGTGCTGGCGGGCGCGATCGCGGGCCGCATCGGCGCGGGCAAGACGATCTTCGTCGGCGGCGTGGCGCTCGCCGTCACGTACTGGATGATGTTCCAGCAGGTCGCGGCCGATGCCTCCGCGCTTTTGCCGTGGTACGCGCTCGCGGGCTTTTTCGTCGGCGTGATCGGCGCGATTCCGTTCGTGATGGTCAAGTCGTTCCCCGCGGCCGTGCGTTTCTCCGGCATCTCGTTTTCGTACAACGTCGCGTATGCGGTGTTCGGCGGACTCACGCCGATCGTCGTCTCGCTGATGATGAAATCGAGCCCGATGGCGCCCGCGATCTACGTCGGCGCACTGTGCGCGGTCGGCGCGCTGACGACGTTGTTCATCAAGCAGGCGCGCTGATCCGGCGTTAGCGTTCCACACGCGAAGTGGCGCACCGTTCACGCGGTGCGCCATTTTTCATTGCGCTTTCACGTTTCGGCCCACGCCGAAACATCGGCCGCGCCGCGCGCCTACGATGGCCGGCATGAACTCGAATCTTTCTTCATCCGAAACGCGTCTGTCCGCACGGCAGACGCTCACCGTGACCGCGACCAGCGTCGGCTTCGTCGTCTCGCAACTCGATGTCTCGATCGTGAATGTCGCGCTCGCGCGCATCGGCCACGATCTGGGTGCGAGCGTCGCGAGCCTGCAATGGACCATCGACAGCTACGCGCTCGCCTTCGCCGCGCTCATGCTCTCGGCCGGTTCGCTCGGCGACCGCTTCGGCGCGCGGCGCATGTTCGTCGGCGGACTTGCGCTTTTCGCGCTGGCGTCGCTCGCGTGCGCCTTTTCCGGCGACGCGACGCAACTCATCGCCGCGCGCGCCTTGCAGGGCGTCGGCGCGGCGGCGATGCTGCCGAACTCGCTCGCGCTGCTGAACGCGGCGTGCGGCCACGACCGGCGTCTGCGCGCGCGAGCCGTCGGCTTGTGGACGGCGGCGGGCGCGGTGTCGATCGCGGCGGGGCCGATCGTCGGCGGCGTGCTGATCGCGGCGTTCGGCTGGCGCAGCATTTTCTGGGTCAATCTGCCGATCTGCGCGGCGGGCATCGTCGCGACGCTCGCGTGGATAGAAAACGCGCGACCCAAAGATGCCGGTCATGCGCGCGGCATCGACCTGCCCGGCCAGGCGCTGGCGATCGTCGCGCTCGCCTCGTTCGTCGGCGCGGTGATCGAACTGCGCCCGCTCGGACCGATGCATCCGCTCGTCATCGGCGCTTTGCTGCTCGCGCTGGCGGCGGGCGGCGCGTTCATCGCGATCGAGCGCGAAAGCCGCACGCCGATGCTGCCGCTGTCGCTCTTCGCCGAGCGCACGTTCAGCGCGGCCGTGGCCTTCGGTATCGGCGTGAATCTCACCTACTATGGAATGGTCTTCGTGCTGAGCCTGTATTTGCAGCGCGTGCTCGGTCACACGCCCTTGCAGACCGGCCTCGCGTTCCTGCCGCTGACGGGCGGATTCCTGATCTCGAACCTGGCGAGCGGCCCTGTCGTCGCGCGCTTCGGCTCGCGCGGCCCGATGATCTTCGGCGCGCTGCTCGACGCCGCCGGTTTCGCCGCGCTCGCCTTCGTCGATGCGACGACGCCCACGGCCGCGCTGCTCGTGCCGTTCCTGCTGATTCCATCGGGGATGGGACTCGCGGTCCCGGCGATGACGACCGCGCTGCTCGGCACCGTCGGCCAGCCGCGTGCGGGCACGGCGTCGGCGGTGCTCAACACGGCGCGGCAGGCGGCGGGCGCGATCGGCGTCGCGGCGTTCGGCGCGCTCGCGGCTCATGGCGACGGCGCGGCGAGCGCGCACCAGATCGTCGATGCGGTGCGCTGGTCGGCGGCGATCTCCGTCGCGCTTCTGTTGTGCGCCGCGTTGATCGCGCGTCATGTGAACAATCCGGCGAGCGCGAACGCCGAAGAACGTGTTACTTAGAGACGGACGTCGGGAACGGCCGTTGCAACGCCCAGGTAAAGCCGCGAATCTTTTGAGGACAACACCATGTCGACAATGCCCCGCTCCCCCGAGGAGCCGCTCGAACCGGACCCGGACAAGCTGCTCGATCCCGACGCCGCGCCGAACCCCGAAGATCCGGACATGCCTGACGGCCCGGATTCCGCGACGCCGATGGTGCCCGCCGATCCGAAAAACGGCGAACCGCGCATGTAGAACGCCGGGCGGCCATCGCGCGCATAAAGCAATGCCCGCGCGGCCTTGAAAGCGGCGCGGGCATTCTTACTGATGCTCGTGGACGAAGAGCGTTACAGGCTAGTGGTCTGCACCGCGCCGGTTTCCAGCGCACGCTCGATGAGCGCTTCCTGCTGCGCCTTGCGAACGGCATCGGCGACGAGCGTATCGGGCGCTTCCACTTCGGCCTTGATCGCGCCGATGATGCCGTCCGCTTCGACGATCACGAGCGATTCCGCCGAATCCGCACGGCTGATGATGACGCGCAGCGGCCCGCCGCCCTCCGCGATGCTGGCGCAAAACTGCATCGTTTGCCCGCCGATCACTTGTTCGAATGTTTGAATCATCGCTGCCTTCCGCGTTGGTTGGACAAAAGCTGACACAGGCTGCGCGCCAAGCGGCGCGCAGCCTGCTTTCTCATTGATCCGCGCATGTCGACTAGGTTCAATTCTGTAAGCATGCGCGGCGCGACGCAAGCTCAACGTCTTGCGTCGGCGAGTTCGCGAAGGATGGCGGCGGTCGAATCGTCGGCGGGAAAGAAGGCTTCGATCGCAAGCTCCGACAACGTGATGTCGACGGGCGTGCCGAAAACCGTCGTCGTGCTCAAGAACGACAGCACGCCGTGCTGCGTGCGCAAACGCAAGGGCACGACGACGGGATCGGTCTCGCCGCGCGGCTCGTGGGTCGCGTGACGCGGCGCGGGATACGCCTCCAGTTCGGCCAAGAGCGCGACGAGCGTCGCATCGCCGGACACGTCGATTTGCCGGCGCAGGCGCGCGAGCAGATGCGCGCGCCACTCGTGCCAGTTGTCGATGGCATCGGCGAGACCTTGCGGATGCATCGACAGCCGCAGCACGTTGACGGGCGGCACGAGCAATTGCGCATCCGCCGATGCGACGAGCGGCGCGAAAGCCGCGTTGGCCGCGATCATCGTCCAGTGACGATCGACCGCGAGCGCGGGATACGGCTCATGCCCTTTGAGCACGAGATCGACAGCACGCCTGGCAGCGGAAAGTTGCGGATCGGCCAGCGCGCGCTCGCGATAAAGCGGCGCATAACCGGCCGCGACGAGCAGCGTGTTGCGCTCGCGCAGCGGCACGTCCAGTTGCTCGGCGAGGCGCATCAGCATGTCCCGGCTCGGCAGCGAGCGGCCCGATTCGACGAAGCTCAGGTGACGCGTGGACACGTCCGCAACGCCTGCGAGATCGAGCTGGCTCATGCGCCTGCGCTGACGCCATTCGCGCAATAGCGCGCCGACGTCCGATCGAACGGCTGGATGTACGAGGGTCGAGTTCATGCAACCGATGTTAGACGAAACATGATCACGCGATCCATTACCTGCGAAGTAAGCGGCGCCACGAACGTAACATTTACGCCGCAAACATTTGCGAAGAAAAACTTGCGCGCGACACCCTAAATCTCCGGCACTTTCGCGCCGATAAGTCCAACAACAAGCGAACAATGCGTCGCGAGCCGTGCGCGTCTCAATCCCGAGCACGCACGGCCCGCGGCGCCCGGACTTTTGCGGAGAAATCATGTTTGTCATCATCGGATGGTTGTTGGTCATCGGCTCGGTGATCGGAAGCTTCGTCGGCGTCGGCGGCCACCTCGCGGCCCTCGTGCAACCGTTCGAGCTGCTGTGTATTTTCGGCGCGGCGATCGGCGCGTTCGTCGTGTCGAATCCGACCGCGACGCTCAAGAAAACGTTGCAATCGATTCCGAAGGCGTTCAAGGGCGGCGGCTACACGAAAGAGAAATATCTCGCGCTGATCGCATTGCTCTACGAACTGCTTCAGAAGGCGCGCAAGGAAGGCATGATGGCGCTCGAAGCCGATGTCGATGCGCCCGAGTCCAGCCCGGTCTTTCAGAAGTACGAGCACGTCATGGCCGATCATCATCTGCTCGACTTCATCGTCGACTATCTGCGCATGATGTCTGCGGGCAATGTCAACGCGCTCGAAATGCAGGATCTGATGGACGAAGAGCTCGACACGCACCACACCGAAAGCTCGATCGCCGCGAACGCCATTCAGAAAATGGCCGATGGCCTGCCTGCATTCGGTATCGTCGCCGCGGTGATGGGCGTCGTGCACACGATGGGCTCGGTCGGCGCCGCGCCCGCCGTGCTCGGCGAGATGATCGCGGGTGCGCTCGTCGGCACGTTCCTCGGCATTCTGCTGGCGTACGGCTTCATCGGCCCGCTCGCGGACCTGCTCAACGCGAAGGGCGCGGCCGAAGCGAAGCCGTTCCAGTGCGTGAAGTCCGTGCTGCTCGCATCGATGAACGGTTATGCGCCGACGATCGCGGTCGAGTTCGGCCGCAAGGTGCTCTTCACCGCCGATCGTCCGAGCTTCAAGGAACTCGACGACGCGGTTCGTGCCACCAAGATGCCGAAGGCGGCTTCGTGATGACATCGGGTACGCAAAGGACCAACGCACATGGCTGAGAAACCGTCACGCGATCCGCTGCAGTCCGTGCTTGCGCCGACTGTCGTCGTCAAGCGCAAGAAGAAGGCGCACGGACACGGCCATCATGGCGGCGCATGGAAGATCGCCTACGCCGACTTCGTCACCGCGATGATGGCGTTCTTTCTGTTGATGTGGCTGCTCGGATCGACATCGAAGTACGACAAGGAAGGCATCGAGCAATACTTCAATACGCCGCTTTCCGCATTGTTCGGCAACGATGGCGGCGCGTCGGCGCATACGAGCGTCATCGCGGGCGGCGGCAGGGATCTGTCGAGCACGCGTCCGGGTGAAGGCAACAAGACCCAGACGCAACCGGTGCCGCAATCGATCGCGCGCGCTGCCGTTGCGATGGACGACTTGCGCAAGCTGCAGCAGCTCAAGCAGAAGCTGATGGCGCTCATCGAGCAGACGCCTGCGCTGCGCGCGTATAAGGACCAGATTCGCATCGCGATCACGAGTGAAGGCTTGCGTATCGAGATCGTCGATTCGCTCAAGCGGCCGATGTTCGCATCGGGCAGTTCGAGACTCGAAAGCTATGTGACGACGATTCTGACGAACATCGGCGCATCGCTGAACGATGTCGATAACCGCGTGTCGATCGCGGGGCATACGGATGCAGTGCCCTATTCCGGCGGTCAGGCGGGCTATTCGAACTGGGAGCTTTCGAGCGAGCGGGCGAATGCCGCGCGGCGCGCGCTCGTCGCGGGCGGCATGAAGGAAAGCAAGGTGCTGCAAGTGCGCGGACTGTCCGACGTGCTGCCGCTCAACAAGGATGTCGTCGACGAGCCGACGAATCGGCGGATCAGTATTCTCGTGCTGAACAAGGCCGCGGAACAGGCGTTCTTCCGCGATGGCGGCAGAACCACGGTCGATGAAACGCGGCCTGTCGAAGCGGCGCTTCCCGCGCCGGTCTCGGTCAAGTCGGATGCGCCGGCGGCGGTAGTGAAGTAGACAACGCTCGCGGCTTGACGAAGCGCCATGCACATCGAATCGTGCATGGCGCTTTTCATTTCAGCCGAGCCACTCCGCGACCGTCTGCACCACGAGCCAGACGTTCGCCGCGCTGATGACCACGAACAGCGCCCACGCGACGAGCTTCATGAACGGTTTGTTCGAGAACGCTCCCATGAGGCCGCGATCGCTCGTCATCCGGATCAGCGGATAAAGCGCGAACGGCAGTTGCAGGCTCAGCACGACCTGACTCGCGACCAGCAGCTTGCCGACCGCGCCGTTGCCCATCACGTACACGCCGATCAACGCTGGCACGAGCGCAAGCGCCCGCGTGATGAATCGGCGCTGATAGCACGGGATTTTCAGTTGCAGGAACCCTTCCATGATGACCTGCCCTGCAATGGTCCCGGTGAACGTCGAACTCTGGCCCGATGCAAAGAGCGTCACCGCGAAGAGAATCGCCGCAAGCCCGGTTCCCACGATAGGCGCAAGCAGCTTGTACGCATCTTCGATCTCGGTCACTTGCGTGTGTCCCGTCGCGTGAAATGCCGATGCCGCGAGAATCAGGATCGCCGCATTGATCAGCAGCGCGAGAACGAGCGACACGATCGTATCGAGCCGCGAGAGATTGATCGCCGATGCAAGGCTCTTCGCATCGCGATTCACCACGCGCGTCTGCACGATCGAGGAATGCAGATACAGGTTATGCGGCATCACGGTCGCGCCGAGAATGCCTATCGCGAGATAAAGCGGCTCGCGATCGCTCAACGCGTGAATCGATGGCACGAGCCCGGCAGCAACCGAAGGCCAATGCGGTTTGACGAGCACGAGCTCGACGATATAACCGACGCCGATCGTCGCGATGAGCCCGAGCATGATGGCTTCGAGGTCGCGAAAGTTCTTGCCTTTCAGGCCCAGCACGATGAGCGTATCGAATGCGGTGAGCACCACGCCCCACATCAGCGAAACGCCGAACAGCAAATGAAACGCGAGCGCGCCGCCGAGCACTTCCGCGAGATCGCACGCGATGATCGATAACTCCGCGAGCATCCATTGCACGCTCGCGACCGGTTTCGCGTAACGCTCACGCGATAGCTGCGCGAGATCCTTTCCCGTGACGATGCCAAGGCGCATCGAAAGACATTGCAGCACCATCGCCGCAAGACTCGACAACACGACGACAAAGAGCAGGCTATAGCCGTAGCGTGAGCCGGCTTCGATATCCGTCGCCCAGTTGCCCGGGTCCATATAGCCGATGGAAATGAGCAAGCCCGGCCCCGCGAATTGCAGAAGCTTCTTCCATAGCGGCGCGCCCGGCGAAACGGCGATGGAGCCTTTGACTTCCGATGGGCAAAACGGCGCGGTGGCCGTGGTCGGCAGATTGAACGGCAATTTATCGAGTCCTGATGGGATATCGGGGACAACATCCGCGAACGATGTTGTTCAGGTAGCTTACAAGGCGCGTCTCGCGGGCGAGTCTATCACCGGCTGCGCGCATTCACAGACAGCCCCAATCTGACCAAAGCGTCATCTCATCGCCAGCATCTCGTCACGGTACGACAAATAGAATTCAGTGGTGGCTGTAGCGAGCGTGCCGACGCTGCATATCGCGCAACCGCACGTCCCGTTCATTTTTACCCGCATGAGGAGTGCGCCATGAAACTAGTCACACGCATCGCTGTAATCGCCCTTGCTGCCGCGCCGCTCGCCGCGCTCGCACAATCCGAAGGTCTCACGCGCGCGCAGGTGAAAGCGGATCTGCAACGCGTCGAACAAGCCGGCTATAACCCGTCCGAGCGCGATGCGTTCTATCCGAACGACATCCAGGCAGCCGAAGCCAAGGTCAGCGCGCAAAGCGCATATGGTTCGTCCAGCGACGGTTCGTCGTCTTCGGGACGCACGATGTCGACGACGCCGCTCGGTCAAACCCCGCAGTAACGCACGCTCATCGAACGAGACACGCGCGGCCTTCCGCGCCGTCTCGCTCGCGTCCCTTCGAAGCGCGTAACCCGCGCTCGCGCTTCGCTATTCCCCGCTGTCCGATGCGAATGCTCCGCCCTACCATGGGCTTTCGCAAGCTTGCTTTCAAACCGCCTTATCTGACATCGGCGCCATATTCACGTCATATTGTCGTTGGCACCCGGCCACTACTATAACGACACTGATGGCGAACCGCACGCCCCGCTCCGTCATTGCGTCCCGCGCGTTGCATTCGCCTCATTCGCAGCGCCCTCTCCCAGCTTCTTCCGAACGACTCAATGTGGATAGTCAACGTTGCGCTTAAGCGGCCATACACGTTCATCGTGATGGCCATCATGATCCTGCTGGCGACGCCGTTCGTCCTCATGACGACGCCTGTGGACGTGCTTCCCGAAATCGACATTCCGGTTGTCAGCATCATCTGGAATTACACAGGCCTTTCCGCGCAGGACATGGCCAATCGCATCACGTCGGTCAACGAGCGCAGCCTCACGACCACGGTGAACAATATCGAGCACATCGAGTCGCAATCGCTGCAAGGCATCGCGATCATCAAGCTCTTTCTGCAGCCCACCGCGAACATCCAGACCGCGATCGCGCAAACAGTGGCCGTCGAACAGGCGCAAGTGAAGCAGATGCCGCCGGGCGCGACGCCGCCCCTCGTCATCAGCTATTCGGCGTCGAGCATTCCGGTGATTCAGCTCGGGCTTTCGAGTCCGAAGCAATCCGAGCAGGACCTGAACGATACCGCGCTCAATTTCTTGCGCCCTCAACTCGTGACGATTCCGGGCGCGGCCGTGCCTTATCCGTATGGCGGCAAGACGCGCCTCATCTCCGTCGATCTCGACACGCGCGCGCTGCTCGCGAAAGGACTCACGCCGACCGATGTCGTCCAGGCCGTCAACGCGCAAAACCTGATCCTTCCGACCGGCACCGCAAAGATCGGCCCGCGCGAATATACGGTCGACATGAACGGTTCGCCCGCGACCGTCGCGGGCCTGAACGACATTCCGGTTCGCACGATCAACGGCGCGACGACCTATCTGCGCGAAGTCGCGCACGTCCGCGACGGCTTCTCGCCGCAGACCAACATCGTGCGTCAGGACGGGCATCGCGGCGTGTTGATCTCGGTGCTGAAGAACGGCAACGCGTCGACGCTGTCCATCGTCAATACGTTGCATGATCTCTTGCCGCAAGCGCGGGCGTCGCTGCCTTCCGATCTGAAGATCAGCGCGCTCTTCGATCAGTCGGTGTTCGTGAAGGCCGCCGTGCAAGGCGTCGTGCGCGAAGCGCTCATCGCCGCCGCGCTCACCGCCGCGATGATCCTGCTCTTTCTCGGCAACTGGCGCAGCACCTGCATCATCGCGATCTCGATACCGCTCTCGATTCTCTCGTCGCTGATCGTGCTGCATGCGCTCGGGCAGACGATCAACATCATGACGCTCGGCGGCCTCGCGCTCGCAGTCGGCATTCTCGTCGACGATGCCACCGTCACGATCGAGAACATCGAGCGTCATCTGCACATGGGCACGAATCTGCACGACGCGATCCTCGAAGGCGCAGGTGAAATCGCGGTGCCCGCGCTCGTCTCGACGCTGTGCATCTGCATCGTGTTCGTGCCGATGTTCTTTCTCACCGGCGTCGCCAAGTTCCTGTTCGTGCCGCTTGCGGAAGCCGTCGTGTTCGCAATGCTCGCGTCGTACATCCTTTCGCGCACGCTCGTGCCGACGCTCGCGATGCTGTTGATGGGCCACGCGCACGCACCCGATGGGAAGGCAAAGCCGAATCTCTTCGTGCGTCTGCATCAGCGCTTCGATCGCGGCTTCGAGCGCATGCGCGGCGCGTATATCGTGATTCTGTCGAGCCTGCTCGTGAAGCGGCGTCTGTTCGCGACGCTCTTTCTCGGCTTCTGCCTGTTGTCGGCGGGCCTCGTGTTCGTGCTCGGCGAAGACTTCTTCCCGAGCGTCGATGCGGGCGATATTCGCCTGCACATGCGCGCGCCGACCGGCACGCGCATCGAGGAGACCGCGCGACTCGCGGATGAAGTCGAAAAGGTCGTGCGCCAGATCGTGCCGCAAGACGAACTCGCGACGATACTGGATAACCTCGGTCTGCCTTATAGCGGCATCAACCTGTCGTACAGCAATGCCGGAACGATCGGCACGCTCGACGGCGAAATTCAGGTCGCGCTCAACGCGGATCATTCGCCGACGCAAAAGTACATCGACGAATTGCGTGCGCTCCTGCCGCGCCGCTTTCCCGGCGTCGAATTCTTCTTTCAACCTGCGGACATCGTCACGCAGATTCTCAACTTCGGCTTGCCCGCCGCCATCGACGTGCAGATTCAAGGACAGAACGGCCAGGCGAATTTCGAAGTCGCGAGCAAGCTGATGAAGCAGATCCGCATGATTCCCGGCAATGTCGATACGCACATCCAGCAGAAGCTAGACGAACCGGCCATCGATTTGCAGATGGATCGCACGCGCCTGCAGCAACTCAATCTGTCCGCAAGCAACGTCGCGCAGAACGTGCTGGTTTCGCTTTCGGGAAGCTCGCAAACCGCGCCGGGATTCTGGTTCAACCCGCGCAACGGCGTCGAATACAACCTCGCGGTGCAGACGCCGCAGTATCAGATTTCATCGATCGACGAACTGCTGCGAACGCCCGTGTCCGCATCGCTCAACGGTCCCACGCAACTGCTCGGCAACCTCGTGCGCCTCTCGCCGAAGAATCAGTTCGCGGTGGTCACGCACTACAACATCCGGCCCGTGATCGATCTCTTCGTGAGCGTCGAAGGCCGCGATCTCGGCAGCGTCGCGCGCCAGGTTAATCAACTCGTCGATGAAGCGCAGAAGACGCTTCCGCGCGGCAGCCAGATCGTCGTGCGCGGTCAGGTCGAGACGATGCGGACGTCGTTCGTCGGCCTCGGATTGGGCGTCGCGATGGCGATCGTGCTCGTGTATCTGCTGATCGTCGTGAACTTCCAGTCGTGGATCGATCCGCTCATCATCGTAAGCGCATTGCCCGCCGCGCTCGCGGGCATCATCTGGATGCTCTTTCTCACCGGCACGCACCTGAGCGTGCCCGCGCTGACCGGCGCGATCATGACGATGGGCGTCGCCACCGCGAACAGCATCCTGATGGTCTCGTTCGCGCGACAGCGTCTGAACGCGGGCATGCCGCCGCTCACCGCCGCGCTCGAGGCGGGCGCGAGCCGCATACGCCCCGTGTTGATGACCGCGTTCGCGATGATCATCGGCATGATTCCGATGGCGCTCGGCCTCGGCGAAGGCGCCGAGCAAAACGCGCCGCTCGGCCGCGCGGTGATCGGTGGCCTGCTGTTCGCAACGGTTTCCACGCTCTTTTTCGTGCCGCTCGTCTTCGCAGGCATTCACGCACGTCTTGCACGGCGCGCCGCGCGAAGAGGTAACACGCAACATGAAGACGGCAGCGGCCAACACTGACATCAAAGCATCCCGACGAACATGACTGAAAAGAACCACGCATCGCTTGCGATTCCCGCTCGCGACCCGAACGAAGGGCCCGCGCTGCCGCCGCGCAACGTCGAATGGAAACGCGCGAAGATCGCGCTCGTGATCGTGCTCGCGTTGCTCGCGATAGGCGCGGCGCGCACGGTCGTCACCGATGTGCTGCATGGCCATTCCATCGCCGCGCGCACGCAGCAGAACGCGCAGCAATACGTGAACGTCGTCATGCCTAAAGAGACCGATGGCGGCGGCGAAACGACGTTGCCGGGGACCTTGCGCGGCTTCGTCGAATCGCCGATCTATGCGCGTGCGACGGGTTATCTGCTGCACTGGTACGTCGATATCGGATCGCGCGTGAAGCAAGGCCAGTTGCTCGCCGATCTCGACACGCCCGAGATCGATCAGGAGCTTGCGCAAGCGGTCGCGCAACGCGATCAGACGGCATCGAGCCTCGGACTCGCGAAGAGCTCGCTCGAACGCTGGCAGCAATTGCGTCAGCGCGATGCCGTGTCGCAACAGGAACTCGACGAGCGTCAGAGCACGTACAACCAGGACGTCGCGAATCTCGCGGCCGCCGATGCCAACGTGAAGCGTCTGCGTCAGCTCGAATCGTTCAAGCGCATCGTCGCGCCTTTTGCGGGCGTCGTCACGCAGCGCAATGTGGATGTCGGCGATCTGATCGATGCGGGCAGCGGCACGAGCCGCGCGCTCTTCGCGCTCGCCCAGTCGGACCCGTTGCGCGTGTTCGTGCAGTTGCCGCAGGCTTACGCGCAGAACGTATCGGTCGGACAGGACGTGACGGTCACGCAGGCGGAGCTGCCCGGCGAACAGTTCCACGGCAAGATCACGCACATCTCCGGCGCGATCGACGTGCCCACGCGCTCGTTGCAAGTCGAAGTGACGCTGCCGAATCCCGATGGGCGGCTACGGCCCGGCGCGTATGTGCAGGTCGCCGTGCCCGCGACCGCGCACGCGCGTCTGCTCGTGCCAGGCAACGCGCTGCTCTTCCGTTCCGAAGGTCCACGTCTCGCGGTCGTCGATGGCAACGGTCATGTGAGCCTGCGCAAGATCGTGATCGCGCAGGATCTCGGACAATCGCTCGAAATCGAGAGCGGAATCGACGCGACCGACAAGGTCATCATCAACCCGAGCGATTCGATCGCCGATGGCGATCACGTCGTGATCGCGCCGCAGCAAACGCAACGACAGCCCGCGTCGGGCAGCAAGGCCGCATCATGAAGACCGCGCTTGGCATCACGCTCGTCTCGCTGCTTGCCGCGTGTACGGTCGGGCCCGACTATCATCGGCCCGTCGCCGCAACGCCGCCTACGTGGAAGACGGATTCGTACTGGCGCGTGGGCGAGCCGTCGCATGCGCCGCTCGCGCTCGACTGGTGGCAAGGCTTCGGCGATGTGACGTTGAACGGTCTCGAAACGCTGGCGCTCGCACAGAATCAGACGCTCGCCGCGGCGAGCGCGCACTACGCACAGGCTCGCGCGACGCTCGCGCAAACATCCGCGCTGACGCTGCCTGAAGTCGATCTCGGTGCAAACGCGTCGCGCTCGCGCATTTCGAAGAACCGGCCCGTCACCAACTACGCGACGCCGAGCAACGCTACCGTTCAAAGCGATCTGAAGCTCGCGCCGACGGTCAACTACGACGTCGATCTGTTCGGCCGCATCCGTCGCGAAGTGGAGGCCGCGCATGCATCGGCGGATCAGTCGCGCGACGATCTCGCGAATGCGCGCCTCGTGCTGACCACCGATCTCGCCAGCGACTACTTCTCGATGCGCGAGCTCGATGCGGAGATCGACGTGCTGAATCGTTCTGTCGTGCTGCAAAAGAAAGCGCTCGATTACGTGCAGGCGCAACACGATCTCGGCGCGGTGTCAGGCCTCGATGTATTGCAGCAGCAAGCGCAACTCGATCAGACGCGCGTGCAGGCGCAACTGCTGCTCAATCAGCGCGCGCAATTCGAACATGCGATCGCCGCGCTCGTCGGGACGCCCGCGCCGCAATTCTCGATCGCGCCTGAATTGAACGAACGCCCGCTTCCGCCGATTCCACTCGGCGTGCCGAGCGATGTACTGCAACGCCGGCCCGATGTCGCATCCGCCGAGCGTGCGATGGCCGCGGCCAATGCGCAGATCGGCGTCGCGAAAGCGGCGTTCTTTCCGAGCCTCACGTTGAACGGCACGGTCGGCTGGGAAAGCACGGCGTTCTCAAGTCTGATTTCCGCGCCGAGCCTTTTGTGGACCATCGGGACGATGGCAAGCCAGGTCATCTTCGATGGCGGACGGCGCTCGGCAGCCGTCGATTTCGCGAACGAAGGCTATGTCGCGGCCGTCGCGAATTATCGGCAGACGGTGCTCGGCGCGTTTCAGCAAGTGCAGGACGGCATCGTCGGATTGTCGGTGCTGGACGGCGCGGCGAAACAGTCGCACGCCGCGGTCGTCGATGCGCAACGCTTGCTGTCGCTCGCGAACGATCGTTATTCGGGCGGGCTCGTCGCCTATCTCGACGTCATCACCGCACAGCAGCAATTGCTCACGAGCGAACGACAGGACGTGCAGATTCGCGGACAGCAGCGCACCGTATCGGTGGCGCTCGTGAAGGCATTGGGCGGCGGATGGGACACTGCATCGAACGACGATCAGAAGCTTGCGAACGCAACTACTTCGGGCGAGTAGAAAGAAAACGTAAGCACGATGCCCGCGAGGCTCGTATAGTTAGCAGTTGAACAATGCGGTAAACACACACTGAACGCGCACAGGTGCCAGGCATGAAAGTCCTGATAGTCGAAGACGAACACAAAGTGGTGGATTACCTGCGCTCGGGGTTGACCGAGCAAGGCTGGGTCGTCGATGTCGCGATGGACGGCGAGGAAGGCACGCATCTCGCCATCGAATACGACTACGACGTGATCGTGCTCGACGTGATGCTGCCAAGACGCGACGGCTTCGCGGTATTGAAGGCGCTGCGCCTCCAGAAGTCGACGCCGGTCATCATGCTGACCGCGCGCGATCACATCAACGATCGTGTGCGCGGCCTGCGCGAAGGCGCGGACGATTACCTCACGAAGCCGTTCTCGTTTCTCGAACTCGTCGAGCGTCTGCATGCGCTCGCCCGCCGCACGCGCGCGCAGGAATCGACATTGATATCGGTCGGCGATCTGTATGTCGATCTGATCGGCCGCCGCGCAACACGCGACGGCGTGCGGCTCGACCTCACCGCGAAGGAATTTCAGTTGCTCTCGGTGCTCGCGCGCCGTCACGGCGACATTCTCTCGAAGACCGCGATCACCGAGCTCGTCTGGGAAGTCGATTTCGAAAGTCACACGAACGTCGTCGAAACGGCGATCAAGCGGCTGCGCGCGAAACTGGACGGACCGTTCCGCACCAAACTGCTTCATACCGTGCGTGGCATGGGCTATGTGCTCGAAGTGCGCGAAGTTCGCGACACGCGCGAAGCAAGGGAAGACGCGAGACCATCATGAACACGCAGTGGATATCGTCGACGCCACGCGAGGCACGCGACGCGCGCGAGCCGCGCACGCAACGCTCCATTTCGCGGCGGCTCGCCGTCATGTTCGCGCTCGTCGCGCTGTTCGTGTTTGCGCTCGTCGGCTCGGGACTCTTTCTCGTGCTGCGCGTGCAACTGGAGCAGCATTTGCGCGACTCGCTCGACAATCGCGCGGAGATTGCGCGGCTCATCGTCACGCATGTATCGACGCCGGAGAAATGGAAGATCGCGAAGGAGAAGCTCGCCGACATCACCCCGCGCGACGGCTCCACGCTCTTTGCCGTGTCCAGCAACGATCCGCGCTATGAATACGGCTCGCCGCCCGCGGGCCGCGTCGTCAAGCGCGTGATGGGCGGTTACGTTCACTTCCGTCCGGAAGATCGCGCCTACGACATGCTGATGACCACGCTCACGATTCCGCCCAACGGGGATCGTCCGCCGCTGCAGCTCTTCGTCGCGATCGATTGCTCGCCGAACGTTCATACGATGCGCGCGTTCGGTCTCGCGCTCGCCGCGCTGATGGCGCTCGCCACGGTCGCGGTCCTGCTGCTGAGTTATTCGGTCGCGCGGCTCGGCCTCGCACCGCTCACGCGCCTCACGCGCGATGCATCGAAGCTGAGTCCGACCAATCGATCGCAACGCCTGAACACGCGCGCGCTGCCGATGGAACTCGAAGATCTCGCGAAGTCCTTCAATGGCGCGCTCGAACGGCTCGATCACGCATATGGCCGGCTCGAATCCTTCAACGCCGATGTCGCGCACGAATTGCGCACGCCGGTCACGATTCTCATCGGTCAGACGGAAGTCGCCTTGACGCGCGATCGTTCGATCGACGAGCTGCGTCACACGCTGCAATCGAATCTCGAGGAGTTCGAACGCGTGCGCGCGATCATCAACGACATGCTGTTTCTCGCGCGCGCCGATCAGGGCGAACGCGCGACGGGACTCGTCGAAGTGTCGCTCGCGGCGGAGGTCAATCGCACACTGGAGTTTCTCGAGATTCCGCTGGAAGAAGCGCGAGTGCGCGCCGTCGCGAACGGCGATGCGCGCGCGTTCGTCAATACGTCGCTATTCGGCCGTGCGCTGTCCAATCTCGTGATGAACGCAATTCAGCATTGCGCGCCCGGCGCGACGATTTCCGTGGCCATCACGCGGGAACATGGGCGCATTCGCATCGCCGTGGCCAATCCCGGCGAATCGATCCAGCCGCATGTGATGGCGCATCTCTTCGACCGCTTCTATCGCGCGGAAAGTTCGCGCACGAATAGCCGCGAGAATCACGGCCTCGGGCTTGCCATCGTGAAGGCGGTGGCCGAGATGCATCGCGGCACCGTGTCGGCGACGAGCGAGAACGGCGTCAACACGTTCTCGTTCTCGGTCGCGCGTTTCGGCACTGAATCGCGACCCGTCGAAGACGTCGCCTTGCCCGTGCCGCCGGTCGTGGAACGGAAGTCCGCCACGACATGAAGCGCGTGCATCACTGACAGAAGTATTCATCCGATGCGGCCATCGGCGCTTCGGCTGTCGCCGGCCTGAAGTGGCTGTACTTGCGATACGTCTTGCCGTTCACCGTCACCGATTCGGCGGCTTCGGTCTCGCCCGTTGCCGACGCGATCGCGCTGCTATGCGCTTCGACGTTGCCATTGCCCCAACTGCTCGCGCGCGCATACGATCCGCCTTTCGACGTATCCGTCTTGTTCGCTTCCGATATCGTGCTCGTGACGGGATTGCCGAAGCTCTTCGTATCGATCGACGATTGCGGCGGCACGTAGCCCCACTTCGACGTGACCGTGCTCATGTCGATCTGCTGCGGCTTCCAGCCGATCACCTTCGCGCCGATCGCGAGCGGCGACAACTCCACTGCGACGATCTGCGTTCCGCGCCGCGCGACGAGCAGGCACTTGCCGCCCGACGTCTGCAAGGGCACGTAGCCGCTCGAAGGCAAGAGCGCGAGCGCCTGCGCATCGGGCATCGACTGCACGCCGACCGGGTTCGCGGCCCAGATCACGCCGGCGCTTGCATCGGCGCGCGCGCTCATCGGCATCATCGAGACCGTCGCACTCGCCGCGAGCGCGATGGCCGCCATTTTCTTGTGACTCTTCATCGCATGCCTCAGCGGGAAAACGAGGGTTGACTCTCCGGGACCAGTCTTTCAAAAGCCAACCCTTCAAAGGTAGAGACGGCCCGATTGCTCAGGCGCGTCTCTCTCGCTCCATGGCGTCACCCTGCCATTGGACCTGTTGCTTCCTCACTTCACCAGCGAGACTTCGATCTTTTCGCCGATGGGCGTGCTCGCCACTTCGACGCCATTCGTATCAGCCTGATCGTACACGCGAGCGGCGACCGGCGTCGGCTGCGCGACCTGCTTCGCGGGCGCCGGCTGAGCCTGCTTGGCCTCGTTCTGCGTCTTCATGCTGACTTCCGGATTGTTGGCGGCGGTCACCGGCAGGCCGAGGCGCGCGCGCACCAGCGGATCGCGATACTTCTCGTCATCCGACAGCACCGCGTCCTCGCCCGATTTCGCGAGCGGCGTGGTCGTGCCCGGGCACAGATGACCCGTCGCCTCGACGGCGCGGCGGTTCGCTTCGCTCTGGCAGAGGAGCGCGAGCGCGACATCGGTCAGGCCCATCGCGCGGAATTCGCGTGCATCGAGGCGGCGTACGCAAGCCTGATCGACGAGCGTCGTGCCGCCGGTCGCGCCGAAGCCGGTGATCGACAGGCCGAAGCTGGCCGAGCCCATGCAGGTGTCGGAGAGCGTCGTGGTGAGCGACGGTGCGGCGATCGACGGCGTCGTGCGGACCGAGTACGAGCTCTGGTTGTAGTCGACCGTCGTGCGCGTGTCGAAGGCGCTCGTGCCGGGGCCGCTCGTGGCCGCCTTGCCGGTCGCATCGGCGCCGCTTGCATCCGTGCCGGATGTCGTCAGTTGCGGCATCGTCAGCGAGATGTTCACATTCGATGAGCCGCCCTGCGCGGTCGAACGGCCGCCGCTCGCCGTCGCGACGCCGAGGCCGCCGACCGACGACGAATTGGAACTGGTGTTGGCCGTCGAATTCGCCGACGTGCCGATGTTGTTGAGGCTCGATCCGCCGCCCTG
Organism: Caballeronia sp. AZ7_KS35; assembly: GCF_023631045.1. Lineage (NCBI taxonomy): Bacteria > Pseudomonadati > Pseudomonadota > Betaproteobacteria > Burkholderiales > Burkholderiaceae > Caballeronia > Caballeronia sp. AZ7_KS35. Next base: position 62,194 of record NZ_JALQDV010000030.1, on the reverse strand, counting down.
GCCGATGCCCGTCGACGTCGAACCCGAAACCGAGCCCGACGAGGAATTGGCGGTGGTGTCGGCGTGGGCGAGTTGCGCGGCGCAAAACAGCACCGCGCATGCCAATTGCAGAGTGGTCTTGTTCATTTTGGTTCTCCGGAAGAAAAGGGGAACGCCACAGCGCATGACGGTCCCGGACGACTTAGAGTTTTTTTATGAGTTCGGCAAAGGCGGTATCCCGCAAGCGCACGCTCGTCATGACGCCGCCCCTGCCTTGAGTCGCCGACCAGCTTAGCGCCAGCCGCCGCCCAGCTTGCTCCATGCATTGGCCGCTGCGTCCGCGCCCGAGGTGCCGCCCGCTTGTGCGTTGCCGTGGCCGAAGCCGCTCACCGTCGACGTATTCGTGTGGCTCGTCGTTGCGTTGGTGGCGTTGCCCGTCACGCCGAACTTGTTGCCGGCGATCGATTGCGCATTGCCATTGGCCGTGCCCGAGTTCGTCGCCGTGAAGCGGCCGAAGCCCGAGACCGAAGCGGACGTCGTGCCGCCCGAGGTCGAGGACGAGCTGGAGTTCGTGGTCGTGGCCATCGCGGCGACGGAGACGAACGAGAGCAGTGCAGCAGCGATCAGAGTGCGTTTCATGATTTGCATTCCTTATCGAATCGGTAAGATTGGATTTCGTTTTTTGTTGTTCGAACCGGGATCACATCGGTTGCGGGAAAGCGAACCCCGTTGCGGCGAAGTTCGCCGTCCGTCGCCGTGTGCTTAGCGCCAGCCGCCGCCCAGCTTGCTCCAGGCATTCGCGGCAGCGTCGGCGCCCGAGACGCCCGTCGCCGTCGAGCCGCCGAAGCCCTTGCCGCCCACCGACGACGTGTTGATGTGGCTCGTCGTCGCGTTGGTCGCGTTGCCCGTCACGCCGTAGCCCTGGCCGGCGATCGACGAAGCGTGGCCGTTGGCGGCGCCCGCGTTGGTTGCGGTGAACGAGCCGAAGCCGAACACGGCTGCGCTGGTCGTGCCGCCCGAGGTCGAGCTCGAGCTGGAGTTCGTGCCCGTTGCGAAGGCAGCGGCGGAAACGAGCGAGAGGACGGCGGCTGCTGCGATCAGTTTGCGTTGCATGGTGAGGTCTCCAAGTGTAGGCGCACAGTCAATTCCAGCTACATCGACGCCGGTATGTAGCGGATACAGCAAATATCGTTTCGTTAGTATTCCTATCTCCGACGTCTGATCGAATCTGGCTTCGATGGATCAGCGAGCGTTTGAGAAAGGACGCCCCTTTGGGGCGGCTTGACGAATCAGACTGGGAATGAGGCTCGCACGTCGATCAGAAGTCGTCGTTCGTGCAACAGGTCGATGCTGGCCTGGGATGAGCGGATCGTGGCGCGCTGGCCTCCCGCTTGTTCGAATAGTTTTGCGTTCTTCATCGCAATCCCCGTATTACCTTTTGGTGTTGTTTTCAGGCATCCGTTTGTTTAGTGCCTGTGTTTTGAGGTGACTGTACGGAAGATGAACCGGCGAATGCGTTGGCAATCCAACACACCATTTCACGTCGTAATAAATCGTAAGGAGTTTGGTTGGCGAGCGCTCATTCGAGCATACCAATAGCCCGGAAACGCCCTGTTTTCGAGGGTTTTTCCGGAGATCTCCGCAGGAATCGGAAGGCTTGAAAACGCGAAACGCGGGCGACATGCGCCCGCGTTCGTTCGTTAGACCACGGACGAATCAGACAGTGGAGAGACGCGCCATTTCCGTCTCAACGATGAGCTTCTTCAACTCCGGCACGCACGATCCGCAGTTGCCGCCCGCCTTCACGCACGAGGTGATTTCGGCGGCTGTCTTCAATCCCTTGTCGCGGATCGCGTTGCAGATCGTATTGCGTCCGACGCCGAAGCACGAGCACACGGTCGGCCCGGTGTCCTCGCCCTTGCCTATCGGCTGACCGAGCAGGAGGCTCGCGCGGTCCTCGTCGTCGAGGCGTCCCTTTTCGAACAGCGTCGCGAGCCACGCACGCGCGGGCAGATCGGGCCGCTCGGAGATGAACACGCAACTCTCGATACGCTCATTGACCACATGCGCCGCGCGATACACGCCCGCGCTCTTGTCCTCGTATTCGATCCAGTCAGCGTGCTCATCGTCGATATGAAAGAGCGCACGCGCCCAATCGTGATGATCGCCATGGGATGCATCGAAACGATTACGGCCCGCCATTTCGTAACGGACGAAGCCTGTGCCGTGCACGCGCGTCCAGTGCGTGACCATGTCGAGGTCCGGCGCGGCGCGAGAGAGCGAAAAGCCGTGCCATGTCACGTGAAACTTCTCGATTGCGACAGGCGTGTGCTTGAACTCCGGTTCACCCGAAACCGGATCGACGACGGGATTCACCACCGCACCGACGCGCGCGTCGGAGGCGGTCTGATCGTTCCAGTGGATCGGCACGAACACGCTGCCGCGCGGCATGCCACCGCCATGCTGCACGCGCGCGATCATCGAGCCCCAGCGACTCGACACGCGCGCGAGTTCGCCTTCGCGCACGCCGCATGCGAGCGCGTCTTGCGGATGCATGTCGATGAACGATTCGCTGATATGGCCCGCGAGTTTCGAGGAGCGGCCCGTTCGCGTCATCGTGTGCCATTGGTCGCGCACGCGCCCGGTGTTGAGCACGAGCGGATAGTCGTCATCGGGCGCGTTCACGGGCGCGCGTGCAACGGTTGCTACGAAGCGCGCACGGCCATCTGCATGACTGAAGCGGTGATCTTCGAAGAGCCGCTCCGTTCCTCCCTCTGCCGAGTCGCGCAACGGCCATTGTGTCGGCTGCAGCGCATCGTATTGCGCGCGATCGAGCCCGGCCAGTCCACCGATATGAAACGCGCGATGCACGCCCGCCGACGCATCGTTGCGATACGCGCTCAACCGTGCGTGCTCGTCGAAAATCTCATGCGGACCCGCAAAATCGAAGCCTTCGAAGCCCATGCGCCGCGCGACATCGCAGATGATGCGCCAGTCCGCGCGCGCCTTGCCCGGCGTCGGAATGAACGCGCGTTGACGCGAGATGCGCCGCTCCGAGTTCGTCACGGTGCCATCCTTCTCGCCCCAGCCGAGCGCGGGCAGCAGCACATCGGCGAACGCGTTCGTATCCGTCTTTTCGATGATGTCCGATGCAACCACGAGCTCGCATTTCTCGAGCGCGCGCTTCACGCGATCGCCATCGGGCAGGCTGACGACAGGATTGGTGCCCATCACCCATACGGCTTTCACGCGGCCCGCTTCGATTGCATCGAACAACTCGACGGCCTTCAATCCGGCGCGCTCTGCAATCGCAGGCGAATTCCAGAACGTCCGCACCATCTCGCCATGCAGCGGATCGCCGAACTCGAGATGCGCGGCAAGCGTATTCGCGAGGCCGCCGACTTCGCGTCCGCCCATCGCGTTGGGCTGGCCGGTGAACGAGAACGGTCCCATGCCAGGCTTGCCGATTCGCCCCGTCAGCAGATGGCAATTGATGATGCAGTTGACCTTGTCCGTGCCGGCGCTCGACTGATTCACGCCTTGCGAATAGACCGTCACCACGCGCTCCGTGCGCGCGAAAAGACGATAAAACTCCATCAGATCGTGTTGATCGAGCTTGCAGTCTTTCGCGGTTTGCGCGAGATCCGAAGAACCCGCCGCTGCGAGCGCGTCGTCGGAACCGCTGGTATGTGCATCGACGAAAGCCGCATCGATTGCGCCGTGCTCCGCGAGGAACGCGAGCAGGCCGTTGAACAGCGCCACATCGCTGCCAGGCTTGAGCGGCAGATGCAGATCGGCCATTTCGCAAGTCGCGGTATAGCGCGGATCGATGACGACGATCTTCATCTCCGGTCGCTTCTCCTTCATCTTCACGATGCGCTGAAAGAGAATCGGATGACACCATGCCGTGTTCGATCCCACGAGCACGACGAGGTCCGCGAGTTCGAGGTCCTCATAACTCATCGGCACGAGGTCTTCGCCGAACGCGCGCTTGTGTCCCGCCACCGACGACGACATGCACAGCCGCGAGTTCGTATCGATGTTTGCGCTGCCGATGTAGCCCTTCATCAGCTTGTTGGCGACGTAGTAGTCCTCGGTGAGCAACTGACCCGATACATAGAACGCGACCGCGTCGGGACCATGCTCCGCGATGATGCGCGAAAAGCCGCTCGCAACCGTGCCGATGGCATCGGCCCACGATGCATCGCTAAGCGCGCCGCTGCGGCGGTCGCGCAGTTTCGGATTGAGCAGACGCCCTTCGAGTCCAATCGTTTCGCCGAGCGCCGAGCCCTTCACGCACAGACGGCCGAAGTTCGATGGATGCGTTTCATCGCCGGCGATCGACACTTCGGTCGCGCTCTTCGGCGATGCGTTCACACCGCAGCCGACGCCGCAATACGGGCAAGTCGTTTTAACAGAAGCCGTTTGAATGGGGATGATGGACATGCTCACGTTTCTCTATCCTTGGCCGTATTCAGGCTTCACAAAGCGTCTTGCCGAAAAGAAGCTTGCCGCGCAGATGCGATACGTCCGCGCGGCTCTGAATCAGATCGAAATACCAGCCGCCGTCCTTCACGTCGCCGTACAGCACCGCGCCGATCACGCGTCCCGCCTGCAGCACGACACGCTTGTACACGCCGCGGCGCGGATCGCGCAGCACGAGATCCTCGCTGTCCTCGCCGCCGATGAAATCGCCCGCCGAATACAGATCGACGCCCGTCACCTTGAGCTTCGTCGCCGTCGCGCGCTGCACGTAACGGCGATGCCCCGCGCCCGCGAGATGCGCGCCCGCCACGCGCGCCTGATCCCAGATCGGCGCGACGAGACCGAAGGTCGCCGAGCGATGCTGCACGCATTCGCCCACCGCATACACGCGCGGATCGAAAGTCTGCAGCGTGTCGTCGACGACGATGGCGCGCTCGCAGTGCAGCCCCGCCTCTTTCGCGAGCGCGATGTTGGGCCGCACGCCCGCCGTCATCACGACGAGATCAGCGTCGATCTGCGTGCCGTCCGCGAAACGCACGGCGCGCACGCGGTCGTCGCCGACGATCTCCGTGGTCTGCGCGGCCATCGCGAAGTTGAGGCCTTTCGCTTCGAGCGAACGCTTGAGCAACGCGGACGCGGTAGCGTCGAGCTGACGATCCATCAGGCTGCCGCTCGCATGCACGACCGTTACCGACATGCCCTGCCGCTGCAAGCCGTTGGCCGCTTCGAGCCCGAGCAGACCGCCGCCGATGATCACCGCGTGCCGATGATCGCGTGCCGCTTCGAGCATCGTTTCGACATCCTGAATGTCGCGAAATGCGATCACACCGGAAAGCTCGCAACCCGGCACCGGAATGATGAATGGCTTCGAGCCGGTCGCGATCAGCAGACGGTCGTAGTGCGCTTCCACGCCCTTCTCCGAACGCACGACGCGCCGCGCACGATCGATTTCGATCACGGCATCGCCCGCATGCAGCGTGATGCCGTTCGCGTCGTACCATTCGCGCGTGTTGAGAATGATGTCGTCGACGCTCTTCTCGCCCGCGAGCACCGGCGACAACAGAATGCGGTTGTAGTTGCCGTACGGCTCGGCGCCGAATACGGTGATGTCGTACAGCTCGGGCGCGATCTTCAGCAGTTCTTCGACCGTACGCATACCGGCCATGCCGTTGCCGATCACCACGAGCCGCTGGCGCGATGCGGCGTGCTTCAACGCCGCCATGCCCGCAACCGCATATTCGGTCTTCATGCCGCGACCCACACCTTGCCGCCCGCGACCTTCACGCGATACGCGCTCACCGAAAGCTCCGGCGCTTCCAGGCATTCGCCCGTGCGCAGATCGAAGTGCTGCTTGTAGATCGGCGATGCAACGACGATACGCTCGCCCAGACTTCCCACGATGCCGCGCGAGAGCACCGCGGCTTGCGAATGGGGGTCGTAGTTGTCGATCGCGTACACGGCTGCCTCTTCGCCCGCGACATGAAACACCGCGACTTGCGTGCCCTTCACGAGCGCGCACACGCCCGTATCCGGCACGATATCGTCGAGTTCACAAACGGCGGTCCAGTCCTGTTCGATACGGTCGTTCATGATGTTTTTCCTCACGCGTTAAACGGTTTCGGCAAGCTTCGACTTGCGCTCTTCGAGCGTGGCGGGGCGAATCTGGCCGCGCTCTTCCACGAAGGTCACGTTCGCATCGCCCTGTTCGCTGTTGACGAAGTGACGGAAGCGCTTGCGCGTATGCGGATCGGTGACGGCCTTCTTCCATTCGTCCTCGTAGGTATCGACGACGAGTTGCATCTCCGCTTCGAGCTCGGCGGCGATGTCGAGCTTGTCCTTGATGACGACGTCGATCAGATACTCGAGTCCGCCTTCGAGGTTGTCGCGCCATACGCTCGTGCGTTGCAGGCGATCCGCCGTACGCACGTAGAACATCAGGAAGCGGTCGATGTACCGCACGAGCGTGTCGTGATCGAGATCGGACGCAATAAGCTCGGCGTGACGCGGCTTCATGCCGCCGTTGCCGCATACGTAGAGATTCCAGCCCTTCTCCGTCGCGACCACGCCGACGTCCTTGCCTTGCGCTTCGGCGCACTCGCGCGTGCAGCCCGACACGCCGAACTTGATCTTGTGCGGCGTGCGCAGACCCTTGTAGCGATTCTCCAGTTCGATCGCGAGTCCGACCGAATCGCCGACGCCATAACGGCACCACGTCGAGCCGACGCACGACTTCACGGTGCGCAGGGCCTTGCCATACGCATGACCCGATTCGAAGCCCGCCGCGATGAGCTCTTCCCAGATGAACGGCAATTGCTCTACGCGCGCGCCGAACATGTCGACACGCTGGCCGCCCGTAATCTTCGTATAGAGGCCGTACTTCTTCGCGACCTGGCCGACCGCGATCAAGCCATCGGGCGTCACTTCGCCGCCCGGCATGCGCGGCACGACGCTGTACGTGCCATCGCGCTGGATGTTCGCGAGGTAGTAATCGTTCGAATCCTGCAGGCTCGCGTGCTCTTTCTTCAGCACGAACTCGTTCCAGCACGAAGCAAGAATGCTCGCGACGGCAGGCTTGCAGATATCGCAGCCGCGTCCCTTGCCGTGCTTCGCGAGCAGCGTGCCGAACGTGCGATGTCCTTCCACGCGCGCGATGTGATAAAGCTCCTGACGCGAATACGGGAAGTGCTCGCACAGATGATTGTTCACCGCGAGACCCTGCCGCTTCATCTCCGACTTCATCACTTGCGTGACGAGCGGCACGCAGCCGCCGCACGATGCGCCCGCCTTGCACGACGACTTGATCGCGCCAATGCTCGTTGCGCCCGCGCAGACAGCCGCGCAGATTTCAGCCTTGCTTACGTTGTTGCACGAACAGATCTGCGCCGCATCGGGCAAGGCTTCGACGCCGAGCGCGGGCTTCGCTTTTCCATCGCTCGACGGCAGGATCAGGAATTCGGGCGCTTCGGGCAACTCGATCTTGTTCAACATCATCTGCAGCAGCGTGCCGTATTCCGCTGCATCGCCGACCATCACGCCGCCGAGAAGAAACTTGCCGCAGTCGGACACGACGATCTTCTTGTAGACCTGCTTGCGCTCGTCGCTGTACTGATACGTCCGGCTGCCGGGCGTCTTGCCGTGTGCATCGCCGATGCTCGCCACATCGACGCCCATCAGCTTGAGTTTGGTGCTCATGTCCGCGCCCGCGAACGCCGCTTCCTCGCCGATGATCTGCTTCGCGACGATGCGCGCCATGTCGTAACCCGGCGCGACGAGGCCGAACAACTGGCCCTTCCACAACGCACATTCGCCGATGGCATAGATCGCTTCGTCGCTCGTGCGGCAGGCGTCGTCGATCACGATGCCGCCGCGCGCGCCGATGTCGAGACCCGCTGCACGCGCGATGTCGTCGCGCGGACGAATGCCTGCCGAGAACACGATCATGTCGGTGTCGAGATGCGTCTCATCGGCGAAATTCATGCGGTTGGCCGCGCCTTCGCCATCGACGATCGCAAGCGTGTTCTTACCCGTATGAACCGTGACGCCGAGCTCCTCGATCTTCGCGCGCAGCACGCGTCCGCCGCCGTCATCGACCTGCACGGCCATCAGGCGCGGCGCGAATTCGATCACATGCGTTTCGAGTCCCATGTCGCGCAGCGCCTTCGCTGCTTCGAGACCGAGCAGACCGCCGCCGACGACCGTGCCCGTCTTCGAGCGCGCGCCGCATGCCTGCATCGCTTCGAGATCTTCGATCGTGCGATACACGAAGCAGCCGTCGCGATCACGGCCTTCGATGGGCGGCACGAACGGATAGGAGCCGGTCGCGAGCACGAGCTTGTCGTACGCGAGCACTTCGCCCGTCGAAGCCGTCACCGTGCGCGCCGCGCGATCGATCGACACCGCGCGCGCATTCAGTTTCAGCGCATAACCCGAACGTTCGAAGAAGCCCTCTTCGACGAGCGAGAGATCATCCGCGCTCTTGCCCGTGAAGAATTCGGTCAGATGCACGCGGTCGTACGCGGCGCGCGGTTCTTCGCACAGGACCGTCACGTCGAGCGCTTCGTTGCCGCTCTCGGCGAGACATTCGAGGAACTTGTGGCCGACCATGCCGTGGCCGATGACGACGATTTTCATGACGGGGCCTTCTCAGTTTGCAATGACGTTATTGGCTGCGAGCGCGCTTTCGCGCAGTGCCGCTTCGCGTGCCTTGTGTTCGGGGGAGAAGCGCACGGCGAGCGCGCAGAGCGCCGTCGTCGCGACGATCACGCCGAGCATCGAGAGCGTGGCTTGCGCGTTGCCGAGGCCTTTCATCAGGAAGCCCGCTGCGACCGCGCCGACGTTGCCGCCGGCGCCGATCACGCCAGCCACGCCGCCGAGCGCCTTGCGATCGATGAACGGCACGAGCGCGTAAGTCGCGCCGCATGCCATGTGCGTGAAGAGGCCGAACGCAAGCATCGCGACGATGGCGAGCACGACGCTCGGCGCATGCGCGAACGCATAGAGGCCGATGCCTTCGCCCGCGATCAGCGCGAACAACAAGGTCGCGCGGATATCGAGGCCTTTCTTCGCGGCGGCTTTATCGGAGAGCCAGCCGCCGAGCGCGCGGGCGAAGAGCGCGAGCAGACCGAAGCTGCCCGCCGCCATGCCGGCTTGCGCGAGCGAGAGGCCGAAGTGATCGACGTAATAGATCGCCGCCATGTTGTGGATGAACACTTCGACGCCGAAGCACGCGCCGTACGTGACGAAGAGCATCCACACGCGATAGTTCGAGCACGCGGTCAGGAAGCTCTGCCAGCCGCCCTTCTTGCCGCCGTCGATCGCGACGCCGGCACGGCGCAGCGCGACGAAGTCGCCTTGCGGGCAATCCTGCGTATAGCGCCAGTAGAAGAAGGCCATCACCGGCATCGCGATGCCCGGCACGATCAAAGCGACGCGCCATGCCGATGCTTCGCCCACGCCGAGCGCGATCGCTGCCGCGACGAGAAGCGGAATGATCGCCTGCGCCGCGCCCGCGCCCGCGTTGCCCCAGCCGGCAGTCGTTGCGTTCGCGGTGCCGACGACGTTCGGCGCGAACATCACCGACGTGTGGTACTGCGTGATGACGAAGCTCGCGCCGATCGCGCCGATCGCGAGACGGCACCACAGGAAGCTGTCGTAGCCCGTAGAGAGCGCCGCGCCGATGACAGGCACCGAACCCGCGAGCAGCAGCGCGCCATACACGCGGCGCGGGCCGAAGCGATCGCACATCGGTCCGACGACGAGGCGCACCAGAATCGTCACGGCGACGGCCGCGATATTGATGTTCGCAACTTGATCCGCCGTGAGTCCGTATTCGCGCTTGATGAGCGGCATCAGCGGCGCGCAGGCGAACCACGCGAAGAAGCATACGAAGAAGGCCATCCACGTGAGATGGAAGGCGCGCATCGGCGCGCTGCGCATGCTGAAGAGATCGATCCGGGTGGCTTTGTCCATCGTCTTTCCGCAAAAAAAGAAAGGCGTCCCGCGCATGGGCCGGGAAGCCGATGCGGGGGACGCCGTTGTCCGATGCCCGCATGTTCTTCACTTGCCGGGCGCTGTATTCAGGACGGATCGCCGTTGATCCGATGGCGAGACATAAGGCAAGGCCTATGCCATGCGCGCCGCATCGACTTCGGACGCTTGTCGCGCAAGGCTTTGCGCGTTATATGCACGGACTGCGCGCATGAGCTTCACGTCATGTTTCGATGCAGGCGGGCACAGGGATGGTGCGACGCAGCACTGATGCCGTGCGAACGTGCAAGCGATCGCTTCGTACGCTCCTCGACTTTGTACTGCACGGTTAACGCACGCAATCACATCGAGCAAGCGCCCATGCGCCCTCGCGGTGCCGCCCGCGCACAACGACAGTGCGGATAACGTGCTCGAAGCCTTATTCGACCAATGGCCCGCTTATTGCATTGTCGAAAGCGCTGCGAGCAACGGCGTTCGCGGCGCCCCGATACATGAAAGCAAGGACAAAGGCGTCCCCATCGTGCAGCGACACGAGCGGACGCTATCTGCGTTTGCCGCGCCGATGCCTCACATACGAAGCACGCAGACTCAGGAAGCAACGATGAGCACCATCAAAGGCAAAGTCACTCTGTTGAGCGCGGGCCCCGGCGATCTGGACTTGCTGACCTTGCGCGCCGCGAAGGCGCTCGCCGCCGCCGACGTCCTTCTCGTCGACGATCTCGCCAACGCCGACATCGTCACGCTTGCGCCGAACGCGCGCGTGATTCGCGTCGGCAAGCGCGGCGGATGCAAGTCCACGCCGCAAGCCTTCATTCAGCGCCTCATGCAGCGATACGCGAAGAAAGGACTGCATGTGGTGCGCGTGAAAGGCGGCGACGCGTTGCTCTTCGGACGCGCGGGCGAAGAGATCGCCGCATTGCGCGGGGCGGATATTCCGGTCGATATCGTCAATGGCGTGTCATCGGGATTCGCGGCGGCGGCTGGACTCGGCATCTCGCTCACGCATCGCGATCATTGTCAGGGCGTGACGTTCGTCACCGCGCACATGCAGGATCACAGTCAGCCGGATTGGGCCGCGCTCGCCGCAACGGGCACCACGCTCGCGATCTATATGGGCATGAGCCGCATCGCGAGTCTGACGGCATCGTTGCTCGATACGTTGCCCGCGAGCACCCCTGCGGCCGTCGTGCAGCACGCGGGATCGTCGCAGGAAAAGCGGCTCGTGACGACGCTCGATCGTCTTGCCGATGATGCCAACGCTGCCGGCCTCGGCAGTCCGGCGGTGATTCTGATCGGCGGTGCGATCGGCGAAGCGGCGGAATTCGCGGCGCATATGCAAAGCGCCAAAGGCTTCGCTCATGCCGCGTAAAGCGGGTTCTCAAAGCGCGGACGGCGCGTTAAAGTCTCAAGCGTCCCTCGCATGACCGCTTCCGCTTCCCGCATGCTTCGCGTTCTTCTCGTCACCGACACCGACAAGCCCATAGGCGATTTGCGCGAGCAACTCGCGCGCATGGGCTATGACATGCTCGCCGAAGCGGCCGCGCCTTCGGCGCTGCACAAGGCCGTCGAGAGCCAGAAGCCCGATGTCGTCATCATCGATACCGAGTCGCCCTCGCGCGACACGCTCGAACAGCTCGCGGTGATGAACAAGGCCGCGCCGCGTCCCGTGCTGATGTTCAGCAACGACGCGGATCAGCAGTTCATTCGCGCGGCAGTGGGCGCGGGCGTCACCGCGTATTCCGTCGAAGGACTCGCGCCCGAGCGTCTCGCGCCGATCATCGAAGTCGCGCTCGCGCGTTTCGCGCATGAAGCGCAGTTGCGTCAGCGGCTCGCGAAGGTCGAGGACGAACTGGAGCAGCGCAAGGTCATCGACCGCGCGAAACGTCTTCTGATGGACAGGCGCGGCATGTCCGAAAACGAAGCCTATGCGGCGCTTCGCAAGCGCGCGATGGATCAGGGCGTGAAGGTCGCCGAGATCGCGCGCCAATTGCTTTCGATGGCCGATCTGCTCTAGCTTTATCGACATCTCATGAACATCACTTCCTCCCAACCCGAACGCACGCATTTGCGGCTCGGCTTCGTCGCCCTTTCCGATGCCGCGCCGCTCGCCGTCGCCGCGTTGCGCGATCTCGGCGCGCGTCATGGCATCTCGATCGAGCTGTGCCGTCAGCCGTCGTGGGCGGCCGTGCGCGACAAGCTGCTGTCCGGCGAGATCGACGCGGCGCACGCGCTCTATGGCCTCGTGTACGGCGTGCAACTGGGTATCGGCGGGCCGCAGGCGGACATGGCCGTGCTGATGGTCCTCAATCGCAACGGTCAGGCGATCACGCTGTCGCGTCCGTTGGCCGATGCGATCCGAAACGGCGCCAGCGTGAAGGAAGCGTTGCATTCGCTCGGGCGGCCGCCGGTCATCGCGCAGACTTTTCCGACCGGCACGCACGCGATGTGGCTGTATTACTGGCTCGCGGCGCACGGCGTGCATCCGTTGCGCGATGTGCAGAGCATCGTGATTCCGCCGCCGCGCATGGCCGATGCGCTCGTCGAGGGCGCGCTCGACGGCTTCGGCGCGGGCGAGCCGTGGCACGCCGTCGCCGAGGCGCGCGACGCGGGCAGGACGGTCGCGTACACGAGCGAGATCTGGCCGGATCATCCGGAGAAGGTGCTCGCGTGCCGGCGCGATTTCGCGGCGCTCTATCCCGCGACGGCGCGCGCGCTCGTTCGCACGATGCTCGATGCGTGCGCCTGGCTCGATACGCGGGCGCATCGCGAGGAGATCGCCGAGGCGCTGTCGTCGTCCGCGCTGCTCGGCGTGCCGCGCGCGCTGATCGAGCCGCGCCTCGCCACATCCGATGGCGGCGATGCGCGCGCGCTGCCCGTGCGTTTCTTCGATGAAGGCGCGGTGAACTATCCGCGCGTATCGGACGGCGTCTGGTTCATTACGCAATACCGGCGCTGGGGCATGCTCGGCGCCGATATCGACGATGCGGCCATCGCGGCGAGCGTGAATCAGACCGCGCTTTATCGCGAGGCGGCGCAGGCGGCGGGCATTGCGATTCCCGGCGAACGGCGCGCGGCGACGTTCTGCGATGGCCGCGTCTGGGACGGCGGCGATGCGGCGGCGTATCTCGCGGGGTTCGAAATACGCGCGTAGAAAAGCGCCTACCATGGAATTTCCAGCGCGCACCGGAGATCCGCCATGGAACTGCTCGCCATCGCCATCGACAAGCCCGAAGACACCAACTTCATCCTCGGTCAGTCGCATTTCATCAAGACGGTCGAGGATCTGCACGAGGCGCTCGTCGGCGCGGTGCCCGGCATCCGCTTCGGACTCGCGTTCTGCGAGGCGTCGGGCAAGCGGCTCGTACGCACGTCGGGCACGGACGAGCATGGCGTCGAGCTGGCCGCGCGCAACGCGCAGAACATCGGCGCGGGACACAGCTTCATCATCGTGCTCGGCGACGGCTTCTTTCCCGTCAACGTGCTCAATACCGTGAAGGCGGTGCCGGAGGTGTGCCGTATCTTCTGCGCGACCGCCAATCCGACGCAGGTGCTTGTCGCGCAGACGGATCAGGGACGCGGGATCGTCGGCGTGGTGGACGGGTTCCCGCCGCTTGGCGTCGAAAGCGAAGACGACGTGAAGTGGCGCCACGACCTGCTGCGCAAGATCGGCTACAAGGCCTGAAACGCGCCGCGAAGCCTGCCGCGCCTTGACTTGACGGCGCAAATCGCGAGAATGAGGCCCGCCGCCGCGCGCCCATCCGGAGCGATTTTCCCGGCCGGGGCGCGACATCATGGAAAATATCGGGATACGGTATAAAGGCCGTTGGCGTTTTTCGTGCCTTTTCTGAAAAGCCGCACGGGCAGACATTCCCGGCATCACCCCGCCGATACGGCACCGAACACCGGCCACCCGCGCCGCCCGAGGATAGGGTCGTCCTCGCGCGGCCTACAGGAGCATCACATGACCGACATGAATCCAGGCTTTTTCGGCAGGATAGGCATTGCCTTCGGCGCCTTCTTCGGCATTCTCGGCAATGCATCGTTCGCGGGCCGCGTGCAGCGCCTGCGCGAAGCGCCCGAAGCGCCTGAAGCCCCCGCAGCCGCGCCCGATTTCAAAGCCGAAGCGCCGAAGCCTGCCGCCGCGCCGGTTCAACCCGCGCCGTCCGCGCTGAAGGAGGCGAGCCCGGTCGCCGCGTTGCAACTGCTCGGCCTTTTGCAGCGCGACGCGCGTTTCATCGATTTCGTGGAAGAAGACATCGTCAATTACAGCGACGCCGATATCGGCGCGGCCGCCCGCCTCGTGCACGACGGCTGCCGTAACGTGCTGCGCGAGCATTTCACGGTCAAGCCCGTGCGCACCGAAGCGGAAGGCACGCGCATCACGCTGCAGGAGGGTTTCGATGCCGCCGCCATCCGGCTGACGGGCAACGTAGTCGGCAAGCCGCCCTTTTCGGGCAGCATCAGCCATCGTGGATGGAAGGTCGAGGACACGCGCCTGCCGAAGCTCGCGCCGTCCCATGATGCGAGCATCGTCGCGCCCGCGGAGGTGGAACTGTGAGCGACATTCAAGCGAACGATAACCCGGTGCGCTACTCGATCGGCGTCGATCTCGGCACGACGCATTGCGCGCTCTCCTACGTCGACATGAGCGCGAGCGACGGCGAAAAGACCGCGCAAGGCGTGCTGCCCATCTCGCAACTGACCGCGCCCGGCGCCGCCGAAGAACGCGATCTTTTGCCCTCGTTTCTCTATCTGCCGCACGAGAACGAGCTCGCGCCCGGCGATCTCACGCTGCCGTGGACGCAGGAGCGCAGGTTCATCGTCGGCGAACTCGCGCGCAGCCGGGGCGCGGGCACGCCGATCCGCCTCGTTTCCAGCGCGAAAAGCTGGTTGTGCCATCCGGGCGTCGATCGCCGCGCGTCAATCCTGCCGTCCGATGCGCCCGAGGAAGTCGAGCGCGTGTCGCCGCTGGAAAGCTCGGTGCGCTATCTGACGCATTTGCGCGAAGCGTGGAACCACGCGCATCCCGATGCGCCTTTCGATCAGCAGGACGTCACCGTGACGATTCCCGCGTCCTTCGATCCCGCCGCGCGCGAACTCACCGCCGAAGCCGCCGCCGCAGCCGGCTACACGCGCATGACGCTGCTCGAAGAGCCGCAGGCCGCGCTCTATAGCTGGATTCAAAAATCGTCGGGCGGCTGGCGCAAGCAGGTCAAAGTGGGCGATGTGATTCTCGTCGTCGATGTCGGCGGCGGCACGACCGACTTGTCGCTGATCGCGGTCGTCGAGCGCGAAGGCAATCTGGAACTGCATCGCGTGGCCGTTGGCGAGCACATCCTGCTCGGCGGCGACAACATGGACCTCGCGCTCGCGCATACCGTCGCGCGCAAGCTCGCGCAATCGGGCACGCAGCCCGATCCGTGGCAGTTGCGCGCCCTCACCTACGCGTGCCGCTCGGCGAAGGAAACGCTGCTTTCCGATCCGTCCGTCGATGCGGTGCCGCTCGTTGTCCCGAGCCGCGGCTCGAAGCTGATCGGCGGGTCGCTGCGCACCGAACTCACGCGCGCCGAACTCACGCAGATCCTGCTCGAAGGCTTTTTCCCGCAAGTCGATGCCGCAGCTCGCCCCGTTTCGCGCGCGCGCGTCGGTCTCACGCAACTCGGTCTGCCGTACGCGCAGGACGCCGCCGTCACGCGCCATCTCGCCGCGTTCCTCGGCCGTCAGGTCAACGCGCTCGCGGAAGTCGAAGGCTTGCAGCATCAGGCGCCGCAGGGCGCGACGCTGCTGCATCCGACCGTCGTGCTGTTCAACGGCGGCGTGTTCAAGTCGCCGCTGCTCGTCGAGCGCGTGATGACGACGCTGAATTCATGGCTCGCCTCCGAAAACGCGCCCGCCGCGCGTCTGCTCGAAGGCGCGGACCTCGATCTCGCGGTGGCGCGCGGCGCGGCCTATTACGGCTACGTGCGGCGCGGCAAGGGCGTGCGCATCCGTGGCGGCACGGCGCGCGCGTACTACGTCGCGGTCGAATCGGCGATGCCGGCCGTTCCCGGACTGGAGCCGCCCGTGCAGGCGCTGTGCGTCGCGCCGTTCGGCATGGAGGAAGGCACGGACGCCGAATTGCCCGCGCAGGAATTCGGGCTCGTCGTCGGCGAGCCGGTGCATTTCCGCTTCTTCGGCTCCTCGGTGCGTCGTCAGGATCAGGTCGGCACGCTGCTCGATTACTGGCAACCGGACGAATTGCAGGAACTCGAAGAGATCGAAGCGTCGCTGCCGCCCGAAGGCCGCACGCCGGGCGAGGTCGTGCCCGTCAAGCTGCACGCGCGCGTGACCGAAGCGGGCACGCTCGAACTCGAAGCGATTCCGCGCGGCTCGTCCGAGCGCTGGAAGGTCGAGTTCGACGTGCGCGGCGGCGCGAACGCGGGCGCGGATCAGGGCATGGGCCTGTAAGTGTCCGGGCGCAAGAAAAAGGTGTCCGGCGCGCGGTACAGCGTCGGCATCGATCTCGGGACGAGCAATACGGTCGTCGCGTACGCGGAAATCGGCTCGAACGATATCCGCGTGTTCGACATCGACCAGCTCGTCGGCGCGGGGGAAGTCGCGGCGCTGCCGCTTCTGCCGTCGCTGCGCTATCACTTCGCGCCAGGCGAACTCAAGTCCGAGGATCTGCAATTGCCGTGGGGCGAGATGGAAGCGCCCGCCCTCATCGGCAGATTCGCTCGGATGCTCGGCGCGCAGGTGCCGGGACGGCTCGTGTCGAGCGCGAAAAGCTGGCTGTCGCACGCGGCGGTCGATCGCCTCGCGGCCATCTTGCCGTGGGGCGCGGGCGACGACGTCGAAAAAATCTCGCCGGTGATGGCGAGCGCGAGCTATCTCGCGCACGTCCACGCGGCGTGGAACGAGCGCTTTCCGGATGCACCGCTCGACACGCAGGACGTCGTGCTGACCGTGCCCGCCTCGTTCGATGAAGGCGCCCGCGCGCTGACGCTCGAAGCCGCGCGCATGGCGGGACTCGAAACACTGCGGCTGCTGGAAGAGCCGCAGGCCGCGTTTTACGACTGGCTGTTTCATCATCGCGCGACGCTCGCGGATGATCTGAAGGCGACGCGGCTCGTGATGATCGTCGACGTCGGCGGCGGCACGACCGACCTCACGCTCATCCAGGTCGCGATGGAGAACGGCGAGCCGGTGTTGACGCGCATCGGCGTGGGCAACCATCTGATGCTCGGCGGCGACAACATGGATCTCGCGCTCGCGCATCTCGTCGAGAAGCGTCTCGCGGGCAGCGATGCGCGTCTCTCCGCCGGACGCCTGTCGCAACTCGTCGAGCGCTGCCGCGCGGCGAAAGAGCAATTGCTAGGCGACAACGCGCCCGCATCCACGTCGATCACGCTGCTCGGCGCGGGCTCGAAGCTGATCGGCGGCGCGCGTTCGGCCGATGTCACGCGCGACGAGATCGAGCGGATCATCGTCGAAGGATTCTTTCCGATGGTCGCCCCGAGCGATCGCCCCGGCCGTTCGCGCGGCGGCATCGTCGAATTCGGGCTGCCGTATGCGAGCGACGCGGCCATCACGCGGCATATCGCGGCGTTTCTCGGCCAGCATGCCGGCGAGGCGAAGAAAGCGCTCGGCCTCGTCGATGCGCCCGCCGAAACGCTCGCCATTCCGGACACCTTGCTGTTGAACGGCGGCGTGTTTCGCGCCGCTCCGCTCGCGCGCCGCATCGCCGATACGCTTTCCGGCTGGCGCGGCGAAGCCGTCAACGTGCTCGCGAACGGCAATCCCGATGTCGCGGTCGCGCGCGGCGCGGTCGCCTACGCGCTCGCGCGCGCGGGCAATGCGCCGAAGATCGGCGGTGGCTCGGCGCGCAGCTTCTTCCTGCTGCTCGAAGACGATGCCAACGCGATGCGTGGCGTCTGCGTCCTGCCGCGAGGCACCGAAGAAGGCCAGGCGATCCATCTCGCCGATCGCACCTTCTCGCTCACGCTCGGCGCGCCGGTGCGCTTTCACCTGGCGTCGTCGGTGTCGGAGACGGCTTACGAAGCGGGCGCGCTCGCAGACCTCGCGGCCGCATCGGGCGATTTCATCCGTCTGCCGCCGATCGCGACCGTCGTCGATCCGCATGCCGCCGGCAAGGGCCGAGCGCGCGAAACGGCGGTTCAGCTGACGACCTCGCTTACCGAAGTCGGCACGCTGGAGATGCACTGCATCGCCGTCGACGATCCCGCGCAACGCTGGCTGCTCGAATTCCAGTTGCGCCGCGAGGCGTCGCAGACCGACGAGACCGTGAGCGAATCGCATCCGGCGCTGCCGAAAGCCATCGAACTGATAGACCGCACGTTCGGCGCGAAGTCGCACGATGTCGGGCCGAAGGAAGTCAAACGCCTGCGCGCGCAGCTCGAACAGACGCTCGGCCCGCGCGACACCTGGGACATCGCACTCTTGCGCGAGGTCTTCGGCGCGCTGTTCGAGCGCGCGAAAAAGCGCCGCCGCACCGCCGATCACGAGCGTCTGTGGCTCAATCTCGCGGGCTACTGCATGCGTCCGGGCTTCGGGCATCCGCTCGACGAATGGCGTGTCGAGCAACTCTGGACGCTTTTCGATCAGGGCATTCAGTACAGCAACGAAAGCCAGATCTGGTCCGAATGGTGGACGCTCTGGCGCCGCGCGGCCGGTGGCCTGCCCGAAGCGGCGCAACTCAAGCTGCTCGACGACATGGCCTTCGTGCTGCAACCGCCCGGCACGAGCCGCTATCGCAAGGCGGCGGGCGCGGCGCGCGCGGGCTACGAGGACATGGTGCGGCTCGCGGCGTCGCTGGAACGCGTGCCGGTCGAGCGCAAGATCGAGGTCGGCGAATGGCTGCTCACGCGCCTGAAAAAGCCTTCGGAGAGCGTGCAAAGCTGGTGGGCGCTGGGCCGCATCGGCGCCCGCGCGCCCTTTTACGGCAGCGCGCACGGTGTCGTGCCGCCCGAGGTCGCCGTCGTCTGGCTCGATGCGATCCTCGCGCTCGACTGGAAGAAGGTCGATCCCGCCGCGTTCGCCGCCGTGCAGATCGCGCGCATGACCGGCGACCGCTCGCGCGATCTGCCCGACGATGCGCGCGCGGCTGTCGTGCAGCGCCTCGAAACGATGGGCGCGGCGCAGGCGTGGATCGCGATGGTCCGCGAGACCGTCGAGCTCGATCGCGCCGACGTCGGACGCGTGTTCGGCGAAACGCTGCCGGCGGGGCTGAAGCTCATCCACTGATCGCGCTCGCCGCCCTCGTTGCGGGCATCGGGCGAAATGCTTCGCTCTCAGAAGTTTTTTGGCCGATGCGCCGCGCGAGAAGCCCGCCGAGTCTTGAATACCGGCTGACCGCATCCTATGGTTATCAATGTGTCGATATGGACACATACTGAAGGAGGTCAACATGCCATCCCCACGCAAGGCTCAAGCGAGCCAACCCGCAGAAACGGAAATGTCGAGCCGCAAGAAAACGGCCGGCAGCAAGGCATCGCCCGCGAAGGCCGCAGGCGCGAAGGAAACGCAGGTCACGAAGCGCACCACCAAGGCCAAACCGAAAAGCTGAACGGTTCTCCTCGAGACCGCCCTCGTCATCGTGCGGGGGGCATTCGTTGTGGCTGTCCTTCGAATCGGCGGGCAAACGATCAAACGCCCGCCGATCGGCTCCCTTCCTCCTTCCTTCCGTCTCGCCGCGTGCCCTCGCAACTCGCCAAAAAAGCGCAATAATTGCCGGAGATAATGGCCGATTCTAAAAAAAGGCGTATTTGTCTGACCGCGTTGGCCTAAAGTAGATATCCCGATTCCCTGAGCGAGCATGAAGATGGCCGTACCGCAACGCGCCGCCGGCGTGCGCAATCCAGGCATTCTTCTCTCGGCGGCCCGCGAGGCCGGCGCGAGCCTGGTGCGCAATCTCTCGATTCCGGCGCCGTTTTCCGATCCCGTCCTCGAAGCGCAGTTTCTCGAAGACCACAGCCAGCGCTTCTGCGCATTCCGGCGCGCGTCGACGCTGCTCGCGCTTGCCATCTGGACGTGCTTCCTCTGGTGGGACTTCAGCTTCGCGCGGGGCAACCGCGCGCTCGATTCGCGCCTGCCCGACATCCTCGCGCTGCGCTCCGCGGGCATCGCGCTGCTGTTTTTTGTCGGCGTGCTGGTGCTGCGGCCGTCGTTCCGCTCGCACGCCACCGCGCAACGCATCATTCTGACGGGCATTTACGGGCTCTTGTGCCTGATCCTCGCAATGGTCGCGATCACGCCCGCGCCCTATAACTACACGCAGCATTTCATCGGGCTGTGCCTTGCGCTGTTCTTCCAGTTCAGTTTCTTTTATCTGCGCTCTCGCGTCGCGCTGACAGCGGGCATCATCACGCTGGCGTCGATCGTGGTGCTGCAGGTGACGATTCATCTGCTCAACCCCGAGGATTTCTTCGCGGGGCTCTTCTATATGTTCAACGTCGTGGTCGTGGGGCACGGCGTCTGCACGCACGCCGAGCGCGTCTCGCGCGAGCGCTATAGTTCGGAGCGCGCGCTGGCTTCCCTCAACGACGAATTGCGCACCGCGAATGTTTCGCTCGGCCGCAAGAATCGCGAGCTCGAAGTCTCCAAGAAGGATCAGGAGAACAAGACCAACGCGCTGCTCGCGCTGCGCGAACAGCAGATGATCGCCGCGCAGACCGCGAGCCGCGAGAAATCCAACTTTCTCGCCGCGGCGACGCACGATCTGCGTCAGCCGATGCACGCGCTCAATTTGTTCCTGCAGGCGGCGGCCGAGGCCATCCGCAATGGCGAATTCGATCAGGCCGAACGGCTCATCAACGAGTGCGGGCGTTCGTCCGTTATCCTCGCGCGGCTGCTGAACGCGGTGCTCGATCTCTCGCGGCTGGAATCGGGGCGCGTCGTGCCGCGCTATCACGTATTCGACGTGCGACAGATCGTCGAGGAAGCCGCCGAGCAGTTGCGTCCGTTCGCGATGAGCCGCGGCGTCGAATTGCGCCTGCGGCTGCCGAAGGACGATGTCGTCTGCGTGCGCAGCGACGCGCACTGGCTCGGGCGCGCCGTGGCCAATCTGGTGTCCAACGGGATCAAGTATGCAGATCAGAGCAAGACTTCGAAGCCGACCGTGATCGTCGGCGTGGTGCGTTCGCCGACGCGCGCGCGTATCGACGTGCTGGATAACGGCATCGGCATTCCGGCCGATTATTTCGATGCGATTTTTCAGCCGTTCTTTCAGGTCGACAATCCCGAGCAGGATCGCGACAAGGGGCTGGGGCTCGGGCTGTCGATCGTCAATGCGGTGATGTCGATGCTCGATCAGCATCGCATCGAACTGAAGTCCACCGAAGGGCGCGGCTCGCGCTTTTCGCTCGAAATGCCGCTGTGCGGACCGTCGCCCGACACGCCGTCGGCGCGTGCGCCGGCGCGTTCCGAGGCGGCGGAAATGGCGCAGCTCAAGGGGCGTTATGTGTTGCTCGTCGAGGACGATGGGCTCGTGCGGGCGTCGACCGAAGCGCTGCTGTCGCAATGGGGCGTGCTTTATGACTCGGCGGCGAGCTTCGAGGAGTTCGGGACGATTCTCGGCGATATCGAGCGGTTTCCGGATCTCATCATTACCGACTTTCGACTGCGTGATGCCAAGACCGCGCGGGAAGTGGCGATGCTCGGTGCGACGCGGCTTGGGCGGCCTTGTCCTTGTCTCGTCGTTACCGGTGAACCGGCCGCGTGTATCGTGCCGCTCGCGTGTGAGCAGGACGTGCTTTCCAAGCCCGTTAGTCCTGGGGAATTGCGGCGTGGGATGCTTGCTTTGATTGCTGGTTTTTGTGACTCGGGTGCGTGAGTCTTTTTTTCGCCGGATCCCGGTTTCGCGTCGGTCTATTAGCACTGCCCCGCACAGGGGCAACGCTAATAGACCGACGCCAATACGGGATCCGGCGAAAAAAAACCTCACCCTCGCAACCGCCCCCCCAACCAAGCCCGCAACGCCTCAACCTCCTCCATACAAACCGAATGCGCCATAGGATAGGCATGCCATTCGACCTCACACCCTTGCCCGCGAGCGAATTCGCACGCCTGCTCACCGAGAGCCACATTGAGCACATCATCGAAGCTCCCATGCGCGGCAAAGATGGGAACCGATCGGTTCGCTTCGGAAAGCGATTCATCGATCAGCCCTTCGGAAGGAATGTAGCCCGACAGCACGATCAACCCAGCGAGCTTCTCAGGATGAGTGAGCCCCGCCTGATAGGTCATCGCACCGCCCTGCGAAAATCCCGCGATAAAAATGCGCTCACTGGGAATTCCCCGCGCGTTCTGCGCCTCGATAAGCGCCCGCACGCGCCCGACCGAAGCGACGATGCCCGCCTCGTCCACGCGCCGGTTGATGCCCTCGAACGACAGAATGTCGTACCACGCGCGCATCACATAGCCGTTATTCGCCGTCACGGCGATCTCCGGCGCGTTCGGAAACACGAAGCGGATCGCGGGCGCATCGGCGAGACGCAATTCGGGCACGAGCGGCACGAAGTCGTTGGCATCGGCGCCGAGGCCGTGCATCAGGATCACGGCGAATTCGGGATTCGGCGCGGTTTCGATCTCGATGGTTGAAGCTTGATCGGTCATTGCCCTTCACTCCTCGTCAGATGATGGGAACGAGAATCTGCACGATGCCCACGACCGACACCAGCCACACCAGCGAGCGCACGAACGGCACGCCGGCAGCGTAGAGCGGCACGTAGACCAGACGCGCGACGAAATACGCAAGCGCGCCATAGTGCGTGAGCGTGTTCTCGCGCCCCGTGACGTGCACGATCAGCACCGCAATGGCGAAAATCGGCAGCGTCTCGAACAGATTCGACTGCGCCCGCATCAGCCGTCCGGAAAGCTTGCCGGGCGGCGGCGTGGCGGCATCGCGCGGGCCGGCCTGGTATCTGATGCCGACTTCGCGGTTGCGCACGACCGCAGGGAGCAACACTTGCACCAGCGCGAGCACGAGCGTCCAGGCAAGCATCGTCAGTTCGAAACTCATGGCGTCTCCACAGTAAGAAATAGCCACGGCGGACCGCGCCCATGATGCCACCGCGATCCGCCAGCGTGTAGTCTTGAACGTGATCCCCTACGAGTCCTTCATCCATGCATGCGATGACCCTTCGTCTGTCGCCCGGCGACGATCTGCGCGCCGCGCTCGATCATGCCTTCCGCGCGCACGCGCTCTCCGCCGCGTTCGTCCTTCAGGGCATCGGCAGCCTGAACGTCGCGCGTCTGCGCTACGCGGGCCGCGACGAAGCCGTTGAATTGCGCGGCGATCTCGAAATCGTCACGCTCGCCGGCACGCTGTCAGCGCAAGGCCCGCACCTGCACATGAGCATCGCCGATGCCGATGGCCGCGTCTCCGGCGGCCACGTCACGCCGGGCTGCATCGTGCGGACGACGGCGGAGATCATCGTCGCGCATCTGCCCGGCGAACGTTACACGCGTGAGCACGATGCCGCGACGGGCTTCGCCGAACTCGTCATCCGGGCGACGTGACAGCATCCGTCGGTTGCGCGACGCCGAGCGCGAGATCGTGGCGCGCGATCATCTCGAATGCTTCGGTCGTCTCCGAATAGTCCCAGCGTTCGACCGTCGCGCGACGCCCGTCGCCATTGCCACCGCTTGCGTCGTGGCGGATCACGTTCACCGAATTGTCGATTGTGCCGCGCGTGCGCGACGACAGCGCCGTGCCCGCCTGCACCGCCCACATGCGGCGCGTGAGTCCCGCGAAGGTATCGTGCAGCGGCAACACGTAGGGCAGATGAATATGCCCGCCGAGAATCAGGTCCGCGCCCGCACGCGCCCAGCGCGGCACCGCGCGCTCGCGTCCGTGCAGCAGATTGTTTTCGTCCTGAGTGCGCGTGACGGCCACCGGCTGATGCGTGACCACGACGCGCAACTGCGCCGCGCTCGCCGCCTCCAGCCGCGCGGCGACGCGCCTCACCTGCTGCATCGACACTTCGCCGTCCTTGTGACGATACGCCCGCGTCGTGTTCACGCCGAGCACGAGCAGCCCCGCCGAATCGAACGCCGGTTCGAGATCGGCGCCGAACGCGCGCTGATGATTCGCGTACGGATAACACAGCCGCGCGAGCGGATCGAAAAGCGGAATGTCGTGATTGCCGGGGATGACGAGCGTCGGCGTCGCGCCGAGCGCATCGACGAACGCGCGCGCCGACGCGAACTGCCGCTTGCGCGCGCGCTGGGTGATATCGCCGGACAGCACGACGAGATCGGGAGCGAGCGCATCGGCGAGCCGCAGGAGCGCTGCGACCACCGGCGGCCGCTCGGTGCCGAAATGCGTATCGGAAATCTGCAACAGCAAGGTCATGAGCGATTGGCTTCGGCCACTGTCGGCTCAGGCTTGAGCAGGAAAAGCGGTTTGTCGGACACGCGAAATTCCAGCGGCATCTGCAGTTTCGCGACCTCGCCATCCGTCGCGATCTTGACGAGTCTGCGCTTCTTCGACGGATGCGTCACCGTGATGCGCTCGAACGTGAAGCTCACGACGTGATCGGAATCCGACAGACGCCCCGCCGCGCCGTGCAGCGACAGCCACAGATGCATGAGCCGTCCGACCGGCCGCGGCGCAATCGCGACGAGCAAGCCCTGTTCCAGCGCGCGCGCTTCGTCCGGCATGCCGATCTGCTCCATCTGCAGGCGGTTGTTGCCGACGAAGAGCGTCGACGAGCGAATTTCGGTCGTGCTGCCATCGTGATCGATATGCAGACGCAAATGGCGATGCGGCTTGAGCATCGTGGAAAGCGCCGACCAGAGCGCGACGAGCCGGCTGCGCCCGAATTGCCGCTTGTAGATTTCGCGATCTTCGAGCAAGCGCGGATAAAGCCCGAGGCTCGCGTTGACGAGAAACATGCGCGCGTTCACGAAGCCGACCTGCACCGGATAGGCGCGCGCGTCGAGCAGAAGTTTCGTCGATTGCTCGAGATCGGCGGGAATGCCGTGGTCGCGGCTGAAGTAGTTGAACGTGCCGCGCGGCAGCACCGCGAACGGGCAGCCGGCGTCGTGCGCCGCGTGCGCGACCGTGCAAAGCGTGCCGTCGCCGCCCGCGCCGACGAGCACGCCGCCCGCTTGGCACGCCGCCGCCGCGGTTTCGCGCGCGACGTCCGCGAGACCGCGCGGATCGTCGACGACGCGCAATTCGAAACGTCGCCCGGCCGCGCCGAGTTCGCTTTCGAGCAGGCTGCGGGTCGCGTCGGACTGACAGCGTCCCGAGCCCGCGTTCATCACGATGAAGAACGGCGCGTCGGCGGCGAGCGTTTTTGCGGTGTCGGCGGATGGAGATGCGGATGCGGCAGTCGGTGTCATCGGCGGCGCTCCCTCGATGCTCCGCGCGCGCGGATCGCGCACGACGAGCGTGGCTCCGCGCTCATAGGCGAAGCCTGCCGATTATAACGAAATGCTTACAGCCGGATCGCCGGCAATCAAGTGTGCTCGCCGCGAATGTAGTACTCGAGCTGCTGGATGGTGTACTGCTGCTCGGCCATGATGTTCTTCACCAGATCGCCGATGGAGATCATGCCGATGAGCTTGCCGTTGTCGATCACCGGCAAGTGACGCATGCGCTTGTCGGTCATGAGCGCCATGCAGTCGTCGGTGGTCTGGTCGGGGCGCACGTAGCGCACGTGCGACGTCATAATGTCGCGCACCGGCGTGTGCTTCGAGACGCGGTCCATCAGGACGACTTTGCGCGCATAGTCGCGCTCGGTCATGATGCCCACGATCTCGTCGCCTTCGGTGACGATCACCGCACCGATGTGCTTGTCGGCCATCAGCTTGATTGCATCGAAGACCGACGCCGTGGCTGGAACGGTAAAGACCGTCTGGTCGGGTTTCGAATTCAGAACCTGTGCGACTGTTGCCATCGAGCGCCTCCGTTATGAGCGGGGAACGTTGTTGCGCCTGGGCGACGGGTTACCTTGCGCCTGTATGCAGCGTAAAGCCTCGCGCGCGATGCCTTCATCGGCATTAACCCGACCATTCGAAAAAAGTATAGATCACCGGCGCCGCGCGAGACGTGCGCCGCGCGTTTCATCTCGCGCGTCGTCACGCATGCCTTCAGTTTCGCCGATTAATGCCGCTAATCAGGCATCTGGTGGAAAGTGAAGCCACCGGCAAACACACGAAGGCATCGCTTAGAGGGAGAACGAGGTGAGCAGTTCACAACAGGATATCGAGCAGCGCGTGCGGCTCGCGGGCAGCAACATGTTCGAATTGCTTCTGTTCAGGCTCGGCGAGTCGCCGGGCTCGGAGCAACGGGAGCTGTACGGCATCAACGTGTTCAAGGTGCGCGAGATTCTCGCGATGCCGACGATCACCGCCGTCGCCGGTTCGAGCGAGGAGATTCTCGGCGTCGCGGATATCCGCGGCCAGATCATTCCCGTGATCGATCTCGCGCGCATCACCGGCTGCCGGCCGAAAAACGGTCCGAAAATTCTGCTCGTCACCGAATTCGCGCGCACGACGCAAGGCTTCGCGGTCGAGGAAGTCGACGATATCGTGCGGCTCGAGTGGAATCAGGTGCTGTCGGCGGAATCGCACTCGGGCGGCAAGACCGTGACGAGTTTCGCGCGGCTCGATGGCAACGTCGACGGCTCGCGGCTCGCGCAGGTGCTCGACGTCGAGCGCATCGTGCGTGATGTGCTGCCGTCGCAGGAAACGGATATCACCGAGGCCAACACCGGTCGGCTGCAGCTCAAGCCGGGCGCGCGCGTGCTTGCGGCAGACGATTCGGGCGTCGCCCGGGCGCTCATCGAGCAAAGTCTCACGGCGATGGGCGTGCCCTTCGTGATGACCAAAACCGGCCAGGAAGCGTGGGACGTACTGGAAGCGGCGCTCAGAAAGGCGGAGAAGGACGGCACCGAGGTCGCGGATCACATCGCGCTCGTGCTCACCGATCTGGAAATGCCCGAAATGGACGGTTTCACCCTCACGCGCCGCATCAAGGCGGAGACGGGGCTGATGCACATTCCGGTGGTGATTCACTCGTCGCTGTCGGGATCGGCGAACGAGCAGCACGTGCGCAAGGTCGGTGCGAACGCGTATGTGTCGAAGTTCGAGGCGTCGGAGCTCGCGAACGTGATGCGCGGCGCGCTCGCGGCCTGAAACGCGTTCGGCGCGCGCAACGCAGACCTTTTGAGCCTGCGCGGCGCGCGCCGAATCAGTCTTTCGGCCTGTCGGCCCGGCGGATGAGCCGGGCTGGCCGAACCGGTTATTGACCGAAGAAGACGGACTGAGCCTTGTTGGCCGATTGCGTGCGGGTGCCCGACTGAGCCAGCGCGTCGCGCGAGCCGCCGAAAGCGGTCGTGCTCGTGCCGTTCGCGTTTTCTTCGGCGGCGATCGCTTGTGCGCTCGGACCTTGTTGCGACGTCGGCGCGCCGACAGCCGGACGGTAGAACGGAGCCGGACCGTAGCCGCTTGCAAAAGCGGGAGCGGCGAGCGTGGCGGTAGCGGCGATCAGAAGGGTAGCGAGAAGATTGCGTTTCATGGTGTGAGCTCCAAAGACGGTTGACGTTCAATCAGAAAGCGCCGCAGCGGTCTTGCGAGAAACTGTCTGCTACGTCGATGGAATGCAGTGTATACCCCTACTATCGCTTTTTTATCTCCATAAATTTCAATTCAGTTTTCGATATGGACCAACAATAGTTGGCCGCACGATCGTTCAAAATCGTCCTAAACGTCCGCCTGGCGGGCGATTGCGCGTGTTGACAAGCGGCGCGCTCGGCTGCTTCGTTTAGCGGGGAACGAACAATTATTTAGCGCACGGGCGTGCGAATTTCCCGCTAGCGCGAACGACATCCCGCGTTATCTCAGTGAACGAGCCGTCCGATCAGGCGGAGCAGTTCCGTGGGCGGGTTGCCCTTCTGGCAATAACCGTCGAATCCGGAATGCATGCCCTCCGCCCGCACGATGTCCTCACCGAGCGCCGTGAACGCGATGATCACCGCGTCGCGCGTGCGGGCGATACGGCGAAGCACGCGCGCGGTTGCGAAACCGTCGTGTTCCGGCATCGTGATATCGAGAATGACGATGTGCGGCACCCAGTTGTCGATCGTATGGAGCGCATCGACGCCGGACAACGCAAAACGCGTGTCGAAGCCCTCCGCTTCGAGCGCGGCGCAAAGCGCTTCTGCGCTATGGGCGTTGTCGTCGACGATGAGGATGCGCCACGAATCGCGGTCGACATCGACGCTGCGATTCGTCCAAAGCGCGCAATGAGGAGAATGCAAGTACAGGGGCATGGGCGTTCGACGGAAACATACGACTGCCCAACAGCATGTTTCGCGCCCGCCCGCCGCCAAGCTCAGGCGTCGCCGCTCTTCCGGCTTTTGCGACGCTTTCCCGACGCGCTTTCGCTCTCGCGCAGCCGCGCATTCGCCTCGACGAGCGATGCCGCGTCGCGCTGGCGCAACGCGACATCCAGTTCTCCGAGCGCCCCGAACAGCGCGGACTGCTCCGTCTCGTCGAGCGGCGCGCCGCCGGGTTCGGATACGCGCCGCGCTTCCTTGTCGAGCCGCTTGAGGAGCTTCGCGCCGAAGCGCGTATCGATCGCGCCTTCGCGCGCCAGTCCCGCAATCACCGACGCCAGGCGAACCAGCCCGTTCGCGGTGGTTTGCGTCGCCCCGTCCATGTCGTCATGGTCTTCCACTGCCTTCTCCCCAGTTTCGCGCGCGGCGCCTCGCGTGCGCCCGTCTTGCGTGGCGCGATGATACGCCGACAAAATGACAGTCATATTTGCACGGCGCACCGCGTTCGTGGCCATCGTTTCGCTCGCTTTCACGCGATACGATCGCGATCCGGGGCGCGACCGATGGCACACTAGCGCGTGGCGACGCGCATGCCAGAAGCGTCGGGGGCCGCGTCATCCGCCGACACGCCGACATACTCAGAATGTAACCGAACGCCCGCATGAATCCCGCTACCCTGCAAAGACCGCCTTACGGCTCCGACTTTTCCGGCCTCGTCTGCGGTTTCCGATTTCATGCCGATCTGCCCGGCGTGCCGATCGATGCCGAAGCCGCAAGCGAATGGCTCGCCCGCGACGACACGCCCAAGGAATTCGTCTGGCTGCACTTCGATCTCGCGAACAGTTCGTGCGAACGGTGGATGCGCGGCCGCCTCGGCCTGCCCGACGCGTTCTTCGACACGCTCAACGAAGGCTCGCATTCGACGCGCATCGAGCATCAGGAAGGCGCGCTCCTCGCCGTCATCAACGATGTGATGTTCAACTTCGAGCTGACGCCCTCGGAGATCGCGACGCTGTGGGTCTACACGCATCAGAAGCTGATCGTGACGGCGCGGCTCAAGCCCTTGCGATCGGTCGATTCGCTGCGCGAGTCGGTTAGACGCGGCGAAATTTTCCGTTCGCCCGCCGAGTTGCTCGCGCATCTGCTGCGCGATCAGGCGGATCTGCTCGTGCATATCGTGCGGCGCACGAGCGTCGAGGTCGACGGCATCGAAGACCGTTTCCTGTCGATGCGCGGCGCCGCGACCCGCACCGATCTCGGCGGACTGCGGCGCGTGCTCGTCCGGCTGCAGCGCCTGCTCGCGCCCGAACCCGGCTCCGTGTTCCGGCTGCTCGCGCGGCCGCCGCGCTGGCTGCATTCGCAGGACATTCAGGACCTTCGCGACGCGACCGAAGAGTTCTCGCTCGTGCTCAACGATCTCGCCGGGCTCGTCGAGCGCATCAAGCTCCTGCAGGAAGAAGTCGCGACGCGCATGGACGAGCAAAGCAACCGCACGCTCTTCACGCTGACGCTCGTGACCGTGCTCGCGCTGCCGATCAATATCGTCGCGGGTTTCTTCGGCATGAACGTCGGCGGCATTCCGCTCGCGGAAAATCACCACGGCTTCTGGCTGCTCGTGGCGATCGTCGCGACCTTCACCGCGCTCGCCGGATGGTGGGCGTTCCGGCGACGACGCGATATGTAGCCGCCCCCGAAGTCAGAAGCCCAGGTCGCTCAGGCCCGGATGATCGTCGGGCCGGCGACCGAGCGGCCAATGATATTTGCGGTCCGCTTCCTTGATCGGCAGATCGTTGATCGAGGCGTGACGGTGCGTCATCAATCCCGCTTCGTTGAATTCCCAGTTTTCATTGCCGTAGCTGCGATACCAGTTGTTCGCGTCGTCGTGCCATTCGTACGCGAAACGCACCGCGATGCGATTGCCCGTGTACGCCCACAATTCCTTGATAAGCCGATAGTCGAGTTCGCGCGCCCATTTGCGACGCAGAAACGCGACGACTTCCTCACGCCCGTTCGCGAATTCGGCGCGATTGCGCCAGCGCGTGTCCACGCTATACGCGAGCGATACGCGCTCCGGATCGCGCGTGTTCCAGCCGTCTTCGGCGAGACGGACTTTCAGCTTGGCGGATGTTTCATCGAACGGCGGAAACGGCGGCTTGGATTCCATGGCGAGTCCTCTTTGCTCTAAGCGATGAGATGAGTAGACAGGTCTGTCTACCCGACGCACTCTAGCGCAGGTAGACGAACCTGTCTACAATCGATTGCATGAATACTTCCGCAATCTCCAGCGATTTCTCCGAGCTCGCGCCGGACGCGCGCATCCTGTACACCGCGCACGATCTCTTCTACCGCGATGGCATTCGCGCAACGGGCATCGATCGCGTGATCGCCGAATCGGGCGTCGCGAAAAAGACGTTCTATCGCTATTTCCCGAGCAAGGACGATCTGATCGTCGCGTTCCTCACGTTTCGTCACGATAACTGGATGGCATGGTTCCGCGACGCGCTCGCGCGCCACGGCGGAACGCTCAACGCGCTCGTGCCCGCGCTCGCCGAATGGTTCGGCAGCGAGAATTATCGTGGCTGCGCGTTCATCAACTCGGTCGTCGAAGTCGGCGCGACGCTGCCGCAGGCCATCGATATTTCACGTCGCCACAAGCGTGACATGACCGCGGCGATCCGCGCGCTGATGCCGGCTTCGCGCACCGCCAAAGCCGATGCACAAGCGCTCGCGCTCGCCGTGGATGGCGCGATCGTCGCCGCGCAATTCAGCGATTCGCCCGCCGATGCATTGAAGGCGCTCGCACGCGTCGTTCGCGCGGTCCGGCGCGGCGCAGCCGAGTAGCGCGATGAACGGCTTCATGCCTGCGCGACCTGCATGGGCGCCATTGCGTGCTCGATCACATCGGCGAGCTTCGCGAAATTCGGCGCGATGTCATGATTCGGCACGCACGCGTAGCCAAGCATCAAACCGCGCAACGCCTCGTCGCGGTTCATGAAGTAATTGACCAGTGGGCGCGTGACGACGCCGGCCGCCAGCGCATCGGCGGCGACCGCGCGATCGTCGACGAACTGCGGCAGTTCGAGCACGAAATGCAGTCCGGCTTCGTCGCCGCGCACGGCGAGCGTATCGCCGAAACGCGCGCGGATCGCGTTGATCAGCAATTCGCGACGCTCGCCGTACAGTCCGCGCATGCGCCGCACATGCGACGTCAGGTGCCCGTCGAGAATGAACTCGGTCAGCACCGCCTGCTGCATCAGTTGCCCTTCGCGATACAGTTCCGCCACGCCGATGCGAAACGTTTCGACAAGTTCCTCCGGCACGACCATGTAACCCATGCGCAAGCCGGGATAAAGCATCTTGCCGAGACTGCCGACATAGATCACCTGCCCCGCGTCGTCGAGTCCCTGCAACGACGAAAGCGGCCGGCTGCCGTAGCGGAACTCGCTGTCGTAATCGTCCTCGATGATCCACACCTTGTGCTGGCGCGCGAACTCGAGCAGCGCGCGACGCCGCGCGAGACTCATCACCATGCCGAGCGGATATTGATGCGACGGCGTCACGAGCGCGATGCGCGGCGGCTCGGTCATGTCGCGCGCGGCCGGATTGAGCCCTTCCTCGTCGACGGGAATCGGCACGAGCGTCAGCCCCGACGATTGCAGCACGCTGCGCGCGCCCCAGTAGCACGGCTCCTCGACCCACGCGCGATCGCCGAAATCGGTGAGCAGGCGCACGGCGAGATCGATCGACTGATGAATGCCGGTCGTGATGATGATCTGGTCTGGCTGACACTTCACGGAGCGCGCGACGCGCAAATAATCCGACAACGCGCGCCGCAGCGGACGATAGCCGCCGCCCGGCGCATACGTCAGCAGATCGGGGTTCGCGCGCTTCCATAGACGCGCCTGCAAGCGGCTCCATGTGCGTGCCGGAAACTCGGCGACGTCCGGCACGCCGGGCATGAACGCGCCCCACTGTTTCGGCGACACGCCCGCCTGCGCGATCAGGCGCTCGCCGCGCCGCGAGATCGTGCACGACGCCTTCGTTTCCTCGGCTTTCGCTTTCTTCGCGACGCCATCGCGCGGCGCGGTGTCGGCGACATACGTGCCGCTGCCGGTCGTCGAATTCACATAGCCTTCGGCCGTGAGCTGATCGTAGACATGCAGGACGGTATTGCGCGCGATGCCGAGATCGATCGCGAGCGTGCGCGAACTCGGCAACTTCGTGCCCGGCGCGAGCTGGCTCGTGAGAATGGCCTGCTGCATCAGTTCGAGCACTTGCCGGTACATCGGCTCGGCGGCCGTGCGATCGAGCCGCGCGCTCAGCCAGTCGGCCAGGATGATCGTATCCACGGTATCTCCCATCGCATGAAAACCACTATTCCGGTCACCCTCAAGTGGTTCTATTTTGAATATTGAAATGGCTCCACATTGTAGAACCGTGGCGGGCTATAGTTATCGCAGGTAGTGGAAATAATTTCCGCACGTCGGCAGCCGTCCGGCAGTAGGCAACAGGGTTTTTCCGAAGGAGACACGGACAGATGAAATCCGATCAGGTGATCGTCAGTTTTCGCGGCGTTCGAAAGACGTACGACGGCGAAACGCTCGTCGTCAAATCGCTCGATCTCGACATCTATCAGGGCGAATTTCTCACGCTGCTCGGGCCATCCGGCTCGGGCAAGACGACCTGTCTCATGATGCTCGCCGGCTTCGAGTTCCCGACCGGCGGCGAGATCTGGCTCGACGGCAAGTTGCTCAACAAAGTGCCGCCGCACAAGCGCGACATCGGCATGGTGTTTCAGAACTACGCGCTCTTTCCGCATCTTTCGGTGCAGCAGAACGTCGAATATCCGCTGACCGTTCGGAAGATGTCCGCCGAAGAGCGCGCGCATCGCGTGAACAACGCGCTCAAGATGGTTCGCATGGAGAGCTTCGCGAAGCGTTATCCGGCGCAGCTTTCCGGCGGGCAGCAGCAGCGTATCGCGCTCGCCCGCGCGCTCGTGTTCGAACCCAAGCTCGTGCTGATGGACGAACCCCTCGGCGCGCTCGACAAGCAGTTGCGCGAGCACATGCAGATCGAACTCAAGGCGCTGCACGAGAAGCTCGGCGTCACGTTCGTCTACGTCACGCACGATCAGGGCGAAGCGCTCACCATGTCCGACCGCGTCGCCGTATTCGACAAGGGCATCGTGCAGCAGCTCGACACCGTCGATCATCTGTATGAAGCGCCGTGCAACGAGTTCGTCGCGAACTTCATCGGCGACAGTAACCGGCTGCGCGGGACCATCGAACAGATTCAGGGCGAGTTCTGCGAGATCCGTTTAGCCGACGGCACGCGCGTGTCCGGGCTCAATGTCGCGAACGCGAAGCCCGGCGCGGAAGCGATTGCGTGCATCCGGCCCGAACGCATGAAGCTCACGGATCTCACGCAAGGCAACGGCCATGCGAACGGCAACATCAACGCGCTGTCCGGCGAAGCGAAAAGCCTCATCTATTTCGGCGACCACGTTCGCATGCGCTGCGGCGTGCGCGAACAGGACGAATGCTTCGTCAAGGTGCCGCTCGGCACGCCCGCGCTCGACGGCTTCACGCCCGGCGCGCCCGTCGGGCTCGAATTCGCGCCCGAGCATCTGCGCGTGTTCGCCTGAACTTCCCAACCGTAGGTCCACTGACAAAACCAAGTCGAAGAAGAGAGGAAACCATCATGAAGAAGTTCGCTTTGTGTTCCATGGCGGCGGCGCTCGCATGCGCGTCGGCGATGTCGGGCGCGGCGGAAATCACCGTCGTCAACTTCGGCGGCGCGAACGGCGACGCGCAGAAAGTCGCGTTCAACCAGCCCTTCGAGCAGTCGTCGAAGAACAAGGTCACGGCCGTCGAATACAACGGCGAGCAGGCCAAGGTCAAGGCGATGGTCGAAGCGAAGCACGTCAACTGGGACGTCGTCGAAGTGGAATCCGGCGATCTCGGCCGCGGCTGCGACGAAGGTCTCTATGAAAAGCTCGACTGGTCGAAGATCGCGAAGAAATCCGATCTCGTGCCCGAATCGCCGCAAACCTGCGGCGTCGGCTTCTTCGTGTGGTCCACCGCGCTCGCCTACAACGGCGACAAGCTGAAGACCGCTCCGGCCGGCTGGGCGGACTTCTGGGACACGAAGAAATTCCCCGGGAAGCGTGGCATGCGCAAGGGCGCGCGCTACAACCTCGAATTCGCGCTGATGGCCGACGGCGTCGCGCCGAAGGACGTCTACAAGGTGCTCGGCACCAAGGCGGGCGCGGATCGCGCATTCAAGAAGCTCGACGAACTCAAGCCGTCGATTCAGTGGTGGGAAGCGGGCGCGCAGCCGCCGCAATTCCTCGTCGCGGGCGATGTCGTGATGTCCACCGCGTACAACGGCCGTATCGACGCTGCGCGCAAGGAAGGCAAGAACCTGAAGGTCGTCTGGAACGGCAGCATCTACGACCTCGACTACTGGGCGATTCCGAAGGGCTCGCCGAACAAGGACGTGGCGCAGCAGTTCATCGCGTATTCGGTGTCGCAGAAGCCGCAGGAAACCTATGCGAAGAACATCGCGTACGGCCCGGTGAACAAGGCCGCGATCGCCGCGCTCGACGCGAAGACCAAGGCCGACATGCCGAACTCGCCTGAGAACGCGAAGAACGCCGTGCTGCAGGACATGGCGTTCTGGACCGATCACGGGGACGAGCTCGAGCAGCGCTTTACCGCGTGGGCGTCGAAGTAAGCACTGGCTGGCGCGACGGTCGCGCGTCGCCAGGAGGCGCGACCGTCAAGAAGGAGACACAAGCGTGAACACCATGACGATCCCCGCCGAAGAATCGCGCGAATCGAGCGCGCGTCTGAAGCGCGAACTGAAGATCGCCGATGCGAAAAAGCGCGCGATGGCGCTCGCGCTGATCGCGCCGCTCGCCATCTTCCTGTTTCTGATTTTCGTCGTGCCGATCGGCGCGCTGCTCACACGCGCCATCGAAAATCCCGAAGTGGCCAATGCGCTGCCGCACACCGGCGCCGCGCTCGCGAAATGGGACCGCAAGACGCCGCCATCGGATGAAGCGTATGCCGCGCTCGCGCAGGATTTGACCGCGATTTCCGAAGGCGAATCGATGGGCGCCCTCGCCCGCCGGCTGAACACCGAGATTCCGGGCTACCGCTCGCTCGTCGCGAAGACCGCGCGCGCGATGCCGCTCACCGGCGACGACGGCAAGCCACTGCCCGCCGCGCAGATCAAGTCGAAGATCGTCGAACTCGACGAGCGCTGGAACGATCCCGCCTATTGGCAGGCGATCGCGAAGAACGCCGGCCGCTATTCGCCGTTCTATGTCCTCGCGTCGCTGGATCACAAGCAGGACGGCTTCGGCAATATCGTCCATGCGGACCCGGATCAATCGATTTATCTGAACGTATTCGGCCGCACGTTCGTGATCGGCGTCGGCGTGACGCTGTTTGCCTTGCTGCTCGGCTATCCGCTCGCGTACTGGATTTCGACGCTGCCCGAACGCCGCGCCAACCTCGTGATGGTGCTCGTGCTGATCCCGTTCTGGACGTCGGTACTGGTGCGTGTCGCCGCGTGGATCGTGCTGCTGCAAAGCGAGGGCCTCGTGAACACGGCGCTGATCGGCGCGGGACTGATCGGCTCGCCGCTCGCGCTGCTGTTCAATCGTGTCGGCGTGTATATCTCGATGACGCATATCCTGCTGCCGTTCATGATCCTGCCGCTCTACAGCGTCATGAAATCCGTGCCGCCGACGTATCAGCGCGCGGCCGTGTCGCTCGGCAGTCATCCGTTCGCCGCGTTCTGGCGCGTGTACGTGCCGCAGACGTATCCGGGCATCGGCGCGGGCGTGCTGCTCGTGTTCATTCTCGCCATCGGCTATTACATCACGCCGGCGCTCCTCGGCGGGCCGAACGATCAGATGGTCAGCTATTACATCGCCTACTTCACCAACGTAACGATCAACTGGGGCATGGCGTGCGCGCTCGGCGCGCTACTGCTCGCCGCGACGCTGCTGCTCTACGTGGTCTACGGCCGCTTCACGCGCGCGAACGTGAGCCTGGGGTAAAGAAGATGAAACTCGCCAAACCGATGTTCGCGCCGCACACGTCCGCGATCGAGCGCATCTGGTATTTCGCGCTGCGCATCCTGTGCGTGCTGACGCTCCTGTATCTGATCCTGCCTGTGCTCGCAATCGTGCCGCTGTCGTTCTCGTCGAGCACGTTCCTCGTCTATCCGATTCCGGGCTGGTCGATGCGCTGGTATCACAATCTCGTCATGTCGCAGGAATGGCGCATGGCGGCGAAGAACAGCTTCATCGTTGCACCTTCGGCAACGCTCGTCGCGACGATCCTCGGCACGCTCGCCGCGGTCGGACTGACGAAGGCGAATTTCATCGGCAAGAGCGTGCTGATGGCCGTGCTCATCTCGCCGATGATCGTGCCGGTGATCGTCGTCGGCGTCGGCATGTATCTGTTTTTTGCACCGCTCGGCATCGCGAACACGTATTTCGGGCTGATTCTGGCGCACGCGGCGCTCGGCGTGCCCTTCGTCGTGACGACCGTCGGCGCGACGTTGCAGAACTTCAACCACAATCTCGTGCGCGCGAGTCAGTCGCTCGGCGCGAGCCCGCTCAAGACGTTCTTCCGCGTGACGCTGCCGGTCATCGCGCCGGGCGTGATTTCGGGCGCGCTGTTCGCGTTCGCCACTTCGTTCGACGAAGTCGTGGTCACGCTCTTTCTCGCCGGCGCCGACCAGACGACGCTGCCACGGCAGATGTTCACCGGCATCCGCGAAAATATCAGCCCGACGATAGCGGCGCTCGCAACGATTCTCATCGTGTTCTCGACGAGCCTGCTGCTCGCGTTGGAGTGGCTGCGAGGCCGCGCGGCGGCGCGCGCCGTCGCGTAAATTGGCCGGTCCACGACGCGCATCGCGGACGATGCGAAGGGCCCATCCCGCGAGGCTCCGATCGGGGCCTCGCTGTCGCTCTCGCATCCGCGCCAGGTGCTCTTGCCGTACAAATTGCGCAAAACCCTCGCGAACGAGGGAGATTCCGATCGATTTTTCGGTCTGCACCGGTCCGCGAGCGAGCTTACGAATCGCTTAAGCGCCCGCCCACCAAGGCGCGACGAAGGGTCGCTTGTGTTGCCGCCCGATTATTCGCAGCAACGGGATAGTGTATTCACTGATGCGGTATTTATCGGAATATGCTTAATGACGTACGTTCTAGGTCGAGTCAAAGCCTGGAACAATGCCATGACAGCTTTTACGAAAAGAGCGGACCCGTGGTCACAGACGGTTCACCTGCTCGAGGCGATGCCCACGGATATCGCCCGCACCGCACCTTCCCAGAAATCCGCCCGCGCGGAGAGCGCGTTTCTCGAACGCCTGACGCGCGACTGGAATCGCACGCATCCGCATCATTCGGATGATCGGCTGCCGTTTCCGCAAGCCATCGTGCGCGTGATCGAGCGCCCGAGCAGCGCGACGGCGCTCGTGTACTGGTCCGATCCCGGTACGTGCCACTACGGCTATCAGGGCTGGCGCGCAACCACGGCGACGGCCGAAGGCGTGTGCTCGCTATCGGGAATGCCGATTCATCGCGGGGATCAGGTTTATCGGCCGTCGCAGCGCGATCCGAAGCCGCAAAACGCATCCGCGATGATTCTGGCCGCCGCGATGCCCAAAGACGCCGAGCAAATGGAAGTCGATTTGCACGGCTGACGGGCGTTCAATATCCGATGGTGATGCGCTGTTTGATGTGCGATTCGCGTTCGAACTCGTTCAGAAACGCGATCGCGTAATCATCGAACGAAATCCAGCTACGGCCGCTGCCGTCGACGAGCAATTCGTCGACGCCGAGCCGGAATTTCTGCGTCCGCGGACCCGGTACGAATTCCGCCGACGGCGAGATGAACGTCCAGTCGACGTCGCGTTCGCGCCGCAACGCGTCGAGAAATGCCGCGCCCGCCGTAGCTTCCGGTTTGTACGCCGGGGGGAAATCGGGCAAATCGAGCACGCGCTGGCCGGGCGCCGCGTACAGGCTGCCCGCGCCGCCCACGACCAGCAGGCGCCGCACGCCCGCCCGCTTCACCGGCTCCACGATGGCCGGCTCGGAGACCGTGGCGAAGCGCGTCGCGCTGAACACGGCGTCGTGTCCGGCGAGCGCGGCGGCGAGCGCGGCGGCATCGAGCGCGTCGACGTTCAGCGGACTCAGGCCATCGCGCTGCGCGAGCCCGGACGTATCGCGCGCGATCGCCGTGACCGTGTGTCCGCGGCGCAACGATTCTTCCACCAGACGGCTGCCGACATTGCCCGTCGCCCCGATGATCGCGATTCTGCTCATTGCCACTTTCTCCTTTGCACGTGCGGCAGGCGCGCCGGCGTGATCCGACCGCGCGGTTGATGATAGAGCGAAATAACCGGCGCCACAGCCGACGCTTTCGATGGCGTTTGTTTCCGGAGAATACCGATTCGTAGAATCGAATAGCGTGCGGCGATGATTAAAAACTTACCTGATAAACATGGACTCATGCAATTTCCGGGCCGAATTCGCGAGGCGGGCGCAATATCGGCATGCGATCGTCATAATGAAACGGCGCTTTCGGAGGCGCGCCGCACCATTAAACTAGAGGCCCCGCACTCTTTCGAGATGCGCGACAGCGGCGATTACCGGCGCGCCGCCCGCAGCAGTTTCGGAGCGAGTTTCCAAATCGAAGTCGCCAAAATGTCATGACATTGGTTTATATTGCAGTTCCTCGCCGCTCCATTACCGGAAGGAGTTAACCGTGAAGAATCCGCAATTGCAGGGTGCCATCGAAGGACGCGACAATCCGGCAGGCGAAACCGCCTACGAACCGATTCCGGTTCACGCTGTCCCCAAGGAGTCCGCCGACGAACCCGGCTACTCCGATTCGCTGGACATCCCGCTCAATTACGGCATTGTGATGGACGCAGTCAGGGACGCCGTACGCGCGAATCCCTGAACGTTCGAAACGTCATACGAAACGCCCCATTCGGGGCGTTTTTTTTGGCCTTGCGAAACCCTTTGAAGCGGCGTTTCGATTGCCTGTCGGCCGTTGCCCGCGGGAGATAAATGCTCCGCAACGCGTCCGATTGCGTTTAGGCCGTTTAATCAGACAAAACAATGGCTTAGTTCACGCCGTGGCTGCGCCGTTTTGCGAAAAGTCAATCGGTGTGATTCAGAGCCAACGCTCTGATTTTGCTCATTAACGAGATGGTACACTTCCGCCGCCGTTGCGGGCGAGCCCGAATCCGACTTCGGAATAGCGCGCGTCTGTCGATATTTCGTCCATCCTCGCGAGGGCCGAACGCCCGAATTGGGTCGTCTGCTGCGTCCTGATCGCCCGATCCGACAAAAAATCCTCTGCTAGTGTTTCTACTGGCGAAAACAACTGCATTGAAGTAAGTTCAGACGTGTCATAGCGCCTGGACAAACGTCCGGATCCATCGTCGCGGTTCGGCAGTCCCCCGCGAGAACGCAAACAAGTCTGCAGGACCGATCAACCACGCGCGGCGGCTCACGCCCTGCCGAACAAAACATGGCCGCTATTTTCGATTATCTGTTGGACAGTCAGATTTCCAGACAATGGCGCGGCCTTTTGGCAGCGCTCGCGGAGGAGTTCGAAGCGCAGATCGGGCGCAACGAACTGCGTCAACTGATGCACAACGTCGGCAGCCGCTTCGCCGAAGCCCGGCCGCTGCCGCCCTGCGATTCCACGTCGACGCTCGCCGACGCGCTCAACGCGCTGTGGCACGACACCGACTGGGGCTTCGTCGAGCTCTCCGACGAGCGCGACTATCTGAGCATCGTGCATTTCTGCGCGCCGCTGCCCGCCTTCGGCGAAAGCGCGCTCGCATGGACGCCCGCGTTCCTCGAAGGCGCGTATCAGCGATGGCTCGCCGGGCTCGGCGCACAAGGACTCGCGATCCGTCAGGCGAGCGACTTCGGCGACGACGCGGCCATCGAATTCAGGCTCGCGCGCGTCGCGGCCTGAAGCATCTTCAGCACATTGCGACCGCCGCCTCGACGCGGCGGCATCGACCGCCCCGAACGGGCGGCTAAAAACAGGCAGCACCGGCCAGGCATCAAGAACAGGCACGACGAGGAAGCGGCATCATGAATACTTCGCGCGATATCGAGAAGCTCTTCGATCATTTCGGCGGCAATGCAGGCGACTATCAGGAAATCGGCCGGGAGAAGGAGGCCACGACGGCCCGCACCCGCTGGCCGCTGCTTGCCACGCTCGACTTCGCGCAGCCGGCGATTCCGGAGATCGCGCCGCGCCACGACGTGCAGCCGAACGCCGCGCGGGCGCGCCCGGACGAAGCCGCCGCCCCGCCCGCCGCTCACCATGCCGACAAGCCGACGCCGATCCATCGCGGCAGGCAGCCTCTCTTCACGCGGCCGCATCGCCGCACGATTCCGGCCGTCAATCCGCCGGCGGCGGAGTCGTTGAGCGCGCTGCGCTTTTCGGTGCTCGGCGAATCGGCGCCGGCGCAAACGGAAACGATTCCAGATTCGGCGACCGTGTCCAAGACGAACGCAGCGCCGGTTCATACAATGGTCCCGCCGGTCGAATCGAACGCTACTGAACTCGCGCGCCCCGCCGCCTCGTTCGGAACGGACTTCGCGGCGCGCCGCACGCCTGCGCAAGTTGCGCCGGTGACAGCCGCTGCGGCCGCCGCGCCGCAATCGATCCTCGGCAAGCTCTTCAAGCCGCAAACGCAGAGCGCGCCGAGCGCGTCCGCGAACTCGCTCGACGCCATGTTCGAGCGCCTGCGCCACGCCCGTCCGCAGGGCGACGAATCCACGAACACGCACGCTCGCGCGAGCCGCCTCTCACGCTCATGAAAGTCATCACGGTAGTTTCCGCGAAAGGCGGTGTCGGGAAGACGACGCTCGCCGCCAATCTGGCGTCGGTGCTCGCCGCGCGCAATCGTCGCGTGATCGTGCTCGATCTCGATCCGCAGAACGCGCTGCGCCTGCACTTCGGCATTCCGCTCGATAGCATCGACGGCATCTCGCGCGCGACGCTCAGCCGCGATCCCTGGCAGACGGTGATGTTCGATGGCGTCGACGGCGTGACCGTGCTGCCTTACGGCGCGGTGACCGAAGACGACCGCCGCCGCTTCGAGGCGCTCGTCGATAGCGACCCGGCGTGGCTCGCGCATGCGCTCGGTTCGCTCGCGCTCGACGCCAACGACATCGTGATCGTCGATACGCCGCCGGGCTCGTCCGTCTACACGCGCACCGCGCTGACGGCGGCGAACTTCGCGCTGAACGTCGTGCTGGCCGATGCGGCGTCCTACGCCGCGATCCCCGGCATGGAGCGCATGATCGACGCCTACGCCGCGCCGCGCGCCGATTTCGCGGGTCAGGGCTACGTCGTGAATCAGGTCGATCAGTCGCGTCAATTGAGCAAGGACGTGCTGAAGGTGCTGCGCAACATGCTCGGCACGAAGCTGTTTCCGGGCGTCATCCATCAGGACGAAGGCGTCTCCGAATCGCTCGCGTGCGACACGACGCTCATCCACTACGATCCGCTGTCGCAAGCCGCCGCCGATTTGCGCGCGTGCGGCGAGTGGCTCCTCTCGGCCGTCGATGCGATGGCCGCTTCGCCGAGGAAGCTCGCATGAGTTCCGCCAAGATCCCGTCGCCCGAGACCGAAGTGAGCGTCGCGACCTCGCGCCTCGAACGTTTCGTCGATGCAGGCATCTGGAGCAGCCGGATCGTCGTGATCCTGCTCACGCTCTTCGCCGCGTTCGCGCTTTACTTCGTCGTCACGGTGCCGCTCGCGTTCGGCCAGCAACTCGCGTTCGCGACGATCTGCTTCGTCTGCGCGCTCGGCTTTCGCCGCCTGCAAGGCCAGTACGCGACGCTCGTGATGATCATGCTGTCGATCGTCGCGTCGGGCCGCTACATGTTCTGGCGGCTCACGGAAACGACTTACTGGGAACGTCCGCTCGACGCCGCGTGGGGCATGTTGCTCGTCGCCGCCGAAGTCTACGCGACCCTCGTGCTCATGCTCGGCTACTTCCAGACCGCGTGGCCGCTGAAGAGAAAGCCCTTGCCGCTGCCGGCCGACCGCAGCCAGTGGCCGACCGTCGACGTATTCATCCCGACGTACAACGAGCCGCTTTCCGTCGTGAAGCCGACGATCTACGCGGCGCTCGCGCTCGACTATCCGTCGGACAAGCTCGCGATCCACGTACTCGACGACGGCCGTCGCCCCGAATTCAAGACGTTCTGCGAGGAAGTGGGCGTCAACTGGACGATCCGCACGCATAACCGTCACGCGAAGGCGGGCAACATCAACGAGGCGCTCAAGATCACGAAGGGCGAATTCCTCGCGATCTTCGATTGCGATCACATCCCGACGCGCTCCTTCCTGCAAATCTGCCTCGGCTGGTTCCTGCGCGACAAGCTGCTGTCGATGCTGCAGACGCCGCACCATTTCTTCTCGCCCGATCCGTTCGAACGCAATCTCGGCACGTTCCGCAAGGTGCCGAACGAAGGCGAACTGTTCTACGGTCTCGTGCAGGACGGCAACGATCTCTGGAACGCGACCTTCTTTTGCGGCTCCTGCGCCGTGCTGCGCCGTTCGATGGTCGAGGAGATCGGCGGCATCGCGGTCGAGACCGTGACCGAAGACGCGCATACGGCGCTCAAGCTGCATCGGCTCGGCTATACGACCGCGTACCTCGCGATTCCGCAGGCCGCGGGTCTTGCCACGGAAAGTCTTTCAGGGCATATCGGGCAGCGCATCCGCTGGGCGCGCGGCATGACGCAGATCTTCCGCATCGACAATCCGCTTACCGGCAAGGGCCTCAAGATCGGCCAGCGGCTGTGTTATCTCAACGGCATGCTGCACTTCTTCTACGGCGTGCCGCGTCTCGTGTTTCTTACCGCGCCGCTGTCGTATCTGTTCTTCGGCGCGCATGTGATCGAAGCGGCGGCGAGCACCATCGCGATCTTCGCGCTGCCGCACATGATGCACGCGAGCATCACCAATTCGCGCATGCAGCGCAGCTTCCGCCATTCGTTCTGGGCCGAAGTGTACGAATCGGTGCTCGCGTCGTACATCACCGCGCCGACGCTGCTCGCCGTCATCAACCCGAAGCTCGGCAAGTTCAACGTGACGGCCAAGGGCGGGCAGATCGCGAAGGATTACTTCGACTGGTCCATCTCGCGGCCGTATCTGTTCCTGCTGCTCCTCAATCTGCTCGGCTTCGTCGCGGGCATCGTGCATATCGCCATCAACTGGCATGTGCGCAGCGAAGTGAACACAACCATCCTCAACCTCTGCTGGACGGTCTACAACATGCTGATTCTCGGCGCATCGGTGGCGGCGGCGAGCGAGCGCAAGCAGGTCCGCGCGACGCATCGCGTCACGATGAAAATGCCCGTCATGCTCAAGTTCTCGACCGGCCGCACGCTCGCCTGCGAGACCATCGATTATTCGGAAGGCGGCGTCGGCGTCGCGTTGCCGAGCAAGATCGAAGTGCCGATGCACGAGCGCGTCACCGTCTCGCTCTTTCGCGGCGACGAGGAATACGCGTTTCCGGCGACGGTCGGCTATACGGAACCCGGACGCGTCGGCCTGCGCTTCTCGCAACTCACGCGCGAGCAGGAATACGACTTCGTGAAGACCACTTTCGCGCGCGCGGACGCCTGGACCGGATGGTCGGAGGGACGCCGTCCGGACACGCCGTTGCGCGGCCTGTCGCATGTGCTGCTCGTCGGCACGCGCGGCATCGCGGGACTGTTCGAGCACTTGTACAGCGACCTTCGAACCTGGATGAACAAGCGCCCGGTCGATGTGAAGAAGCTGAAAACCAAAGACCAATAAAAATGGGCATCGGTATGTCGAAGTTGCGCGTTGAAAAAGAAACGGGCGAGCGCGCGCCGCGTTTTTGCGAACGACCCTTTGCACGCGCGCTGGCCGTCTTCGTGGCCTTGCAGACGGCGTTCGCCGCGCCCTTCGCGTCCATCGCGGCGGCGG
Organism: Caballeronia sp. AZ7_KS35; assembly: GCF_023631045.1. Classification (NCBI taxonomy): domain Bacteria; kingdom Pseudomonadati; phylum Pseudomonadota; class Betaproteobacteria; order Burkholderiales; family Burkholderiaceae; genus Caballeronia; species Caballeronia sp. AZ7_KS35. Next base: position 17,925 of record NZ_JALQDV010000030.1, on the reverse strand, counting down.
CCGAAAGCGCTGCGGCAATCGGCGGCGCGCAGCAGGCGACCGGCGTCGGCGCCGTGCCCGCGCCGAGTCCCGCCGTCGTCTACAACCCGGCGTCGATTCAGCAAGCGCCGCTCGCGATGCCCGTGCCCGCGTTTTCCGGCAAGCCCGAGAAGCCGCTCACGTCGCGCATTCCGACGACCGCCGATCCCGGCACGCTGGTTCCGGGCGGCCGCCGTCAGACGCTGACCTTCGCCGATTACGGCGCGCTCGATCCGCTGCAACTGCGCGGCACCGATGGCCAGAACGGCATCGCGTTTTCGGTGCGCGGCGACGAAGTCGTGACCGGCGCGATCCTGCATCTGATCTATAGCTATTCGCCGTCGCTGTTGCCGTCGATTTCGCAGTTGAAGGTGCTCATCAACGGCGAAGTGGCCGCGACGCTGCCGGTGCCGAAAGAACAGGCCGGCACGCTGGTCGCGCGCGACGTGGCGATCGATCCGCGCTTCATCACCGAGTTCAATCACCTCAACGTGCAGTTGATCGGCCACTACACGCAGCAGTGCGAGGATCCGTCGAACTCGACGCTCTGGGCGACCGTCAGCAACGCGAGTTCGCTCGATCTCACGTATGCGTCGATCGCGAACAAGCCCGATCTCGCCGCGCTGCCGACTCCGTTCTTCGACCGGCGCGACGTGCGCCGCCTCGAACTGCCTTTCGTGTTCGCGGGCAAGCCGAGCCTGCCGACGCTCGAAGCCGCCGGCATGGTCGCGTCGTACTTCGGCTCGCTCGCGGGCTATCGCGGCGCGATCTTTCCGGCGCAGACGGACAACGTGCCGCTGTCGGGCAATGCCGTGGTGTTCGCCATCGGCGATGCGAAGATCGCGGGCGTCGACATTCCGCCTGTCTCCGGTCCGACGATCGCGCTCGTCGAACGCGACGCGAACGCGCGCGGGCGTCTCTTGCTCGTGCTCGGCCGCGACGACAACGAGCTGAAGACCGCCGCGAAGGCCCTTGGCGTCGGACAGAACACGCTGTCCGGCACGAGCGCGACGATCACGCAGTTCAACGACCTTCAGCCGCGCCGCCCGTACGATGCCCCCAACTGGCTGCCGACCGACCGCCCCGTGCGCTTCGGCGAGCTCGCGGAAGCGCGCGACCTGACCGCCTACGGCTACGACGCCGATGCCGTGCGCGTGAATCTGCGCGTGCCGCCCGATCTCTTCATGTGGCAGACGAAGGGCGTGCCCGTCGATCTCGGCTATCGCTACACGGTGCGGCCCGCGCCGGATCGCTCGTCGCTCAATATCAGCGTCAACAATGGCTTCGTGCAGTCGCTGCGCATTCCGGCCGTATCGACATCGACGTTCGATCTCGGTCACTACTTCAGCCGCGTGATGCCGGACAAGACGGTCGCCGCGCGCCGCGAGATTTATCTGCCGCCGCTGCTCATCACGCCGCGCGCGCAACTGCGTCTGCATTTCTATTACGACATCCCCAAGACGGGCGAATGCCAGGGCCGCGTGCTCGATAACGTCGTCGGCGCGGTCGATCCGAATTCGACCATCGATCTCTCCGGTTTCCCGCACTACATGGCGCTGCCCGATCTGGCCGCGTTCGCCAACGGCGGCTTCCCGTTCACGCGCATGGCCGATCTTTCGCAGACGGCGGTCGTGCTGCCGAACGAGCCGAACTCGGCCGACTACAGCCTGTATCTGCTCGAAATGGGCCGCATGGGCGCATCGACGGGTTATCCGGTGACGGGCGTGACGGTCACGAGCGCGAACGACGTCGACCGCTTCGCCGACAAGGATCTGCTGATACTCGGTTCGCCCGGACGCCAGCCGCTGCTGCAACGCTGGGCGAAGCAGATGCCCTTTTCCGGCGACGGCGACGCGCGCACGTTCCAGCTTTCCGATGTCGCGTTCAAGCTCGTCGACTGGTGGCATGGCGAGCAAGGCCCGGAACGCTCGCCCGCGCGCGCGGATTTGTCGCTCGTCAGCTCGAACGGCGATGCGCTTCTGACCGGCTTCGAATCGCCGCTCAAGAACGGGCGCAGCGCGGTGGCGCTCATCAGCGCGGCGGGCCAGTCCGACGCCGATCTTTCCGCCGCCCTGCTCGACAACGACCTGCTGCCGTCGATTCAAGGCGCGATGGCCGTGATCCACGGCCGCACGGTGACGGTCACGTCGAACGGCGAGGCGTACTACGTCGGCCATCTTTCGCCGATGCACTACATGCGCTGGGCGCTGTCGTCGCATCCGATTCTGCTGGTGCTCGCCGGCGTGCTCGCCGCGCTCATCATCGCGGCCCTGTTCTACCGTACGCTGCGCTCGATCGCCGCGCGGCGCCTGAGGGACTGATATGCGGGTATCGACCGCCAAGATTTTCGCTGGTGCAACGATTGCCGCGTCCGTGACGGGCGCAAACGCGGCGCAGCAATGCGACTGGTCCGCGTATCGGCTGTTCGTGGAGCGCGTCGTTCAGGCCGATGGCCGCGTGATCGACCGTTCGACCGAAGCGCAGCAGACGACCTCCGAAGGCCAGTCCTACGCGCTGTTCTTCGCACTCGTCGCCAACGACCGCGCGACCTTCGACCGGGTGCTCGGCTGGACGCGCACGAACTTGTCGGCCAATCAGTTCGATTCGAATAACGTGCGTCTGCCCGCATGGCAATGGGGCAAGAAACCGGACGGCTCGTTCGGCGTGATGGACCCGAATTCGGCGTCGGACTCGGATGTGTGGATCGCGTACGACCTCTTCCAGGCCGGTCGCCTGTGGAAGGAACCGGCGTACACGAAGCTCGCCTACGCGCTCGCGACGCAGATCGTGAAGCAGGAAACCGTCGACCTGCCCGGCCTCGGACCGATGCTTCTGCCCGGTCCGCAAGGCTTTCGCATCGGCGACGTGACGCGGCTGAATCCGAGCTATCTGCCGCTGCCGGTTTTGCGCGGGCTCGCGCACGACATGCCCGACGGCCCGTGGACGAAGCTCGCGCAGAGCGCCGCGAAAACGATCAAGGTGACGTCGCCGCGCGGCTACGCGCCGGACTGGGCCGCGTATCAGAACGGCCGGTTCGTCGTCGATCCGAAGAACGGCGATGTCGGCAGCTACGACGCGATCCGCGTCTATCTGTGGGCCGGCATGACGTCGCCGGGCGATCCGCTCGCGCGTCCGTGGCTCGATGCGCTCGGCGGCATGCGCCAGAGCGTCGCGCAGGCGGGCTTTCCGCCGGAAAAGGTCAACGTGACGACCGGCGCGGCGACGGGCGAAGGTCCGCTGTCTTACTGGGCCGCGCTCGCGCCGTACTTCAAGGCGCTCAACGACGAACGCGGCCTGGGCCTCGCGCGCGCGCATCTCGAAGCGCTGACCGCGCCGCCGGGCGCGGGACGCGAGCCGGTCTATTACGATCGCGTGCTCGGTCTCTTTGGCGGCGGTTTCATCGACGGTCGATATCGCTTCGATGAAAACGGCCGTCTCGTGCCGAACTGGAGAAGCGCATGCTGATCCAGACCAGAAAACGCGTGATCGCGGCGCTGATCTGCGCCGCACCGGCGATGGCCTTCGCGCAGGCCGCCGCCGATCCGCTGAACGTGCTCATCGATCAAGGCAAATACTGGCAGGCGCACAAGCGCGGCGATCTCGCGGAACAGGCGTGGCAGAAAGTGCTGCGCATCAATCCGAAGCAGCCCGATGCGCTTTTCGGCATGGGCATGGTGCTCGCCGATCGCAAGGACGGCAGCGGCGCGCAGCAGTATCTCGCGCAGTTGCGCCAGGTCGCGCCGAGTTATCCGAACATCGACGAACTCGGCCGGCGGCTTGGCGAAACCAGTTCGCGCGATCAGACCGTGAACGACGCGCGGCGTCTCGCGCAAAGCGGACAAAGCGCATCGGCGGTGCAGGAATACAAGCGCGCGATCGACGGCAAGCCCGCGACGCCCGGACTTCAGCTGGAGTATTACCAGGCGCTCGCCGCCACGCCGCAAGGCTGGGACGAAGCGCGGCGCGGCCTCGAACAACTGGCGCGCGAGAATCCCGACGAGCCGCGCTATCAGCTCGCCTATGCGCAGCATCTGACGTATCGCGATACGACGCGGCGCGACGGCATCGCGCGGCTCGCGAAGCTGTCGGGCGACAGCGCTGTCGGCGCCGACGCGAGAAAAAGCTGGCGGCAGGCGCTCTTGTGGCTCGGCGCGCGCGCATCGGATGCGCCGCTTTATCAGGCGTATCTGCAAGTCGCGCCCGATGACGCCGCCGTCAAAGCGCGCTTCGATTCGATGGTGCAGCAGGACAAATCGGCACGCGAGCGCTCGCAGGCCGACGCCGCCGTCGATGCGCGCGGACGGACCGTCGCGGAAGGTTTCACCGCGCTCGATCGCGGCGACCTCGTGACGGCGCGCGCGCGTTTTTCGTCGGTGCTGGCGAGCAATCCGAACGACGCCGATGCGCTCGGCGGCATGGGCGTCGCGTCGTTGAAGCAGGAGCGTTTTTCCGAAGCGCGCACGTATCTCGAACGCGCGTCGCGGGCCGGCAATGCGGCGCGCTGGAAAGACGCGCTCACGAGCGCGACCTACTGGACCTATACGAGCGATGCCATCGGCGCGCGCAGCAACGGCCAGATCGCGCAAGCGAAGGCGCTGTTCGAACGCGCGATCGCAACCGATCCGTCCGAAGTCACCGCGCAAGTGCTGCTCGGCGAAATGCTGCTCGCGAACGGCGACCCGCGCGGCGCGGAAGCGGCGTATCGCATGGCGCTGCGCCGCCAGGCCGACAATCCGGATGCGATTCGCGGACTCGTCGGCGCACTGGCCGCGCAAGGGCGCGGCGACGAAGCGCTCGAGTTCGCCAATCGGCTGAACACGGAACAGCAGGCGAAGGCCGGCGGCATCAACAAGCTGCGCGGCGAAGCGCAGGCGGCACAGGCGCGCGCGGCGGAAGCACGCGGCGATCTCGGTGCGGCGCGCAGTCTCTTCGAAGACGCGCTGCTCAACAATCCCGACGATCCGTGGCTGCGGCTCGATCTCGCGCGCATCTACGTCCGTCAGGGCGCGGTCGGCAATGCGCGCAGCATGATGGACGGCCTGCTCGCCACGCATCCCGACATGACCGACGCGCTCTACGCGAGCGCGCTGCTCTCCGCCGAAACGCAGGACTGGCCGGCCGGGCTCGCGCAACTCGACCGCATTCCGGCCGCGCAACGCACGCCGGCGATGACCGCGTTGCAACATCGCCTGTGGGTGCATCAGCAGGCCGATCTCGCGACGCGCGCCGCTGCGTCCGGTCAGCGTCAGCAGGCGTTCGCGATTCTGCGCCGCGCGGAACCCGTTGCGGCGGGCAATGCGGAATTGATGGGCGCGGTGGCATCGGCCTACGTCAAGGCGGGCGATCCGGCGCGGGCGTTGTCGCTCGTGCGCGGCGCCATCGCCAATGCGCCGAACGATACCGGTCTTCTGCTGCAATACGCGGGCATTCTGTCGGCGACGCAGCAGGAAGCCGAGCTCGGCTCGGTGATGCGCCGCCTGCAATCGATGCCGCTCACGACGCAGCAGCGCGCGGACTTCAACAATCTGAACGTGGGCATCGTCATCGCGCGTGCGGATGTCGTGCGCCGGCAAGGCGATCTCGCCGCCGCCTACGACGTGATCGCGCCGTGGCTCGCCGCGATGCCCGACAACGCCGACCTGCAGGCGGCGCTCGGCCGCATGTACACATCGGCGGGCGATGACCGCAACGCGCTCTCGTGCTATCAAAAAGCGCTGTCGCGCCGTCCGGACGATATCGGCTTGCAGACGGCGGCGATGTCGGCGGCGAGCGGCGTGCGCGATTTCAAGCTCGCTCAGACCTACGCGAATCAGGCGTACGAAGCCGCGCCGAACGATCCGGGCGTGCTCGCCGCGATCGGCCGGATGTATCGCGCGCAAGGCAAGCTCGATCTCGCCGCGCAGTTCCTGCAACGCTCGCTCGTCGCCGCGAATACGCCCGCGCCGGCGGCGTCGGCGCAGGGACGCGGCAATGTCCCGCCCGGCTGGGAAACCGCGATGAGCCGTGTCGGCTCGAATCCGCTGCCCGGCACCAATCCGTTCGAAGGCAAGACGGCCGTCGATACGGCGTCGAACCCGGCGCTCGCATCGGACGCGTCTTATCGTCAGGCCCTTCCTCAAGGTTATTCGCAGCCCGTGCCGAACTATCTGCCGCCTCCTCAGCCCGCGCCGTATTCCGTGCCTTACGTCGCGCCGTCCTCCGCTCCGATGACGATGCCCAACGCCGCGCCGCGCCCGGTGCCGAGCGGCGGCTACGGACCCGACGCGTATGGCTCGGGTCAATCGGGCGCGCCGTTGCAGCCGTATCCGGGACAGGATGGCGGGTATCAGCCGGCTTATCCGCAGCCGCCGCAGTATCAACAGCAGCCGTATCAGCAGCAGCCTTACGCCGCGCAGGATCCGTATGCCGAGCCCTGGCCGATGTCGCCCGGCGCGCGCGAGGCGCAAGCCAATGCGTACAACGCGCCGCTGCCCGCCAGCTCGAAGAGGAAGCCGGCGTCATCGCCCAAGACCGCGACGACGCGTCCCGCCGATCCGTACGCCTACGGCGCGCCGCCGCCGCAGCAGCAGCCTTATTACCAGCAGCCGCAACAGTACGCGCCGCAGCCATACGCGCCGCCGCAGTACGCGCAGCAGCAGTACATCCCGCAGCCGCCCGCGGGCTACGCGCAGCCTTATTACCCGTCGCAGGCGCAACCCGCGCAGCGCGCCGCCGCAGCCGCGACGATGAGCACGGGCGGCGTTCCCGCGCCGGTCGCGAATTCGCAGACGGCGGGCGTCGCGGAGGAACTCGCGCAGATCAATCGCGAGCAGGCGAGCACGATTTCCGGCGGCCTCATCTTCCGCAGCCGCGACGGCGAGGACGGCCTCTCGAACCTGACCGATATCGAAGCGCCCATCGAAGGCCGCATCAAGGCCGGCAACGGCCACGTCATCGTGCGCGCGACGCCCGTCACGCTCGACGCCGGCACCGCGAGCAGCGAGCCGAACACGCTCGCGCGCTTCGGCTCCGGCCTCGGCGCGACCGCCACGCCGCCCACCAACAACTACGGCTCGCAGACGGCGACGGGCGTCGGGCTCTCGCTCGGCTACGAGAACCGCAACTTCAAGGGCGATGTCGGCACGACGCCGCTCGGCTTTCGCGAGACCAATGTCGTCGGCGGATTGCAGTATCAGAACGCAATCACCGACAAGGTGTCGTATTCGCTCGCCGTCGCCCGCCGCGCCGTCACCGACAGCCTGCTTTCGTACGCCGGCGCGCGCGATCAGGGCGCGAACCTCGAATGGGGCGGCGTGACATCGACGGGCGCGCGCGCCGACCTCGGCTGGGACGACGGCACGAGCGGCGTCTACGTGAACGCGGCGTATCAGTTCCTCGACGGCAATCAGGTCGCGACCAACAACGCGGTGAAGGGCGGCGGCGGCATCTACACGCGTCTCATCAAGGATGCCGACCAGACGCTGACCGTCGGCGCCAACACCACGCTGATGCACTACGACAAGAACCTGTCGTACTTCACGTATGGCCAAGGCGGCTACTTCAGCCCGCAGCAGTACGTGATCCTGAACTTCCCGGTCGAATACATGGGACGCACGGGGCTTTTCACGTACGACCTGAAGGGTTCGATCGGCGTGCAGCATTATCGGCAGGACGCGTCGGACTATTTCCCGACGAACGGCACGTATCAGGCGCGAGCCGCGAGTTCCGGCGCGACGCCGGATGCGGGCGCGGTCTATCCCGGCCAGAGCAAGACGGGCGTGTCGTATTCGCTCAGCGCGACGGGCGAATACCAGCTCGCGCCACAACTCGCGTTCGGCGCGACGGCATCGTTCGGCAACGCGTATCAGTATCGCGAGTGGCTCGCCGCCGTTTATGTGCGCTACAGCTTCACGCGTCAAGGCGGCGCGCAGCCGGTGTTTCCGCCGCAGGCGTTCAGCTCGCCGTATCTGTCGCTGTCGAACTGATGTTCTTGCGCGTGCGCCGCGCTTGCGGCTAGGCTTGATCCACTGCCGCAAGCGGGCCAACATCGTTCGAATGAAAACGCAAAGCGCGCTCGTCGCGAACAACGACCAATTCCTGCGCGACTTGCAGTTGTTCTGCATCGTCGCGCGGCGTTCGAGCTTCATCGCCGCCGCGACCGAGACCGGCATCTCGCCGGCGCACGTCAGCAAGCGCATTGCGATGCTGGAGACGAGTCTCGGCGTCAGGCTCTTCACGCGCACGACGCGCCGCGTGTCCATCACGAGCGACGGCGAAGCGGCGTTCCAATGGGCGCAAAAGATTCTCGACGACGTCCAGGGCATGGCCGACGCCTTCGCCGGCCTCGACGATCCGCGCGGCGTCTTGCGGATCGGCACGAGTCTGCGGCTCGGGCGCGAGCATGTTTCGCCCGCGCTCACCTTGCTACGGCGTCGCCATCCGGGGCTGGAAATCTGGCTCGAACTGCTCGACCGGCGCGTCGATCTCGTCGGCGAGAACTTCGATATCGACATTCGCGTCGGCGAAGTGCTGGAGCCGCATCTGATCGCGCACAAGATCGTCGACAGTTTTCGCGTGCTCGCCGCCGCGCCCGCGTATCTCGAACGGCGCGGCACGCCTAGAACGCTGGCCGAACTGGCGCATCACGATTGCCTGCTGTTTCGCGGGCGCGATCAGCGTTTCGGCGTCTGGCGGCTCGCCGGGCCGAACGGCGAGGAAAGCGTCAAAGTGACCGGGCCGATTGCTTCGAACCACAGCGACATCGTGCGGCAGTGGGCCGAGGAAGGTTTCGGCATCGTGATGTGCTCGATCTGGGACGCCGCCGGCAGTCTTCAAAACGGCCGTCTCGTGCCCGTTCTGCCGGCTTATCGGCAGCGCGCGGACGTGTGGGCGGTGACGTCGGCGCGCTCGTCGCATTCGGCGAAGATTCGCGTGTGCATCGAGTTTCTCAGACAGCAATTGACGAGCGGACCTTACTCGCTCGTTACATCGGGCGTCGCGGGGTTCTGAAGCGCTTCGTCGTAGCGTCGTTCTTCATCGCCTGCTGCTCGCCCGCTCAATCCCGTCCAGCAAGCCTTCAGCGGCGCCGCCCAAGCGCCAAAGCCAACCTTACAGAATCTTACGTTGCGCCGCCGTCACAAAAAGGGGCAAAAAGACCCGTCGCGAAACTAGGATATTTCCAAATGTTTCTGAGACATGTAATGATACTGATTCGCATTTAACACCATCGCGCCGATAGGTTGACTCAATGAAGCCCGTCGAGCGCGACGTGCGCTCCCAGGGCGCCGCCGCCGGTTCTTTCTCGACGACGTCGCCCGCCTTCGCCTCGATCTCGGATCGGTCAACGTCGGCAGTCGAAAACCCGCTTCGCTGCCGATTTGAATTTCACTAACAAGCATCGGGAAAACGACATGTTGAGAAAGACGCCGCTTGCTGCGGCATTGGTGACTATTGCCGCCGTGCCCATGGCCGCGCCGCTTTACGCCCAGACCGCCCCGCAATCCGCACAAGCCGCACCGCAAGACACGCCCTCCGCCGCCGCACCCGAAACCGCGACCCTGCCCGCCGTCAAGGTGACGGGTCAGGCCGACGCGCCCGACTTCCAGCCGGAGATGTCGAGCGTCGGCGCAAAGGTGCCGACCGCGCTGCGCGACATTCCGCAAGCCGTCGTCGTGGTGCCGAAGGCGGTGCTGCAATCGCAGGCCGTGAGCTCTTTCTCCGATGCGCTGCGCAACGTGCCCGGCGTCACGCTCGGCGCGGCCGAAGGCGGCCAGATCGGCAATAACATCAACCTGCGCGGCTTCTCGGCGCGCACCGACATCTATCTCGACGGCTTCCGCGATCGCGGCCAGTACTATCGCGATACGTTCAATCTGGAATCGATCGACGTGCTGTACGGGCCGTCGTCGCTGTACTTCGGGCGCGGTTCGACGGGCGGCGTCATCAATCAGGTCAGCAAGCAGCCGACGCTGAATCCGCGCGCCGATGTCTCGCTGCAAGCCGGCACGCACGACCGCTATCGCACGACGGTCGATATCAATCAGCCGATGACGGATACCTCCGCGTTCCGCATCAACGCGTTCGGCCAGTCGATGGGCTCGACGCGCGACGAGATGATCAACAAGGACTACGGCATCGCGCCCGAAGTGAAATTCGGCATCGGCACGCCGACGCAGGTGACGTTGTCGGCGCTGATCCAGCACAACCGCGATCAGCCCGACTACGGCATTCCGCCGTTGAACGGCCATCCCGCGCCCGTCGATACGAAGACCTTCTACGGCTTCACCGACGACCGCACGATTCAGGATGTGCAGACGGTGAACGCGCGCATCGAACATCGCTTCGACGACATGTTCACGCTGCGCAACCAGACGCAGTTCAGCCACTACAGCACCGAAGCGCGCGCGACCAACGCGGCGGCCGTGCTGACGGGCCCGCTCGGCACGTCGCCCGCGCTCTCGAACGGCAATTACACGACGCTGCCGCTCTCGTCGCTCTTCGTGCGTCTGCAAGGCAAGGACCGCACCATCAACGATCACTCGGTCTACAACACGACCGACGTTCAAGGCAAGTTCGCGACCGGCCCCTTGAAGCACGACATGCTCGCGGGCGTCGATCTGAGTCACGAAACGTATAGCAACCAGACCTTCACGGCGACCACGCCGGGTCTGCCGTCGAACACGCTCGCCATCGTGCCGCTCGTGGATCCGGCGTATGTGCCGCGTCCAGCGAACTATCGCGAAGTGGCGACCAATCTCGCGGAGTCGAGCGCGAACGGCATCGGCGTCTATTTGAACGACACCATCTCGATCGGCGAGCACTGGAAGTGGATCGGCGGCGTGCGCTGGGACCGCTATGAAGCGGCGATCAACAACTCGATCAATCAGCCCGGTTACGCGACGCAGACGAACTATTTCACGAGCGTGCGCACAGGCGTCGTATGGCAGCCGACGGACTGGCAGTCGTACTACGTCTCGTACGGCACGTCGTTCGATCCGTCGCTCGAAGCGCTCACGCTCACCAACGGCCAGCAAAACCTGCCGCCCGAGCACAACAAGTCCTATGAAATCGGCTCGAAGTGGGATCTGCTGAACGGCGGCCTGTCGATCACGCAATCGCTCTTCAACATCGAGAAGACCAATGCGCGCACGCTCGCTTCGGACGGCAGCTATTCACTCGATGGCGACGTGCGCGTGCGCGGCTATCAGCTCGGCATCGCCGGCCACATCACGCGGCAATGGCAGATGTTCGGCGGCTACACGTACATGGATGGCACCATCCTGAAGGCATTCGACGGCACGCAAGGCAACACGCCCGCCAACACGCCGAAGCACATGTTGACGCTGTGGACGACGTACGACTTCACGCCCGTATGGCAGATCGGCGGCGGGCCTTCGTATGTATCGTCGCGCTACGCGGCGAACAACAATTTCGTTCAAGCGGGCGGCTACGTGCGCTGGGACGCGATGGCCGCATATCATCAGAAGCGCTACGATATCCAGTTCAACGTGCAGAACCTGTTCGACAAGAAGTACTACGACGCCCTGATTCCGTCCGATGGCGGACGCGCGGTGCCGGGTCTCGGCCGCACGTTCATCGCGACGTTGAATTACCGCTTCCGTTGATGTGATGTGATGCGAATGCGCGCGCCATGCGACTCATGGCGCGCGCTCGCGAAGGCAATGACAATGATCCTCTCGATACCGAACGTGCTCTCCCCCGAGGACGCCGCCGCAATGCGCGCGCGTCTCGAAGCAAGCGACTCATGGGTCGATGGCCGCGCGACCGCCGGCTATCAGGGCGCGCCGGTCAAGCGCAACATGCAGATCGCGGAAGGCTCGCCGATCGCGCTCGAACTCGGCGACGCGCTCGTCGGCGTGCTGGAGCGTCATCCGCTTTTCATCAGCGCGGTGCTGCCCAATCGCGTGTATCCGCCGCTTTTCAATCGCTATGAAGGCGGCATGCATTTCGGCAGTCATGTCGATGGCGCGATCCGCATCGTGCCGGGGCATGGCGCGCGCGTGCGTACCGATGTATCGATCACGCTCTTTCTCACGCCGCCCGACGAATACGACGGCGGCGAGCTCATCATCGAAGACACGTACGGCGTGCAGGAAGTGAAGCTGCCCGCGGGACATGCGATCGTCTATCCCGCGACGAGCCTGCATCAGGTGCGGCCCGTCACGCGCGGCGCACGCGTGTCGAGTTTCTTCTGGGCGCAAAGCCTCGTGCGCGACGATGCGCAACGCGCGCTGCTCTTCGATCTCGACAACTCCATTCAACGCCTGAATGCGACCAACGGCGACGAAAGCGCGAAACGCACGCTCGTCGGCTGCTATCACAACCTGTTGCGCATGTGGAGCGATACGTGATTCACGCGGCGCGCAGAACCTTCGATGGCGTTCGGCCCACTTCCGCGAGCAACGCTTCATCGCGCGCGATCACGTCGGGAAGATGCGCGCGCAGGAATTCGACCCACGTACGCGTCTTCGCATCGACGAACTTGCGCGACGCATAGAGCGCGTAGAGATTCGTGCGCTGCAGCGTGTGCTGCGGTAGCACGCGCACGAGCGAGCCATTGCGCAAGCCTTCGATCGCAGCATAGAGCGGCAACATGCCGATGCCCATGCCTTCGCGAATCGCGACGACGAGCGATTCCGCGATGTTCACCTGCACCGTTCCGCTGATCTGCATCGTCTCGCGGCCTTCCGGCCCTTCGAGCGTCCACTCGCGCGCGGGAAACGCGGGCGTCTGCAGCGTGAGGCAATCGTGTTGCGCGAGATCCGCGGGCACGTCGGGCGCGCCGCGCGAACGTATGTATTCCGGCGACGCGCACAGAATGCTGAAGGTCTCGCCCAGCTTGTGCGAAATCACTTCAGAATCCGACAGCGCGCCCGCCGACACCACCGCTACGTCGCTGCTGCCTTCGAAGAGATCGGGCATGCGCTGCGATAGCGTGAGTTCGACTTTCACATCGGGATAGAGCGCGCGATATCGCGCGATCGCAGGCAATATGTAATGTTGTCCGACGCTCGCGAAACTGGACATGCGCAACGTGCCCGTCGGATGCTCATACGCGCAGCTTGCTTCTTCTTCGGCGCCGTCGATATCGGCGAGAATCTGCCGCACGCGCTTCAGATAACGCTCGCCCGCCGATGTCAGCGCGAGACGCCGCGTGGAGCGGTTCATCAGGCGCGTGCGCAAATGGGCTTCGAGTTCGGATACGGCGCGCGACATCGCGCCGGTCGTCGAGTTCATCGACTGAGCCGCAGCCGTAAAGCTGCCGGCCTCGATCACGCGAGTGAAAACCCGCATGTTCTGTAGGGTGTCCATCAAACCGTCACATTCACTTCGGAAGCGCTATTGTCCGCCTTGGCGCGCGATCGATTGTTGTTGAATCAGGAAAGAATGTTCCCTGATTTGCACATTAATCCGCCCGGTCCGCTTGCCTACAATCGGCGCCTTCATGACGAGAGGACTATCGGCGGTCAGCATGTCGCTCCAGCAAGCACGCCTGTCGATGCGCGACTGGCTCGTCACCGATGGCCACGTCTGGCTGCATCTCGCAAAGACCTTGCTGGCCGCGTTCATCGCGATGAGCATTGCGATGCGGCTGGAATTGCCGCAGCCGCGCGTCGCGATGACGACCACCTTCGTCCTGATGCAGCCGTTCTCCGGCATGGTGCTCGCGAAGAGCGTCTATCGTTTCGCGGGCACGGCGCTCGGCATGATCGCCGCGCTCGCGCTCGGCGCCGTGTTCGTGCAACAGCCCGAGCTCCATGCGCTCGCGCTGACGATATGGGTCGCGGCGTGCACCGCGCTCGCCGTGCGTTACCGGCACTTTCGCTGGTATGGCTTCGTGCTCGCGGGCTATACGGCTGCGCTGATCGGCATTCCCGCCGTCACCGATCCGAACAGCCTGCTCATCGCAACGCTCACGCGCGGTGCGGAAGTGATGCTCGGCATCGTGTGTTCGAGCGTGGTGAGCGCGCTCGTGTTTCCGCGTCATGCGAGCGCGACGCTCACGCAGTCGCTCGATGCGCGCCGGATGCGTTTCGCCGCATTCGCCGCCGACGTATTGCGCGGACGTCTTTCGCGTATCGCGCGCGAACGCCGCTTCGCCGATTTCGTCGATGAGATCGTCGGCTTCGAAGCGACGCGTGGTTTCGCCACGTATGAGTCGCCCGCGATGCGTCAGGGCAACGGCAAGCTGGCGCAACTGAACAGCGCCTTCATGGACGCATGCGCGCGCCTGCATGCGCTCGATCAATCGATGAAGCGCCTGCGCGCGAGCGATGCACTCGCGCCCTTCTTCGAAGAGCTTGCGCAGATCTTCGAACGCGAAGCGCTGAAGGAACATCTGGAGCGCTACAAAGCGACGCTGCCGAAACGCCTGCGCGATGCACAACGCGCGCTCCCTCACACCGATCACGCGACGCAACTCGATTTCACGACATCGGCGGAGCTGCTGTATCGCTTCATCGCCGATACGATTCGCTATCTGTCGATTCCGAACCATCGCGCGGCGCCGCGATACGACGCGCGGACCAGCCGCTTCGTCGTCGTCGCGACCTTCATGCGTACAGGCATCGTGATCGCGGCGACGGCCTGGTTCTGGATCGTGACGGCGTGGCCGAGCGGAGGCTACGCCGTCATCGGCGCGACGCTCGCGTGCGCGTTGTCGTCGGCATTGGCGCGGCCTTCGAAATTCATCGCGCAGATGGCCGCGGGTGCGGCGCTCGCGATCGTCATCGGATATGCATATCTGTGTCGCGTGTATCCGGCGATCGACGGCCTGGCGCTCCTGTGCGCGATGCTCGCGCCGCCGCTCGCGGCAGGCGCTTTTCTCGCGATGCGTCCGTCGAGCGCGGGCTATGGCATCGGCTTCTGCGTGTTCTTCTGCCTGCTCGCCGCGCCCGACAATCGCATCGTCTACGATCCGGGCCTGTTGCTGAACAACGGCGTTGCCGTTCTCGTCGCGATGCTCGGCGCGGCCATCGCGTGCGCGGTCATCGTGCCGCCACGCACGCGTTGGCTCGTCGGCAAGACGCTCGCGCAATTGCGCGCGCAAGCGGCGCTCGCATGCGAAGGCAAGCTCGCGGGACTCGGCGAGCGCTTCCATTCGGGCACGCACGATCTGATGTCGCAATTGCGCGCCTTGCTCACGCGACGCTCGCGTGAACATCGGCATGCGCTTCTGTGGATGCTCGTCACGCTCGAAGTCGGACAAGCGATGATCGATCTTCGGCGCGACTCCCGCGCGCTGCATACGGCGTGCTTTCCCGATGCATTGCGCATCGCGTGGAGCACGTCGCTCGCGCGTGTGCTGCGCGATATCGCCGTGCTGTTCCGCACGCCGGATAGCCGGACGCTGCGTCGCGCGATAGCTTCGGTCGTCGCGTCGATCGTGATCGCAGAAGACATGCTCGAACGCACGCGCGACGAACGCAACGCGCGGCGCGAGGTGCAGCGCGTGCTCGCGTGCCTGCACTTCGTCCGCACGGCGCTGGTGGATCCGGATGCGCCCTTCGACGCGCATCGCTGAACGCATCCTTCCTCGCCATGCAAAGCTGACTTCCTGGTCCGGCGATTAATCCACGGCGTCGCGCGTCTTATAGTCGAATCGATTTTTCGCCAGCGCGCTCTTTTGCCGCACTTTCATGGCGCGTGCGAACGCGCTCGCGTGCATCGATTTGGACAAAGCGCAATGTCGCACGGCATTGGAACAATGTCTTTCAACGTTGCGATTTCGACGGCAAACCGCGCTACCTATAATCGCCTTCGGTTAAACGAAGCTCTTGAAGATAGACGTCGATGTACGAAGATCGTATTCGCTGTGCCGCGTTGCGCGGAAAAATCACCACGGCCGCCGAAGCGGCTCAACTCGTTCGCGACGGTATGATCGTCGGCGCAAGCGGCTTTACGCGCGCGGGTGACGCGAAAGCCGTGCCGCTCGAAATCGCGCGCCGCGCCCGCGAGGAAGACGAACCGTTGCGTATCACGCTCATGACGGGCGCATCGCTCGGTCATGACACGGACCGCATCCTGACCGAAGCCGGTGCGATTGCGCGACGCCTGCCGTTTCAGGTCGACACGACCTTGCGCCGCGCGATCAACCGCGGCGACGTAATGTTCGTCGATCAACACCTGTCGGAGACGGTCGAACTGCTGCGCGCGAATCGCCTCGGCAAGCTCGACCTCGCGATCGTCGAAGCAGCCGCGATCACCGAGAGCGGCGGCATCGTGCCGACGACCTCGGTCGGCAATACCGCGAGCTTCGCGATCCTCGCCGAACGCGTGATCGTCGAGATCAATCTGGCGCAGCCGCTCTCGCTCGAAGGCCTGCACGACATCTGGATTCCCGAGCGCCGTCCCGCGCGCGAAGCGCTGCCGATCGTGCGCCCGCATGACCGGATCGGCGCGGCCGCCATCGAGATTCCGATCGAGAAGATCGCCGCGATCGTCATCACCGACAAGCCGGACAGCGCATCCACCGTGTTGCCCGCCGACCAGGACACGGCGTTGATCGCCGGTCATCTCATCGAGTTCTTTCAGCATGAAGTCTCGCGCGGGCGTCTGCCGAAACAGTTGCCGCCGTTGCAGGCCGGCATCGGCACCATTGCGAACGCTGTGCTGTCGGGGTTCGCGGCGTCGCCGTTCGAAGCGCTGACGATCTATTCCGAAGTGCTGCAAGACTCGACCTTCGATCTGCTCGACTCAGGCAAGGCGACGTTCGCATCGGGCGCGTCGATCACGCTGTCCGCGCAACGGCAGGAGAAAGTGTTCAACGAGATCGAACGCTATCGCGACCGGCTCGTGCTGCGGCCGCAGGAAGTGAGCAATCATCCTGAAGTGATTCGGCGTCTCGGTCTCATCGCGATCAACACGGCGCTCGAAGCCGACATCTACGGCAACGTGAATTCGACGCACGTCGGCGGCACGCACATGATGAACGGCATCGGCGGCTCGGGCGACTTCGCGCGCAATGCGGCGTATGCGGTGTTCGCGACGAAATCGGTCGCGAAGGACGGCCGTATCTCGAGCATCGTGCCGATGGTGCCCCATTGCGACCACAACGAACACGATGTCGATATCGTCGTGACCGAACGCGGGCTCGCCAACCTCACCGGCCTCGCGCCACGCGAACGCGCGATGAGCGTGATCGAGCACTGCGCGCATCCGCTCTATCGCGATCTTTTGCGCGACTATTACCGCGATGCAGCAGCGCTCGGCGGACATACGCCGCATCGCCTCGATCAGGCGTTTTCGTTCCACACGCGCTTCGCAGCGAGCGGTTCGATGCTGCCTTGATGCACATTCGCGCGCGCGTTGCTGCGCCGCGAAAACGAATGCGGGGCGACAACGAAGCCGCTAAACGAAGATTAGGCGCACAATGGCGGGAGCCCGCTTGGGCTGGCGAACAGGAGGAGCATCATGACCGCCATCACCTGGGTTCTCGCCGCCGACGGCAGCCGTGCCCGGATCTTCGAAACGCAGGGATTGAAGCTGGATTTGCGGCAAGTCGAGGACCTCAGGAACCCCGCGCCGCGCGCGACCGAAACGGCAGAAATGGATCGTGAGAAGTTCGCGCGGGCCGTCGCGGATTATCTCGAACGGAGCCGCTTGCATCAACGATTCGACCGGCTGCGTCTCGCGGTCGAGCCAAGATTTTTGGGCCTCTTGCGTCAATATCTGAGCGTCGAAACGCTCAAGCTCGTCTACGAAGAAGCCGATAACGACGCGTCGAAGTTCGGCACGCGCGATATCGGCCGTCAACTGAACCGGCCCTGAACGACGCTTGCGGTGGGGGGGGGGGGGGGGGGGGGGGGGGGGGGGGGGGGGGGGGGGGGGGGGGGGGGGGGGGGGGGGGGTGGGGGGGGGGGGGGGGGGGTGGGGGGGGGGGGGGGGGGGGGGGGGGGGGGGGGCGCG
>NZ_JALQDV010000029.1:0-43374 GCF_023631045.1 Caballeronia sp. AZ7_KS35 | reverse complement strand
TGCGGCAGGCGCTATTCGGCCCGAAAACGAACCCGGCCGTGAACGACGGTTGCGGTGGGTCGTGTTACATCGCGAAACACGACGCACCTGCCGTCACGCCGCCGGCGTGATGTTCTGATTGCTGCGGAACAGGTTATCCGGATCGTAGCGCCGCTTCACTTCGGCGAGCCGCTCGTAATTCGGACCATACGCCGCTCTCACACGGTCTCCTTCTTCTCCCGTCATGAAGTTCACGTAGACGCTGCCGATTGCATGCGGCGTCATCGCGGAGAACATGTCGCGCGCCCACTTCGTGCACTTCTCGTCGTCCGCGGCCTCGCTCCAGCGGCCGTGAATGTTGATCGTGTAGATCGAATCGCGATTCGCATAAGCGGTTGCATCGACCGGCACGCGATTCGTCTGCCCGCCCATCGCGCCGATGAAGACCTCGCACTGCGTCGACGCAAGCGACTTCACCGCATTCGTCAGGATGTCGAAGGTTGCGTCGTTCAGACTCGCGAAGTTGTGCGATTTCCAGTAGTTGCGCTCACCCGGCGTGAGCAGCGGATCGAATGCCTTCTGCCATGCTGCGAACGGCATCGCGCCGAGATGTTCGCCATAGGGCGTGCCGAAGCTGCGTACGGGCGCGAGCGCCCTTTCGCCGTTTTCGACCGGGCCGACATAGCAACTCGCCAACACGACCACGGGCTTGCCGTGCGCGTCCTCGGGAAGAAACGGCAGCGGCGGCGCGAGACGCAGCACGGCCCACACGGTGAGCTCGTCGGGACATTGCGCGACGAACTCGCGATACTTCGGCAGAACCTCATTCGCCTGTTCGAGCGGAAAGACGACGAGGCCGCCGTATATCTGCGGACCGACTTCATGCAGCTGATATTCGAAGAGCGTCACGACGCCGAAGTTGCCGCCGCCGCCGCGCAATGCCCAGAAGAGATCGGGCTCGCTGTCCGCGCTCACGCGGCGCCAGGTGCCGTCGGCCGTGACGATCTCCGCTGCGACGAGATTGTCGACTGTCACGCCGAACTTGCGGCTGATCCAGCCGAAGCCGCCACCGAGCGTGAGACCGGCGACGCCCGTCGTCGAGTTGATGCCGAGCGGTGTCGCGAGGCCGAATGCCTGCGCTTCGTGATCGAAGTCGGAGAGCAGCGCGCCGGGCTCGACATAGGCGCGCTTCGCTTGCGGATCGATACGCACGGACTTCAGCGCGGAGAGATCGATCATCAAGGCGTCGTCGCTGACTGCGCTGCCCGCGATGTTGTGCGATCCGCCGCGAATCGAAACGAGTACGCCCTGCTCGCGCGCGAACGCTAGCGCGGCGATGACGTCAGCCGCGCCGGCGCAACGCACGATGAGCGCGGGGCGCCTGTCGATAGTCGCGTTCCAGACCTTGCGCGCTTCGTCGTAATCGGAATCCGACGGTGTGATGAGCCTGCCTCGCACCGACGCCTTGAGGGTGTCGATCGCTTCGCCTGAAATGTTGCTCATTGTGAGACCTCGCTGCTATATGAAGCGCCGCGACGTGTCCGACCCTGCCAGTTGGTACGCGAAAGCGCAAGGAACCCGCCATCGGATCGTGCGTGGCATGTCGATCGGATGCACGTCGGAGAAATCACGAGAACGGGGATGAATTGCAACAAGCGGACGCTTCGGCCCGCCTGTTGATTTAATGCCTTGATTTACGCGATGTAAAGTGCCCGAGCAGTTAAATCGTGCATGCGATCTAGCATGTATCGGACAAAGTTGCCGATGCGGCGAGCGAGTGGATACAGTGCTTCATGGCTTTGCTGTGTATTCCTTATTTAACGATCATCTATTAAGGAAACGACGGTTTAATCGGCGAAAAAAAACGCGCCGATGATTCGGCGCGTTGTCGCTTCTCGCGTTATGTCCCGGTCAGTCCGTTCCGTATTTCGGCGAGCGTGGCCCATACAGCAGACCGTTCGATCCACCCGTTGCCAGCAAGCGCTGACTAGTGAGTCCCGCAACGGCCCATGACTTGTCGCTGGTGACATTCACGACATGCGTGACAGCAGCTTGCGCAAGCGCGCCAATGAGACCGGACCCGACGCTCACGTTCGTGCCGACCTCCTTGCCATTCGCCGTGGCCGAACCGCTCCAAAGCGTTTCGCCTGAGCGCAGATCGACGAGCTTCGCCGCGGCCGTGACCTGAGTCGTGCTCGCGACCACTTGATACGACGAGCCGTATGCGGTGATCTTCGTGTACAACGCTGCGTCCGCGCCGAAAATGCTGCGCAGCTTCGCCGCCGAAACGTCCTGGATGTCGTTTGCAGTCGTCAGACCGTTGTGCCTGAAGGTCTCTTCCATCTCGGCGACCGGCACGACGTAGTAACCGCCCTCGGCGAGCGGCATCGTCATCTGGGACAGCATGCCGTAGGTCGCGCCAACATCCTTCGAGTCGTTGACAGGCGGAAGAACGAGAATCGAACGCGGCTTGCTGTTGCGGAACGCCGTGTAGTCCGTCTGGCTCGGCGAGCGCGAAGCGCATGCGGTCATCGTCAAGAGGACCGACAGCACCGCGATGAGTTTGCGGGAAATATTGAAAGTCATGGTCGGTGCTTACTGAAGTTTGCTCAACAGAAAATCCATATACGTAGACGACTCGGGAAAGCGCTCCTTTTCCTCGGTCAATTGCTGACGAGCCTCGGCGCCCTTGCCCACGGTCGCGTACAACATGCCGAGATGCGCGCGAAAACCCGGAGGCAATGTCTTGTCCTTTGCGAAGACCTTCTCGCGGGCCGCTTCGAGTGCGGCGATCTGGTCGGACGGACTCGTTTGTCCCTTGAAGTATTCGTACACCTGCGGCTGATAGCCGTCCCATTGATAAAGCGACGTGGTCTGTGTTGCGCAACCCGTCAGCAGCGAGCACGCCACCGCGACCGGCAGCGCGAAGCCGGTCAGTTTGTGAATCTTGACGATCATGTTGTTGTTCGGATGAAAACGAGTGGAATTACTTTGCGGCCGGCAGGGCGCCGGCATCGACTTGTTCGGCCAGGTGATTGACCGCTTCGCTGATCGCAAGATCGAGCACCTTGCCATTGAGCGTGGAGTCATAGCTCGACGTTCCGCCGAAGCCGATCACTTCGCGGCTCGACAAACTGAATTCACCGGCGCCCTGGCTCGACGTCACGATCTCGGACGTGGCGATATCGACGATATTGAGGCTGACCTTCGCATAGGCCACCTGAGTCTTCCCGCGTCCGAGAATGCCGAACAATTGCTGATCGCCGACATCCTTGCGGCCGAACTCCGTCACGTCGCCGGTGATGATGTAATTCGCGCCTCGAATCGACTGCGCCTTGTTCGCGAACCCGGCTTCCTGTTTCGTTTCGCCAAGGTTGTCGCGATCCAGCACGGTGAAGCGTCGGCTTTGCTGCAAGGCCGTGGCGAGGATGGTCTTCGCCTGACTGCCGAGGCGATCGACGCCATCCGAGAACACGCCACGCATGTAATTCGAGCGATTGTCGAACTTGCCGATGGCCACGGGCACGGGCTTGCCCGCGAACGGCTTCTGGGAACTCGCGACGGCGGGAACCGCAACCGAGTGCGACGCCTCGGTCGCGCATCCGCCAAACAGAACTGCAACGGACGCGACCGCAACCGCGATCGCCAGGCGCCCTTTGATAACGCTCATGAATTGCCTCCAAAACGTCGAATCTTGAAAACACCTGCCGTCAGACAGGTGCTTTCGAAAAATCGACAATTATTTGGCAATTCAAATCTTTCAAAAAGAAGGACAGTTCCTAAAAATGAGTGCCGAGGGGAACGCCTGAGACGATTTGTTGAGAATTGATAAAAGGCCGCCAATCCCCACGGTCCCTACGCTCTCTCCAGCACCGCCATCTCCCTCACGACCACCAGCAGCATCGACAAACTCGCGCCGCCGCTCGCCCGCAATTCGGCCAGCAAGCGCGTGTACCGATCCAGCGCGTCCTGCCGTTTCGCGCGCCAGCTCTCGACGATCACATCCGGCGCATCGATGCCGCGCGACTGTTCGAGCGCGCTCACCGTCAGCGCGCGCTTCAATCGCGCGAGCTCTTCCAGCGCCGCCGCGCGCGCGAGCAAGTCCCAGTGCGTCGTGATCGGCAGTGCCATCGCCCGTTCGGCGATGCCGCGATAATCGAGCAACGTGCCGATGCCGAAATACACGCTCGCCACAAGCTCCAGGCCGCGCCCGGAACACGCCGCCACTTCCGCGCTGTCGAGCACGGCGGTCGCGATCTCGCCGCTCGCGACGCGCGCCGCGAGACTGCTCTCGACGCCCGCATCCTCCAGATCGCGCCGCCGCGCGTACCACGCGTCGAGCTGCGTCGCGGGCAAGAGCGCCGGCAGTTGCGGCGCGAGTCGAAGCGCCGCCTCGCGGCAACGCGCGAGCAAACCCTTCGCCTCGTTCGAGCCCGATCCGTTGTGCTTCAGATGACGCAGGAACCACAGCGACGTATCGTCGAGCAGACGCACGACATCGACGAACATGCGCGCCTGCACTTCATCCGCGACGATGTTGTCGAGTCCGTCGATGCTGCGCCACAAATCGTCGAGATCGAAGACATCGCGCGACATCAGCGCCGCGCGCACGATATCGCTCGGGCGCGCATCGGTCTCTTCCATCAGCCGATGCACGAACGTACAGCCCACACGATTCACGAGCGCGTTCGTCAGATGCGTCGCGAGAATCTCGCGCTTCAGCGGATGGCGCTGCATCGTCTCGCTATAGCGCTGCTGCAAGGGCTTCGGGAAATACTCGGGCAGCATGTCCGCGACGAGCGCGTCTTCGGGCACGTCCGATTCGAGCAGTTCGTCGTAGAGCCACATCTTGCCGTACGCGAGCAGCACCGCGCGTTCTGGCGACGTCAGCCCCGACTTCGCCGCCGCGCGCTCGTTGATGTCGTCGTCGTTCGGCAGGAACTCGATGCGCCGTTTCAGGCGCCCGGCGCGTTCGAGGAAGCGCATCATGCGGGCTTCGGCGTCGAGCGTTTCGGCGACATGGCGCTTTGCGATCGACAGCGCCTGCGTCTGCGCATAGTTGTCCTTCAGCACGAGCAGGCCGACTTCATCGGTCATTTCGGCGAGCAGCGCGTTGCGTTGCTTCTCGGTCATCTCGCCATCCGCGACGACGAGGCCAAGCAGAATCTTGATGTTGACCTCGTGATCCGAACAGTCGACGCCCGCCGAGTTATCGATGGCATCCGTATTGATGCGGCCGCCCTTCTGCGCGAACTCGATGCGCCCCAGTTGCGTGAGCCCGAGATTGCCGCCTTCCGCGACGACCTTCACGCGCAGTTCCGCGCCGTTCACGCGCACGCCATCATTCGTTCGATCGCCGACTTGCTGATGCGTCTCCGCGCTCGACTTCACATACGTCCCGACGCCGCCGTTATAGAGCAGATCCGCCTCGGCCAGCAGGATCGCGCGGATCAGTTCGTTCGGCGCGAGCACCGATGCGCTGATGCCGAGCGCCGCCTGCACTTGCGGCGAGATCGGAATCGACTTCGCCGTGCGCGGATAGACGCCGCCGCCCGTCGAGATCAATGCGGGATCGTAGTCGGCCCAGCTGGAGCGCGGCAGCGCGAAAAGACGCGCGCGCTCATCGAAGCTCGTGGCCGCATCGGGCGTCGGATCGAGAAACACATGCCGATGATCGAACGCCGCAATCAGCCTGATATGGCGCGACAGCAGCATGCCGTTGCCGAAGACGTCGCCGGACATGTCGCCAATGCCGACCACGGTGAAATCGGTCGTCTGCGTATCGAAGTTCATCTCGCGGAAATGCCGCTTCACCGATTCCCACGCACCGCGCGCCGTGATGCCCATCTTCTTGTGGTCGTAGCCGACCGACCCGCCGGACGCGAAGGCATCGTCGAGCCAGAAGCCGTATTCGTGCGCGATCGCGTTCGCGTAGTCGGAGAACGTGGCCGTGCCCTTGTCGGCGGCGACGACGAGATACGGATCGTCGGGATCGTGGCGCACGACATCGGGCGGCGGCACGATGCCATCGGGCGTGCGGTTGTCGGTCACGTCGAGCAGGCCGCGCAGGAACATCTGATAACACGCGATGCCTTCATTGAGAAACGCTTCCCGATCCGATACGGGCGGCGGATTCTTCACGACAAAGCCGCCTTTCGATCCGACCGGCACGATTACCGTGTTCTTCACCATCTGCGCTTTCATGAGGCCGAGCACTTCGGTGCGGAAATCCTCGCGCCGGTCCGACCAGCGCAGCCCGCCGCGCGCAACGCGTCCGCCGCGCAAATGCACGCCCTCGACGCGCGGCGCATAGACCCAGATTTCGAACATCGGCTTCGGCTCGGGCAAGCCCGGCACTATCGACGGATCGAGCTTGAACGACACATACGGACGCGGCTGGCCTTGCGCATCGCGATGGAAATGATTGGTTCGCACCGTCGCCGTGATGACGCCCAGAAACTGACGCAGGATGCGGTCTTCGTCGAGATTCGGCACCTTGTCGAGCGCGGCTTCGATATCGGCGAGCACGCGTTCGGCGGCCTTGTCGCGATCTTCCGCCGAGCCGCCGCGCGCCGGATCGAAACGCACCATGAAGAGTTGCAGCAGCTTCTTCGCGATCAGCGGATTGCCGATCAGCGCGCGCTCGATATACGCATCGCTGAAGGTCGAGCCAACCTGCCGCAGATATTTCGCATAGGCGCGCATGATCGTCACGTCGCGCGCGCCGAACTCCGCGCGCAGAACGAGACGGTTGTAGTCGTCGTTCTCGATCTCGCCCGACCACACGCTCGCGAACGCGTTTTCGAAGAGCGGCTTCACGCGATCGATATCGAATTCCACGTCGTCCTGCAACTCCAGCCCGAAATCGTGGATCCACGCATTCGGCGCGCCGGTCGGCTCGATCAGATACGGCCGCTCTTCATCGACACGCACGCCGAGATGCTCCAGCATCGGCAGGCTGTGCGACAGCGCGATCGGATCGCCGACGCGATACACCTTGAAGCGAAACGCGCGGCGTCCGGCTTCGATCGGCCGGTACAGGCTCATCGACAAGCCGCCGGGCCGCGTATGCGTCGCCTCGATCAATTCGATGTCGCGCACCGCCGTGCGCGCCGGATAGTCCTCGCGATAACCCGCCGGGAACGAATCGGCATAACGCTGCAGGAGCCGGTTGCCCGCTTCCTCGCCGTGACTGTCGATGAGCGCATCGGCGAGATCGTCCTGCCAGCGGCGCGCGACCTGCACGACGCGCGCTTCGAGTTCGCGGGTATCGACTTCGGGCATCGCGCCTCTGTCCGCACGCACGACGATATGAATGCGCGCGAGCGGCGATTCGGACAGGAGCGGCGTGAACTCGATGCTCTTGCCGTTGAACGCTTCCATCAACACACGGCTGATGCGGCGGCGCAAGTCGGTGTTGAACTTGTCGCGCGGCACGAAGACGAGGCATGACACGAAGCGGTCGAAGCGGTCGCGCCGCACGAAAAGCCGCGTGCGCTGATGTTCCTGCAAACGCAGCACGCCGATGGCGATATCGAAGAGCACGTCTTCATCGGCCTGGAACAGTTCGTCGCGCGGATATTGTTCGAGCACCGTGATAAGCGACTTCGCCAGATGCCCCTTCGCGAGAAAGCCCGCGCGCCGCACGATGTTCGCGCATTTGCGGCGCACGATCGGGATCTCGGACGTGGGCACGAGATACGCCGTCGACGTATAGAGACCGAGGAAGCGCCGTTCGCCGATCACCTTGCCATCCGGCGACGTGCGCTTCACGCCGACATAGTCGAGATAGCCCGGCCGATGCACCGTCGCGCGCGAATTCGCCTTCGTCAGAAAGATCGGCGCCGCGCCTTCGATGATCGCGGCCGCGCCCGGCGGCAGCGGCGTCACGTCCCCGTCGGACGGCGCGCGCAAGGTTTCGCGCAAAATGCCGAGGCCCGAGCCGGCCACGCCGCGCAGCGCGAAGCCGCCTTCATGCTCGACGAGTTCGTAATCGCGGCAGCCGAGGAACGTAAAGTGATCGGCGACCATCCATTCGAGGAACGCGCGGGACTCGATGCCGTCGGGCGTCGTATCGCGCGCCTTCAGATCGTCTATCGCTACACGCGCGGCCTCGGTGACTTTCGGCCAGTCTTCGACCGCCGCGCGCACGTCGCCGAGCACGCGCGCGATGTTCTCGCGCACTTCGTCGAGACGCTCGCCGTCGCCGCAGCGATTGACTTCGAAATGGATGAACGATTCGAGCTCGGAGTTGCCGTCGCCCGCTTCGGCATGACCCTGACCGATGCGCTCGATCTCGCCCGTATGCGCGCCCTTGCTCGCGCGCCAGACGCGAAACACCGGATGAATCGCCGAATGCAGCGCGAGCCCCAGGCGGTTGAGTTCCATCGTCACCGAATCGACGAGAAACGGCATGTCGTCGTTGACGATCTCGACGACCGTGTGATCCGAATGCCAGCCGTGCTGCTCCAGATTCGGGTTGTAGACGCGCAGCACCTCGCGCCCCGGCACGAACTTCTGCGCGGTCTGCCAGTGCGCCATCGCGGCGCCGTAGAGATCGGCGACATCGCGGCTCGCGATATCCTCGACATCGACCTGCTCGTAGTAATAGCGAAGCAGCGGCTCGATGACCTTGAAGCTTGGCTCCGGCAATCGCCCTCTCGCGAACTCGAGAAGATCGTTGATGAGATGTTCGACCCGCGCTTCGTTCTTGACCAGCATGGTGTCCTCCCGAGGCTTTCGGTTGCGGTGCGATTGCGGCTCGCGCTTCGAATCAAGGAGATTATGCGCCGCCCCGGCGCATCGCTCGCGGGTCGGGCATGTGCGGTTGCACAAAGACGGTGCGCGCATTCCGGCTACGTTAGCCGCATCGCATGACCTTTGCGCGACATCGGCTTTCGACTATTGTCGATAGCTGAAGAGCGGCTCACGGAGGCATCGCCATGCAGGATTTCACTGAAGAGACAGCGCAGCAGACGGTCGTCACGGTGCGTCCGAAAGAGCAACTCGCGACGGTTCAGCATCTGCCGTATTTCATCGGGCTGTCGGCGAAGACGGCGGGCACGCGCGGACTCGCGATGCATATCGTCGTCGTGCCGCCGGGCGGACGCGGCGAGCCGCACATCCACGTTGGCTACGAGACCGGCATCTACATACTCGAAGGACGCATCGAGACGCGCTATGGGCCGGGACTGGCGGAATCGGTCATCAACGAGCCGGGCGACTTCGTATTCATTCCGCCGGGCGTGCCGCATCAGCCGGTCAATCTGAGCGCGACGCAAGCAGCGCGCGCCGTGATCGCCCGCAACGACGCCAACGAGGCGGATCGCGTCGTGCCTTACGATCCGTGGGAGCCGTCCGCGCCCTAGTAGCCGGGCGCGCCCATGCCCGGCAGATCGACATAACCGCTGTCGGCGAAGCGCGCGCCGCCGAACGCGCCGCCCGCGAGTTTGCCGCGCACCGCATACGACACCTTGCTGACGGTGTCGCCGCTCGCGAAGCCGAACGCCTGGCGCGCCATCGAGAATGCCGATACCGTCACCGGCACGGACAGCACCGTTTCGCCGAAACGCGGCACCGTTCCGCGCTGATCGCTGACGCCGCTCGCGAATGCGCGGCCGTTGAGATCGAGATCGAGCGCGACGCCATCGAAGTCGATCGGCGCGTCGTTCGGGTTCTGAATGCGCAGCTTCACGGCGAAACGCATCTCCAGCCCTTGCCCTTCGAGCGGCTCGATGCCCGCGACGCTCACGCGCATCGCGTCGCGATTGAAGAAGCCCGCGCAGCCGCCGAGCGCGAGCATCGCGAGAAAGGCGGCAAGGAAGAAAGCGAAGCGATTGCGCATGGGATTCGGTTGCATGAGAACGTGACTCCTCGCGATGTCGTGCTAGATATGTAGTGCGTTCAGCAGCATGCGGCCATAGACATGATGAAACCAGACATCGTCGACGACGAAAAGCGCTGCAGCCCACGCAGCCGCGACGATGATCAGATCGCAATGGCCGCTCGTCCATAGATTGAGCGAATGGCGCGCGGCGATCCAAGGCACGCCGAGCGGGTTCGGCCAGTCCGCGAAGAGATGCATGAGCCCGCCGCACGCGAAGCCGAACGCGACGGGCGCCGCCGGATGCCGGCCGAGAAAGTGATACGAAAGCGCGAGCAGCGCAACCCAGCCGATGCCCCAGTGCGTGAGCGTGCGATGCGTGATCCAGAGCTTGCGCGCGCGCGTCCACCACGCGACTTCGAGCCAGTCCGGCGCGGTCGCCCCGGCGACGCCCGCGAGCAGCGCGAAAACGCCCGCGAGCATGTTCGCGCCGCCCGCCGTGGCCGGATGCGTCACGATCGCCGCCGCGATGATGCCTGCCGCCCATCCCGTCGCATGATGAGCCTTGCTCGATGCCATGAAGAAACCGCCTTTGTCGCCCTTGCCCGAAGAGGGCGCATGTTCGCACGGTCGCTGGGGTCGAAACCGGCCTGAAACATAAACTTACGCAATTGCGTGCGTCGAAACACGCTTGTGCGAACGGCGTCGGCGAGGCCGCGCGGCGTTGACTAAAATGATTGCTGAATCGCTGCGCAAATCACGCTGCGGACGCTGCCCGATGCGTCCCACGCCCGCCTGCGCACGCAGGCATTTTTATCGAATTTGGCCGTCATGCAACACCTGAAATACCTGAGCGCCTACCCGAACGTGCTGCAGGACAAGGTTCGCCGACTGATCGCCCAGCAACAACTGGGTTCGTATCTCGACGCGCGCTATCCGAACAGGCACGCCGTTCAGTCCGATCGCGCGCTTTATGAATATTGCTCAGATCTGAAGCAGGAATTCCTGCGCGTCGCGCCTGCAATCGACAAAGTCTTCTACGACAGCAAGCTCGACGTGCTGCGTCACGCGCTCGGCCTGCACACCGCCATCTCGCGCGTGCAGGGCGCGAAGCTCAAGGCGAAGAAGGAAATCCGCATTGCGTCGCTTTTCAGGGACACCGCGCCCGAGTTTCTTCGGATGATCGTCGTGCATGAACTCGCGCATCTGAAGGAAAGCGATCACAACAAGGCCTTCTATCGCCTGTGCGAGTTGATGCAGCCCGGCTACCATCAGATCGAATTCGACTTGCGGCTGTATCTCACGCATCGGGATTTGCTCCGCACCAAAGTGGCGTGAGCGTCGCTGCGGCGCATCAATAGGACCAGGCTAGCGCGGCAGCGTATCCGTCGGGCGCGGTGAGCGAAATAGCGTCGAACGCGCCCGCGCCGCGCGTCACCGCATAGCGAACGTCCCTGCGCGGAAGAACTGAAAAGCCGTGCATCGCGACATCCGTGCTGCCGATGCCATCGCCGTGCGCCTTCAGCACCGCCTCTTTCGCCGTCCAGCAGTCGAAGAACGCGCGGTCTCGGGCGGCATCGTCGGGCAAGGCTTCGATTTCGCGCCGGTCGATATCCCCGAGCACCGCGGGCGCGAGATCGCGCCAATCGAACGTCGCGCGCGCTTCCTCGATATCGGCGCCCACGCGCCTTTCTCGCGACATCGCGATCAAGCCATAGCCGCCCGAATGCGACACGTTGAAATCCGGCGCGTTCCGGTGAACGAGAAACGGCCTGCCGCGATCGCCGGCATCGAACGCGAGACGCGCGGGATCGTCGCCCGTTTCGGCCGCGAGCAGATGCCGCAGCGCGCAACGCACCGCGCCGAAACGCGCGCCATCCGCGTGACGCAGAAAACGCGCGGCGCGCGCGCGTTCATCCGCGTTCATCACGGCGTAGGCGGCGCTGTCGAGCGGCATCGAAAAATCGATATGAAGCAGCCACACGCGCACGTCGCCGGGCGCGTGATCGGGAAGCGGCATCGGGCGGACATCGAAGGGAATCGTTGCTTCGGTCATTTGGGAGCGTACTGCGCCTCGCCGTTGCCGAAGGACCAGTTCTCCTTCTTCACTTCGACGAGGCTGATGAAAACATCCTCGCGCCGCAGCTTGAGACGTTCGTGCAAGCCATCGGCGACCGCCTTGTAGAACGCGCTCTTTTTCGCGAGGTCGCGGCCTTCGTTGAGCGTGACCTGGATCACGACGCAATCGTCCGTGCGGCTGATGCCGAGATACGTGCGATCGACGATGAAGTCCGTCGCGCCGTGCTCCGCGACGATCTGAAAGCGATCGTTCTCGGGCACGTCGAGTGTCGAGCGCATCGCGTCGTACACGACATCGCCGATAGTCGTGCGATACGCGCTGTCCTTGCCTTTCTGCAGATCGATGCGAACGAGCGGCATGGGTTTCTCCTGTTGGTTAGTTTCAGCGATGATCCGGATGCAGCAGCAATTCCGGCACGCCCGCGCGGTCGACATACACGACGGCGTTCTGCGCGAATTGCGTCATCAGCGTATCGGCGGTGTCGCGGGTCGCGCCGAGCGCGAAGAGGCTCGCTTCGGCCACCCAGACATGCTGAGGATCGACGCCCGCGCCCGGCAGCGCCTGCAATCCCATCTGTCCGACGCGTTCGATCAGCGCCCGCTGGCGCAGCGCATTTTCTTGCGGCGTGAGCACATGACCGAACGGATTGAACGCCGTGACGAACACCGCGCTTGCGACGCCATGCTTTTCGAGCAAGGCAACGACATCGCGATTCCCGACGCCGATCTTCATGTCGATGTCCGGCTGCGCTTCGATCCGATAGATCGCCGCGCGATACGCATCGAGCGTCGCGGCGGGCAATGCGCGCGTAAGCACGATCGGCTGGCCATGCGGCGTGGCGCGCGCGGCCTCGTCCCATTCGTCGCGCCGCTGCGCAAGCATCGCGTCGCTCACGCATCCCTTTTCGGCAGTGAGGCGTTCGAGCGCGCTGAGCCAATGCGCGTAATACGTGTCGCCGTGATCGGGATCGCCCGCCGCCTGCGCGTCCTCGATCGCGATGCTCAACGCGTGCGCCCACTCCTTCCAGGTGAACACGCCGCGCTCGTGCAACGCGAGCGCCATCGCGAACGCCTGCGCTTCCCACGGCGCGCGAAACACGGGACCGTCGCCATCGAAAGGCAGTTCGGGCAACGCGGCGCGCAGTTCTTTCAGCTTCGATTCAGCGTCGGTCGAGGTCATTCGAGATACGGTTCCCAGCAATCGACACACACCGACGACGCGGTCGTGTCCGCGCCCCACAAGTCTTTCGCCTCGAAACGCACGGTGTAGAGCCATTGCGGATGCTCGCCGTGACCGAGCGCGTTTTCATCGGGAAAGACGTGCGTGCCGCGCACCGCGACGACGCGCCCGAGCTTGCCGCGGCAATAGCGCGGCAGACGCGTGTGCGTCGGCGGATTCATCAGTTTCGTGCGGACTTCATCACCGATGGAAAAGCGCGCCGCCGACGCAGCCGGACGATCGACCGGCGCACCGCGCAACAGCGCGGCGCTTACGTCCTCCGCTTTCAGCACGCGCACGTTCGGCTTCGCGGCGGATTGCGAACGGCCGCTCGCGATCTCATCGGCGCTCGCGAGTCCCTTCGCCGTCAAGAGTTTCTTCAAGCCTTCGAACCAGATTTCGTAATAGCTGCTGCCGAGATACTGCGCGGGCGGCAGGCTTTCGCGCGCGGCACGGGACGTGTCGATGTTCCATTGGCCCGTCGCGCCCATCGCGAGCGTGACGGCCAGCACGCGGCGCTCCCATTCCGCGTGAAACGGCGATGCGCCCGGCGCGTCGCAGGCATCGATTTCGATGGGGCCGAACGCCTGCATGCCGCCCATGTCGTGCGCCGCGTTCATGCCGATGCTCCCGTTGCCTGCGACGGCGCGAGCGCGACGCCCGTGCCGATCATCGAATCGCGTGTGACGAGATCGGCGAGCGCGTCTTCGTCGAGATGATCGGTGTCGGCGGGACGCATCGGCACGACGAGATAGCGCACTTCGGCGGTCGAATCCCATACGCGCAACTCGACCTGTTCCGGCAATTCGACGCCGAAATCCCGCAGCACGCCGCGCGGATCGATCACCGCACGCGAGCGATACGGCGCCGACTTGTACCAGACCGGCGGCAGCCCGAGCACCGACCACGGGTAGCACGAGCACAGCGTGCAGACGACCATGTTATGTACGTCCTCCGTGTTCTCGAGCGCGACCATGTGCTCGCCTTGCCGGCCGGTGAAACCGAGCGACGCGATGGCGGCGGTGGCATCGTCCAAAAGCCATGTGCGAAACGCGGGATCGCTCCACGCCTTCGCGACGACGCGCGCGCCATTGCGCGGCCCGACCTTGTGCTCGTAGGTTTCGATGAAGACGTCTAGCGCTCGCGGATCGATATACCCTTTTTCGACCAGCAGCGATTCGAGCGCGCGCACGCGCAGGTCCATCTCCGGCAATTCACTGCCGGCGTGATCGTGATCGTGGTCGTGGTCGTGATGGTGCGGATGATCGTGGCTCATGAGCGGGCTCGCGCGTGGCACAGACGTCACACGTTACCGGAGTGTGCGCGCGCGCGCAAACCTCGTCACCGTGACGCGGCGCGCCGCCTATACTGGATTCAGCGTCTCATGCGAGGAGGATGCCATGACACGCAAGTACATCGATTGTCGCGAGTGCCCGAGCGACGTGAAATGCAGCGTCGTCCTGTCCGCCGACAGCGAGGACGAGTTGATGGAAGCGGCCGTGCAGCATGCCGTCGCCGTCCATCAGCACACGGATTCGCCCGAACTGCGCTCGCAACTGAAGACCTTCTTCCACGACGGCACGCCGCCGGCCTGACCGGTCTTTGGCGTTCTCAGCCGAGCTCGAAGGTCGTTACACCGAAGACACGCGCGAGCGGCACGTCCGGGGCCGCACGCGTGTACATGCGCGCCGTTTCGAAGACGCTCGTCATGTCGTGTTCGACCGCCAGCGCCACCGCCGCAGGATTGATTTCGGGCACGTCGAGGAACACGGTCTCGCCGGGCAGCACGGAAACGAGCCCACGATACAGCGCGCGCGCCGTGCTCAGATCGTCGGCGAAGAGCGGACCGATCTTGTGGCCCGCGCCGCAACGCCGGATCACGGCGAGGCCGCTCACCGCGTCGCCATCGAGCGCGGCGAGTGCGCGCGCGTGCGCCTGCGGTTGCGACAGCCACGCTCGCAGGAACGCGGTGCGCTCGCACGCGAACACGCGGGTGTCGTAATCGAGAAGCCGCGCGAAGGGGATGTTCAGCGCATCGGTGATCGTGGCTCCATCGGCAGGATCTTCATCCGCCGATGCGATGCCTTCATAGCGCACGTTGCGATACGCCAACACGAAGCCGGATTTCCGATAGTTGGGCTGCTGCGCGAGCACGCCATCGAGCCCGATAGTGCGCGCGCCGAGATACGCCATGCCTTCGTTCCACAAGCGCATGCCGAAGCCCTTGCCGCGCCATTCCGGAACCACGATATAGAGGCCGACGAAACCGAACGCATCGCCGTATGCGACCGCCGAGATGCAGCCGACCGGCGCGCCGTCCCACGTGCCGACGAAAAATCCGTGCGGATCGGCGGCGAAGAACGAGCGGGCGTCGTCGAGACCGGGATTCCATCCTTCGGTCGCGGCCCATTCGAGCGCGACGTCGACATCGCGCGGCGTCATGCGGCGTATTGCGAAACGGGGATTGTCGGGTGTCGCGTGCGAGGGACAGGGAACGGACGGCATGGGACGCGCCTTGTCGGAATGCGGATGCGTTCAGTGTCGCGCGTTTCCGGTGCAGGCGAAAGATGCAGCGAGGCGTGGGTGCAACGAGGGGAAAAAAGAACGGTGGGACGATAACGGGGGCGAGCGTGTGCCGCCCCGATCAGGAATACCCTTGACGCCGCTCGCTGCGGCTGAAACTCTGGCGCGAGCGCCAGTCTTCCGAGCGCAGGACGTGTTCGCCGTCCTCGCGTGCCTCTTCCTCGGATCCGAAGCCTTCGTCGCTATACGCGACGACCTTCATTCCGCCTCCCGCCGCTCGCTCGACGGTGATGCCCCAATGCCACCCTCCTTCCTGATGAAAGACGTGCAGCGTCGGTTGCGACGATGTGGTCAGTTCCATATGTGCGGCTCCCTCAGGCTGACGACCGTAATGCTTACCGGCCCGCCCGATGAAACGCTCTGTGCTTGCCGGCGTTTGATTGTTCGTGTCGATGCTCGAATGCGTGCGGCGGCGGCCTGTGCCACCTGCCAGGAACAGCATACGCAATGGGATGCTGCGTTGCAACACGAGATTTCCCCTATGCGTCGCGCGAAACGCACGTCCGTTACATGCGCTAACGGGAAATTCGTGACGGTTACATGGACGAAGCATGGAAGGCAGCGACGACGGTGTTCGCCATCGTCGTGCCTGCTGCATTTCTATTCGCCGTCCCAGTAGTGCAGCGAATCGCTTGCGCGAAACACGGCGCGCAAGCCCTTCACGCCCGGCTCGTCGGCGACGAGCACGGCCTGGCGGCCCGTATCCGGATACTCGACCACTTCGGGCGATTGCATCGTGCTGACCGCAAGGTAGCGCAACGGTTGCGCGCCCGTGTTGACGATCTGATGCGCCGTCGATGCATCGCCCGGCGGGCAGGCGATGACGTCGCCCGCGCGAATCGCATGCGTCTCCTGGCCGATGCGGACTTCGCCCTCGCCTTCCACCACGAAGAACATCTCCTCGTTCACGCGATGATGATGAAACGGAAACGCGCGCTTGCCCGCTTCGAGCACGATGAGGCTATAGCCGAGCTTCCTCGCGCCGAGCATGCCGCCGATACGCGCAATGCGCGGCGCGTAACGTTCGGCGGCGGCACCCGTCGGCGCGAATTCCGGCGGCAGCGGTTGCGGTTCGAGCGCATCGAGATTGATGATGGGCGGTTTCATATTGACCTTGAAACAAATGGGTGTCATGCACTCGTCACGGAAACGTCACGCGTGCGCTTGCGCTCGTCGAGCCACGCGGCGATGGCTGCGCACGTCCAGTTGGCATCGTCGTGAGGCAGATCGTGGCCCGCCCACGGATGCACCGCGTGCGAGGCACGCCATTGCGCCGCGATGCGCAGCGAGCATATCGGATCGACGAGCCGGTCCGCCGCCGACGATAGCAGCAATACGGGACATGGCGGTGCATCGACGCGCGCGCGAAAGCGCGCCGCCGCCGCGAGTTGACGCAGCGCGTTCGCCGCGCTCGCGCCATGCGTGCGCCGAAGATGCGCCCAGTGCGCGATATCTGCGCCACGCGTGTCGATACGACTGCACGTCAGCGCGTGGATGAGCGTTTCGCATCGCTCGGGCAGCGTCCACGTCATCGCGATTCGCGCGAGCATCGGCCACGCATTGGGACGCAGGCGTTCGGACACGCGCGCGAACGGGCGCATGCTGGTGTTGATCAGCACGAGCCGCTCGATCTCGTCGGGATGATGTTCGGCCCACGCAGTGGCGACCATCGCGCCGAGCGACATCGCAAGCACGCGGCACGGCATGTGTATGTTCAGCGCGGCGGCGCGCTCGCGAACGAACGCCATCATCCTGACGACGGAAAGCGGCGCCCCATGCGCGCGTTCGACGCCATTGCCCGGCAGATCGATGCATATCGCGCGCTCGCCCGCGCCTGCGAGCCCATGCGCGGCGAGCGCCGCATCGAACGCGCCCCAGTGACGCGCTTCACGCGTGAGGCCGCGCAGAAGGATCCACTGGCTCATCGCAGGGCCGTGCGTTGCCAGTGCTCGCGCGCGCGCCGCAGCACGTCCTCGCGGAATTCGCCGCTCGGCAGCCAGCGACGCGACGAGAACGCCGCGCGCGTGAGGAAATCGAAGAAGTTCGGATGACGCCGCAGCACGCGCCTCGTCCGGTGCGCCTTGATCGGATTGAAGATGCCGAGGCGCGAGAAAAGCTGCATCGGATTCTTTCGAATCCAGCGCCACGAGCCGAGTTCGAGCGTCATCGGAAGGAAGATGTTGGGTGCGCGCGAGCGGTCATATGCGAAATCCCACAGATCGCCGTGCAGCAGGTATTGATGACTCTGCGGCTCGAACGCGTAGCCATGATGCGGATACGACTCCTCGAACATCGTCTTCAGCAGAAACATTTCCGGCAGATGCGCCATTTGCCGCTCGGTGCGCGCGTAGGGAAACCAGATGCTGTCGTCCCAGCCGAAGCCCGAATGACAATCGAGCGCGAAGCTCAACGGCCGCGACATCAACTGTTCCTCGACAACGGAAAGCAGCGCCGCGCTCTCCACTTCCATGCGGCCATCGGCCGGGCCGCGATACCACGGCAGCCACGGCCCGATGCGCTGTCCGCCTGCGAGAAACGGCACGCGTCCTTCGGCGCTTTGCGGCGCGTTGCGCATCAGATCGACGCCATTCGGATTCGCGCGGGTGCGCGCGAACATGCCGCCGGGATTGACGATCGGCATGAAGATGAGCCGCACCGCGCGCAGTTGATGATGCAGCGTGTCGTCCCATTCGAGCCGTCGCAACAGCGCGCGCATGTATTCGAGGACGAGTTGCGTGCCGATGCATTCGAGCCCATGCACGCCGCCGAAAAAGCCGATGGCGGGCGCTTGCGGATCGTCCGAGCCGATCGCCGCGGTCAGGATCGGAAACATATGCTCGCGTGCGCGCACTTCGCCGATCGTGTGCCACGCGAAGCGCGCGCCGCCCGCGACGCGAATCGCTTTCAGTTCGTCCATCTCCGGAAAACTGCTGGTGATGGCAACGCTCGACGTGCTCATGACTGGGCCTGTTTGTCGTGTATTCGTTGGCTCAGGCTATGGTTCTATGAATCGCCGGAACGCCCCGCCCGAAGAAATCGAGTATAGGGCGGTTCGTCAGCACACGACATATGAAACGCGACGCGCCGAACGCGAACAACGTGTTCTGCGCGTTTTCGTTCCGTCACCTAGAATGAAATCGCCGTGCTACGCGGTGTGAGGTATTCGTCATGACATCCATTTCCCGCATCATCCTCGGCGCGCTCGCTTTGTGCTGCGCCGCGTCCGCGCTCGCGCAACCGCCGGCGCAAACCACCGATCCGAACGCGCCGAAAACGCGCGACCAGGTCCGGCAGGAATTTCTGCTGTGGCGCTCGGTCGGCTACGATCCGAACGACTGGCTGGACTACCCGGACAACGCGATGCGCGCGAGCCGCATCATCGCGCAACGGCAGGCTCGCGGCGAAACCCGCGTGCAGTAAGCGCGCATTCGTCAGGCCGATTCGCCGCGCGGCTTCGGCCCGCGCAGGATGCGCCGCGCGATGCTCCATCGATGCACTTCCGACGGACCGTCGTAGATACGGAACGCGCGCATGTCCGCGAAAATCCGCGCGACGACGGTTTCGTGCGTGACGCCCTGCCCGCCGAGCACCTGCACCGAGCGGTCGACGACCCGCCACAGCGCCTCCGACGACACCACTTTCGCGATGCTCGATTCGTGCTTGCCGAGCACGCCCTGATCGAGCACCCACGCGCAATGCCAGATGGCGAGACGCGTGACGTGCAGATCCATTTCGTTATCGGCGAGCATGAAGCCGACGCCTTCGTGCTCGCCCAATGCCTTGCCGAACGCCTGACGCTGCCGCGCATGCGCCGTCGCGACATCGTGCGCGCGCCGCGCGGCGCCGAGCCAGCGCATGCAGTGCGTGAGACGCGCCGGCGATAGCCGCACCTGCGCGTAGCGAAATCCTTCGCCCGGCTCGCCCAATACGTTTTCCTTCGGCACGCGCAGGCCCTCGAAGCGCACGACGCCGTGGCCGCCGGGAAAGCACGTATCGAGCGAATCCATCGCGCGCTCGATCACGATGCCGGGGCTCGACATATCGGCGAGGAACATCGTCGCGGGACCGTCGGCGAACTTCGCCATGATGATCGCGACCGCCGCGCCTTCCGCGCCCGTGATGAACCATTTGCGTCCGTCGATCACGTAGTCGTCGCCGTCCTGCACGGCGATGGTCTGCAGCATCGCCGGATCGGCGCCCGCACCCGGCGGCGGCTCGGTCATGCAGAAACACGAGCGAATCTCGCCCGCCGCGAGCGGACGCAGCCAGCGCTCCTTTTGCTGCGGCGTAGCGATGGCTTCGAGCAGATGCATGTTCCCTTCGTCGGGCGCGGCGATGTTCAGCGCGACCGGACCGAGCGGCGAATAGCCCGCCTCCTCGAACAGAATGGCTTTCGCGACGTGATTCAGGCCCAGGCCGCCGAATTCGGGCGATACGTGGCTCGACAACAGCTTCGCCGCGCGCCCTTTCGCGATCAACTCGGCGCGCAGCGCTTCGTTCGGGCCATGCAGCGTGCAACGCGGATCGCGCTCGAACGGCACGATCTCTTCAGCGATGAAAGCGCGCACGCGCGCCTGCAGATCGGTCAACTCCGGAGAAAGCGAAAAGTCCATCGACAATCCTCTAAGGGAACGGGCTGAACGCCAAGCTTAACCGCGCGGGCGCATCGTGCGCCAGTGGCGTTCGTCCGGGTGTCAGTCGTCGTACTCCGTGTACTTGCGCGCGTCGCCCTTCACTTTGTGCGCCGGATATTTCGACCGGTTCAGCGCCATCTTCTCGATCAGCGCGCGATGCAGATCGACGTCGAGGGAGTCGGCGAGCATCACGAGATAGGCGAGCACGTCCGCCATTTCGTGGCGAATGGCTTGTAGCTTCGATTCGTCGAGTTCGGTTCTGTCGCCGGTGGCGAGCCACGTGAACGGTTCGAGCAACTCGCTCGCTTCCACCGACAACGCCGCAGCCAGATTCTTCGGCGAATGAAAGCGGCTCCAGTCCCGCTCGCGGACGAACTCGCGCAGCATGTCGCGCATTGCGACGAGCTCGCTCGCGGTTTCCCGCTGATCCTGTTGCTCCATGGGGTTCCTCTGAAGATGTCGGGTGTGCGCGAAGGTGCTGCCTTCGCCGGACAGAGTGGCGCGGTGAGCCGGCCTAGGCCGGATAGAGCCCGAGCGTGCGAGCGTGCAGGCGTGCGAGCCCGAGAAGCGCATCGGTGAACGGCGTCGGCACGCCGGTCATCGCGCCCAACTCGCGCACGGACGCGACGAGCGCATCGAGCTCGACCGCCTTGCCCGCCTGAACGTCCTGCAACATCGACGTTTTCATCGCGCCGAGCTTGAGCGTCACGGCGTGGCGATCCTCGGGCTTCTGTTCGATGGGAATGCCGAAGCGCGCGCCGATTTCCTTCGCTTCGAGCATCACGTTCGTGACGAAGCCGCGCACGAGATCGTCGCTGAGAATGCGGTCGGTGGTCGCGCCGGTAATCGCGCTGATGGGGTTCATCGTCATGTTGCCCCATAGCTTGAACCAGACGTCGCGTTGAATCTGCGCGGAGAGCGTGGCGTCGAAGCCCGCCTTCGAGAAGAGCGAAACGAGCGATTCGGTGCGGGCGGTCGGTGCGCCCGTCGCCTCGCCCATAATCAGCCCCTTGCCCTGATGATGCCGGATGACGCCCGGCGCTTCTACGAAGCAACTCGCGTGCACCACGCAACCGACCGTCTGCGTGCCCGGAATCGCCGCGGCGATCTTGCCTTGCGGATCGACGGACGAAAGACGTTTGCCGGTGAACGGTTCGCCAAGGCCGTCGCAGA
The DNA here is from genome assembly GCF_023631045.1 of Caballeronia sp. AZ7_KS35. Classification (NCBI taxonomy): domain Bacteria; kingdom Pseudomonadati; phylum Pseudomonadota; class Betaproteobacteria; order Burkholderiales; family Burkholderiaceae; genus Caballeronia; species Caballeronia sp. AZ7_KS35. The sequence goes on along the minus strand of NZ_JALQDV010000029.1, from coordinate 21,884 downwards.
ACCACCACGGCACACCGTTCATCGCGGTCAGCACGGGGGTTTCATTCGACAGCAGCGGCGCGATATGCGCGGCGACGGATTCCATCGCGGGCGCCTTCACTGCAACCACGACGAGATCCTGCACGCCGAGATCAGCGGGTTCGGCGCTCGCCGCGACCTTCACGACATGCGTGGCGTCCTTTTCGACGAGCCGCAACCCTTCCGTCTTCAGCGCATCGAGCGTCGCGCCGCGCGCGACCACGCTGACATCGCAGCCCGCCTGCGCGAGCTTCACGCCGATCCATCCGCCGATGGCGCCCGCGCCATAAACGCATACTTTCATCGTTCCCGTCCTCGCTCGTGGCAATCATCCGATCGCCATTGTAAGAGCGGGACGGCGCCCTCGTGCGTTCAGTGCGCGATGCCCGTGGCGAGCTTCGCCACCGTCAGCAGCGTCAGGCCGAATGCGCCCGCGAGCATCACGGCGATGACCGGCAATAGCGGCAACCTGACCTGCGCGAAGTCTGCGTTGTGCGAAGCGCGCTTGCGCACGCCGAAAAAGCTCCAAAGCACGATGCGCAACATCTTCAAGAGTTCCATGAGCGGCTCCTTCGCCTGAATCCGTATCGATCTTTCACGCGATGATGATGCCGGCTCCATGAGATGAAAAACAGCAGCAGTTGCGCTGTATTCGACGGTAGCAGAACGACCTGCAAGAAGCGCATTCGGACGGATGTAAGCGCGCTTCGGCTTCTTTCAAGAGCCGCCCGGAGAAAAAAAATTGCGCTTGAAACATAGCGCGGCGGTATTGAAACGATAGCCTTCGCTCCTACTTTCGATGCACTGACGGCGATAACCGCGTCGGCGATTCAACTTCCTGTTGCAGGCCGCGCTGGCCGCACTATCGGAGACTGGACCATGAGTGACTTTTATTTCAGCGGCGACGTTTTCTCTGAACTGGACCGCATGCAGCGGCAGATGTCCTCGCTCTTCGGCAATCTTCCTTCGAGCATGCGTTCGAGCCGCGCGGATGCTTTCCCGCGTCTGAACATCGGCAGCACGGACGATGCGATTCATATCGTCGCGTTCGCGCCGGGCGTCGAGCCTGCATCGCTCGATGTGACCGTCGATAAAGGCACGCTCACCATTAGCGGCGAACGCAAGGCGCAGGCAACGGTGGAAGGCGCGCGCACGTATGCGAAAGAGCGCTTCACCGGCAGCTTCCGCCGCGTGATCGAACTGCCGCAAAACGCGGACGCGGACAAGGTCGAAGCGCGCTATGAGAACGGCACGTTGTCCATCACCATCGGCAAGCGCGAAGCATCGAAGCCGCGTGCGATCACCATTCAGTAAGAGGAAGCACATCATGACCGAGAACACTCAAGTCGCCGCGCAAAACACGAACGACGCTGCGCGCAAGAACGAAGACAATGCACGCCGCGCAACGGTCACACCGGCGGTCGATATCGTCGAGGATAGCAATGGCATCACGCTGTGGGCCGATCTGCCCGGCGTCTCGCGCGAGAAGCTCGACGTGAAGGTGCACGATGCGCGCCTCACCATCGAAGCCGAAGCAGCATTGCCTGTGCCGGGCACGGTGCGCGTGCATCATGCCGAACTGCGCGCGCCGCGTTTCGTACGCGCCTTCACGGTGAGCGAAGACTTCGACACGACGAAGATCGACGCGAATCTCAGCAATGGCGTGCTGAGACTCACGATTCCGCGTCGCGAGCAGGCGCGTCCGCGCCGCGTCGAAGTACGCGCGGGTTAAGCATCGGAAAAGTTATCAGTTTTGTCTCGAGCGGCCGCGATTTTTCGCGGCCGCTTTTTCTTTTGCACTGCGCGCACGCCTCTATAATCTTCAACGGCGGTTTAATTCGCCAACCATTCGAATACTCATAGAAAGAAGGGACTATCGTGAAGAGGCTGGTAACGGTGTTGTTGGGTTCGATGCTTGCCGTATCGATCGGAGCGCATGCAAAAGAGTGGTCGACTATCCGCTTCGGCGTCGATGCGAGTTATCCGCCTTTCGAATCGAAAGCGCCCGACGGCACGCTGGTCGGCTTCGATATCGATGTCGGCAATGAACTGTGCCGGCGTCTCAACGCGAAATGCGTATGGGTCGAAAATGCATTCGACGGCATGATTCCCGGCCTCAAATCGCGCAAGTTCGACGGCGTGCTCTCCACGATGTCGATGACGCCCGCGCGCGTCAAGCAGATCGCGTTCTCCAGCAAGCTCTTTCACGTGCCCACGCGCCTCGTCGCCAAACGCGATTCGAACATCCAGCCGACGGCGGAATCGCTCGCGGGAAAAGCTGTCGGCGTCGAGCAAGGCTCGATGCAGGAAACGTATGCGAAGGTGCATTGGGGCGCGAAAGGCGTGAAGGTCGTGTCCTATGCGGATCAGGATCAGGTTTATCAGGATCTGCTCGCCGGACGGCTCGATGCGTCGCTGCAAAACGCGGTGCAAGCCGAACGCGGCTTTCTCGAGACGCCGCGCGGCAAGCCCTACGGTTTCGCGGGCGGCGCGCTGGAAGACAGTGCGATCTTCGGTCCGGGCACGGCAATCGGCCTGCGCAAGGAAGATACGGACCTGAAGGATAAGCTCGACGGCGCCATCGCCGCGATGATCAAGGATGGCACGTATAAGCGCATCGAACAGAAGTACTTCGACTTCGATATCTACGGCGAGTGATTTGGAATACGTTGCCCGCGAACGATCCATCCAATGCGGATAACTTCGTTCGCGGGCGGCGAGGTTATCCCGCTTGCTTCGCTCTCGCCTAGACTCACATACATAACCGACAACAAGGAGACAACGATGGCGACGCTCAAGCAGATGCAGGCGAAGTTGAAGAAGCTCCAGGCGCAGACCGAGAAGCTGATCGCGAAACGCGCGCAAGCCGTACTCGACGATATTCGCGCGCTGATGGAAAGGCACGGCCTCACGACCGCGGATATCGACCGTCACGGCAAGAAGGCCAAACGCGCGGGCAAGCCGCAGGTCGCGTACCCCGCGCCCGCCGGCCGTCACGAAGCGATGACCAAGCTCGCGAAGAAGGGCAAGCTGCCCGCGAAGTATCGCAATCCGAAGACGGGTGAAACGTGGAGCGGCTGGGCGCGCCCGCCCGCGTGGATCGCGAACGTGAAGGATCGCAGCAAGTTTCTGATCGATGCGGAAAGTGCGGAGAACGCGGTCAAACCGAAGGCTGTAGCGAGGAAAGCGGCGGCGAAAAAAACTGCTGCGAAGAAGAAAGCAGCGGCGCCGGCAGCAAGGAAATCCGTCGCGGCGAAACCGGCAGTGAAACCGGCGGTGAAGCGCAGCGCGCCCCGCAAACGCGCGGCAAAAGCCGCATTGCCGGAACAAGGCGGTGCCGAAACATCGCCATCCACGACAACGGGCGATGCTTCCGTATGAAACCCTGACGTCATCCCATTGTTTGAGATCGACGAAAACTCAATTGGCTTTTCGTGCGATTAAAAAAAGGCTCAGTCCTTCTACACTGCGTTCACATGTCGGCGGCGTTTCGTAGCAACGATTCGCTTCTCCGATTGCAGTTGTCGCTTCGGACAACCGCATCTCCTCATATCTTCGTTGGAGCGTCCTCGTGAACAAGCGACTCGTAGTGGGCTTTGCTATTGCATTGAGTTCTCTTTTCGCCGGCTCGGCATTTGCAAGCGGTTATGGACCGGCGCCGCATTATCGTCCCGATGTCGGAGCGCCGGCTTCGCAGCATGGCGTCAGCGCGCAGACCTTCGCTGCGGAAGAAGCCGCACAAGGACGCGGCGATTTCGGCAATACGGAACGCACCGCGCAGATTCAACGCGGGCAAGTTTCGGCTTCCGCTTCTTCGCAAGTGGCGCAATAAATATCCGATTAACGGACACGATGATGCGAGTTTGTCGTGTCCGTTTTAAAAGCCTTTTATCGTTCTTTCCAGAAATGTCCAAAGCGCATCGTCCACGGAATAAGGGACGTTGAATCGAAAACATGCGCTTTGAGCATCGTCCGGACGGAAATAAGAGCCGGGCGCGAGCCATATGCCGTGCTGCAATGCGCGTGTCGCGACGTCGCTTCCATCCGCCGGATCGATCGGCAACGCGCCCCACAGGAAAAGCCCCGCGCGCGGACGCCGGAACAATTCGACGCCCAGCGCATCCATGCGTTCTTCGACGAGCGCATGCGCATCCTTGAGCTTTTCCACGACGAATTCGACATGCCGCGCGTAGCGCCCTTCCGTCAGCACTTTCTCGACGATGCGCTCCGTCGCCTCCGATGACGTCAGCCCGACCGCCATCTTCGTGCGCGCCAGTTCGCGCAATACGTCGCGCTCGGCGATGACATAACCACAGCGCAACGCGGGCGTGATCGTCTTCGCGAAACCGCCGACGTAGAGCACGCGGCTGAGCCCTTCCATGGCGGCGAGCAACGGCGCGCCGGGCGCGGCGAGCTCGCGGTTCACATCGTCCTCGACGACCCACAGGCCGTGCCGCTCCGCAATCTGCATCAGCCGAAACGCCGACGCCATGCCGAAGGTCGCGCCCGTCGGATTCTGCAAGGTCGTGTTGAGAAAGACCGCTTTCGGTCGATGCTCGACGACGATGCGCTCGAACACGTCGGTATCGACACCGGCCGCCGTGCGTGGCACGCCATGCACCTGCAAACCCGCGAGCCGCAGAATCTGCAGCAGATTGCAGTAGCCCGGATCTTCGACGACGACCGCATCGCCCGGACGCAGCAGCGTGCGCACGATGAGATCGAGCGCCTGCGTCGCGCCCGCGGTCAGCAGCACGTTCGATGCGGCGTCGATCGGCAAGCCGTGGCGGTCCATCTGCTCCGCGATCCGCTCGCGCAGCGGCGCGAAGCCGTACGGATGCCCGTAATCCGCGATGCGCGCCGCCGGTACGCGGCTCACCGCGCGCAACGCGTGCTGCAGACCGCTCTCGTTGACCCATTCGTTAGGCAGCCAGCCGCAGCCCGATTTGATCGGCACGGAATGATCGGCGAATACGTCCGACAAAAGCCACGTCGCGGTGAGGCTCGGCGGCTGCCATTCGACGGCGCGCACGCGCTCGCTGCGCCCGCGTATTGCCACGCGATAACCCGATCCGCGCCGCGCGGTGACGAGGCCCATCGACACGAGCCTGCCATACGCTTCCGTCACCGTGAACGTGCTGAGACTTTCGGCTTCGGCAAGACGCCGCACCGACGGCAGAAGCGCGCCCTCGCGCAACGTCTGCTCCTCGATCGCCGAGGAGAACGCGCGCACGATTTGTTCGACGAGCGTCGGCGCCTGCCGCGCGCCGCGCTCCAGCTTGAGTTCGATCATGGCGTCGAGAATAACGCGGAGAAAGTCCGCCGGCCAATACAGTTTGCAGCATTCTGCCAGCACAGTTGGCAGCGCAGTGAAGCAACTGTCTATGCCTTGCAATTTTGCCGGGGAATACAGTGGCCGTACTTCTTCAGGAGACCCCGTGATGACCGCTCGCCCCGTGATCGAAGACCTCTCGTCGTTCTGGATGCCGTTCACCGCCAATCGCCAGTTCAAGGCCGCGCCGCGCATGCTCGACAGCGCCAAGGGCATGTACTACCGCTCGACCGATGGCCGCGAAGTGCTCGACGGCACGGCCGGACTGTGGTGCGTGAACGCAGGCCATTGCCGCGACGAGATCGTCGATGCGGTGCAAAAGGCACTTTCGACGCTCGATTTCGCGCCGACCTTCCAGATGGGCCATCCGCTCGCATTCGAAGCGGCGACCAAAGTCGCGAGCCTGATGCCCGAAGGCCTCGACCGCATCTTCTTCACGAACTCGGGCTCCGAGTCGGTCGATACGGCGCTCAAGATCGCGCTGGCGTATCACCGCGCGCGCGGCGAAGGCCAGCGCACGCGTCTGATCGGCCGTGAGCGCGGCTATCACGGCGTCGGCTTCGGCGGCATTTCGGTCGGCGGCATCGCGCCGAATCGCAAGACGTTCTCGGGCGCGCTGCTGCCGTCGGTCGATCATCTGCCGCATACGCACGATCTCGCGCACAACGCATTCACGAAAGGCCAGCCCGCGTGGGGCGATCATCTCGCCGATGACCTCGAGCGCATCGTCGCGCTGCACGATCCGTCGACGATCGCCGCCGTGATCGTCGAGCCGCTCGCCGGTTCGACAGGCGTGCTCGTGCCGCCGCAAGGCTATCTGCAAAAGCTGCGCGATATCTGCACGAAGTACGGCATTCTTCTGATCTTCGACGAAGTCATCACCGGCTTCGGACGTTTGGGTAAAGCGACGGCCAGTGAATACTTCGGCGTAACGCCCGACCTCATCACGATGGCCAAGGCCATCAACAACGCGACCATTCCGATGGGCGCCGTCGCCGCGCATCGCAACGTGCACGACACGGTCGTCAACGCGGGCGCGGCCAACGCCATCGAACTGTTCCATGGCTACACCTATTCGGCGCACCCGGTCGCGGCCGCAGCGGCCATCGCGACGCTCGATCTGTATCAGCGCGACAAGCTGTTCGAGCGCGCGGCATCGAAGGCCGCGAAGTTCGAAAGCGCCGCACACGGGCTGCGCGATGCGCCGTTCGTGAAGGACATTCGCAATCTTGGCCTCGTCGCGGGCATCGAGCTCGATCCGCGCGAAGGCGCACCCGGCGCGCGCGCGTATGAAGTGTTCGTCAAGTGCTTCGAGGCGGGCGTGCTCGTGCGCTACACCGGCGATATCCTCGCGTTCTCACCGCCGCTCATCATCGAAGACGATCAGATCGATCAGATCTTCGCGACGGTGCGAAAGGCGCTGGAAAGCGTGAAATAAGCGGCTTTTGCGGTTGCTCGCGGCCCGGCTTCCTGCGATGGAAAGCCGGGCTTTTTATCGCTCCATGACAAGCAACGTAGATGTCGCCGATGCGAACAATCTGCCGCTCGCGTCCTTGAGCGTCGCTTCGGCGAACGCGGCGCGCCGTCCGATCGACAGCACGCGTCCTTCCGCGCGCAACACGCCCGAGTCGCGCGTGAGCGCCTTGTGATACGCGACCTTCAGTTCGAGCGTCGTGTACGCCTGCGTCGCGGTCAGGCATGAATGCACCGAGCAGCCGCACGCGGAATCGAGCAGCGTCGCCGCATAGCCGCCGTGCACGGTGCCGATCGGGTTATACGCGTGATCGCCGGGGACGCCCGCGAACACTGCCCTGCCCGCTTCCACTTCGATGAAATCGAAATCCAGCGATACCAGAATGCCCGGCTTGCGCCCGCTTGCGATCAATCTGCGCAATTGCGCGAGACCGTCGAGGCCGGCGGCGGTTTCTTCGATCAAACTCATTTCGGCGTCTCCGTTTTATCGCTGGCGGTCTTGATCGCATCGTCGTCGCCGGTCGCGCTCCAACCGCCGCCGAGCGAGCGATAAAGCGCCACCGCGGCAAGCGCGTGTTCGCGCTTCGATTGATTCAGCGCATCGGCATCGCGCAGATACGATTGTTGCGCGTCGAGCACATCGAGAAAGCTGGCCGCGCCGCCCTTGTACAACTGCGTCGACAGCGTGAGCGATTGACCGGATGCCGAGAGCGCTTCGGTGAGACGCGCGGTCGATTCGGTCGTGCTGACGAGATCGCTGCGCGTATCCTCGACATCCTTCAGCGCTTCGAGCATCGTCTGACGCAGATGCAGTTCCGACTCGCGCATCCGGCTCTCGTTCTGCTCGACCTGCGCCGTGATGCGTCCGGCGTTGAAGATCGGGCTCGTCGCGTTGAGCGCGGCGGAAAAGAGGTTATCGGTCAGCGTCGGCAAGCCGAGATACGACGAGGCGAGCAAGCCATCCGACAAGCGCAGCGAGAACTTCGGATAACGCTCGGCACGCGCGACGCCCACTTCCGCCGCGCGCTGCTGAACGGTCGCATACGCGACGAGCACATCGGGGCGGCGCAACAAGGCATCGGACGGCAACATCTGCGGCGCGCCGCTGGCGGGAACGGGAATCACGGGCGCGTCGCCCGCATCCACGAGCATCAGCCTGTCGATGGATTCCGGCGTGCGGCCCGAATACACCGCGATCAGACTCAGCTGATGCTGGATCGTCGATTGCGTGCGCGGGATGCGCGATTGCAGGTCGCTCAACTGATTCTGCGCACGTGCGACATCGAGCTGAGTCGACAGACCGTATTGCAGGCGTCGTTGCGTGAGTTTCAACGCGCGTTCGCGAATCTGCAGATTGTCTTGCAGGATCTTCGATTCCGCCTGCGCCCAGCGAAGGTCGACATACGCAGCGGCCGTATCCGCGGCGAGCGCGAGCCTGATCTGATCCGCGGCGTGTTCGCGGCCGACGAGCTGCGCCTGCGATGCCAGCAGTTCCAGCCGCTCGCCGCCGAACACGTCCGGCGTCCAGCTCAGCGCGAGGCCGAAGCCCGCCTGCTTCACATAGCCGAGCGGCGGCGGCGTGTTCTGCCGCGTGTACGCGCCGCCCGCGCTCGCATCCAGTTGCGGGAGCAAGGCCGCGCGGCGTTGCGTCGTGAGCGCTTGCGCCTGCTTCACGCGCTCGACGGCGGCTTGAACATCGAGGTTATCGTTCAGCACCGACGCGACGAGTTCATGCATCACCGGATCGTTGAACTGATTCCACCATGCAGCGGGATCGACGGCCTGTCTCGGCACATCGACGCTCCAGTCCGTGGGCGCGGTCGCGTTGACCGTCGCGGGAAGATCGGCGTGCGTGGCGGGCTGCACCGCGCACGCGGCGAGCGTCAGCGCGGTCACGCCGGAAAGTATTGCGACGAGAAGTTTCTTCATGATCGAAGCATCCAGATAAGGCCCGGTTCAATGCGCGTCGGACGAAGGCGGCGCGCTCGTGATCGGCTTGGCGAACATCACCGTCATCAGGCCGAAGAGGAAACACAGCGCGAGCACGTAGAAGCAATCGGCGAAGGTCAGCACGAGCGCCTCGCGCATCACGAGCGCGTGCAGCGATGCCAGCCCCGCTTGCGACGCGTTCAACGCATCGCCGGCGACGGAAGCGAGATGCGCCGAACTGCGCGCGATCATGTCGTCGACGACCGGCCGACCAATCGTCACGCTCTCGTTCAGATGCAGGTAATGCAGATTGAGGCGATCGTTGAGCATCGTCGCGCTCACCGCGATGCCGATTGCGCCGCCGAGATTGCGCATCAGATTGAACAGCCCGCTCGCCGATTTGAGCCGCGATGGCGGAAGCGAACCGAGCGCCATCGTCACGATGGGCGGTACCGCGAATTGCTGGCCGATGCCGCGCAGCGCCTGCGGCAGCAGGAACTGTTGCCAGCCCCAGTCGTGCGTCAGCGGCGTATAGAAGTAACAGCCCGCGCCGAAGCAGATCAGACCGAATGCGAGCAGCACGCGCATGTCGATGAAGCGCGACGCGAACCCGTACACGCCGATGGAAAGCAGTTGAAAACAGCCGACGGAAAGCAGCGCGAGACCCGTATGCAGCGAATCGAAGCCACGCACGCGCGCGAGGAACACGGGCGTCAGAAACACCGACACGAAGATGCCGATGCCCGTCACGAACGAAAGCAGACTGCCGATCGCGAAGTTGCGCACCGCGAGCGCACGCAGATCGACGATCGGATCCTTCGCCGTGAACGCATGCACGAGGAACAGGAAGCCGCAGATCCCCGAAATCCACGCACAGACGATGATGACGTCGTCGCCGAACCAGTTCTTGCGCGGCCCTTCTTCGAGCACGTATTCCAGACAGCCGAGAAAGCCCGACATCAGCACGATGCCGATGTAATCGCCCTTCTTCAGCAGCGAAACATTGGGCTCGTCGACGTGCACGTACTTCGGCACGAGCAACGCGACGACGAGACCCGGCACCACGTTCAGATAGAAGAGCCAGTGCCACGACCATTGATCGGTGATCCATCCGCCGATCACCGGTCCGACTGCGGGCGCGAGCGACGCCAGCGCGCCGATAGTTGTAGATGCAATCAATCGCTGCTTGCCGGGGAACAGCACGAAGGCGGTCGTGAAGACGGTCGGGATCATCGCGGCGCCGAGCGCGCCTTGCAGTCCGCGAAAGAGGATCATCGAATTGATGTCCCACGCCATGCCGCACAACATGCTCGTGAGCGTGAAGCCGATTGCCGATGCGACGAACAGCCAGCGCGTGGAGAACACTTTCGAGAGCCAGCCCGACATCGGAATGACCAGAATTTCGGCGATCAGATACGACGTCTGCACCCACGACAGCTCGTCCTGGCTCGCCGACAATCCGCCGCCGATATCCTTGAGCGACGACGCGACGATCTGGATATCGAGCGTCGCCATGAAGAAGCCGAGGCACATCAGCGCGAAGGCGAACACGCGTTGCCGTATCGGCTGGCTCGCGGGATCGGAAGGAATGGTGTGTGTCATCGCCGCGCTCCTCAGCCGTTCGACTGCTTCGCGAGATGCACCTTCACCGTCGCCGACAAGCCCGGACGCAGCACCGTTTCCATGCCCTTCGGCACATCGAGGCGGATGCGAACCGGCACCCGCTGCACGATCTTCGTGAAGTTGCCCGTCGCGTTCTCGGCGGGCAGCACGCTGAAGGTCGCGCCGGTCGCGGGCGCGAGACTTTCGACGTGACCGGTGAGCGGCACGCTCGATGCGTCGAGTTCGACGTCGGCTTCGTCGCCCGCGCGCATCTTCTTCAACTGATCTTCCTTGAAGTTCGCATCGACCCAAAGGCCCGTCGACGGAACGATGGTCAGCAGCGATGTGCCCACGTTCGCGAGCACGCCCACGCGCGCCGTGCGATTGCCGACATAGCCATCGACCGGCGAGCGGATCGTCGTGTATTCGACGTTCAGCTCCGCGACACGACGTGCCGCTTCCGCTGTCGCGACGCGCGCCTGCGCATCGGCGATCTGCGCTTCGATCACGCTCAACTGACGCTTGGCCGCGACGAGCGACGCGCCGCTGCGATCCACCGCCGCCTGCGCCTTCGTGTAGTCCGCGTCCGCGCGCTCGACGATCTGGTTCGACACCGCATCGTCCTTCACGAGTTGGCGATAGCGCGAACGGTCCTGCCCGGTGCGCGTGAGTTCCGCCGACGACGCGCGCACTTCCGCCTGCTGCTGGTTGATGACGGCCGCCTGCAGCGCGTCCTTCGCCTGCAACTCGACCACCGCCGCGCGCGCGCCCGACAATTCGGCGTCGGCTTGAGCGAGGCGCGCATCGTAGTCGCGGGCGTCGAGGCGGATCAGCACTTGCCCCGCCTTAACGGGCTGATTGTCCTGCACGAGCACGTCGGTGACGAAACCGTTCACCTTCGGCGCGAGCACGGTGACATCGCCGCCGACGTAGGCATCGTCGGTCGTCTGAATGAAGCGCAGCACGAGCGCCCAGTACGTCGCCGCCGCGATCAGCACGAGCCCGACCAGGCCAAGCGCGAGCAGCATCCAGGGAATCTTGCGCGTGGGCCGCGCGAGCGCCGGCGCCGCTACCGAAGGAATATTCGTCGTAGGAGTCGTCATTTGCGATAAGTGCATATGCACAATTAAGTTTGAAGGAAGGCCTGAATCCATTGCCCGTCATAGCCCGGAAGACTAGTTGTGCATATGCACCAAGTCAACCGTCACGGCGCGCATGAATGAATGACGCAGACGGAAAGAATCGCGCCGAGCCTTGTGCTACAAGGCGCGAAGACGGTTTGCCGGCGCGTCGGGACGCAGGCTCTCGTCGGCGCAGAAGCGCACGGCATGCTCGACGAACGCGCGCACCTTGGCCGGCAACAGCGCGCGCGTGCTGTACGCGATCCGGATTTCGATCGCGGAATCGACGCGCTCGTAGGCGTCGAGCAGCGTGACGAGCCGCCCCGACGCGACCTCGTCGGCCACGAGCGCCGTCGGCAACACGCCGATGCCGAAGCCCTGCAAGGCCATCTCGCGATTGAACACCGCACTGTTCGACGTGATGTCGTGACTGAGCGGCACGCGCAGTTCCTCGCCGCCGATGCGGAACGTGAGCGCCGGCTTGCGGATCGACGGCGACATCGGCACGAACACATGATCGGCGAGTTCGGACGGATGGCGCGGCGCGGGACGTTGCGCGAGATACGCGGGGCTCGCGACGAGCACGAGCGGAATGGTTTCCAGCAGGCGCGTGACGGCGGTATCGGTCGATAGCATGAAAGGCAGCACGATGGCGAGATCGTAGCCTTCGCCGACGAGATCGATGGGTCGCTCCGTCAGCGTCACGTCGAGGCGCACATGCGGATGCGCGCGCCTGAAGCTCGCGACGAGCGGCGCGTAGCGGCTCATCATCACGGTCGTGTGCGAGACGAGCCGCAACAGGCCGGTCGCTTCGCTCGCGCGGTTCGACGCGCGCTCTTCCATCGCCTGCAATTCGTCGAGCAGACGCGAGCAGTCGGCGAAGAAGCGCTCGGCGGTTTCCGTCAGCGAGATCTGCCGCGTCGTGCGATTGAAGAGCCGGCTGCCGAGGCGGTCTTCGAGGCCGGCGATGGCACGCGATACGACGGGCGGCGACAAGCCGAGTATGTCGGCCGCACGCGCGAAGCTCTTCGCTTCGACCACCGTGCAAAACACCTTCAGGCTCGTCAGATAGTCCATGTGCGCGTTCGCGATGCGTGCGGAAGCCCCGATCATGGCACGAAGCCGCCGCATTCGCACGATGAGACGATCGCGCGGTTTTACGAGCCGCGCGAGCATTCACGCGAAAGACGCACGCGCCTAAAGTTCAACCCATGCCATCCACATGGCCAACCACCGAACGAAGGAGCACACCATGTCACGTCTTTCCCAAATCAACGTCAACGAAGCAACGGGCGTCACCGCCGATCTTTTCGCCGCGATCAAGAAGGCCGCGGGCAAGGTGCCGAACGCTTACGCGACCATCGGCACGCATAGCCCGGCCGCGCTCGGCGCAGCGCTCAACGGCGATGCGATTCTCGCGAAGAGCAGCCTCGACAAGGCCGATGTCGAAGCGATCAAGCTCGCCGTCAGCGAACTCGCGGGCTGTGATTACTGTGCCGCCGCGCATACGCTCGTCGGCAAGATGGTCGGGCTGTCGCAGAAGGAAACGCAGCAAATTCGCGCGGGCGAAGCGACCGGCAATGCAAAGCGCGATGCGCTCGTGCGCTTCGTGCGGCATGTCGCGGGCACGACCGGCACGATCGACGCGGCGCGTCTTACCGAAGTGCGCGAAGCGGGCTATTCGGAAGCGCAAGTCATCGACACGCTGTTTGCGATGAGCGTCATCAATTTCACGAACCTCGTGAACCGCGTGAACGACACGGTGATCGACTTCCCTGCTCTCGTCTAAGTTTGCGTCGAGCCTTTGGTCAGCCGGTCGATGACGGAACTCACGAGATCGACCGGCACCGGAAAGACGATCGTCGAGTTCTTGTCGCCGGCGATCGACGTGAGCGTTTGCAGATAGCGCAACTGCATCGCCTGCGGCTGCTGCGCGAGCATCTGCGCCGCTTGCAGCAGCTTCTCCGATGCCTGCAACTCGCCTTCCGCATGGATGATCTTCGCGCGCCGCTCGCGCTCCGCTTCGGCCTGGCGGGCGATCGCGCGGATCATCGTTTCGTTGATGTCGACGTCCTTGATCTCGACGTTCGATACCTTGATGCCCCATGCGTCCGTCTGCGAATCGAGCACGCGCTGGATGTCGGTATTGAGGCGCTCGCGCTCGGACAGCAACTCGTCGAGCTCGTGCTTGCCGAGAATCGCGCGCAACGTCGTTTGTGCGAGCTGGCTCGTTGCTTCGAGAAAACGCGCGACCTGAATCACCGCCTTCTCCGGATCGACGACGCGAAAGTACACGACCGCATTCACCTTCACCGACACGTTGTCGCGCGTGATGACGTCCTGCGGCGGCACGTCGAACACGACGGTGCGCAAGTCCATTCGCACGACCTGCTGCACGACCGGAATGATGAGCACGAGCCCCGGCCCTTTCACCTTCCAGAAGCGCCCGAGCATGAACACGACGCCGCGCTCGTACTCGCGAAAAATACGCACCGCCGCGACGATGAAGATGACGAACGCAATGACAATGCCGCTGAAACCGAAGGTAAGCCCCATTTTTCAAGCCTCGTTGTCGATGTGTTCAGGAATGGCCCGCCTCGCGTTCGCCTTCGAGCGGCTCGACGGTCAGCGTGAGACCGTGGCGCGAAATCACCCGCACGCGCGCGCCTTCTTGCGGCAACGCTCGCGGCGCGTCCGCCTGCACGCGCCAGCGTTCGCCCTGCACGCGCGCCCAACCGCTGCCGGATTCGTGCGCCAGCATCACGCCGATGGTGCCGAGCATCGCTTCGCCGCCGCTCACGACGGGCCGCTTGCGCGCTTTCAACGCGACGCCCGACACGGTGAACACGAAGAGCGCCGTGAAGAGCGCGAGCCCGGCAACGAGCCCGACCGGAATGCCGAAGCCGGGAACGTCGGTATCGATCAGCATGAGCGCGCCGATCGCGAACGCGATGATTCCGCCGATGCCGAGCGAGCCGAATGTCGGCAGAAACATTTCCGCGACGAGAAAGCCCATGCCGAGCACGATCAATCCGAGTCCGACGAAACTGATCGGCAATAGTTGCAAAGCGAACAATCCGACGAGCAGGCAGATCGCGCCCGCGACGCCCGGCAGCACCATGCCCGGATTCGCGAACTCGAAGAAGAGGCCGTACATGCCGATCATCATCAGGATGAGCGCGACGCTCGGGTCGGTGATCGTCGCGAGAAAGCGGCTGCGCCAGTCGGGTTGCAGCACGACGAGCGGCGCCTGTTTCGTCGCGAGAACGCGATCGCCGCTCGCGGTTTTGACATGACGGCCGTCGAGTTTCGCGAGCAGGTCGGGAACGTCGTTGGCGGTCACGTCGATGACCTCCTGCTCCAGCGCTTCCGTCGCCGATAACGCGACCGCCTCGCGCACCGCGCGCTCGGCCCATTGCACGTTGCGTCCGCGCAGTTGCGCGAGGCCGCGGATGTAGGCGGCGGCGTCCTGCATCTGCTTGCGCGTTTCGGTCGATTGCGCGTCTGCGTTTGACGCCGCCTTGCCCTCGCGCTCCGATCCGCCGATGCCAAGCTGCACCGGCGACGCCGCGCCCAGATTCGTGCCGGGCGCCATCGCGGCGATATGGCTCGCGTACGTGATGTACGTGCCCGCGCTCGCAGCGCGCGCCCCGCTCGGCGCGATGAACGCGGCGACCGGCACCGGCGACGCGAGCATCGCCTGAATGATCGAGCGCATCGAGAGATCGAGGCCGCCGGGCGTGTCGAGTTCGAGCACGACGAGTTGCGCGTGCTCGTCTGCGGCGCGGGCGAGCGAGCGCACGACGTAATCCGCGCTCGCCGGCCCGATCGCGCCCTTCAGCGGAATCACGACGACGGGCGCCGCCACGGCGGCTACGGCGCTCATCGGCACGAGGGCGAACGCCATCAGCAGCAGCGCGTGGCGCACGCGTCTGCACAGCCAGTCAGCGAAGTTCGTTTTCATCGGCGAAAGCCGGACGCGCATATGCGCGGCGGTTCCTCGTGTTTGGTCTCTCTTTTAGCTTAGGTCAATTGCGAGATCACGGCCGGCGCGTCGTTCGGTCGATGACCTTTTCGACATCGGCCGTTTCGCCGAGCTCTTTCACGAAGCGCGCCGTGTCGAAGTCGCCCGACACGCAGCCGTCGAGATAGATGAAGCGGCGCTGCAACGTGAGCCACAAACTCGTTTTCTCGCGCCACTGCAGCGAGGCGTTGAGCGAATTCAGGCGCCGCGTCACGCTTTCGGCGATTTCCTTGTCGTAGTCGTAGCTGTTGGCGAGCCGGCAGCGCCCCGCGATCCAGCAGCTATTGCCGCGTTCGATGCGGTAATGCGCTTCGTCGAGCCATTCCTGATGCGTTTCGAACGGGCCGCGCGGAGCGGCGCAATCGGCGATGGCGCTCGAAACGTGCAGAAACGGATCGTTGCCGCGGTTCTCGCGCCTTTCTTCGGCGTGTGTCCCGTACGGGGCCGCGGCGAGCACAGCCGCCAGCGCGAGCGTTCCGTAAGCCGCGTTTCGTGTCATCGTGCGCGCCTTTCGTGGAGCCATCGTCCAGACAGCATAGTTCATCGCGTCGAATCGAACGCCACGCGGGAAGTCGGTAAACTCACGATGTGGCGCACCGCCCATTCCTCGCACCGAGACCGACATGAAACAGGCACTCCACCATCTGACGGTCGCGACAGGCTCGCGCGGCCTGCACGAAGTCACCCGCGACGTCGATCACTGGATCGACCTTCAGGACATCCGCACTGGCGTGCTCACGCTGTTTTGCCGGCATACGTCGGCATCGTTGCTGATTCAGGAGAACGCCGACCCCGACGTGCGCGTGGATCTCGAACGCTATTTCGAGTCGGTCGCGCCCGAAGCGCCCGGCCGCTACGTGCACGACACCGAAGGCCCCGACGACATGCCCGCGCATCTGCGCACCGCGCTGACCACGGTGCAGCTTTCGATTCCCGTCGAGGCTGGCCGGATGGTGCTCGGCACTTGGCAGGGCATCTACGTGTTCGAGCACCGGACGGCGCAGCATCAGCGCGAACTCGTCTTGCATCTGATCGGCGAGTGACCTAATATACGCACCGCGTATATTTCGGGAGCGGTGACGGTGACTCAGGAACTTCAGCAGCAGACGATTCTTCGCGATGCGATGCGGCGTCTGAACATGACGCGCGACGCGTTCGCATCGCGCATCGGCGTGTCGCGGCGTGCGTTGGACACATGGTTGCTGCCGGACGAATCGCCGGAGTCGCGCGCGATGCCGGAGATCGCCGCGCGCTATGTCGGCGAGATTCTCGGCGGTTTGCCGGAAGGTGGCCCATATACGCAAAGCGCACATTTGGCCATCGACTTCGAAGGCCGGCCGCAATTGCTTTCGATCGACCAGTTTTCGCGCGACTCGGCTGAAGCGCTGTTCCGCACGGCCGACATGATGCAGCCCATCGCGCGGCGCAAAAAAATCACGCGCGTGCTCGAAGGCGCGGTGCTTGCAAATCTGTTCTTCGAGGCCAGCACGCGCACGCGCGTGAGTTTCGGCGCGGCGTTCGCGCGCCTCGGCGGCTCCGTGTGCGACACGACCGGCTTCACCTTTTCCTCGATGGCGAAAGGCGAGTCGATCTACGACACGAGCCGCGTCATCAGCGGATACGCCGACGCGATTGTCGTGCGGCATCCGGAGCAGGGCTCCGTCGCGGAATTCGCGCGCGCGACGAACATTCCCGTCATCAATGCCGGCGACGGCCCCGGCGAGCATCCGAGTCAGGCGCTGCTCGATCTGTATACGATCCAGCGCGAGTTTTCGCGTCTCGGAAAGATCGTCGATGGCGCGCATATCGCGATGGTCGGCGATCTCAAGTACGGCCGCACCGTGCATTCGCTCGCCAAGCTGCTCTCGCTTTACAAGGGGCTGAAGTTCACGCTCGTGTCGCCGGGTTCGCTGGAGATGCCGGCGCATATCATCGAGCGCATCGCGCGCGGCGATCATGTGATCGAACAGACGAGCGACTTGCGCGCGGGACTCGCGGGCGCCGACGTGGTCTACGCGACGCGCATCCAGAAAGAGCGTTTCGCCGATGAGTCCATCGAAGGCTATACGCCGGATTTCCAGATCAACCAGGCGCTCGTCGACGATGTATGCGGACGCGACACGCTCATCATGCATCCGCTGCCGCGCGACAGCCGCCCCGGTGCGAACGATCTCGCCACCGATCTGAATCACGACTCGCGCCTCGCGATCTTCCGTCAGACCGACAACGGCATTGCGGTTCGCATGGCGATTTTCGCGGTGCTGCTCGGCGTCGAGCATCAGGTGCGTCACTCGATGCGCGATGCGGCATGGAAGTCGCCTGCTTCCATCGGTCCGGACGATGCGGTCTTTCATGGCTTCGATTGATACGTTTTTTACACGCGGCGCACGTGTCTTTGCGCGACGTTGACGCGAGCCGCCCTATCCTTCTACACAAGGGAAACGTGATGGAGCAACGGCCATGGATATGTCGCTTGCGTGGGCGGTCAGCCGTCGAAAATTGCAGGATGATGGGTTAGGTGCATGTCAACGTGTGCGGGTTCTGGCGCTTGCGCATTTCGCGGATAGCGAAGCGTCGCGGGAACGCATACGCGCGTTGTTTCATTCGCCGCTTGGCATCTACGTGAGTCAGGCGCAGCGTGAAGGTTGCGAACTGCGGCTCGAATTCGATACTGCTAGCGAAGACCTTGCGTTCACCTTGCGAACGTTGAAGCGCGTGTTGCCGGAAGCGCGTGTCGAAGGGATTGCGCCGCGTGTGTTTGCGCATCGGATGAACACGCGCGACGCGGGGTGAGGGTCATGCGGCCGGAAGCTCGCCAGACATCGACTGCCGACGATGATAAGCGGCGGATGATTCCAGTCGCTCAAACTCTTCGTAGGACAGATTCCACGTATCCGGATCGAGTTCGATGCCGCGCTGAATCGCCGCCTCTTCCTCGGGCGTAGGAAGGATGAACCCTTTATACGTTTGTTGCATACCGATTTATCTCTCTTCTGTTGGCGCGGCGCAAACTGATGATGCGCCGCGTTTCGCTTCTCTGCGTGAACACTACGCAAAACATGAAGCCTCGAATGGGCGCGAAATTGACTTCGCGTACCTCTCCATAGTCGCGACGACCATCAACCTTCGGCGCGACATCGTCCCACGCAATCTCCCTCGCAAGCTCCAGCGACACACCATGCTGAAGCCGATTGATCGCGTCCTTCAACGGGTCAAAGGTGATGTCGAAGTGCATTCATTGTGGTTCCCAGAAGTAGAAGTGACAAGGCGCGAAAGTTCTGATTTGCGGATTGCGATTCATCCGAACTCCGAACGATTTGCGTCACTTCATTCTTCTGAAAACCTCACGGCTTTTCTATAGACCGATTGGCCAACGAGCACGTATGATCCTGCAGCTCTTCGGATGACGCCCAGTTGCCTGGCTGAACGTGATCGTTGAGAAGAAAGAACGCATGCACGCCATCGCCACGCACGGCGCCGACGAGCAGCAGCGTCTGTTCGCCCATGGTCTGGCCGCGGCTTGCGGCATAGGGCGCGACGAGCTTGAAGGGATCCGTATGCGCGAGATCAGCATCATCGATACGCATCGCGCTGTACACATGGCCGCGCAATCTCACCGGCAGCGGCTTCCACGCCGTGCCGATGCCCGGTCCCAGTTCGCGCAGCGTCTGGGCGACATCCGACGCGAGACAGTCGATATGAATGTGCAATTGATTCTGCGTGCGCCCGCTTGCCGAGTTGATCGCGAGCGAAATTTCGTCGCGCGGCAGCGTCCGGCGCAACGCGCGAAAGACATAGCCGCGCGCATTCCATGCGTCGCGAAAGTAATTCGGCGCGTGGGGCTCGAGCAGTTCGGGACTTTCGATGCCGCTCACGCGCGCGGTCGGAATCAGCAGATACTGCGCGGCGCCGACGATATCCTTCAGCACCGCATAGCCGCCCGCCAGATTCACGTCCGCGCATTTCTGCCGGACCTGCGCGCCCTCGGCGGCGGGCTCGCAGTAGTCGTGGACGATTTCCCACAGCGCGTTGGGATTTGCCGCGCACGCGAGCGGCAGACAGAGCAAACCTGGCGCGGCGAGGCGGCGTAGCTTCTTTGTGATTTTCATCGGCATGATCGGGCGGCGCAAAAAATCGATAGCCTGCCGGATTATGCTTGCAGGCGCGTGACCACGCCGCGAAACGTGACAAAACTCCGCGTCGAATGCAACGCGGAGCTTCGTCGACCGATGCGCAAATCAAGCCGACTCAGCGCGATTCACGGGATGCGGTTCCTTCAGCTTGTTGGCGACGCGCGCCGCCTCGAAGTACGACGCGTTCGGCGGACGCTTCAGATACTGTCCCGCGCCGCGTTCCGCGCGCAGATCGCCGTCGGTCCACGCGAGCGCGCCGCGCGTGAGCGTGTGCGTCGCGACGCCCTGCACTTGCATGCCTTCGAAGACGTTGAAATCGACCTTTTGATGATGCGCCTTTACGGAGATCGTGCGGGTCGCGTTCGGATCCCATACGACGAGATCTGCGTCCGCGCCTATCTGCACCGCCCCCTTTCGCGGATAGAGATTGAAGATTTGCGCCGCGTTCGTCGATGTCACGCGCACGAATTCGTTCGGCGTGAGACGTCCCATGTTGACGCCGTGATGCCACAGCACCGACATGCGATCTTCCACGCCGCCGCAACCGTTGGGGATCTTCGTGAAGTCCTCGCGGCCCATCGCCTTCTGCGATGCGCAGAACACGCAATGATCCGTCGCCGTCGTATGAAGCTGTCCCGATTGCAGCCCGTGCCACAATGCTTCGCGGTGCTCGCTCGTGCGAAACGGCGGGCTCATCACGTGCGCGGCGGCGCGCGTCCAGTCGGGATCGCGATACACCGATTCATCGATCACCAGATGGCCCGGCAACACTTCACCGAATACGCGCAGTCCTTCGTTGCGCGCCTTGGCGATGACATCGACTGCATCTTTCGCCGACACATGCACGATATAGAGCGGCACGCCGAGCACTTGCGCGATGCGGATCGCGCGATTGGCCGCCTCGCCTTCCACTTCGGGCGGACGCGACAACGGATGCGCCTCCGGTCCCCTGAAGCCTTTCGCAAGTAGTTGCTTCTGCAACTGAAAGACGAGCTCGCCGTTTTCCGCGTGCACGGTCGGCAGCGCGCCGAGTTCAAGCGAGCGCGTGAAGCTGTTCACGAGCACTTCGTCGTCGGCCATGATTGCGTTTTTGTAGGCCATGAAGTGCTTGAAGCTCGACACACCGTGTTCGTGAACGAGCAGGCCCATGTCGCGATGCACCGACTCGTCCCACCACGTCACCGCGACGTGAAAGCCGTAGTCCGCCGATGCTTTCTCAGCCCAGCCGCGCCATTCTTTGAACGCATCCATGAGTGGTTGCTTCGGGCTCGGAATCACGAAGTCGATGATACTCGTCGTGCCGCCTGACAATCCCGCTGCGGTGCCGGTATAGAAATCGTCGCTCGCGGTGGTGCCCATGAAGGGCAGTTCCATGTGCGTGTGCGGATCGATGCCGCCCGGCATGACGTACTGACCGCCGGCGTCTATGGTGTGCGTATCGGCCGGTGCCTCTATGTCGAGGCCTATCGCCAGGATCGTGCCACCGGCTTGCGGGTCTGCGCAGAGAATATCGGCGCGGTAGGTGCGGTCAGCGTCGATGATGGTGCCGCCGCGGATCAATGTTGGCATTGAAGTGTCCCTCCGGGGGTTGTCGTTGCGTTGCGTTGCGTTGCGTTGCTTGTTCGCTTCCGCTCTCGTGAAATCCTTTGTTCGTGTCGGTCTATTAGCACTGCCCCTGTGCGGGGCGGCACTCACTTTCTTTGCTGCTGCAAAGAAAGTAAGCAAAGAAAGCAGCTCCCGATACGCCCGCGGTCACACGCAATTTGGGTAGTCCTCTCGTCCATCGTGGGCTGCCTAAAGAGTGCCCTCATAGGCCCCATCGGGCTTGGCTCGCGCACGGTCTGTGTCATCGCACCACACAACAAACTGGTTCAGCACCAAATAGCTCCAGCCCGCTTCGCGGCCGAACGGCCAATCGGGTCCGCGAGTGCTTCTCTACTTACCCTTCCCTCTGACCACGCCGCGTGTTCCTCACGTTGGTTTCCCTTGCAGACCCGGCGGCAGCGCGTAGCGCTGTGCCGAAGCTGTTTCGTGCTGATCCAGCGCCCTTGGAAAACTAGCTTGTCAGACCGTGCGCGATCCAAGCCCGGTTAGTCCTTCGATGGCACTCTTTAGGCGAGTGCCATCTGCAACGAGAGAACTACCCAAATTGCGTGTGACCGCGGGCGTATCGGAAGCTGCTTTCTTTGGTTACTTGTATATTGAATCTGGCGTCCGGAAGCTGATCTCTCCCGTTCGCTCGAAGCGGTAGC
>NZ_JALQDV010000028.1:0-205810 GCF_023631045.1 Caballeronia sp. AZ7_KS35 | reverse complement strand
CCCAAAACCATGATCCTTACCAACTCAACCCTTGACGCTCAATACAGTTGCTTTCTTTGCAGCAGCAAAGAAAGTGACTGCCGCCCCGCACAGGGGCAACGCTCATAGACCACCAAGAAAACGGGATCCGGCGAAGCGAAAGCAAAAGCGAAAGCGAAAGCAAAAAACTCAAGCACTCAAAACCCTGGCCCGCGCGCCACCGCGCAACTTCATCCACGATCCATACACAACGGCAGCCAGCACGAGACCAACGAACCACGCATACGTATAGAGCGTATTGAAAAACGCGGGCACGTTAGGAAAGGAACCCGGAAACGCAGTGTGCAAAAAACCCGGCAGATTCGGCAGCACGCCGACCAAAAGCGCCACCACCGCCGCCACATTCCATCCGCCGCTATACGAATACTCACCGTCTTCATCGAAGAGTTCGCGCTGATCGAGCCGCGTGCCGCGAATCAAAAAGTAATCGACCATCAGAATGCCCGCGACCGGACCGAGCAGCGCCGAATAGCCCACGAGCCACGTGAAGATGTAACCCTGCGTAGTCGCGAGAATCTTCCAAGGCATCATGACGATGGCTATCGTCGCCGTAATCATGCCGCCCGCGCGATACGAAATCCCCTTCGGCCAAAGGCTCGAAAAATCGTAAGCCGGTCCAACGAGATTGGCCGCCAGATTGCAGCACATCGTATCGAGCGTGAGGATGATCAGTGCCACGCCCACACCGATGCCCGTCATGCGGCTCGTGAGATCGATCGGATCCCAGATCGCCTTGCCGTAGATCACGACCGTCGCCGACGTGACGACAACCGAGATCACCGAGAGCAGCGCCATCGGCACAGGCAGGCCGATCGATTGCCCGATCACCTGATCGCGTTGCGTGCGCGCGAAGCGCGTGAAGTCGGGAATGTTCAGCGCGAGCGTCGCCCAGAAGCCGACCATCGCCGTGAGCCCCGGCCAGAACGTAGCCCAGAAAAGCCCCTCCTTCTTGCCGCCCGCGACGAACTGCGACGGCGCCGAAAGCATGGAACCGATGCCGCCCGCCTTGCTCGTCGCCCACCACACGAGCGCGATGCACATCACAACCTTGATCGGCGCAGACCAGCTTTCGAGCCAGCGAATCGAATCGGTGCCGTGCCAGATGAAGTAGAGCTGCAAGGCCCAGAACACGAGAAAGCACGCAAGTTGTCCGAGCGAGATATCGATGAGCGGCAGCGCCGCGCCATGCAATGCGTTTCCCGTCAGGATATTCAAGAGCGTATAGATGGCGCTGCCGCCCAGCCACGTCTGAATGCCGTACCAACCGCACGCGACGATCGCACGCAGCAGCGCCGGCAACTTCGCGCCTTGCGTGCCGAACGACGAGCGCACGAGTACCGCATACGGAATGCCGTGCTTCGCGCCCGCATGGCCGATCAGCAACATCGGCACGAGCACGATCATGTTGCCGAGCAGAACCGTCAACACCGCCTGCCACGGCGACATGCCCTGGTCCGTGAGACCCGCGGCCAGCATGTATGACGCAATGTTCATCACCATGCCGACCCACAGCGCCGCGAAGTGATACCACTTCCACGTGCGCTGTGCGGGGCCGGTCGGTGCGAGGTCATCGTTATACAAGCTGCTCGTCTCGACGTCATGCGCTGTCTGATTCATCGGATGCACTCCGGTTGAGTGTGCGGTTGATCATGGGGATTCAACGACGACGAGCGCTACGTTATGTCTATGTTCATGCCGCTTTCGCGGGTTCTTCCGCATCGATGCGCGCGGGATTGTTCGGATGCGTAGTCCAGTTCGCATATTCGCCCGCATCGACGCGTTCCATCGTGATGCACTGCTCGACAGGACAAACGTGCATGCACAGATTGCAGCCGACGCATTCCGAATCGACCACTTCGAAATGACGCTTGCCGTCCTTCTCCTTCAGGATCGCCTGATGCGATGTGTCCTCGCAAGCGATATGACACAGCCCGCACTGGATGCACTTGTCCTGATCGATGCGCGCCTTGATGTCGTACTTGAGATTGAGATGCTTCCAGTCCGTGACGTTCGGCACGGCGCGCCCGCGAATGTCATCGAGCGTTGCGTAGCCTTTCTCGTCCATCCAGTTCGAGAGGCCATCGGCGAGATCGGACACGATGCGAAAGCCGTAGTGCATCGCGGCCGTGCACACCTGCACGCTGCCCGCGCCAAGCACCATGAATTCCGCCGCATCGCGCCACGATGAAATGCCGCCGATGCCGGAGATAGGCAGATTCGGCGTCTGCGGATCGCGCGCGATTTCGGCGACCATGTTCAGCGCGATCGGCTTCACGGCGGGACCACAATAGCCGCCGTGCGTGCCCTTGCCGTCGACGGTCGGCATCGGCGCCATCTGATCGAGATCGACCGCAACGATCGAGTTGATCGTGTTGATGAGCGACACGCCATCGGCGCCGCCTTTGAACGCGGCGCGCGAACCCATGCGAATATCGCTGATGTTCGGCGTGAGCTTCACGAGGCACGGCAGCTTCGTGCCTTCCTTCACCCAGCGCGTCACCATCTCGACGTATTCAGGCACTTGTCCGACGGCCGCGCCCATGCCGCGTTCGCTCATGCCATGCGGACAACCGAAGTTCAGTTCCACCGCATCTGCGCCCGTGTCTTCCACTTGCGTGAGAATCCACTTCCAGTCCTTCTCGTTGCACGGAACCATCAACGAGACGATAAGCGCGCGGTCGGGCCAGTCGCGCTTCACCTGTTCGATCTCGCGCAAGTTCACGTCGAGCGGTCTGTCCGTAATCAGTTCGATGTTATTCAGTCCTGCGATTCTTTGTCCGTTCCATTGCACCGCGCCGTAACGCGAACTCACGTTCACGACGTGCGGATCGAGCCCGAGCGTCTTCCACACGACGCCGCCCCAGCCCGCTTCGAAAGCGCGGTTGACGTTGTAGGCTTTGTCGGTCGGCGGCGCGGACGCGAGCCAGAAAGGATTCGGCGACGTGATGCCGGCGATGTTGCAAGTCAGATCGGCCATGTTCGTGGTTCTCCTCTTGGCTCAGGCGGCTTTGATCGCAGTCAGTTCGAACGACGCGTCGATGGACGCGGCCGCCAGCTTGCCGTCCTGTACGGCCTGCACGGTGAGATCGAGTCCTTCATGGGTCGCGCAATCGCCGCCGGCCCAGACTTTCGCGAGCGTCGTCTGACGGTTCTCGTCGGTGACGATGCGCCCGCCATCGAGCGTCAATAACTCGCGATCGATTCCGACGGGAACAAGCGTTTGCCCGATCGCCTTCAGCACCATGTCCGCTTCGATCACGAAGCGCTCGCCGCCGCGTTCGAACTCGACGCCCGTCACCTGCCCGTTATCGCCGACCAATCGCACCGGATTCGCGTGCGTGACGATGCTCACGCCGTTCGTCTGCGCGAACTCACGTTCGGCCCACGTCGCGCTCATGTTCTCGACGCCCCGCCGATACGCCATCGTCACGTTCGTCGCGCCAAGTTTGCGGCTTTGAACGCACGCATCGACCGCGGTGTTGCCGCCGCCGATCACGACGACGCGCCGCCCGACCGGCACGCTCGCGAGATCATCTGCCTCGCGCACTTGCTCGATGAAATCGACCGCGTTCATCACGCCTTCGAGCGCTTCGCCTTCGAGCGCCAGCTCGCGCACGCCAGCAAGGCCGAACGCGATGAACACTGCGTCGTATTGCTTGCGCAACCCGTCGAGCGTGAAGTCGCGGCCGAGCGACCGACCTATGTTGATCTCGATGCCGCCGATCGAATACAGCCATTCGATTTCGCGCTGCGCATAATCCTCGACGGTCTTGTACGCAGCAATGCCGTATTCGTTGAGTCCGCCTGGCTTCTCGCGCGCATCGAAGATCACCGCGCGATGCCCCGCAAGCGCAAGCCGATACGCACACGCGAGTCCCGCCGGTCCCGCACCGACGATCGCAATGCGGCGCCCGGTTTCCGGCGCGCGTTCGAATAACGCGACGCCTCTGGCCATCGCCCAATCGGTCGCATGACGCTGCAACGCGCCGATCTTCACCGGCTCGTCGCCCTGATGGTTGCGTACGCAACTACCCTCGCAAAGAATCTCCGTCGGGCACACGCGCGCGCACATTCCGCCGAGCGGATTTGCCGACAGGATATCGACGGCCGCGCCCTTCAGATTGCCGTTGCCGATCTTGCGGATGAAGCCTGGAATGTCGATGCTCGTCGGACATGCCTGGACGCACGGCGCGTCGTAGCAGTAGTGGCAGCGGCTCGCGGCGGCAGCGGCGGCGGTGGCGTCGAGAAGCGGCGCGACATCCGCGAATTCGCATGCGAGCTGTTCCTGCGTGAGGCGATGGCTCGCGATATCGCCGGTCGGTTTCATGGTCATGCGCGTTCCTTGTGAGGACGTACGAGTGCCCGCCGTCCGCGTTCGATCGACGCGGACAGTGCTGAACGTAACAACAGAAAACGTCGCTTATGAAGCCGGTTCCGACGCGCGCTCCAGCATTGCGTGCAGCAGCACGTTCGCGCCTGCCTCGATCCATTCCTGCGTCGCGTCTTCGATCTCGTTGTGGCTGATGCCATCGACGCACGGCACGAACACCATCGACGTCGGCGCGACCTGCGCGAGATAGCACGCATCGTGGCCCGCGCCCGACACCATGTCGCGATGCGAATAGCCGAAGCGCTGCGCCGCCGCCCGCACGGAAGCGACGCACGCGGCGTCGAACTTGACGGGCTCGTAGTAGAAGATCTGTTCGAGCGCGGTCTCCAGACCGATCTCTCCCGCGATGCGTGCCACGCCCTCGCGCAACGCGGCATCCATGCGCGCGAGCACGGCATCGTCGGGATGACGGAAATCGACGGTGAAGAACACGCGGCCCGGAATCACGTTGCGCGAGTTCGGATGCACTTGCATCATGCCGACCGTCGCGCACCCGAGCGGCGCGTTGTCGAGGCCGATGCGGTTCACGAGATCGACCACGCGCGATGCGCCGAGGAGCGCATCCTTGCGGCGCGGCATCGGGGTCGGGCCTGCGTGGGCTTCCTGGCCCGTCAGCGTGATCTCGTACCAGCGCTGACCTTGCGCATCGGTGACGACGCCGATCGTCTTGTCTTCGGCCTCGAGTATCGGCCCTTGCTCGATATGCAGCTCGAACGCCGCGTGCAGCTTGCGGCCGCCGCACGGCACATCGCCCGCATAACCGATGCGCTCGAGTTCTTCGCCGATCGTCTTGCCATCGACGTCCTTGCGCGACAGACCGTAATCGAGCGAGAACACGCCCGCGAACACGCCCGACGCAACCATCGCCGGTGCGAAGCGCGAGCCTTCCTCGTTGGTCCAGATGACGACTTCGATCGGATGCTCGGTTTCGATGCCGCGATCGTTGAGCGAGCGGATCACTTCGAGTCCGCCAAGCACGCCGTAGATGCCGTCGAAGCGCCCGCCCGTAGGCTGTGAATCCGCGTGCGAGCCAGTAACCACCGGCAGCGCGTCGAGATTGCGTCCTGCGCGGCGCATGAACACGTTGCCCATCTGATCGACGCTCACCGTGCAGCCCGCTGCCTTCGCCCAGCTCACGATGAGATCGCGCCCTTCGCGATCGAGATCGGTCAGCGCGAGACGGCAGACACCGCCCTTCGGTGTCGCGCCGATTTTGGCCATCGTCATCAGGCTGTCCCATAGACGCTGACCGTTCACCTTGATGGACGTATCGAGACCAGCTTCTCTGATTGCATCCGTTACGACGTTCATTCGCCTCGCTCCTTACGATCGGACTTCGTATGTGAGTGACTTCGTTTCGTGCATGCCGGACGTTTGCGGTGCGATGCTGCACGCGCCCGGTGCACGTTTTTCTTATGCGATGAATGATGCGAACGACACGCCTCTTCGATAAATCGAGCGCTCTTCAATCCTGTCCAGTTGGACAGGTTGTAGCCGATTAAAATAAGCAAATCAACGTCTTTCGTGTGCGGGCAAACACCGAGCAAATAAAGCGATAAGCGTGCCATTGCGATGCAGCATCGGCAGCTATTGGTTGCAATGGCTTTTTCGACGCGATGCAGCGCCAAACATGCGAATGGCACGAATGACGCGAATCAGGCACGATGCGGCACACGGCCGAAGAATTCGACGATGAAGAACTCGACGATGAGATACGACGACGCGGCGAACGGCATCGCCGGAAACGAAGACACTGCGCCGCCTTCACGGCGTAGCAAGGCGCAAATCCGCGAGAGCAACGAAGCGCAGCTTCTCGCTTGCGCCGAGGAAGTGTTCGCGGAGAAAGGACTCGAAGGCGCGAGCACGGCGATGATCGCTGAACGCGCCGGCTTGCCGAAGGCCAACCTGCATTACTACTTTCCGACAAAGCTCGCGCTCTATCGGCGCGTGCTAGAAGATCTGTTCGAGGACTGGCATCGCGCGGCGGACACCTTCGAATGCAGCGACGATCCCGTGGAAGCGATCGGCGGCTATGTGCGCGCAAAGATGGACCTGTCGCGACGCAGGCCGCTCGGCTCGAAGGTGTGGGCGAGCGAGATCATCCACGGCGCGCATCACATGCAGGACATTCTCAACGAACGCGTGAAGCCCTGGCTCGATACACGCGTCATCGTCATCGAAAGCTGGATCGCGCGCGGCTTGCTCGCGCCGGTCGAGCCGGACACGTTCATGTTCATGATCTGGGCGATCACGCAGCACTATGCCGACTTCGATGCGCAGATACGCGCGTTGAAAGGCAAGCGCGCGCTCACACGCAAGGCCTTCGATGAACAGACGGAAGAAGTCGTGCGACTCGTGATTCGCGCGTGCGGGGCGGTGTCGCCGCGCATCGAAGAGAAAGACGACGCGCAATAAAAAACGCCGGCCGCTCGATGGCGGCCGGCGTTCACTGCTTGCTTCTTGCTTCTTGCTTCTTGCTTCTTGCTTCTTGCTGCTGTACTGCTTTACTACGCACTACTACTGCATTCTCGCAAGTACTGCACTTTCTGATGCTTGCTGCTACTTCAACCGCTACTGCTCAGCACATCTACTGCCCTGCTGCATCAACCTTCGATTAGTGACCGAAGTAGACCGAGTTGCGATCCGACATCGACACGTTGGCGCGTGCGGCCGGAGCAGCTACGCCCGATTGCGAAGTGCCAGCGGTCGAAGGACCATAAGCGTTCGCGCCATTTTCAGCGTTCACGCGTGCTTGAGCGGCCTGCAGATTCTGCGGATAGTTCACGCGGTCTTCCGACGGGTTGTAGCCAGCCTTTTCCAGTTGAACCAGTTCAGCGCGGACTTGAGCGCGAGTCACCGGCGCATTGCTTTGTGCCGAAGCGAAAGTCGGGGCAGCCAAAGCAGCAGCGACGACGAGTGCGGGAACGAATGCCTTGATCATGATGAACCTCCAGTAGTCTTGTTTGAAATCGAAACCGAATCGGAAGCCTTTTAAGCGTTTTCTGATTTCGTTTCGCTTGAAGACAGTGTAGGAGGCCGCAGACTTAGGGGAAACCCCAATTTCAAGGAAACATAATTGTCCGGATCGCAACAATGCGTTTCGCTCCGTGTTGCGCGGCGTGCGCGGGATCGCGTGGCGGACCCTGCTTAAGTTACTGTTTTTACAGCGTAATTTTCGCGTCCGCCGCGCGCACGCGAGATCGCTGCGAATCCGGCCATTACGCCGACGCCAGCAATTCGTCATCCGGCTGACAGTCAGAAAGCCGCGGTCACATAGGCAAGCGCGGCCGATACGAGCTCGCGCAACAGCGGTTCGATCGCGTTCGCCTTGGCTTCGTCGTAAGCGAATGGCGGCGTTTCTTCCATGTAGCTGACCTGCGTAAGCTCCAGTTGAACCGCGTGAACGCCCTCTTCGGGCCGCCCGTAACGCCGGGTGATATAGCCGCCCTTGAAGCGCCCGTTGGCCACCGTCGTGTACCGGCCGTCGCGCTCGACGATGCTCGCAAGCCGTTCCGCCAGCCCCGGCGCCGCCGACGCGCCATCCGCCGTGCCGAAGTTGAAATCGGTCAGGCGGCCATCGAAAAAGCGCGGCACGACCGAGCGGATCGAATGCGCTTCCCATAGCAGCACGCGGCCGTGCGTCCGCCGCAGCGCATCGAGCTCGCCGGCGAGCGCATCGTGATACGGCTGCCAGTACATCGCGCGGCGCGCATCGATCTGATCGCGCGACGGCTCGTGGCCCGGCTTGTAGAGCGGCGCCTTGTCGAAGGTATCGACCGGACAGAGCCCCGTCGTGTCGCGGCCGGGATAGAGATTCGCGTCGTCGGGCGGGCGGTTCAGATCGACGACATAGCGCGCGTAGTGCGGCGTCAGGATCGATGCGCCCAGATCGCGCGCAAACGCATAGAGGCGTTCGAGATGCCAATCGCAATCCTCGGTGAGCTTGGCGACGGGCGTCATCTCGTCGGCGAGCGCGCAGGGAATCTGCGTGCCGCGGTGCGGAATCGAAATCAGGAGCGGCGCGTTGCCGCGTTCCAGCGTGAAGATCGAAGAGCCGTTCATGTGAGACCTCAATCCAGCAAGCCGCGCAAGGCGGCGCGATAACGCGCGAGCGCTTCGTCTTCGTCGGCGTGACGGCGCGCGTTGATCACCTTGCGGCCGGAGACGAACACATCGCGGATCGGCGTCTCGCCATGCTCGCAAAACACCGCGCTCGACATCCACGCGTCGCTCGCATGTCCGCCGATGCCCGGATGCGCGTCGTCGAGCACGAGCCAGTCGGCGCGCAAGCCTTGCGCGAGCGCACCGACAGCGCGTCCCGTCGCGTGCGCGCCGCCATCGAGCGCGGCATCGAAAAGACGATCGGCCGGACGGCTTTGCGTCGGCGACGCCAGCACGTTGCGTTGCTGGCGGCAAAGGCGCTGCCCGTATTCCAGCAGACGCAGCTCCGAGCGCCAGTCGACGCCGACATGACTGTCGGACCCGACGCCGATGCGCCCGCCCGCGTCGAGATAATCGCGCGACGGGAACACGCCGTCGCCGAGATTCGCTTCGGTCGTGAGACACAGACCCGCGACCGCGCCGCTCGCCGCGAGACGCGCGCATTCGTGGGCATCGACGTGCGTCGCGTGCACGAGGCACCAGCGCTCATCGACGTTGAAATGTTCGAGCAGCCAGTCCACCGGACGATGCCCCGTAGCCGCGACGCAGGCGTCCACTTCGGCCATCTGTTCGGCGATATGGATATGCACCGGCGCGCGCTCAAAGCGCGCATCGATTCCCTCGATGAGCGCCGCGAGCGATTCGCCCGACACCGCGCGCAACGAATGCGGCGCGACGCCGTAACGCCGCGCGCCGTTTTCGGGCCGCGAGCGCGCGAGTGCGTCGATGAGCCCGAGCAGCGAATCGGGCGTATTGAGAAAGCGCCGCTGATCGTCGCGCGGCGCGCTCTTGCCGAAGCCGCTGTATTCGTAGAGCACCGGCAGCATCGTCATGCCGATGCCCGCGCGCTCCGCCGCATCGACGACGCGCTCCGCGAGTTCCGCGCGATTCGCGTACGGCGCGCCATCGGGCGCGTGATGCACGTAGTGAAACTCGCACACCGACGTGTAGCCCGCCTTCAGCATCTCGATGTAAAGCCAGTGCGCGATATCCGCGATCGATTCCGGGCCGATCCGCGCGGCGAAGCGATACATGAGATCGCGCCAGCTCCAGAACGTATCGGCGACGCTCGCGCGATACTCGGTGAGGCCCGCCATCGCACGCTGGAACGCGTGCGAGTGCAGATTCGGCATGCCGGGCAGGATCGGTCCTTTCGCGCGCTCGACGCCCGCGGGCGCCGCGCTGTCCGGCGTGACGCGCACGAGCGTGCCGGCGTCGTCCCATTCGAGCAGCACGTCGCGACGCCAGCCATCGGCGAGGCGCGCGTGCTCCGCGAAGAATGCGTTCATCGCTTGTCTCCGTTGTTATGTCGATGCGCGTCTACATCATGTCGATGCCGATATGCAGCCACGATGCGCCATCCCGCACAGCGCATTCGAGCGCGCTCGCGCCATCGATGCGCGAGGTGTCGCCTGCTTCGAGCGTATGGCATGTGTCGTCGGCGAACTTGATGTCGAGCCGCCCTTGCACGCAGAACAGAAACGTCACGTCGTGTTCGAACGCGAGCGAGCATGACGCGCGCCCGGCGTTCACCGTTGCGCGCGCGCGATCGCGGCGCACCATCAAGTTGAAATCGCGCGTCGGGCCGGCGAGGAGCGTGGCGTGAATCGGCGTCTCGCCGGCAAAGCGCGCGATTGCGAGCGGCGCATCGAGAACATGCACGTCGCCGTGCGCTTCCGTCAGACGCATGCCCGCGCCGTCGAGCAGCACGAGCACGCGATCGACGCCCTCGAACTTCGAGAACGCGCCGTCGGATGCGACGTCGGCGAGCGACAGACGCCACGCGAACGCATCGAGCGACACGCCCTGCGGCCCCGCCGCGATCTCGCGCGTGATGCCGCCGCCGTTCTTCCACGGCGTGGGCGTCAGCGAATCGGCACGAATGATCGTCACGTTCAGAAGTGTCCGGTGAATTGGTAGCGGTCGCCGGGATGCCAGAGATTCGCAACCGACGCCACCGCATCGCGCGACCACGTGCGCCGATGCAGCAGCAGACACGGCTCGTGCTCGGCCATCGCGAGCGCGAGCCGAATTTCCGCCGACGGCACCGATGCCTCGATCCGATACTCGACGCGCTGCAGCGGCGCGGCGGTCATCAGATACTGGTTCGGCGTGATCGTCGTGAAATCCTGGCGCGCGTATTCCGGCGCCAGCGCGGGATTCACGTAACGTTCTTCCATCTGTACCGGCTCGTCGTTTTCGAAATGCAGCACGCGCGAATGAAACACCGGGCTGCCGAGCGCGAGATGCATTTCGGCGGCGAGCGCTTCATCGACGATCGACGCGCCCAAATGCAGCACCTGCGCGCGATACGTGTGACCGCGCGCGACGATTTCATCCGAAATGCTGCGAATCTCGACGAGCGTCGACGCGTATTTCGGCTGCGCGACGAAGGTGCCCGCGCCCTGCACGCGCGTCAGCACCTGTTCGGCGGTCAGTTCGCGCAGCGCGCGGTTCACGGTCATGCGCGCGACCTTGAATTCGCGCGCAAGCTCGTTTTCGGAAGGCACCTGGTCGCCCTCCTTCCACTCGCCGATATGAATGCGCTGGAGAATGTAGTCCTTGATCTCCTGATACGCGGGCGTGCTCATTCAGCTTGTTCCGACGCGAACGAGAACGGGCTGTGCCGCGCGATCGCGCCTTGCTGCACGAGCGTCGCGATCGCGGCGATGTCGGGCGCGAAGTAATGGTCGAGGTCGTAGTGCGGCACGTGCGCGCGCAGCGTCTTCATCACTTCGGCGAGCGGCGCGCTCGTCTGATGCGGCGCGCGCAGATCGACGCCTTGCGCCGCCGCGAGCAGTTCGATCGCGAGGATGTTCGCGGTGTTGCTGGCGATGTCGCCGAGCTTGCGCGCGGCGAACGTCGCCATCGAGACGTGATCTTCCTGATTCGCGGACGTCGGCAGCGAATCGACCGACGCCGGATGCGCGAGCGTCTTGTTCTCCGATGCGAGCGCGGCCGCCGTCACGTGCGCGATCATGAAGCCGGAGTTGACGCCGCCATCGCGCACCAGGAACGGCGGCAGGCCCGAGAGCGTCGCGTCGATCAAAAGCGCGATGCGGCGTTCCGCGAGCGCGCCGATTTCGGCTGCGGCGAGCGCGAGATTGTCGGCGGCGAACGCGACCGGCTCCGCGTGGAAGTTACCGCCCGAGAGCACTTCGCCCGTATCGGGGAAGATCAGCGGGTTGTCGGAGACGGCGTTCGATTCGATCAGCAGGACATCCGCCGCGTGGCGCATCTGGTCGAGGCACGCGCCCATCACCTGCGGCTGGCAGCGCAGGCTGTACGGGTCCTGCACCTTGTCGCAATCCGCGTGCGACAGATTGATGCCGGAGCCCTTCAGCAGCGTGCGATACGCCGATGCGGCTTCCATCTGCCCGCGATGACCGCGCAGTTCATGGATGCGCGCATCGAACGGAACGACCGAGCCGGCGGCTGCATCGACGGACAGCGCGCCCGCGACGAGCGCGGTGCGAAACAGATCTTCGATTGCGAAAAGGTTGTAAAGCGCGAGCGCCGCCGACGCCTGCGTGCCGTTCAGCAGCGCGAGACCTTCCTTCGCCTGCAGCGTGAGCGGCTTGAGGCCCGCGACCGCCAGACCGTCGAGCGCACTGGCGCGCTCACCGCGAATCGTGACTTCGCCGATGCCGAGCAGCACCGTCGACATATGCGCGAGCGGCGCGAGGTCGCCCGATGCGCCGACCGAACCCTTGATCGGGATGATCGGCAGGACGTCGGCGTTGAAGAGCGTGATGAGCGCGTCGATGACTTCGCGGCGGATGCCCGAATGGCCGCGCCCGAGACTCGACAGCTTGAGCGCCATCAAAAGCCGCACGACCGGACGCGACATCGGCTCGCCCACGCCCACCGCATGCGACAGCACGAGATTCTTTTGCAGCAATTCCAGCTGATCGGCCGGAATGTGCGTATTGGCGAGCCGCCCGAAGCCCGTATTGATGCCGTAAGCCGGATCGCCCTTCGCGGCGATCGCGGCGACTGCGCGCGCGCTGGCATCGATCGCGTCGAAGCTGGCCGGATCGAGCAGAAGCGGGTCCGAGCCTCGCGCGATGCGGCGCAGTTGCGGCAGCGTCAGTTTTCCGGGCGTAAGCGTGATCATGGTTCGTCCTGTCTATACAAGTTAGACTCAAGTCTAATCGCGCAGAAAGGACGAAACAAGGGGTTATCCGGGATTTCACTAGGCTCGTCCCGGAAGATCGACGCGTGTTGTCTATACAGATTTCACAGATCCAGCACCTTCTCCATCACGAACTGGACAAAGCGCTGCTGCCGCACGACGACGGCGCGCGCCAGCAGCATCGTGAAACCGCAATATTCGAAGAAAGGCCGCCCCGTGACGCTCGAATAGGTATGCAGCGTCGTCAGGCCGAGCACCTCCGCTTCGGCCTCGATGCGCGCGAGCAGCGACGTCGCCACGCTTTTGCGCTGATGTATCGGATCGACGAACATCATGTCGATGAGACCGTTCTTCTCGAGATCGGCGAAGCCCGCGAGTTCGCCGTCGACAAGTCCGACCCAAGTCGGGCGGCTCAAGCGCGCGAGTTCCCATTCGTCGCGATCGGCTTGCGACCAGGCTGCGATCTGCGCTTCGTTATAGTCGGCCGATGCCGTTTCGCGAACGGCGCGTTGGAACAGATCGATTACACCGTCGAGATCGCTCGCACGATACGGTCTGACTTCGATGAGCGGCAGGCCTGGCATTTCATCACCTTCGTTACTGTCAAAAGAAAAAACCGCTGCCGAAGCAGCGAGGGTCTAGCGTTCAAAACGCGGGAAAAAAAACTTTACGGGAATGAGCGGAATCGGCGCGCGCAAACGTTCAAATCGATAAAAAGACGGATGCCGATGCCGCGCCGCCGATCGGGTCCTTCAGGAAGCGACGGCCACCGTCGCGATGCCGAGCGCGGTCATCACGAGCGACGCGCCAACGTGAATCGCGATCTCCCCGAGCGCCCAGCCGAGCCGCCCTTGCTGCAGATGCGCGACCACTTCGGCCGAGAACGTGGAAAACGTGGACAGGCCGCCCATCAATCCGGTGATGATGAACAGGCGCCATTCCACCGAAATATCGGGAAAGCGCGCGAAAAAAGCGACCGCTACGCCGATGATGTAGCCCGCAATGACGTTCGCCGCAAAGGTGCCGAGCGGCAGATTCGGAAAAATCGCATTCAGGCGCAAGCCGAGGACCCATCTGAGCAACGAACCCAGCCCGCCGCCGAGCCCCACGGCGATGATCGACAGATACATGAAATGTGTTAAATCAGTTCGAAGAAAACTGCGTTATGCCCCGCGGGCGAGCCGCTCGATCAGCGCGCCACGGCTCGTCTCGACGATCCAGCCGCCCTTGTGCCGCACATGCGCCGCCCATGTGCCGTCGCGCCGCTCTTCCCAGCAACCGGCATCGTGACCGTCGATGAAGAGCGAGCCGCGCACGACAAGTTGCGGATCGGCGGGATCGAGGACTTCGTCGTCGTTATGTTCAAGCTTCACGGTATGCATGAGCGTCGTCTGCAAGCAAGTCGAAACCATGAGCGGTCTCGCGAAAGACGCCATTCTAACGATACTCGAAGCGCCTGGTTCAACCACTCACCGTATCATGAAAGACATTGCCGAAAGGCAATTGAGTATCCGCACGACATGCTCCATCGAAGGCGCATCGAAAGCGAGCGTCACGGCATCGATGCGTTCGAGCGTCGGCCATTGGCAGAAGAGATCGGCGAATGCGCTCGTTTGCGCGCGCAACTCGCAGCGGTGTTCCGTGATCGCCGGACGGCGGGCATGTCCGGAAGACGTTTCGATCGTTTCGCGCGCGGCGAGCCGGATCGCCTCGCACGCTGCGGCGGGCGTTTCGGTGACACCGCTCGAATAGCCGTGCGCCGTCTTCACGCAGAGAAAGCGCGCGCCTGGGAATGCGGGCAGCGTTTCGGCGCCGAACACGTCGTCGCCGGTCAGCAGCGCGACGCGTGCGCCGCGTTCCTCGGCAAGCCGCCCATAGAGTCCGGCCTCGCCCACTTCCTCGCCGTCGAGCATGACGCGCGCAAAGGCCGCGCTGTTGATCGTATGCGCGAGAATGCCGCGGCTTTGCGCGCGCGCGTGATAGCCAATCATGAACACGATTTCCGGCGATGCTTCCAGTCCCGCCATCATGCCGAGCGTGCGCGGCTTGCCGAGCACGAGCCGCGCGCGTTGATCGATGAGATCGGGCATCAGATTGCGAAAGCCGCCATGCGAATCGTTGATCCAGACTTGCGTCGCGCCGCCATCGAATGCACCTTGCGCGGCCGCATCGGCTTCGCGCGACATCCAGCGGCGCGCCTGTTCGTATTCCGTGTTGCCGGCGCGCGTCTGCTCCGGATGAAACACGCCCGCGATGCCTTCGATATCCACCGAGATCAGCACTTTCATGGTCGTGTTCTCAATGCGTCCTTGAGTGAGATGCGCCGATGACCGTTGCGCCCGGCGACCGTTTCCGCGCTGTAAAGCGCATCGAGGATCGCCTGTTCGGTGGCATCGGCGGCGGCTTGAAACAGCGGATCGAGACGCGCGTCGTTGATGAGCGGCGGCATCGCGATGAAGTCTGCATCGTGCGGCACGGTGTACGCGGTCGTGAAGGCGAGCGAGATGTCGCCGCTGCCGTGTCCGAAGACCGATCCGGTGCGTGCGAGACCGGCGGCGGCGCGCATCGCGAGACGGCGCAGCTGACGTGCATCGAGCGGCGCATCGGTGGCGATCAACATGATGATCGATCCTTGCTCGGGTTTCTCATCGACGCTCGATTGGAGTTTGCGACCGAGCGCTTCGCCTTCGACAATCAATTGCTGCAGCTTGCCGAAATTGGCGAGCACGAGCGCGCCCGTCGTATAAGCGTCGCCGCCGATATGCACCACACGCGAAGCCGAACCCATGCCGCCCTTCAGTTCGAAGCACGACATGCCCCGCCCGGCGCCGACCGCGCCGCGCTCGAACTCGACACTGCACGCATCGAGTGCGCTCGTGTAGTGCGCTTCGTGAATCGCGAGCGCCTGCATGTCGTTGAGATAGCCATCGTTGCATTCGAACACGAGCGGATTCACGCTCGGGTCTTCGCGTCCGATGCGCGGATTCGCAGCAATGGCCGCGCGAATCTGCGCATTGGCGAGCGTGCCGACGCCGAACGTGTTGGTCAGCGCGATCGGCGTTTCGATCACGCCAAGCTCGTCGATCTGAACGAGCCCGACGCTCTTGCCGAACCCGTTGATGACGCACGCCGCAGCGGGCACCTTGTCGCGATACACGTCGCCGTCATGCGGACGAATCACCGTGACGCCGGTCTGCACCGCGCCTTGCGCAAGCGTGCAATGACCGACCGTCACACCCGCGACATCCGCGATCGTGCCGCGCGGCCCCGCGACGAGCGAGCCGATGTGCATCATGGCCGGTCGAGCTTCGGATCGAGCGCGTCGCGCAGGCCGTCGCCGAGCAGATTGAACGCGAGCACCGTGAAGAAGATCGCGAGACTCGGGAAGATGGCGACATGCGGCGCCATCGCCATGTCGGCGCGCGCTTCGTTGAGCATCGCGCCCCACTCGGGCGTCGGCGGCTGCGCGCCGAGTCCGAGAAACGACAGGCTCGCGGCCGTGATGATCGACGTGCCGATCCGCATCGTGAAGTACACGACCACCGATGAAATCGTGCCGGGCAGAATGTGCCGCGCGAGTATCGTCCAGTCCGAGGCGCCGATGCTCTTGGCCGCCTCGATATACGTGAGATGCTTCAGCGCGAGCGTATTGCCGCGCACGAGCCGCGCGAACGCGGGAATGCTGAAGATCGCGACCGCGCACACGACATTCACCATGCCGTTACCGAGAATCGCGACGACGCCGATCGCGAGCAGAATGCCGGGAAACGCGAAGAGCACGTCCGCGATACGCATCACGATGCGGTCCCACCATCCTTCGTAGTAGCCCGCGAGCAAGCCGAAGAACGTGCCGATCACCGCGCCGAGCACGACCGAGAGCAATCCCGCCGTCAACGATATGCGGCTGCCAACGAGTATGCGGCTCAGAATGTCGCGGCCCAGAGCATCGACGCCGAACCAGTGCGCAGCCGAAGGACCGGCGTTGAGGGCGTCGTAGTCGAAGTAGTTTTCCGGGTCATACGGCGCGATGTACGGCGCGATGATCGCGATCACGATCAGCAGCAGCACGAACACGGCCGCGATCATCGCGATGTGTTGCCGCCTGAACTTGCGCCAGAACTCGGTCCACGGCGTGCGGATCTCTTGCGGCGCGGTTGCCGCGCTTTCGGCTGTCACGCTCATCGCGTCCTCACTTGAAGCGAATGGTCGGATTGATGATCGCGTACAGCACGTCCACGATCAGATTGATCACGATGAACTCCAGCGAGAACAGCAGCACCTCTGCCTGAATCACGGGATAGTCGCGCATCTCGACGGCATCGACCAGCAGGCGGCCAAGGCCCGGCCAGTTGAACACCTTCTCGACGACGATCGAGCCGCCGAGCAGAAAGCCGAATTGCAGGCCCATCATCGTGACGACGGGAATCATCGCGTTGCGCAGGCAGTGCTTCACGATGACCATCGGCTCATGCACGCCCTTGGCGCGCGCGGTACGCACGAAGTCCTCGCCGAGCACTTCAACGAACGACGCGCGCGTGAAGCGCGCCATGACGGCGGCCACCGCCGCGCCCAGCGTGATCGATGGCAGCACGTAGCCTTTCCACGTTCCGTCATCGACGATGGGCAGCCAGCCGAGCTTCACCGAGAAGATTTCCATCAGCAGCATGCCGAGCGCGAAGGCCGGAAACGAGATGCCCGACACCGCGAGCGTCATGCCCAGTCGATCGGGCCAGCGATTGCGCCACACCGC
Organism: Caballeronia sp. AZ7_KS35; assembly: GCF_023631045.1. Taxonomy (NCBI): domain Bacteria; kingdom Pseudomonadati; phylum Pseudomonadota; class Betaproteobacteria; order Burkholderiales; family Burkholderiaceae; genus Caballeronia; species Caballeronia sp. AZ7_KS35. Next base: position 188,335 of record NZ_JALQDV010000028.1, on the reverse strand, counting down.
CGACACGATGCCGATGGTCATGCCGAAGATCACGGCCCATACCATGCTCGCGAGCGTGAGCCACAAGGTCGGCATGAAGCGCTCGGCAATTTCCGTCGACACAGGCCGCTTGCTGCGCGTGGACATGCCGAAATCGAAATGCACGACCTTGCCGAAGAAGCTCACGAGCTGTTGCGGCAGCGGCTTGTCGAGGCCGAGATCGGCGCGCACGAGCGCGACCGTGGCTTCGTCGGCTTCCGCGCCTGCTGCGAGACGCGCGGGATCGCCCGGCAGCATGTGCACGAAGAAGAACACCAGCACTGCGACGATGAAGAGTGTCGGCAGCAATCCGAACAGGCGTTTGGCGATGAAGTTGAGCATCGTGTTCGTCAGATAAGGCCGGGCGATGAAGCCCGGCCGTCGTCCATCACTTGATTGCGATTTCGTCGAAGTTGAACGAGCCGTCCGGCATCACGTATGCGCCCGACAGACGCTTGCTGCGCGCATACACGACCTTTTCCGTGACGAGGAAGATCCACGGTGCATCGGCCCAGATGCGTTTTTGCGCATCGGCGTAGAGCTTCGCTTTCTCGTTGCGATCGGTCGTCGCGAGCGCTTTTTGCAGATCGTCATCGACTTGATCGTTCTTGTAGTACGCCGTGTTGAAGAGCTTCGGCGGGAACGAGCCGCCGCTCAGGAGCGGCGAGATCGCCCAGTCCGCTTCGCCCGTCGACGACGACCAGCCGATGTAGAGCATGCGTACCGGCGCGGTCTTCGGATCGGGCGCGCTCTCGATGCGCTGCACGCGCTGCCCCGCTTCGAGCGCTTCGACCGATGCCTTCACGCCCACTTGCGCGAGTTGCTGCTGCACGAACTGGATGATCTTCTGCGCGGTCGTGTGGTTATAGCCGGACCACAACACGGTTTCGAAGCCGTTCGGATAACCGGCTTCCTTCAACAGCTCGCGCGCCTTCGCGGGATCGTATTTCCACGGTCCGAGCTTCGGCGTCGCGTAGTCGACGCCCGGCGGCACGACGCCTTCGGACGGCACGGCATAACCCGCGAACGCGACCTTGACGAGCGCTTCCTTGTTGATCGCGTAGTTCATCGCCTCGCGCACCTTCGGATTGTCGAAGGGCTTCTGCAGCGTATTCATGCTGACGTAGCGCTGAATGATCGAAGGCGCCGCGATCAGATCGACCTTCGGACTCGACTTGAGCGTCGCGGCCTGCTCGAACGGAATCGAGAACGCGAAGTCCGCTTCGCCCGTTTGCATGAGCGCGGCGCGCGTGTTGTTATCGACCACGGGCTTCCAGTCGATCATGTCGATCTTCGGCAATCCCTTGCGCCAGTAGCCCGCGAACTTCTTCACTTTCAGGTCGTCGGTCTGCTTCCATTCGACGAACTCGAACGGCCCCGTGCCGACCGGATGGAACGCGATGTCCTTGCCGTATTTCTGCAGCGCGGTCGGCGAGATCATCACCGCCGACGGGTGCGCGAGCACGTTGATGAACGCCGAGAACGGAATCTTCAGCGTGATCTTCACCGTGTACGGATCGACCACTTCGGTCTTCTCGATCTTGTTGAAGAGGTTGTAGCGCTTCAGCTTGTTGTCCGGATTCGTCACGCGGTCGAAGACGGCCTTCACCGCATCGGCGTTGAAGTCGGTGCCGTCCTGGAACTTCACGTCCTTGCGCAGATGGATCGTGTACACCTTCGCGTCGGGGCTCGCCTCGTAGCTCGTCGCGAGCACGTTGCGAATCTTCATGTCCTTGTCGAAACCGAACAAGCCTTCGTAGAACGACTTCGCCACGGCTTGCGAGAGCGTGTCGTTGGCGTCGTACGGATCCATCGTCGTGAAGGTCGAGGCGACGGCCATCACGGCGGTGCTTTGCGCGTGCGCAGCGACCGGCGCGAGAACGGTCAATGTGGCGAACGCGCTTGCTGCGAGCATCGCCCGCAATTTGAAGGACGGCATCGTTGGACTCCTTGTTGAAGTGCTTTTCGAGGTGCTCTTCGAATTGCTTTTAGTAAGCGCCGCCAACGTGATGCTCGGCGACAAAGTGATCAGGTCCGACAGCAACCAGTTTTGCGACGATCGGCTCATCGCCGAGCTTGCGGATCGCGCTTGGAATCTCGTCGGCGGCGAGCATGCGCTTCGCGTGCCGACGCGACGGATCGGCGACCGGCACCGCGCTCATCAGCTTGCGCGTGTACGGATGACGCGGCGCTTCGAACACCGCCGCGCGCGGCCCGATCTCGACGATCTGCCCGAGATACATCACCGCCACGCGATGACTCACGCGCTCCACGACCGCCATGTCGTGCGAAATGAAGAGATACGCGACGCCCAGTTCGCGCTGCAAATCCAGCATCAGATTGACGATCTGCGCGCGCACGGAGACATCGAGCGCGGACACGGATTCATCGGCGATCACGACTTTCGGGTTCAACGCGAGCGCGCGCGCAATCGCGATGCGCTGCCTCTGACCGCCCGAGAATTCATGCGGATAACGTTGCGCGGCTTCGGGCGGCAAGCCCACTTTGTCGAGCAGCCAGTCGACCCGCGCCTGTGCTTCTCTTCCGCTCGCGACGCCATGCACGAGCAGCGGTTCCATCACCGAAAAGCCCACGGTCAGACGCGGATTGAGCGACGCGAACGGGTCCTGAAAAATGAACTGGATATTGCGCCTGAGCGCCTGCAACGCGTGACCTTCGAGCTTGCTGATATCGCGTCCATCGAATTCGATGGACCCGCTCTGGCTCTCGACGAGCCTGAGCAGCGAACGTCCCGTCGTCGATTTGCCGCAACCCGATTCGCCGACGAGCGCAAGCGTTTCGCCAGGCCGCAAGTCGAAGCTCACGCGTTCGACCGCGTGCACTGCCGCCGTCGTTCGGCCAAAGAGGCCGCTCTTCACCGGAAAGCGCGTGACCAGATCGCGCACGCGCAGTATCGGTTCAATGGCTTCATCGACGGCGGGCTGCTTCTCCCTCTCGACCGCTTCCGACGGACGCAACGCGCTCGCATCGTCGGGCGCGATGTCGGCGGACTCGACTTCGAGGATCGGGAATTTAGCGGGACGATCGGTGCCGCGCATCGCGCCGAGCGTCGGCACGGCGGCGAGCAGCGCTTTCGTGTACGGATGCTTCGGCGCATGAAACAGCGCGTCCGATGGCGCCTCTTCCACCTTCTCGCCGCGATACATGACGAGCACGCGATCGGCCACTTCCGCGACCACGCCCATGTCGTGCGTGATGAAGATCACGCCCATGTTCATCTCGTGCTGCAAGCCGCGCACGAGTTGCAGGATCTGCGCCTGAATCGTCACGTCGAGCGCGGTCGTCGGCTCATCGGCGATCAAGAGCGCGGGCTTGCACGAGAGCGCCATCGCGATCATCACGCGCTGGCGCATGCCGCCCGACAACTGATGCGGATAGCGCGCGAACACGCGCCTCGCCTCGGGAATCCGCACGAGATCGAGCAGACGCAATGCCTCGGCGCGCGCATCGGAACGGCTCTTGCCTTGATGCAACGCGATCGCTTCCGCGATCTGGTCGCCGACCGTGAACACGGGATTGAGCGATGTCATCGGCTCCTGGAAGATCATCGCGATGTCCGCGCCGCGCACGCCGCGCATCGTCGCCGACGATGCTTTCGCGAGATCGAGCACTTGCCCGTTGCGCCGGCGAAACGCGATGCTGCCCGACACGATCTGTCCGCCGCCATGCTCGACGAGACGCATGAGCGCGAGCGACGTGACCGACTTGCCCGAGCCCGATTCGCCGACGATCGCAAGCGTCTCGCCGCGGTCGACGCTAAACGAGATGTTGCGCACCGCTTCGATGGTGCGCGAGCGCGAGCGAAAATTCACGGACAGGCCGTGTACGTCGATGACGCACGCTTCGGGCAGCGTCATCATCGATAGATCGCCGTGACGGGCGCTTCGCCCACGCGCGCGAATCCGCGATACATGCCTTGCGTGTTGAACGGCAACACGACGTTGCCTTTCGCATCGACGGCGACGAGTCCGCCGCGTCCTTCGATGCGCGGCAGCTTGTTCATCACGACATCGTTCGATGCTTCTTCCAGCGACACGCCGCGATATTCCATCTGCGCCGACACGTCATACGCCGCGAGCATGCGGATGAACATCTCGCCCGTGCCCGTGGTCGAAACCGCGCACGTCGCGTCGTTCGCATAGCAGCCCGCGCCGATCAGGGGCGCATCGCCGACGCGACCCGCCTGCTTGTTCGTGATGCCGCCCGTCGACGTCGCCGCCGCGAGATGACCGTTCGAATCGAGCGCGACCGCGCCGACCGTGCCGAACTTCTTGTCGGGATCGATAGGATCGTCCGGGCCGTTATCGAAGGCGAATTTCGTCATCGCATCGTGATCGAGCATGGTGCCGGACGTGCCACGCGCCTTCTGCCATTGCTTAAAGCGCGCTTCCGTGTAGAAGTACGACGGATCGACGAATTCGAGACCCTGCGACTGCGCGAAGGCTTCCGCGCCGGCGCCCGTAAACATGACGTGATCGCTCGCGTCGAGCACGCGGCGCGCGGCGAGCACCGGGTTCTTCACGCGCGTCACGCAACTGATCGCGCCCGCTTCGAGCGTCGCGCCGTCCATCACGGAGGCGTCGAGTTCGTGCGTGCCGGCCGCCGTGAACACCGCGCCGTGCCCCGCGTTGAAGAGCGGACAGTCTTCGAGCAGACGCACGGCTTCGGTGACGGCGTCGAGCGCGCTGCCGCCATCGGCGAGCACGCGCTGAGCCGCGCTGAGAATATCGGTGAGCGCGGCGAGATAGCGCCCTTCCGTTTCGGCGTTTATCGCGCTGCGCAGGAGCGTGCCCGCGCCGCCGTGAATCGCAATGACTGGTGTGACCTTCATGAGTCGCGCGGTTCCCTGTGAGTGTGTCGTTTCGCGGTCGTGCGGCGCGTCGTATGAGCGGCGTGCGCATCTTTGGCGAGCGCCGGGGCGACGAGCCACGGCAACACGAATTCGGTCAATCCCGATGCCGCCTCCACCGAACGCTTCGCCCGATGCGCGACCGCATCGCACAGCGCTTCGATGACGGCGAGCACGGCGGTATCGCAATTCGCCGCGAGCCTGCGTTCGGCGCGGATCGCGAGCACGAGATCGGCGACCTGCGCGAGCGGCGACGCGGCGCTGTCCGTCAACGCGACCACGCGCAACCCGTGATCGCGCGCGAGCCGCGCAAGCGTGATGGTGTCGTCGACATAGCGCGGGAACGCGATCGCGACGAGCACATCGCCGCGCGAAGCCGTGAAAAGCCTGCGCGCCGCGTGCGACGGCCCGCCCATCAGCGCGAGCGATTGCACGTTCGCGCAATACGGCGTGAGACCGTGCTCCATCAGGCCGGCGAGAAACGCGCTCGCGCCGTAGCCGATCACGAAGACGCGCGGCGCGGCGAGAATCGTATCGACGATCGCTTCGGCCCTCGCGCCATCGACGGATGTTTGAGCAAGACGCAGATTCGCCGCCGCCTGTGCAAGCGATGCATCGAATACTTCGGCGCCGCTCGCCGGCGATTCGAGCGCGGTGCGCAAGCGCTCGACCGGCGCGATGGTCGCCTCGAAGCCGCGCACGAGCGCCTCGCGAAACGCGGGATAGCCGGAGAAGCCGAGCGCGCGCGCAAAACGGTTCGCCGTCGCCACCGACGCGCCCACCGCGCCCGCCAGCTCGTCGATACGCATCGTCGCCGAGCGGAACAGATTCGCGAGCACGAACGCCCCCATGCGCCGATGGATCGGCGTGAGCGTCGGCATGGCCGCCGCGATGCGCGCGGAGATCAGATCGTCGGCGCTCGCCGGCGCACGGACCGATAGTGAACGGGACATGAAATGCGCTGCGCCCTCATGGCGATTGAACGCGATGAAAGTATATTTACTCGAAAATGCGGCCAAAAAAAATTCATTTTCATCGAACTCGGGTTTTCGATAAGGGGCGCCACGGCCCGCAACTCGGCCGCATCCGATGCCTCGAACGCGCACGATCATGCACAATACGGAGCGCGTCGCGATGCAAGATCGCGCGTCTTCAGTCCTCCACGATCCCTATGAATTTCGATTTCCTGCCCGATCCGCTGCCGCATCTGCTCGCCATTCATCCGTGGGCGCAAACGGTCGCGGGTCTCGTCGCGCTCGCAATGATCGCGCTCTTCGTGCAATGGGTCGTGGCCCGCATCGTGCTCCATGTCGCGCATCGCCTGCTCGTGCTCGCGGGGCATCAGAAGTGGGACCGCGCGTTCATCAAGCATCGCGCTTATCACCGGCTCTGGTATGCGGTGCCGTTCGCGACGGTCGCGCTCGGCATCGACGAAGTGCCGCGCATCGGTCACTGGGCGACGATCATCGGCCGCGTCGCGCACGGCGGCGCGTGGATCTGCATGTTCTTCGCCGCGGGCAGCGCCCTGTCCGCGTGGCAGGACGTTTATGCGGAAAGCAAGGAAGCGCAGACACGCTCGATCAAAGGCTACATCCAGATCGGCAAGCTCGGACTCGCGCTCGTATGCGGCGTGCTCGTCCTGTCGATACTGATCGACCGTTCGCCGCTCTGGATGCTCTCCGGTCTCGGCGCGCTCTCGGCCGTGCTGCTGCTCGTGTTCAAGGACACCTTGCTGTCGCTCGTCGCGAGCACGCAACTGACGTCGAACGACATGCTGCGCATCGGCGACTGGATCGAAATGCCGCAAGCCGCCGCCGATGGCTTCGTGAAGGACATCGCGCTGCACACCGTCAAGGTGCAGAACTGGGACAACACCGTGACCACGGTGCCGACCTACAAGCTCTTTTCGGAGAGCTATCGCAACTATCGGCACATGTTCGAATCGGGCGGGCGGCGCATCAAGCGGACGATGCGTATCGACGCGCAATGCGTGCGCTTTCTCACCGAGGAAGAGACTGCGCGCCTGAAACGCTTTCGCCTGCTGCACGATTATCTGGAACAGAAGCAGACCGAGGTGGAGCAAACCAACCGCACTCTCGGCGAACTCGCGAACGAGCCCGCGAACCGGCGGCGGCTCACGAACATCGGCACGTTCCGCGCGTACGGGCTTGCGTTTTTGCAGCGCCATCCGGAGATTCGCCAGGACATGGCGATCATGGTGCGAATGATGGAGCCGCAATCGGACGGCATCCCTGTCGAGGTTTATTGCTTCACCGCGACGACCGCGTGGACGCAATACGAGCGCATTCAGGGCGACGTCTTCGATCATCTGCTCTCGATCCTTCCCGAGATGGGCCTGCGGCTTTATCAGGCGCCGTCGGGCAGCGACTTCTCGGGCGTCGCGGGCCGCCTGCGCGGCGAAATGCCGATGCTGTGACGCGCGCAGGATTCGCCGTCGAAAAGAATCAGGCAAGAATCCGCCATTTTTGTGTATTCACGTTGACGCTTCCCGTCCGTACGATTCAACCATCGCCGATGCGCCTTTTTTCCGCGGTTTCGTAGCCGCGGTGAAGTCGTTTTTTCTCGCGCATCGCCATTCAATCGTCATAAAAGGAAAACTCAACGTGATCGATCGCGTCCATGCCATGCGTGTCTTTACGCGTGTCGTCGATACGAACAGTTTCACGCGCGCCGCCGAGTCGCTCGGCATGCCGCGCGCGAGTGTTTCGACGACCGTGCAACAACTCGAAGCGCTAGTCGGCGTGCAATTGCTCGCACGCACGACGCGGCGCCTGAATCTCACCGTCGACGGCGCCGCTTATTACGAGCGCTGCGCGCAAATTCTCGCCGATATCGACGAGCTCGAATCCGGTTTCGGCGCGGGCGAAGAGCGCCTGCGCGGACGGCTGCGCGTCGAAATGCCGGATACCGTCGCGACGTCGATCGTCGTGCCCGCGCTGCCGGAGTTCCACGCGCGCTATCCGCAGATCGAACTGTCGATCGGCATCGGCAATCGCAATGTGGATCTCGTCGGCGAAGGCGTCGATTGCAGCGTGCAGCTCGGCGAATTGCCCGATTCCGGATTGATCGCGCGCCGGCTCGGCATGCTCGAACAGGTGACGTGCGCGAGTCCCGCGTATCTGGAGAAGCACGGCACGCCGGAAACGCTCGACGAGCTCGCGCAGCACGTCGCGGTGAACTGTCTTGCGGAGAAAAGCGGGCGCCCGGCCGATTTCGATTTCGCTGTCGACGGCGAAGCCGTCACGATGAAGATGCGCGGTTTCGTTCAGGTCGCGGACGAGCACGCGTACCTCGCGTGCGGCGTCGAAGGGCTCGGGCTCATTCAGCCGCTGCGGATCGCGGCGCAGCCTTATCTGCGCTCGGGACAGTTGCGCGAAGTGCTGCCGCAATGGAAATCGCCGCCGCTCAAGGTGTCGGTGGCGTTCCTGAAGAGCCGTCAGGCGACGCCGCGCGTATCCGCGTTCGTCGACTGGCTCGCGACGCTCTTCGAGCGTTCGCAACAGATCGACGATACGTTGACGAGCCTGTATCGCTCGGCGCAGCGGCGCGGTTCCTCGCGGCGGGACCGGCCGGAGGAAGAAACCGCCGACGCGTGATCTTCGCGTCGCGCTATCGCACGGGCGTGGCTGCGTTCGCGCCCACGACCGTGTTCCACTTGCGCACTTCCCAACGCTCCACCAGCCCGTTCGTCACGTAAGGATCGTTCTTCGCGAAATCTTCGGCGGCGGCGGGCGATTCGCTGTGAAACAGCAGCATCGCGCGATCGGTGGGTGCATCGAGCGCCCCGGCGAGCACGATTTCGCCCCGTTCGACCGCCGCCCACGCGAGCGCCAGATGTTCATCGCGAAACTGCGCGCGGCGCTCCAGATAGTCAGACCGAAGTTCGTAAATCAACAGATAGTGCATCGCCATCTCCTTTGGTGCGAACAGTGCCGGATTTATCAAGCTAGTTTGTCCTATTTCCGAAAATAAAACCAAGAGTTCAATCGGAAGGCTCTGATCGCCTTGCGATCCCGTATCGAAGATCATGTGCGGATACTTGTAAAGGACTCTGCCATGAACCGCGATCAACCTCCCTGCAATATGTGCGCGAAGCACGATTACCGCTCGTGCGCGTGGACGTCGCCGCTCGACGCTTCGTATCGCACGCTCATCCAGTCTCATTCCATGCTGTCGCTCGTCGCGCTTTCCGTGAAAAGCGCGGAAACCGCGCCCGCCGAACCGTCGTGGCTTGGCATCGCCTGCAAGCGGATTCTCAAATTTTTCTCGCACATGAGCCCGCTTGCACGCTAAAAAAAGCGTAAGGCAAGTCGCATCGAAGCACCGTTTTTGTAAAGAAGTTTGCACGATTCTTTTTAGGATAACTGTGCATATAGAATCCGCTGCGCTTCTGCGCTTGCGTTAAGCGCTCATGTAGAAAGGAAATTCAGTCGATGAGCATCAATCTGGTCCAGGCGGTCAACGCCGCGATCTCGGAAAACATCGCGGAGCAGTTGTCGCAGCAGTTCGGCATACCTGGGCAAATGGTCCGGCAACTCGCGGCGCGCATCGCGCCCGGACTCGTCGCCTTGCTCATGGACCGGGCGACGCTCGTGCCCGGCTCGCAGTCGGTCTACGCCGTCATCATGCAGCCGGAGACCAACGCCTACATCGCGGAACAGTTCTCAAAGCTGATCGCCACCACCGGCGGGCTCAAGCAGCTCGAAACCACCGGGCACTCGCTTGCCGCGCTCGCGACGGGCCAGCGTGTCGATGCCCTGACCGACGCCGTCTCGGCAGAAACCGGCGTTCCGACGCAAGCGACGTCGGCGCTCGCGGGCATCGTGGCGGCCGTGCTGTTCGGCGTCATGAAACGCCACTTCCTGCTTGCACAGTGGGGACTGCCGCAGGTGCCCAAGCTTCTGCGCGATCAGGTCGGCGAGATCAATTCGTCGATGTCGAACGCGGTCGCGACGGCCATCGGCGTTGGCAACACCGAAGGCTTCACCAGTTGCATCACGCCGCGCCTCGATACCGTCGCATCGAGCCTCGAACCGCGCATCGACGGCGACGTCGCGGTAGCGCTTGCGCCCGAACCCGTCGTGAAAGCCGTCACGCAAAGCGCCCCGGCGCCCAAGCCCGCGCCGTCCTTGCCCCCCTCGCCGCCGCCGATGCGCGCACCGGTTCGCAAGCCGGCGGAGAAGCGTTCGAACAAGTGGATCTGGCTGCTTTTCGCTGTGTTGGCCGTCATCCTCGCGCTCGTCTATTACCGTGGCTTCACGCATGGCGAAAGCGTCGATCTGAGCGCCGCGCCAGCCACGCAGCCGGTCGCCGATGCGTCGACGCAGGCTTCCTCCGCGACGCCATCGGTCTCGCCGGTCAGCGATGAAACGCCGGCCGTGTCATCCATCGATGCGTCGGCCAACACGGCGGCGGCACCGCAATCGGCCTCGGCAATGAAAGCCGCGCCGGCTTCATGGAAAGACGCGCAGTTGCTGTTCAGCGTCAACTCGGCGGGCATCCCGGCGATCGAGGCGACGGTCGGCACCGAAGCAGAGAAGAAGCATCTCATCGACGCATTGAGGGCTCGCTTCGGCAAAGCCTACACGGCCGATGTTTCCGTCGTTGCCGAAACACGCCCGGCAGCCTGGCTTTCGCGTCTGAGCGACTTCTTCCCGCTTATGGCCGTGCCCGGCGCGGAAGCCAAGATCACCGGCTCGAAGGTGGAACTGAGCGGCGCGGCCGCAAACGCGAAGCTCGGCTGGGTCGATAGGATGAGAAGCTCGCTCGGCGGCATGTTCCAGGTCGCGGCGTTCGACGTGGACGGCGCGGTCGCCACGGCGACACGATCCTTTCGCAGCGCGCTAAAGAGCCTGCTCGCCACGGACACGCCTTGCTCCGGCGACAAGCTGACGCGCGTGCTCGACCTTCAGGTTGTTAATTTCGAGCGTTCGAGTGCGCAGGTGCCGGAAAGCGCCTACGCCACGCTCGGCGAGACGGCGCAACTGCTCAAGAACTGCGCGGCCAAGGGTTCGATGGTGAATCTCGAAATCGCGGGTTATTCGGATGCCCAGGGCGGAGCGGCGGCCAAGCTGGAAGTGTCAAAGGAACGCGCTCAGGCGGTCCGAGGCTTCCTCGTGCGTAACGGCGTGCCGCCGCAATCGCTCACGGCAGCAGGCTACGGCGACGCCAATCCGATCGCCGACAACGATACTGCCAGCGGACGTTTCGCGAATCGCCGAATCGAGTTCGTCGTCAGAAAGGGCTGAGCGCCGCTTCGACTCGCAAGATTTCTTCAAACGCCGTCGCACGAAAGCGCGACGGCGTTTCTATTTGTGCCCGCGCCATGCGCGCTCTGCAGCCGATTCAGTTCGGCTTGGCGAAATCGTTCTCGGCCCAGCGTTCGGCGCTCGCCTTGCTGAGCTTGAACGCCGGCGACACACGCGCGAACGCGAGCTGCGCGCCGTACGCATCGAAGGCTTTGAGATTGGCGTAGGGATCGTCTTCATCCGGAACGATCTCCAGCGTGACGGTGATGTCCTCACCCCGCACGTCGATGGTGACGTTCTTGTTCAACATCGCATGACGTTGCTGTTCATGGCGACGCAAGACTTCCGACGCCGTCTTGACGAGCGTGCGGAACGCGCCTGCATCGAGCGGCTTCGGATTTTTCTTGTCGCGGCCCATTGTCCACGGGCCGACGAGCGCGGGTTCCGCCTCGCCCGCCTGAATCATCTCGACGGCCCAGCCGTCGTCGTCCTCGTTCTTGATGACGCGCGCGGTCCAGCCGTCGTCGCGCCAGAGGCGGTCTTCGTGGATGGCTTCGTCGGTGGAGGGGAATTCGGAATCGGTCATATCGTAGCAACGCATGCAGAGAGGCAATGCGACGAATTTTACCTTGGGGCGGGACGCGGCATCGTTCGTGCTCCACGGGTTAGCCGAACGGCCAGTGTCATACCCAAACGCATTGCGCCGTGCTACTTTGGATGTACCGGATCGTCCGGAATCCTTCCGCAAACGCAATCAAAACGCCGTAAAACTTAGTCAAGGAGCGACCGCATGCTTGCATTTATCGGTACTTTGATCGTCGGACTCGTCGTCGGTCTCATCGCACGCGCACTGAAGCCGGGCGACGACAGCATGGGCTGGATCATGACCATCGTCCTCGGCATCGCCGGATCGCTGATCGCGGGGTACGTCGGCCGGGCGCTCGGCTGGTATCAGCCGGGACAACCGGCGGGTTGGATCGCCTCGGTGATCGGCGCAATCATCCTGCTCGTCGTCTGGGGAATGATCCGCAAGCGCACGTAACGCCGCGCCTCATCGTTTCTTTTCTTGGTGAAACGCCTCGTTCCGGTTCGGACGAGGCGTTTATTTCATCGGGCGATGCGCTCGATATCGACCTCCGCACCGCCCCGCACGACGCGGTTCGGGAGCGCGCCGCCGAGCCAGTACGAAAGCTCGGCCGGCCTGCCGATGCGCCAGGCGACGAAATCGGCGGTCTTGCCCGCTTCGAGCGATCCGTGCGTCGCGTGCAAGCCGAGCGCCTTTGCCGCATGCAAGGTCACGCCGGCGAGCGCTTCTTCGGGCGTCAGGCGAAAGAGCGTGCAGGCCATGTTGAGCATCATGCGCAGCGAAAGCGCGGGCGACGTTCCCGGATTCAGATCGCTCGCGAGCGCGATCGGCACACGATGCCGCCGCAGTGCGTCGATGGGCGGCAACTGCGTTTCACGCAACATGTAAAACGCGCCCGGCAAAAGCACGGCGACGGTGCCGGATTGCGCCATCGCGATGGCGTCGTCCTCGGTCATGTATTCGAGATGATCCGCCGACAACGCCCGATACCGCGCCGCCAGCGACGATCCATGCAAGGACGACAACTGCTCGGCGTGCGCTTTGACTGGCACGCCGAGATCGCGCGCGCATCGGAACACGCGCTCGACTTGCTCCGTGGAGAACGCGATGTGCTCGCAAAACGCATCGACGGCATCGACCAGGCCTTCTTCGACGAGCGCTGGCAGCATCTCATCGCAGATATGGGCGATATAGTCATCCGCGCGATTCGCGTACTCGGGTGGCAACGCGTGCGCGGCGAGGCAGGTCGCGCGCACGGTCAGCGGCAGCGCTTCGCCGAGACGACGCGCGACGGCGAGCATCTTCCGCTCGTTCGCGAGATCGAGCCCGTAGCCCGACTTCACTTCGAGCGTGGTCACGCCTTCGCGCAGCAGGCCGAGCGCGCGCGTTTTCGCCGCTTTGAACAGCGCGTCTTCGCTGGCTTCGCGCGTCGCGCGCACCGTACTCGCGATGCCGCCGCCGCGCGCCGCGAGCTCCGCGTAGCTCACGCCTTCGAGCCGCTCCTCGAATTCGCCGCTGCGATCGCCGCCGAAAACCAGATGCGTGTGACAGTCGATCAGACCCGGCGTCACCCACGCGCCATCGAGTTCGACACGTTCGCATTCGCCGATATCCGGCGCGGCCGCGCGCGGTCCGATCCACTCGATGCGCGCGCCATCGGTCAGGATCGCCGCGTCGTCGATGACCGAATACTTGCCGCCGGCCATCGTCGCGGCGTGGCAGTGTTGCCAGAGCTTTTTCATCGCTTGTCGATCATCGGCAGATCGAGGCCTTGATCGCGCGCGCATTCGATCGCGATGTCGTAACCGGCATCGGCATGGCGCATGACGCCCGTCGCCGGATCGTTGCGCAGCACGCGCGCGATGCGTGCATCGGCTTCACGACTCCCGTCGCAGACGATCACGACGCCCGCGTGCTGCGAAAAGCCCATGCCGACGCCGCCGCCGTGGTGGATCGACACCCACGTCGCGCCGCTCGCCGTGTTCAGCAGCGCGTTGAGCAGCGGCCAGTCGGACACGGCGTCCGAGCCGTCCTGCATCGCTTCGGTTTCGCGATTCGGGCTCGCGACGGAGCCGGAATCGAGATGGTCGCGGCCGATCACGACCGGCGCCGACAATTCGCCGTTGCGCACCATCTCGTTGAACGCCAGGCCGAGCTTCGCGCGCAGCCCGAGGCCGACCCAGCAGATGCGCGCCGGCAAGCCCTGAAAACTGATCCGCTCACGCGCCATGTCGAGCCAGCGATGCAGATGCGCGTCATCGGCGATGATCTCCTTCACCTTCGCATCGGTCTTGTAGATGTCCTCGGGATTGCCCGAGAGCGCGGCCCAGCGGAACGGCCCGACGCCGCGGCAGAAGAGCGGCCGGATATACGCCGGCACGAAGCCCGGGAAGTCGAACGCGTTCTCGACGCCCTCTTCCTTGGCCATCTGGCGGATGTTGTTGCCGTAGTCGAAGGTCGGCACGCCCTGTTCGCGGAACGCGAGCATCGCGCGGACGTGCTCCGCCATCGATTGCTTCGCGGCCCTCACGGTCGCCGCCGGATCGCTTTGCGCGCGATCGCGATATTGCGCCCACGTCCAGCCTTTCGGCAGATAGCCATTGAGCGGATCGTGCGCGCTGGTCTGATCGGTGACCAAGTCCGGCCGAACGCCGCGACGCACGAGTTCGGGCAGCACGTCCGCCGCGTTCGCGCACAGTGCGATGGAGATCGCGCGGCCTTCGGACGTGTAGCGCCGGATGCGCGCGAGGGCGTCGTCGAGATCGGTCGCCTGTTCGTCGACGTAACGCGTCTTCAGACGGAAATCGATGCGGCTCTGCTGACATTCGATGTTCAGCGAACACGCGAGCGCGAGCGTCGCCGCGAGCGGCTGCGCGCCGCCCATGCCGCCGAGACCGGCGGTAAGCACCCAGCGGCCTTTGAGATCGCCGCCGTAATGCTGTCGCCCGGCCTCGACGAAGGTTTCATACGTGCCCTGCACGATGCCCTGACTGCCGATATAGATCCAGCTTCCAGCGGTCATCTGGCCGTACATCGCGAGACCTTTCGCGTCGAGCTCGTTGAAGTGCTCCCAGTTCGCCCAGTGCGGCACGAGGTTCGAATTCGCGATCAGCACGCGCGGCGCGTTTTCGTGCGTCTTGAACACGCCGACTGGCTTGCCCGACTGGACGAGCAGCGTCTCGTCCGCTTCCAGACGCTTCAGCGTTTCGACGATCTTGTCGTAGCACGCCCAGTCGCGCGCCGCCCGGCCGATGCCGCCGTACACGACCAGTTCCTTCGGATTCTCGGCCACTTCGGGATCGAGATTGTTCATCAACATGCGCAGCGGCGCTTCGGTCAGCCAGCTCTTTGCGCTGAGTTGCGTGCCGCGCGGCGCGCGGATCTCGGTGTCGCGAAAACGGGAAGTCGAAGTCACGGATTGCTCCTGCGCATCAAGAAGTGAGTGTGGACAGACGCGAACGACAACCCGCGTCGAGTTCACTTCATCTTCTTGTATATACAACTTACGTTGTATTAGGGGAATCCCGAGGCTTCCCATTCGAGCGATGTCGCTCCTTGTCTAGACATCTTCACGGCAGGGGAAGCCCGCTGTCGCGTTTGACTTCACGCAGCGAGAGCATCGATTCCACGGCGGTGACGCCAGGCAAAGTCCGCAGCACGTCGCGCATGAAGATGCCGTATTCGTCGAGATCGCGCGCGATGATCTGAAGCAGATAATCCGCCGTCCCTGAAATGTTGTGGCACGACACGATGCGGGCAATGCCCTGAATTTCGCGCTCGAAGCGATCCGAGAGCGCGCGGTCGTGCACGCTGAAGCGCACCTGCGCGAACGCGACGACGCCCAGTTCCAGCGCCTTGCGCGACAGCACGGCGCGATAGCCGTCGATGAATCCCTCGCTTTCGAGACGCCTGAGACGGCGCGCGCACGGCGTTTCGCTCAGGCCGACGCGCTCGGCCAATTTCGCGACGGGCATGCGGCCGTCGTGTTGGAGCGCAGCAAGCATCGCGCGATCGATGCGGTCGATTTCGGTCATCATGCTATCCCCTTTAAACTCTTCTAATTTTAGAGGAAAGCTGCAACGCGACTCGCAAAGTCGCCTCAAAAGACCATAAATCGCTCTTTCCGAAGTGGCACGATAAAGCCTTCTGAACAGGAGCGCATCATGGTTTCGGCACACTTGCTTTGGGTTTTCATCGGCGCGCTCGCGGTCGTCTACGCGCTGCCCGGACCGGACATGGCGCTCGTGCTGCAGACGAGCGGCACGCGCGGATTCCGCCACGGACTCGCCGTCGCCGCCGGTCTCGCCACGGCACGCGCGACGCACGTCACGCTGTCGGCGCTCGGCGTTGCAGCGCTTTTGCGCAGCGCGCCGTGGCTTTACGACGGCGTGCGTATCGCGGGTGGCCTATATCTCTCGTACGTGGCGATCCAGATCTTCCGCTCGCCCGCTTTCGGACTCGAAGCCGCATCCGGACACACTGCATCCACGCTGCGCTCTGCCTACGCGAAAGGCATTCTGAGCAGCATCCTCAATCCGAAGGCGCTGCTGTTCTGCTCCGTGCTGCTGCCGCAATTCGTGCGGCCGGAGACGGGGCCGGTCTGGTCGCAAGTGGTGGAATTGGGCGTCGTGCTGGTCGTTGTCGGCGTCGCGTTCGACCTGACGCTCGCGGCGGGCGCGGTGCGTATTTCCGGCTGGCTGCGCCGTCATCCGAAAGCGCAGACGGTGCAGCGCTGGACGTTCTCCGCGGCGCTGCTCGCATTCGCGGCGCGCCTTTCGCTCGAATGATTCAGACGTCGAGCGGCTTAAGAAAGAGCTCGTGCTTCGGCGCGAAGTGCGCGTAAAGCGGCAGGATCGCGCCGCCCATCGCGCGGGCGTCGGGGCCGATCTGCCCTTCGACGAGACGCGGCCGCGTCATGCCTTGCCAGTCGAAGTTGCCGAGCGCCGCATCGGTGCGGCCAATGACTTCGCGCAGCAGATTCCGGTCGATTTCACCGTCGATCACCACGGCTTCGAGATCGAGCAATGCAGCCGACGACGCGATGCCCGTCGCGATCGCGGGACACGTCTCGCGCATCCACGCTTCCGACAGCGCGCGCCACTCCGGCGACCACGCGCGCTCATCGTGCGCCGCGGCGGCCGGCGCGCCCGCCGCGGCGAGCGCCTTTTCCAGCACGTACACCGACGCCGTGTTGAGCAACTGCCCGGCGCGCTTGCCTTTGCCTCCGCCGACGAGCGGCAGCGATCCGATCGCGCCCGCATTCCCGCCCGGTCCCGCGTGCAATCGGCCATCGATGACAAGCCCGCCGCCGATGAACGTCCCGATGAACACATACAGGAAATCGCGCAGCCCGCGCCCCTGGCCCATCACGAGTTCGGCGGCGCACGCGGCGGTCGTGTCCTTCGCGAATTCGACCGGCAGCGCGGTCATCGCTTCGATGCGCGCGCGGATGTCGATGTCGTCCCACGCCGCGAGCGCGTCGGGCGGCGTGTCGAAGAAATCGCGCCAGCCGCCGATCCACAACGGCGCCGCGACACCGATGCCCGCGATCTTGCGCGCGTCGTCGCCGAGCGCGGCGGTGACGCGCGCGAGCCGCTCTTCCAGCGCGGGAAACAGCGTATGCGGATCCGGATACGGATACTCCAGCGTTTCGCGCGTGCGCACGTTGCCGGCGAAGTCCATCGACAGCACGTCGAGGCTGCGCCGCCCCACTTTCACGCCGATGGAAAACGCGCCGTCCGCGCGCAGCGAAATCGGCACCGACGGTTGCCCGATGCGCCCGCGCACGCGCGAACGCGGCTCTTTAGCGAGCAGGCCGTCTTCGATCAGATGATCGACGATCAGCGAAACCGTCTGCATCGACAGGCGCGTCATGCGCGCGACATCGGCCTTCGGCAGCGCGCCATGCAGGCGGATTGCCTGCAAGACGATGCGCTCGTTGAACTGGCGCATGCCCAGTTGATTCGAGCCGATGGAGTGCATTGAAGCTTTGTGCGCGGGCCGCTCAGACATCGGCGCGTGCCTCGTGGCGCGAGCGTGCGCGCCCTGAGCGATTCATGTGTTTGTCCCCGCTGGATTAATTCGAGTCCTTTTATTTAAACATCCGCGCCGAATTTTTTCCGGATTTTTAGTCGGTTATGTTCGGGAGAGCGTCATCGCCGATCAACCTCGTCTTATCGAAAACATGAGCACCCTGGAAGCCCTTCACGCGATCGTCAACGACGAAAACGCGCCGCAAATCATTCGCGATCACATCGTCGATTCTTTGCAGTTCGCGCTGCGCAACCATCCCGGCTATTTCACGCGCAAGGAGATTCAATGGCTCGCGCAATGGGAAGACACGCGCATTCCCATCGCGGCGGCGAAGATTTTGAACGAGATGAAGACGGCTTGACGCGCGCCGCTCAGTGCGTGCCCGAGGCGCGCGCGTGCCATTCGTAGTCGAAGACGGTCGCCTGCACCGGCTCCGACAGGCTTTCGACGAAACCGATGACTTCCGGATCCTTGACGAAGCTCGCAGCCGAGCTCGCCGCGAGAATCGCCGAGCTGTCCTGCGGCCGCGCGACGAGGAAACCCTGCACATAGTCCACGCCGATCTCCTGCAGCGCGCGCAAGGTATCGATGTCCTCGACCCACTCCGCGACGCTGCGCATGCCGAGATTGCGCGCCAGCGCGACGATCGCCTCGACGATGGCGATATCGGCCGGATGCGCGCACATCGAGCGCACGAATTCGCCGTCGATCTTGAGCGCATCGGCGGATAGCGCCTTCAGATATTTGAACGACGTGTAGCCGGCGCCGAAGTCGTCGAGCGCGATCTTGCCGCCCATGTCGTGCACGCGCGCGATGAAACGCTGCGTGTTCTCCAGATCGTGCAGCGCGACGCTTTCCGTGATTTCGAGGCACAGGTAATGCACGATCGACTGATGCCGCGCGAAGAGCGCGAAGATATCCTCCATGAACTGTTCGTCGTTCAGCGAACCGCCTGAAAGATTCACGCAAATGAACTGCGTGTTGCCGAGCTGATGCCGATGCGCTTCGATCCAGTCCAGCAGCGTCGAGATGACCCAGCGATCGATCGCCGCAATGTTGCCCGATTCCTCCGCCGCGACGATCACCTTGCCTGCAGGCAGCGTTGCGCCATCGGGCGCGCGCATGCGCAGCAGCACTTCGAAGTTGAGCGATTCGGTCGGCTTGGTGAGCGACATGATCGGCTGCATCACGAGGAAAAGTCCCGGCGGCAGGCGATTGCGCCCGAGCGTCTCGACGAGCTTCAGTTCCTCCGCGCGCTCCTCGAACGCCGCCGCGCCCTTGCGGTACGTGACGAGATGCGTGTGCGCGACCTTTTTCGCTTCCCGGCACGCGCGATCCGCGTGTGAAAGCGCGTCCTGCACGCGCACGCCCTGCGAGCATTCGACGAGACCGATCGACGCCTTCACCTGAAACGCGCGATTGCCGACCTGATACGGCGCATCCGACAAAATGGAGATGAGTTCGCGGCATTGCGCGATGGCGTCTTCGATCGACGTGTCGTGCATCACGCAGACGAACTCGTCGCCGCCGATGCGTCCGACCGGATAACTGCGCGCGAAGTGCGCGCGCGTGCGGGCCGCGACCTGGCGCAGCACTTCGTCGCCGCTGCGATGGCCGAAGAGATCGTTGACGAGCTTGAAGCGGTCGAGATCGACATAGGCCAGTGCCCACGGCAGCGTCTCTTCGCTTTGCGCGGCAATCGCCTTCTCGACGCCGCGCCGGTTGAGCGAGCCCGTCAGCGAATCGTGCTCGGCGAGAAAGCGCAGGCGCTCGACGGCCTTCGACCGTTCGGTCGTGTCCTGCAGCGAGCCTTCGATCCAGCCGTTCGAGCGGATTGCCTTCAACAGATAGCGGCGCTCGGCGGTGCCGCGTTCGGGCGAGCCGCCCATTTCGAGTTCGCCGTCGCTGCCCTTCGACGCGAGCGCCTGCAGCGCGCCCCACGCGCCGGCTTCGAAGTAGTCGTTCCAGTGCCGCACCTTGTAGTCGGCCTTTTGCAGATCGAGCATCGCGCGCAACGCCGGATTGGCGCGCACGAAGTGACCGTCGGAATCGAGCGTGAAGAGGCCGATCGGCGTGACTTCGTAGGTGTTGCGCAGTTCCATCTGCGCCTGGCGGCGGAAATCGCGTTCCGCGCGCATCTGCTCGGCGATCGCGAACGCCGCCATCATGCTCGACGACAGCGCGGCCATCACCGTATTGACGCCGCCGACGAGCACCTTCAGCCCGAAGGCCGCGCCGAGCACTTCCGAGAACGTGGAGAAAAGCACGATCGCGAGCGACGCGACATACCACAGCACGGTGCGCGAACGCGCCATCCACACGAGCCGCGCGAGGAAGAACAACAGCACGCAAATGCCGAAACCCGCGATGACCCAGAGCGTCGGAATGAAAAGCTCATACGGCAACGCGATCGCGGCGGCGAGCAGCACAATGCCGACGTACTGAATGACGCGCAGCAGCCAGCGATAACCGACCACGCGCAACTCGCGCCGGAAAAGCTGTTGAAAGAGCGCGGCCGTCAACAGGTAATAGGCCGCGAAGGTGATTTGCCGCAATGGCTGAATGTATTCGGTCGGCAATACGCGGCCGAGCCATTGCATGTCCCAGCCCATCGCATTTGCGCAGAGGCGCAGATTGCCGACGAGCCATACCGCGAAAATCACATAGGTCCATTCGTGATTGATGAGCGCCGTCACGAAGACGAATACCGCGAGCGTCAGCAAACCGCCGGCGATCAATCCGGAGCTTTCCTGAAAATCGAGCGCCGAATTACGGAGGCCTTGCCATTCCCATGTAAATGCGTTGATTTGCGCGGGTCCGGAAAATGTGCCCCGGCAGAGAATGTTTTCCGGTTCTTTCAATCGCCCGACGTGAATCGAGAAACCGGCTTTAACCGCGCGCATCTGGCCGCTGACGGATTCGCGGCTCGCCTCGCCGAGCGGCGCAAGCGTGTCCGCGTTCCAGCAGGCAAGCGTTTGCGCGTGACGCGACGGCAATTCGACGACCGTCGATGAATGCGCGCTCATGCTTGGCGTGGTGAAACTGAACCAGACCGGCTTTTCCGAAAGACGCGTGCTGTAGCGCGATACCGGCGTGACGCCTCGAAGCGCCACGAGCGCGTCGCCGGGATTCATGATCGCGGCTTTATCGGCGACGACGCGCAGTTGGAGCGGAACCGCGCCGCGCGTTTCGTATTGACGCGGAAGGAAATAGAGCGTGGCGATCGTACCGAGCAAAATCAGAAAAGGCACGGCGTAAACGGCGACCGCGTACAGCGCGTCGTCGATCCACGTGCCCGTGCGTCTGAATCTCGATAAGGAAGCTGGAATAACCGACGCCATTCTTGGAAAAACCCCCGTTTGCGCCCAGCGCGAAATGCGCCGGCGCAGACAGCGGCGGAGGCCGAAGCCCCGCGCGCCGCCGCTTTTGGCCAACCGGACCGCTCTTGGTCCGGTTATTCGCTATTACCGTCCTAAATACGATCGTCCGTTTCTTTTACCTGCCGTAAGCCATCAACGGAGCGTCTGGGCATCGTACCGGTTCCCAGTCAAAAGATAAATCTACAGAATGCAAATCGATGTCCGGGTGATGCGTGTTCACCATGTAATTGAAGAGCGGATGACGGGCTTCTTCCCAGCGCTGGCGCGCGGCTGCGACGTCCTTCGCGAGCACGCGATGCGGCAGCCCGCCGACATGCGACATCGGCAGGAATTCGTTGACGCCGAAAACATCCTTGAAGAGCATCGCCTCATACTCCCGATCCAGCGGCGTGCGCGCCGTGATCACCATGTAGTCGATCCCGTGCAGTTCGCAGAACATCCAGAGCGCCTTGCACAGCGCCACTTTCACCACCCGCCCCACCATGCCGCCCGCGACGCCGAGACGCGTCGCTTCCGCGAGGCGGCTCGTCGCCAGATGATCCGGCAGACGCACCGACTGCTCGACGGCGAGCGGGCCGTACGCATTGGTCTGAATACGCATCGTCCCGAGCGGTGCGCCGTCGAGTTTCGATTCCGCGAGAAGCACCGCCGTGCCGCGATCGCGGTCCGACGGCTCGATCGTCATCTTTTCGGCGAATTCGGGCAGATGCCGCCCGTAGGCCGAACGTCTGATGCTCACGGCTTTCTGCAGTCCGCCATCGTCTTCGACGATACGGATAGTAAACGGCATGCGCTCCGTTTTCTGAAGCGCGGGGACGACCGTGAGAGTCGGGCGTACCGCCGATTCGGTCTGGTTAGCGGCGGCATTGTTGGCAAGGTTCAGACGTTCCATTTGTAAACCCCATTTTTTCTTGGCGATTGGAAAGGTGCCGCGTGTTGAGGACGTTTATTGGAGGGTTCCTTACACGGGCGGGTCGAGCCTCTCACGAAGTCGAAAAAGGGGGTGCGCGCTTGCCGCTGTTTCTCAGCAACTTTTGGGCTAATTCAGTGGAAGAAAGCTTCTAATCGGCGAAAAAGCCAATCGTCGGCCGCAGCCGCAAACCGAAATATGCATATGCCAGAAAGGTATATGCGCGCCCGATGAGGGTGAAAGAACGAGGGTAAGCAGCCACCGGCCGACGCGAGAGGCATTCAGGAGAATAGCGTTCGGCGAACAGTCGCGGAGCATCGCGTAAACGCTGGAAAACATTTAATAAAAGGGGTTCGGTAACGTTTGCTTACATTTTTCTTCGCAGATTCTGCGAAACCAAAAAAATGCAAAGTTTGGGATTGCCGAAAGGCGGTCGGGGAGGACGAAAAAAAGCGGGCGTCCTTCCGAAAGGACGCCCGCTCTATCACGACATAATCGTGTCGGCAGTATGAAACGCGCTGAAGCGAATTAAAAAATCAGTCCTCTTCGTCTAGCCAGGGGATATCCACGTCGGTAATGAACGCGACCATCGCGAGCGGACGGCCTTCCTGCCGCCCGATATTGCCGTCGGCGCGTTGCCACTCGCAGCGGAAAATCGTCGCGGGCGTGTCGGCGAGCAGCGTGATGGTGCGGATTTCGTCCGGATCGTTATCCTCGACCGGACCGTCGAGCGACACGAGCAATTGCTGCGGCCAGACGCCGTCGGCCGGATCGTAGATCTTGTCGCCGTCGTGGATGACGACGTGCGCCTCGACGCCGATCGTCGCCGACGCCTCGACGATCATCTTGCCGAGCGCGCGCAGCACCGCGGTGGCGCGGCCCGAGTTGGCCTGGCGGATCGCGAGATCGCCGCGCGTCAGCGCCTGCTCGAGTTTGGGGTTGGTTTTCTGTTGCGCCATCTATCTCTCTCAAGGGGTTCGTTGCGACTTTCGACGGGCACGGCCCGGCTTAAGTTGCACGCGGATCGTAGCATCGCACCAACAAAGATAGGTCGCGCGGGCGTCGGCGGCAAACCGGAGACGACAAAGCCCGCTCGACGCATGGACGGATCGCGCTCAAGTTTGCACGCGACCAGCCGATATTGCGCTCATCCCCACCGAAACGCGTGACTGCCGTGCCGTTCATCGACCTGACTGCTCCTTTGTGCGTTCGTCCGCCGGCGCTCGCTTCCCGCATGCCGTCTCCGGGCACCGCCGTGCGGCCGCCGCGACAGCGTCCCTGAACGTGCTGACCGGACATACGGAGATCGTCGACGGCATCACGCTGCGCACGCATCTGCAACCGATCTACAGCCTGCCGCACCAGCGCGAGGTGGGCTACGAGGCGCTGTTGCGCGGCGAAGCCGAAGACCGCGCGCTAGTCGGACCGTTCGATCTCTTCGCGCGCGCGATCGTCGCGGGCAAGCTGACCGAGCTCGACCGCATGAGCCATCTCACGCATCTGCGCAACGCGGCGCCGATGCTGCCCGCCGCGCACTGGCTCTTCGTCAACATCAATCCGGCGACCTTCACCGATCCCGGCTATGCCGCGCGGCTCGCGGCGGCCACGCGCGCATCCGGTCTCGCGCCCGAGCAACTGGTGATCGAAGTGCTCGAATCCGGCGGCACGGACGTCGCGGAAATCGCGCGCGCGACGCGTTCCTTTCGCGCGCAAGGCTTTCTCGTCGCGGTCGACGATTTCGGTGCGGGGCATTCCAACATCGACCGGCTGCTGACGCTGCGGCCGGACATCGTCAAGCTCGATCGCAGTCTCGTGCGGGCGAAAAGCGCTCACATGCGCGACGCGTTGCTGCCGAAGCTCGTCGATCTGCTGCACGAGTCGGGCATGTTCGTGGTCGCCGAAGGCATCGAGACGCACAAGGATCTGATGCTGGCGGCGCGCTCGAACGTCGATTTCGTCCAGGGCTATCTGCTCGGCATGCCGTCGGTGCGGCTCGCCGAGCGCGGCGCGGTCACGCCGCTTTTCGAAGACGTGTTCGACACGCTCGCGCAGATGCGCCGCACCGAGCGCCTCGCGGGCGATCTGCTTCTGCTGCCCTATCGCGCGGGACTCACGCAGGCGGCGCGGCGTTTCGCGTCGGGCGCGACGGCCGAAGCCTCTTGCGCCGACCTGCTCGCGCAGCCGTGCACGCTGAGTTGCTTTTTCCTCGATCAGGGCGGCCGCGAGTTCATGCCCGGCCTGGCGGGCGCGGCCGCGAGATCGCCGACCGCGCGGTTCGCGCCGATCGCCGATCCGTCGACGGGCCGCTGGGACAATCGTCCGTATTTCGTCGATGCCCACGCGAAGCCGCAGCAGGTCGTCGCGAGCACGCCGTATCTCTCGGTGACGGGCACGTCGCTATGTGTGACGCTGACGATCGCGACGCAGCGCAACGCCAAACCGGTCGTGATCGGCGTCGATCTCGACTGGCGTCGCCTGAGCGAAGCGGCGCCCGCGATTCTCTGACTCTTCAGCGTCTCAGGCGGTCGCGCGCTTCGTCCGCGCGATCGCATCGGCCAGCGCCGCCGCGCCCGCGCGCAGCGCCGCGACATTGCCGGGCTCGAAAGTCCAGTGTCCCGCCGCATTCACGACGGTCAGTTCCGCGCCCGGCCAGTGAGCCGCGAGGTCGAGCGCCTGATCGGCCGGACACACCATATCGAAGCGGCCATGCACGATCCGGCAAGGCAGATGCGCAATCCGCGCGATGAGCGGCAAGAGCGGGATCGGCGGCAGCTCGTTCGCCATGTAGTGCCGTTCGAGCAACGCCATCGAGATCGCCGCCGCGTTCGCTTCCGCGCTCGGACGTTTCTCTTCCTCGGCCGGTTCCTTCTCGGGCTTGTTGACGACGGAAAGCGTCGTCTCGTACTGCGTCCACGCGCGCGCGAGCCGCGTGCCGGCTTCGTCGAAGCGCGCGAGCGGCGCTTCGGTCATCCGCAAAATGTCCTGCCCGTTCGCGGGACGCTGGCCGCACGCCGCCTCGATGGCATCGAGGAACGCGCGATGCGCTTCCGGAAACACGCGCCGCACGTCCCATAGAAACCAGTCGATGTCCTCGCGCCGCGCGAGAAAGATGCCGCGCAGCAGAAAGCCCGTGCAGCGCTCGGGATGCGCGACGCCATACGCGAGCCCGAGCGTCGTGCCCCACGAGCCGCCGAAAATCGCCCATTGCTCGATCTGTAACGCGACGCGCAGCTTTTCCATATCGCCGACGAGCGCATCGATGCCGTTCGCTTCCAGCTTGCCGAACGGCGTGGACTTGCCGCAGCCGCGCTGATCGAAGAACACGACGCGCCATTTGTCCTGCTCCAGCACCTCGGCCCATTTGACGTTCATCGCGCCGCCGGGGCCGCCGTGCACGAC
The DNA here is from genome assembly GCF_023631045.1 of Caballeronia sp. AZ7_KS35. Lineage (NCBI taxonomy): Bacteria > Pseudomonadati > Pseudomonadota > Betaproteobacteria > Burkholderiales > Burkholderiaceae > Caballeronia > Caballeronia sp. AZ7_KS35. The sequence continues at coordinate 162,870 of NZ_JALQDV010000028.1, read as the reverse complement.
GAGCATCACCGGCGCGTCGCGCGGGCCCTGCGCGCGCCAGTAGATCGAATGACCGTCGCCCACGTCGAGCATGCCTTCGTCGAACTGCACCGGCGTCTGATTTTCCATTGCGCTGTTTCCTTGCTGTGTGTTTCGTCGGGGTCCATTGTTGCATCGCTTCGATGACGCCGCATGACGCGAAACGCCGATCCGGGGCGTTTCACCCGATACGCTATGCTTGCGGATTCCCGCCGTTCATCCCACAGTCATTCACGAATCCCGATGCGACGCACCCTCGTCAAGTGGCTCTTTGCAACCTATCTGCTGGGCAGCGGCATCGTCTGGTCGATTCTGATCCTGCCGCTCTTTCCGTTCGTCGGCCGCAACGGACGTTACCGGCTCGCGAAGCTCTGGTGCCGCGCGATGGTCGTGATGATGCGCGTCATCACCGGCGTGACGTGCTCGATCGAAGGTCTGGAGCATCTGCCCGACGGGCCGTGCATCATCCTGTCGCGTCACGAATCGACGTGGGAAACGCTTTCGTTCATGGCGCTCTTTCCGCGACGCATCAGCTTCGTGTTCAAGCACGAACTCATGAACATTCCGTTTTTCGGCTGGGTGCTGCGCGGGCTCGACATGGTGAGCCTCGACCGCGGCTCGATCCGTCAGGCGCATACGGCCGTGACGCGCGAATGCGCCGCGCGGCTCAAAAAGGGCGATTCCGTCGTGATCTTTCCGGAAGGCACGCGCGTCGCGCACGATGCGCCGCTCAAGCTGGCGTCGGGCGGCGTGCGTCTCGCGTGCGCGACGAAGGTGCCGGTCGTACCTGTCGTCCACGACGCGGGCAAGGTCTGGCCGGCGAAAGGGTGGCCGGATCGCGGCGGGCATATCCGCGTGATCGTCACGCCCTGCCTGCCGCTCGACTGCCAGATTCCGCAGGAATTGAACCGCCTCGCGCAGTCGCAAATGGACGATGCGCTCGCCGTGTTGCGCTAGACGGCGCTCAATACGGCGGACGTTTCTTTGCGGCGCACAAGCGGTTCACCGCGGCGATCAGCGTCCCCACGTCGACGGGCTTGCGCAAATAGCCGTCGTAGCTGACGAACGCCGGCGGGTTCGGATGCCCCGAAATCATCAGGAAAGGAATGTGCGCGAGCGACGCGTCGTTCTTCATCGTCTGGCAGAGCAGCGCGCCGCCCAAGCCCGGCATCATCCAGTCCGATACGACGATGTCCACGCTCTGTTCGCCGAGTATCGACAACGCCTTGTTGCCGTCGAACGCGCATAAGACATTGCAATCCTCGCCTTGCATAGAGAGGGTCCAGGCTTCGATGGTGGCGGGGTCGTCGTCGACGAGCAGTACAGTCTTCATCTTGCGAACTTGTTCGAGTGCGGCGCGTTTGTGCGGCGGGAGGTGCAGGACAAAGGCTGCCGGCAACATCGGTAGTGACTGCCGCCAAGGCCGATGGTTGCCGTCACCGCTTATCTGCAGCTTTTTGTCATAGTATTTCTTTCGCGCCAAATCTGCGCGGTAAATGCTGCTTCAGCAACTTGCGCGCCGCCCGGCGTCGGCGGTCATTTGCTCCCGGCGCGCGAGCGGCCGGCGTCGCGCAGTGCGTCGACGAGCGCCTCTTCCACCGGCGTGCGCGCGGCGTCGTTGCGGCGGATCAGGCCGATGGGCTCGTCGGTGCCCGCGAAGGGCATCGGCAGCGCGGCGAGCAGTCCGAGGCCGATGTCCTGCTCGACCGCGCCGGCCGGCACGAACCACACGGCGTCGTTGTTCATCGCGAGCGCGCGCCCAAGCGACACCGACAACGTTTCGACGAGCGCCGTCAGCGCGTGCGCGCCGAACGCCGTCAGCACGCTTTCCGCCGATTGACGGATCAGCGTGCCGAAAGGCGGCACGACGATCACGAAGCGCGCGAGCAGCGCGGGCGTGAGCGGCGTTTCGAGCGTCAGCGGATGCTCGCGGCGCACGACCACCGCGAGCGGCTCGCGATAAATCTGCTCGAAGGACAGCCCGTGCATCGCTTCCGGCTCGGACAAGCGTCCGACGACGAGATCGACGTCGCCCGCCTTCAGCTTTTCCAGCAAGAGCGCGTTGGAATCGGTCCAGACGGACAGCGACACCGCCGGCCACTGCTGCCGGAACGATGTCAGCGCGGGCGAAAGCAGCACCGGCGCGACCGTCGGCAGAACGCCTATCGAAATGGATCCCGGCACGTCGCCACGTTCCCGCAGAAGCATGTCGACGCCCTCGCGCAGCGACGCCACGCACGCGCTCGCGTGCGGCGCGAAGAGCCGGCCCTCGCGCGTAGGCACCGCGCCGCGCCGCCCACGCTCGAACAGCCGCACGCCTAGAATGGATTCGAGCTCGCCGATCGTTTTGGAAACGGCGGGCTGCGTGATCGACAGACTATCGGCGGCGCGCTGCACGCTGCCGAGTTGCGTGACGGCCAGAAAACACTGGAGATGCCGGAACTTGACGCGGGTGTTGGTGAAATCGGTATCCATGACGATCCGTTATGCAAGATGGCACGAAACATCATTTTCCATAACTTGTGTCGTTCTATAAAGTAGCCGTCAGAAACATCCTATTCAACTTCCACAAATACAGGAGACAGTCGACATGACCTCCCCCATCCTCACACCGCGTGACTGGGAATCCCATCCCGCGTATCTGTCGCCGGGTTACCGGTCGTCGGTCCTGCGCAGCCCCGGTTTGCCGCTCATTCCGCTGAAGGAAAATCTGCGCAACCGCCGCGTGCCGGTCTACGGTGCTGAAGACTTGGGCGTGCTCGACAACGACCTCACCCGTAACGCCGCGAAAAACGGCGAACCGCTCGGCGAGCGGATCATCGTGACGGGCCGTGTGCTCGACGAAGGCGGCCGTCCGGTGCGCAACACGCTCGTGGAAGTGTGGCAGGCGAACGCCGCCGGCCGCTACGTGCACAAGGCGGACCAGCACGATGCGCCGCTCGATCCGAACTTCCTCGGCGCGGGCCGCTGCCTGACCGACGACGAAGGCCGCTATCGCTTCATGACGATCAAGCCGGGCGCGTATCCGTGGGGCAACCACCCGAACGCGTGGCGTCCGCAGCACATCCACTTCTCGCTCTTCGGCGAATATTTCGGCTCGCGCCTCGTCACGCAGATGTATTTCCCCGGCGATCCGCTGCTCGATCTCGATCCGATCTACCAAGGCATTCCCGAGCACGCTCGCAAGCGTCTGGTTTCGGCCTTTTCGATGGACACGACGCAGGAAAACTACGCGCTCGGCTACGAATTCGACATCGTGCTGCGCGGCCCGGACCAAACGCCGACGGAGTAACCGAACATGACCACGCTGAAACAGACCCCTTCGCAGACCGTCGGACCGTACTTCGCTTACGGCCTCGTTCCCGAGCAGTACAACTTCGATCTGAAGAGCCTCTTCACCGCATCGGCGGCGGATCGTGAAGTGCCGGGCGAGCATATCGCCGTCGTCGGCAACGTGTTCGACGCGGAAGGCAAGCCCGTCAACGACGCGCTGATCGAAATCGCCCAAGCCGATGCGAACGGCCGCTACGTGCAGAGCGCGCAGGAAGCGCGGGAGTCGGGCTTTCGCGGTTTCGCGCGCTGCGGCACGGGCACGGATCCGAAGCTGCGCTTCATCTTCGATACGGTGAAGCCGGGCGCAACCGCCGACGATTCCGCGCCGCACCTCGATGTCATCGTGCTGATGCGCGGCATGCTGCTGCACACCTACACGCGCATCTACTTCGAGGACGAAACCGAAGCCAACGCGAAGGACACCGTGCTGCAGAGCGTGCCGGCGGAGCGCCGTCATACGCTGGTCGCGAAGCGCGAAGCGGGCGCGTCGGCCAAGCCGGGTTCGTCGGGCACGATCTATCGCTTCGACATCCATCTGCGCGGCCCGAACGAAACGGTTTTCTTCGATCTGTAAAGTTTCTCGCAGCAGTCGTTTGAAACGAGGGCGTCCGGCACTGCGCTATAGTGTCGGACGCCTTTCGTTTTTCTCCGCACTCTTTCCATGTCCGACGCTCCCACGCCCAGCCCGCTCTACGTCAAGCTTCTCGCCGAAACCGCCCAGATCGGCTGGTCCGAGCTTGAGCGCTTTTTCGCGCAAGGCAAGCTCATCTGGGTGAAGGGCGATCTCGATCTCGTAAGCGTCGCGGAAGCCATCGCCAACGACGACAAGCAGCAGGTCACGCAATGGCTTTCGGCGGGACTCGTCGAACGCATGCAGGCCGAGACCGCCGCCGATGTCGCCGCGCGCGATCCGCAATTGTGGGCGGTGGTGCTGTCGCCGTGGGTGTGCGTCCAGGAACGCGGGTGAACGGATGCAGTCGCGCTGCCTCGCGACACCGCAGTAAGCGCTGAAGCGCTAACTGCGGTTGTCGACGTAATCCGTCCACAGCACGACGAGAATCGTCATCAGCGCCGGGCCGATGAAAAGGCCGATCAGCCCGAACGTCTCCGCGCCGCCGAGAATGCCGAACAGCACGAGCAGAAACGGCAGCCGCGCCGATCCGCCGATCAGCACCGGCCGCACGAAGTGCTCCGCCACGAACACCACGATCAGCCCGAACACGGCGACGCACGCCGCCGCGATGGTCGAGCCTTGCGCGAGCAGCCATAGCGCCGAGCCGAGAAAGACGATCGGCGCGCAGAACGGCAGCATCGCCGCGACGGCCGTCAGCATGCCCAGCAGCGTCGCATGCGGCACGCCCGTCACCGCATAGGCGACGCCGAGCAGCGCGCCCTCCCCCAAGCCGACGACCACGAGCCCCACGACCGTGCTGCGCACCGATTCGGCCATCCGGCGAACGATCGCGGCGCCATCCGGGCCGAACGCGCGGCGCGAACCCGCGAGCAGTTGCTCGCCGAGCTTCGAACCCGCCAGAAACACGAAGAAGAGCGTCATCAGCATGAAGCCGAAGATGACGAAACCATGCACGACGCGCCCGCCGAAGTGCCGCGTCATCGCGACGACCGTCGCGCTATGCAGGTTCTTCACTGCGGGCGATGCTTCGAGCGGCGTCGCGAGATTCTCCTGCCACCAGCGCGCGACTTGTTGCGAACCCATCGGCAGATGCTCGATGAACGCGGGCATCGGAAGGCCGGTGCGCAGCACTTCGTGGAACCAGTGGAGCATGTCGCGCGCTTCGCTCACCGTCTGCGCCGCGACGATGAAAAACGGCACGACGAAAAGCAGGCCGATGGCCGCGGTCAGCCCGACAGCAAGCACGTTGTGATGCCGTCTGAACATGGGCCGGCGTTCGAGCCAGCCGAAAGCCGGCCACAGCGCAATCGCGATCACGCTCGCCCAGACGACCGCCGGAATGAAGGTACGCGCCGTATAGAGCGCGACCAGAACGAGCACGGCATAGAGCGCGGCGGAAGCGGTGCGCTGCATCTTTCGCGTGCGCTCGGATGAGTCCGGGGTCGGGTCGTTGCGCGGCTGGATCGGCATGGATGATGAGGCTCTGTTCGTGAGATCGATGACCGGCGAAACATGAAAGCTCGCCAGCATTGTAATCACGCACGAATCATTCCACTCGATGCGCGCAGTCAGGCAACGTTATTTACAGAAGGCACCTTTCGCGCTCCCTATAATCGAGACTCGATTTCGATGCAGGACTATGCAATGAAGGCAATGGCTTCGCGCGCAACGGTGGGCGCATGTGTGTCGCTCGCGCTGCTCGCCGGATGTTCAAGCGGGCTCAATCGGTCGAAGGAAGACCGGTTGAACGCGCAATACGGCATCACGATGTTGCCGGTCAAGGGAGGCGTGGAGATGCGCTTGCCGAACACGCCGCTCTTCGATACCGATGAATCGACGCTTCGCCGCAGCGATTCGCCGATGCTCGATCGCGCGGCGCAAGTGTTGAAGCGCAGCATGCGGCCCGTGCTGATCGAAGGCCATACCGACAACGAAGGCTCGCTCGCCTATAACCGCGCACTGTCGGCGGCGCGCGCCGATGCCGTCGCGCAGGCGTTGATCGCGCGCGGCGTGCCCGCCGAACGCATCACGACGAAGGGCATGGCGTATCTGCGGCCCATCGCGACGAACGACACCCGTGAAGGGCGCGCACTGAATCGCCGCGTGGAAATTCTCGTGCGCGCCGAGAGCGAAGAGACGCTGCTCGGCGCGCCCGCCAAGGTCAAGCGCTAGCGGCCTGCTCGACTTCCAGCACGAGCAATTGCGAGCCGTCGGCGACCTGATCGCCGACCTCGAACAGAATCTCGCCGATCTTGCCCGTCGCCGGAGCCACGATCGTGTGCTCCATCTTCATCGCTTCCATCACCATCAGCGGCGCGCCCTTCGTCACGGATGCGCCCGTTTCCACGAGCACCGCGATCACCTTGCCGGGCATCGGCGCGGTGAGACGGCCTTCGTGCTCGGCATCGCCCGCGTGCGCCATCAGGTTCTGCCATTCGAACTGGAACGCCGCGCCTTCGTGGAAGACGTGGAAGACGTCGCCGTCGGTGAAGACATGGCCTTTGATCAGCGCATCGTCGAGTTGCACCGCGAACGATGTCTCGCCGCTATGCGACCAGTCGAAGCGCGCGCTGGCATCGTCGAGACGCAGGCGCTTCTCGCCGTTCTTCGTGAACACGACCTTGAGCGTTTCGTCGGTATCGAGCGCGCGCCAGTTCAAATCCTGGCTGTAGCCGCCCGCCATGCGCCAGTGCGACAGCGCATCCCACGGCGAATGTCCGTGCGCCTCGCCGCCCTCGCGCGTGAGCAGCGCGGCGCATGCGAGCGCGAGCCCCTTCTTGCGCGAGACGTGCGTCGGCGCGAAGAGCGCATCGTGATGACGCTCGATCAGGCCCGTATCGAGATCAGCCGACGCGAACGGCTCGCTCTTCACGATGCGCTGCAGGAACTCGACGTTCGTCGACAAGCCGACGATCTCGCATTCCGCCAGCGCGCGCGCCATGCGGGCGAGCGCGTCGCGACGGTCGCGCCCATGCACGATCAGCTTCGCGATCATCGGATCGTAGAACGGCGTGATGGCATCGCCCTGACGCACGCCGCTATCGACGCGCACGTCGCCATCGATCGAAAACTCAACCGCGTGCGGCATGCGCACGTGCTTGAGCGTGCCCGTCGACGGCAGAAAGCCGCGCGACGGATTCTCCGCGTAGATGCGCGCCTCGATCGCGTGGCCATGCACCTTCAGCTCGTTTTGCTTCAACGGCAGCGGCTCGCCCGCCGCCACGCGCAGTTGCCACTCGACGAGATCGAGGCCCGTGACCATCTCTGTCACCGGATGCTCGACCTGCAGGCGCGTGTTCATCTCCATGAAGTAGAACTGGCCGTCCTGCGTCATGATGAATTCGACCGTGCCCGCGCCGACGTAATTCACGGCGCGCGCCGCCGCGACCGCAGCTTCGCCCATCGCGCGACGGGTTTCGTCGTTGAGGCCGGGCGCGGGCGCTTCTTCCAATACTTTCTGATGGCGCCGCTGCACGGAGCAATCGCGATCGAATAGATAGACCGCGTTGCCGTGCTTGTCCGCGAAAACCTGCACTTCGACGTGACGGGGACGCAGCAGATACTTCTCGATCAACACGCGATCGTTGCCGAAGCTCGACGCCGCCTCGCGCTTGCACGACGCGAGCGCCGCCGCGAAATCCTCGCTTCTCTCGACGACGCGCATGCCCTTGCCGCCGCCGCCCGCGCTCGCTTTCAGCAGCACCGGATAACCGATGCGATCCGCTTCGCGCTGAAGCAGCGACGGATCCTGATCGTCGCCGTGATAGCCGGGCACGAGCGGCACCGATGCGGATTGCATCAGCGCTTTCGCGGCGGCTTTCGAACCCATCGCGCTGATCGCCTCGACGGGCGGTCCGATGAACACGAGTCCGGCTTTTTCGCACGCGTTCGCGAATGCTTCGTTTTCCGAAAGAAATCCGTAGCCCGGATGAATTGCTTGCGCGCCGGTTTTCTTCGCTGCATCGACGATGCGCTCGATGCGCAGATAACTCTCCGACGCCGCCGATCCGCCGACATGCACCGCTTCATCGCAGACATCGACGTGTTTCGCTTTGGCATCGGCGTCCGAATACACCGCGACGCTGCCGACGTTCAGGCGCTTCGCCGTCGCCGCGACGCGGCATGCGATCTCGCCGCGGTTCGCTATGAGTATTTTGTTGAACATGGCGTTACATCCCGAGGTCACATGCGGAACACGCCGAAGCGTGTTTCTTCGATAGGTGCGTTCATCGTCGCGGCCAATCCGAGGCCCAGAACGTCGCGGGTCTGCGCGGGATCGATCACGCCGTCGTCCCACAGACGCGCGCTCGCGTAATACGGATGCCCTTGCACTTCGTATTGATCGCGGATCGGCGCCTTGAACGCTTCCTCGTCCTCCTTCGACCACGTGCCGCCCTTCTTCTCGATGCCGTCGCGCCGCACCGTCGCGAGCACGGACGCGGCCTGCTCGCCGCCCATCACCGAGATGCGCGCGTTCGGCCACATCCACAGAAAGCGCGGCGAATACGCGCGGCCGCACATGCCGTAATTGCCCGCGCCGAACGAGCCGCCGATGATCACCGTGAACTTCGGCACCTTGGCGGTCGCGACCGCCGTCACCATCTTGGCGCCGTTGCGCGCGATGCCTTCGTTCTCGTACTTGCGGCCGACCATGAAGCCCGTGATGTTCTGCAGGAACACGAGCGGAATCTTGCGTTGCGCGCACAGTTCGATGAAATGCGCGCCCTTCAAGGCGGATTCGCTGAAGAGAATGCCATTGTTCGCGACGATGCCGACCGGATGCCCCCAGATATGCGCGAAACCGCAGACGAGCGTCGTGCCGTAGCGCGCCTTGAATTCGTCGAAAGCGGAATCGTCGACGATGCGCGCGATCACTTCACGCACGTCGAAAGGCTTGCGCGTATCGACGGGAATCACGCCGTAGACGCTTTGCGGGTCATAGCGCGGCGGCAGCGGTTCTTTCAATGCGAGCGTCGGCGTCTTCACGCGATTCAGATTGCCGACGATGCTGCGCGCGATGCCGAGCGCATGCGCGTCGTTCTGCGCGAGATGATCGGCGACGCCGGACAGACGCGTATGGACATCGCCGCCGCCGAGATCTTCGGCGCTGACTTCTTCGCCCGTCGCGGCTTTCACCAACGGCGGACCGCCGAGAAAGATCGTGCCTTGATTCTTGACGATGATCGATTCATCGCTCATCGCGGGCACGTACGCGCCGCCCGCCGTGCACGAGCCCATCACCACGGCGATCTGCGCGATGCCTTGCGCCGACATGTTCGCCTGGTTGTAGAAGATGCGGCCGAAGTGATCGCGATCGGGAAACACGTCGTCCTGATTCGGCAGATTCGCGCCGCCCGAATCGACGAGATACACGCACGGCAGGCGGTTCTGCTCCGCTATTTCCTGCGCGCGCAAATGCTTCTTCACGGTGACGGGATAGTACGTGCCGCCCTTGACCGTCGCGTCGTTGCACACGACGACGCACTCCTGCCCCGCAATGCGCCCGATGCCGGTGATGATGCCCGCGCCGGGCGCGTCATCGTTGTACATACCGTACGCCGCGAGCTGCGACAGTTCGAGAAACGGCGTGCCCGGATCGAGCAGTTGCGCGATGCGATCGCGCGGCAGCAGCTTGTTGCGCGATACGTGCTTGTCGCGCGCGGCCGCGCCGCCGCCTTCCGCGATCTTGGCGATCTTCTCTTTGAGGTCCGCGACGAGCGCTTCGAGCGCCGCCGCGTTCGCGCGGAATTCCTCGCCGCGCGGATTCAGTTTCGATTCGATGATCGTCATGACGCGCGCCTCAAGCCGTCTCGGCGAACAGTTCGCGGCCGATCAGCATGCGGCGGATTTCGCTCGTGCCCGCGCCGATTTCATAGAGCTTCGCATCGCGCCACAGACGGCCGACCGAATATTCGTTGATGTAGCCGTTGCCCCCGAGCACCTGAATCGCTTCGCCCGCCATCCACGTCGCTTTTTCGGCGGTGTAGAGAATGACGCCCGCGCAGTCCTTGCGCACTTGCCGCACATGGTCCGAGCCGAGCGTATCGAGCTGACGGCCGACGGCGTAAAGATACGCGCGGCACGCTTGCAGCGTCGAGTACATGTCCGCGACCTTCCCCTGAATGAGCTGGAATTCGCCGATCGCCTGACCGAACTGCTTGCGATCGTGGATATACGGCACGACCGCGTCCATGCACGCGAGCATGATGCCGGTCGGCCCGCCCGCGAGCACCGCGCGCTCGTAGTCGAGGCCGCTCATCAGCACTTTCGTGCCGCCGTTCAGTTGACCGAGAATGTTCTCCTTCGGCACTTCGACGTTCTCGAACACGAGTTCGCCGGTATGCGAGCCGCGCATGCCGAGCTTGTCGAGCTTCTGCGCAACCGAAAAGCCTTTCATGCCCTTCTCGACGATGAACGCCGTGATGCCGCGCGGACCGGCTTCGATGTCCGTCTTCGCGTACACGACGAGCGTGTCGCAATCCGGCCCGTTGGTGATCCACATCTTGGTGCCGTTGAGCACGTAGTGATCGCCCTTTTCCTCGGCGCGCAGCTTCATGCTGACGACGTCGGAACCGGCGTTCGGCTCGCTCATCGCAAGTGCGCCGATATGCTCGCCGGACACGAGCTTCGGCAGATACTTGCGCTTTTGCGCCTCGGTGCCATTGCGATGAATCTGGTTCACGCACAGATTCGAATGCGCGCCGTACGACAACCCGACCGACGCCGACGCCCGCGAAATCTCTTCCATCGCGACCATGTGCGCCGTATAGCCCATGTTCGCGCCGCCGTATTCCTCGGAGACCGTCATGCCGAGCACGCCGAGATCGCCGAATTTCTTCCAGAGGTCCATCGGGAACTGATCGCTGTGATCGATCTCGCCCGCGCGCGGTGCGATTTCCTTCGCTGCGAAATTGGCGAGCGAGTCGCGCAACATGTCGATGTCTTCGCCCAACGCGAAATTCAGGCCGGGTACGTTGCTCATGGGTCGTCTCCTCCAGATGCGATGTTTTCGGTGCGTCCTGAAATATGAGCCTCACTCACACAGGACCACAAACCACGGAATGGGGCAATTTCACGCTCAAATCGCCTAGCCGTCAATAGATTTTTGAGCTACGCTCACATTTATTTCCCCACGTTTCCCGCCAATGTCGACGCAAACCACCGCCACCGGCCGCCGCGCGCCCGCCGGCGTCAAATCGCAGCAGCGCGTGAAGGACATCCTGCAGGCGGGGCGCGACGTCTTCGCCGAGAAAGGCTACGACGCCGCGACGAGCGCCGAGATCGCGCAGCGCGCGGGCATTTCGGAAGCGACGGTGTTCAGCTATTTCAGCGGCAAGCGCGAGTTGTGCGCGCGCGTCATCGCGGATTGGTACGACGAAATCATCGATGCGTTCGAGAGCGGCCTCCCGCGCGACGGCTCCGTGCGGCAGCAGTTCGCGTTCATCGTCAGAACGCACATGCGGCTGATGCTGATGAACGGCACCGGGTTGTGCGCGCTCGTGCTGTCCGAAGGCCGCACGAAGCAGCACGATCTCTCCGACACGCTGACCGAACTGCAGCGCCGCTACACCGCGCCGCTGATGGACGTGCTCGCGCGCGGCCAGGCGCTCGGCCACGTGCGCGCCGACATGCCGTTGCGTCTGTTGCGCTCGCTCGTTTTCGGGCCGATGGAGCACGTCCTGTGGGACGCGACGCTCGCGAAGCGCCGCCTGAGTCAGACTCAGATCGAGACGACGGCGAACGAATTGGTGGAAGTATTGTGGGCGGCGCTGCAGCCGCCGAACGCGCAACTGGCGGCGCTCGCGCAGTTCCGGCAGGACGTCGAGGAAGCGTCGCGGCGCTTCGAAGCGAGCGCCGCGCGCGAGAAACCTACTTCTTGACGAAGCGCAGCGCGAGCCGCGCGAGTTTCGGCACGGTCGTCGGCCGCAGCAGGCGCGCGTCGTAACCGCCCATGCGGCGATCATTTTCGGCGAGACACAGTTCGATCAGCGAGCGAACCGATACATCGCCCGCGACCGAATCGCCGACATTCGCCGGAAAGTTCGCATCCTGCGCCGCGCCGCTCTTGTCGAAGCCGCGCGCGAGCGAGATGCGGTCGCGAATCAGCGAAATCCACACGCTCGCGGTCTTGATCAGGAACCACGGCTTGCGATACCAAGGCAGACTCCGCCGATACCACGCGACCCAGTTCGCGAAAAACAGGATGTGCCGCGCCTCTTCCTGAATCACCGGCTCGAAGGTTTCGACGAGTTCCTCGGGAAAGTAACCCGATTGTCGCGCCGCCTCGAATAGGCCGAACGCGAAAAAACTGTCGATGCACTCGCTGTAACCCGTGAGCATCCACGCGCGCAATGCATCGTCGGGAGCGGGATACGGCGGTTCGGGCGCGAGCTCGATGCCATATGCCTCGACGAGCTTCGACAGCACCAGCTTGTGCCGCGCTTCCTCGCCGCCGTTCATGCGCAAGGCTTCGCGCAATTGCGGATCGCCGACGGTGCCCGCGTAGGTCGCGACGCGGATCGACGCGCGCCCTTCCGTCTGCACCGCGATATCCCAGATCGGCAGCGACGTCACGCGCTTCAACGCCGCGGGATCGAGCTTCGGCCAGTCGATGACGGCCGGCTTGTACGGATTGTGCGTCGTCAGCAACATCTCGCAGAACATGCGCTTGTGCAGGTCCGAACCGATCGGAATCTTCCCCGTCGACCGGTACGTCCAGTTGCGCATCGCATGATCTGCTTCCACCGGGTTGAGCGTGTCGGACATATTCGAATATTGGCCGCCGAATGGGTAGGTCCTGCGGATTTTGGCATACAGGGCGCTGACTCGCAGCATCATGCGCGCATTTTCGCCTATCGCGAGATTTTCTCCAGCGCGAGATCGCGCGTTCGCGGGCCCATGAAACCGATCGCGGCCATCACGATCAGCATCGCCGACGCGATGAACACGAACACGCCCGTCGTCCCGAAACCCTTCAGCACGCCCGCGATGATGAACGACGTGAAAATCGCGGAGAAACGGCTCCACGAATACACGAAACCGACGGCGCGCGCGCGGATGCTCGTCGGAAAGAGTTCGGTCTGATACGCGTGATAGCTGTACGACATGATGTTCGCGGAGAGCGTGAGGCCGACGCCCATCGCGATCAGAAACGCCGGGTTGCCCGACTGGCTGAAGGCCAGCCCGCAGACGATGTTGAGCGCGGCCATCGCGACGATCGCGGTATTGCGCTCGATCCTGTCGGCAATGGCGAGCCCGATGATCGGTCCGACCGGCGCGGCGATCGCAATGATGCTCGAATACATCAGGCTCGACGTCACCGTGATGCCCTGCTTGACCAGCAGCGTCGGCACCCAGTTGGCGAAGCCGTAAAAACCGACCGTCTGGAATATGTTGAAGATGATCATCATCGCGGCGCGCTTGCCGTAGGGCGGCTTCCACATGTCGGCGAACGCGCCGCGCCGCTCCGCTGTCTCGACGGCGGGTTCGGGCGGCGGCAGCGGCTTGCCGTATTCGCGCGCGACTTTCTCTTCGAGCGCGCGCATCACGCGATCGGCTTCGTCGAGGCGTCCTTTCTGCGCGAGCCAGCGCGGGCTTTCGGGCAGCGTGCGGCGAATCCACCAGACGAAGAGCGCCCCGTGCGCGCCGATGATGACGACCCAGCGCCAGCCGTCGATGCCGAAGGGCGCGCGCGGCACGAGCAGATAGGCGAGAAACGCGACCACCGGCACCGCCATGAAACCGACCGCCTGCTCGCACGCGAACGCGCGCCCGCGGATGTGTTTCGGCGCGAGTTCGGAGATATACGTGCCGATCGTCACCAGTTCCACCCCGATGCCCGCGCCCGCGACGAAGCGCCAGATGTTCAGGCCGGTCGCCGTGTCCTGGAACGCCATGACGAGGTTGGCGCCGGTGTACCAGAGCAGCGAATACGTGAAGATCGCGCGCCGTCCGAAGCGGTCGGCGAGAAATCCGCAGGCGATCGTGCCGATGAAAAGTCCCGTGAACAGCGACGCGATAAAGCTCGCGACGCCCGTCATGCCGAAAAGTCCGCTGGTCGTCGGCGTGAGAATGCCGCTTTTGACGAGACCCGGTGCGACGTATCCGGAATACAGCAGATCGTAGAGCTCGAAGAAGAAACCGAGGCTCAAAAGGACGATGAGCGTCCAGACGGAGCGCGTGGCGGGCAGGCGATCGAGCCGGGCGGAAATGCTGCCGGCGGTGACGGGAAGCGCCTCTGCGTGTGCGCTGCGGGGTGTGGCCATCGGGGTGTCTCCTCATGAGGCGGGGTGCGCCGCGCGGCATCGCTGGCGCGGCGCGGTCGGACGAGGGACGAATTTTAACCGGGTGGGTAACATGAGCTGGAAGCTGAATCCCGTCGCCTCGTGCGTCACACCGATCGCCATCGGACTGCCGGGGTTCCGGAAGAACCATCCGCTCAGCCCCCGATACGAAGAAAAGCTCTAAAGCCCCGCTATCCGGGCTTTTACTAGCTCCCGAACTATTTTGGCTTGGTAACCTTCTGCCGATTCTGAACGGACACGATCCGCGGAATATCATGCTCTGGCGCCCAACGACGCGCCGGACGTCCGGTACGAGACCTTCCGGGCTGAACTGACCACCTTCTGGAGTTAAAACAGTGAAGAAACTGCTCGCGGCACTGACGATGTCCCTTCTCGCCGCCACGTCGCTCACCGCCGTCACGCCGGCGCTTGCGAAGGACTATTCGACGATCCGTTTCGGCGTCGACGCAAGCTATCCCCCGTTCGAGTCGAAGGGTTCCGACGGCAAGCTGGTCGGTTTCGACATCGATCTCGGCAATGAGATCTGCGCGCGCCTGAAGGCAAAGTGCGTGTGGGTGGAAAACGACTTCGACGGCATGATTCCCGCGCTCAAGGCGAAGAAGTTCGACGGCGTGCTTTCCTCGATGTCGATGACGCCGCAACGCGCCGAGCAGATCGCCTTCTCGAGCAAGCTCTTCAACACGCCGACGCGCCTCGTCGCGAAAAAGGGCAGCAACATCCTGCCGACGGCCGAAAGCCTGAAGGGCAAGAACGTGGGCGTCGAACAGGGCACGATCCAGGAAACCTACGCCAAGACCTACTGGGCGCCGAAGGGCGTGACGGTCACGCCGTACCAGAACCAGGACCAGGTCTATGCCGATCTGATCTCGGGCCGCCTGGACGCCGCGCTGCAAGACGCGGTGCAGGCTGAAATCGGCTTCCTGAAGACGCCGCGCGGCGCGGGCTACGACTTCGCCGGTCAAAACATCGACGATCCGAAGACGCTCGGCAACGGCGCGGGCATCGGTCTGCGCAAGGAAGACACCGATCTGAAGGCGAAGATCGACAAGGCTATCGCCGACATCATCAAGGACGGCACCTACAAGAAGCTCGAAAAGAAGTACTTCGACTTCGACGTGTACGGCAGCTAAGCCGCTCGCCACAAGCCACACCGGCTGACGAACGGGCTCCGCGCTCAAGGGCGCGGAGCCCGTTTGCTTTTCGGACAGCGGTTTTGGCGGCCGATTTCCGCTAAGATCGAACGTTCGAGACAGCGCCGACGGAAGGAGACGCCGCGGCGCGGAGCACTTTTCCGAGGCAAGACCGCGCACTCGCCTGCGCGCGACCAACATGCAAACCAGAACTCATTCCCTGATCTCGCCGACGCTCGGCACTTCCCGCAACATCACGAGTTTTCACTACGGCCCCGGCGGCGGCCAGAAAATCTACGTCCAGTCGTCGCTGCACGCGGACGAACTGCCCGGCATGCTCGTCGCATGGCGTCTGCGCCGCCAGCTCGCCGAATTCGAAGCGGCGGGCAAGCTGCGCGGCGAAGTCGTCATCGTGCCGGTGCCGAATCCGATCGGCCTGTCGCAACATCTGCACGGCACGCTGATGGGCCGCTTCGAGACCAACAGCGGTCACAACTTCAACCGCAATTTCCACGATCTCGCCGCGCTGATCGCGCCGCGCATCGAAGCGCGCCTCGGCAAGGACGCCGGCGCGAACAAGCTCGCCGTGCGCGCCGCGATGAAAGAAGCGCTCGACGAGCAGACGCCGCACACCGAGCTCGAATCGCAACGCCTCGCGCTGCAAAAGCTTTCCTTCGACGCCGATGTCGTGCTCGATCTGCACTGCGATCTCGACGCCGCGCTGCATCTCTACACCAATCCGGACATCTGGGACGAAGTCGAGCCGCTCGCGCGCTATCTCGATGCAAGGGCGTCGCTGCTCGCGCTGAATTCGGTCGGCAATCCGTTCGACGAAATCCACAGCTTCTGCTGGTCGGATTTGCGCCAGCGTTACGGCGAGCGCTTCCCGATTCCGAATGGCGGCATTTCGGTGACGGTCGAACTGCGCAGCCAGCACGACGTGTCCTACGAACTCGCGGATAAAGACGCGCAGGCCATCGTCAACTATCTGATCCACCGCGGCGTGATCGACGCGCCCGTGCCCGAGCAGCCGCCGCTCGCGTATCCGGCGACGCCGCTCGCGGGCGCGGAGCCGATCGTCGCGCCGGCGTCGGGCGTGCTCGTGTTTCGCGCGCAAGTGGGCGCGTTCATCGAAGCGGGCGAGCCGATCGCCGATATCGTCGATCCGCTCACCGATGTCGTCACCACGCTCAAGTGCACGACCTCCGGCGTGATGTACGCACGGCATATCACGCGCTTCGCGACGGCCGGGCTGGAAGTGGCGCGCATTGCGGGCGCGAAGGCCTATCGCACGGGCTCGCTGCTGTCGGCGTAAGCGTTTCGCGGCGGATCAGAACGGCGCGAGACAGCATTGCGCCGCGACGATCTTCCACGCGCCGCCAATGTCGCCCCACGTTCGCGTGTAGCGCAAGCTGCCCGCGAACGGCGCGCCCGCGAACGTTCCCGAAAGCGTCACGCGCGTGACCGTCACGGCAAACGCGCCGTACACGCGCACGCTCTGATCCTCGACGTCCAGTTTCTCGATGCGCTGCATGCCGTAACGATGTCCGTTGAGATCGTCGGACTTCGTCCAGACCTTGCCGGTCGCATCGACGAAACTGAGGTCGTCGGCCAATAGCGCATCGAGTGCGTCCACGTCCGATGCCAGCATCGCCTTCTTCAGGCGCTCCTCCAGTTCGCGGATTCCTTGCTCGTCCATGTTTTCGCTCGCGGTGACGGAACCGAGAGCATCGCATCGGACGCGCCGAATACACAAGCGCCGATATTTCGCCATCCCTGTTGCACACGCGACACACCGCAAGGCGGCTGAAAGCACTGTCACATTTCTTTCTTTAGCGCCCGCTACATTTGCGCCCGTCGAACGCCACGCGCCATCAGAGCGCGACGCACTGCAGACACCGTCAACAACCACACCGCGAACCATCATACGGAGCTTGTTTTGAAGAAGAATCTCTTGGCGACCGCCGCGCTCGCCACCTTTGCCGCCCTCGCCGCCACGTCCGCGCAAGCGCAAAGCAGCGTAACGCTCTACGGCATCATCGACGCCGGCATCAGCTACGTGAACAACAGCACGCAAACCGCGACGCGCGCGGGCGATAAGCTCTTCAAGTACGACGACGGCGTCGCGCAAGGCAGCCGTTGGGGCCTGAAGGGTTCGGAAGACCTGGGTGGCGGCCTGAAGGCGATCTTCACGTTGGAGAACGGCTTCAATAGCGGCACCGGCACGCTCGGCCAGGGCGGCGCGCTGTTCGGCCGTCAGGCATACGTCGGTCTCGCGAAGAACGACGTCGGCTCGCTGACCTTCGGCCGTCAATATTCGTTCTCGACCGATTACCTCGGCAGCAACTATTCGATCGGCGGCCAGACGCTCGCGGGCAACTACGCGTATCACATGAACGACGTCGACCAGCTGACGTCGAGCCGCATCAACAACGCGGTCAAGTTCAGCAGCGCGAGCTTCTACGGCGTGACGTTCGGCGCGATGTACGGCTTCTCGAACCAGGCAGGCGCGTTCGCGGGCACGCCCAACACGACCGTCGGCACGACCACGACGGCGGGTTCGTCGCGCGCGTACAGCTTCGGCCTGAACTACAAGGCGGGTCCGTTCGGCATCGGCGCGGCGTACACCGACATCCGCTATCCGGCGGCATCGACGCCCGCGTTCAGCACGGCCGTCGCGAACATCCAGACGATGGGCACCGCGAACGCCGGCAAGGATCTGCGCACGTTCGGCGTCGGCGCGAACTACGCGTTCGGCGCGGCGACCGTGTTCGGCCTGTGGACCAACACGCTGTTCGAGCCGATCAACGGCGCGAGCTCCAAGCTCAACGCGTTCGATATCGGCGGCAAGTACAGCTTCACGTCGGCGCTGTCGGCCGGCCTCGGCTACTCGTACCTGAACATGACGGGCAACTCGAGCGGCCACTGGAACCAGGTCGACGCGAGCGTCGACTACGCGCTTTCCAAGCGCACCGATGTGTACGTGCTCGGCATCTATCAGAAGGCTTCGGGTTCGAACCGCGGCGTCGAGAATCAGGCGTCGATCGGTTCGTCGTCGTCGAGCTACTTCGGCACGTCGGGTCTGGGCGAAGACGATCAGCTTGCGTTCCGCATCGGCATCCGCCACAAGTTCTGAGCTTGCTTGCTGAGTTGACATGAGATCGGGCCGCCAGACGTATCGGGCGGCCCGATTTGTTTACCTCTTGTCGGACTTCTTGCCGACGGCCTTGTTATAGCGCTCGATGTACTCGTCCATCAGCTTGCGGATCGCGCGGCCGATCTGCATGTAGTCGCTCTCGTTCAGATTCGCGAGCGACACGCGCCCCGACGGATGCTGCGTGCCGAAGCCGCGCCCCGGCAGCAGCACGACACGCGCTTCTTTCGCGAGCCTGAAGAGCATCTCCGAAGGCTCCGTGTTCTTGATGACCCAGTCGACCAGTTCGCGGCCGTGCCTGCGCTCGCCGAGATATTCGATATCGAGGATCGTGTAGTAATCGACCTCGTTCTTGTCCTCTTCTTCGAGCGCGATGCCGATCTCGCGATACAGCGCCTGCTTGCGGCTGCGGATCAGGCGCTTCAACGCGTTCTTGTACGCGTCGGGCGTGTCCATCAGCGAGAAGAGCGAGAACAGCACCATCTGCACCTGCTGCGGCGTCGACAATCCCGCCGTGTGATTCAGCGCGACGGTACGGCTGTCCGCAACCAGCCGGTCGATGAACTTGAGCTTGTCGGGCTCCGTCGTGATCGATTCGTAGCGTTCGTGAAGCTCCGCCCGTTTGTCCTTCGGCAGCGCGGCGAGCTGCTTGTCGAGCACGTTGTCGCGATGCGTCGCGATCGCGCCGAGACGCCAGCCGGTCGCGCCGAAATACTTGGAATACGAATAAACGAGGATCGTGTTCTTCGGGCACAACGCGAAGAGCGACACGAAATCGTCGGCGAAGGTGCCGTAGACGTCGTCGGTCAGAAGGATCAGATCGGGCCGCTCCTTCACGATCTCCGCGATGTATTCGAGGCTTTCGTCGTCCATCTTCACCGATGGCGGATTGCTCGGATTCACGAGGAAAAACGCCTTCACTTTCGGATCGCGCAGCTTGTCGAGCTCGGCCTTCGAGTATTGCCAGCCGCGGGCGACGTCCGCCTCCAGATTGACGACCTTCAGCTTGTAATCGTTCAGGCGCGGAATCTCGATGTACGGCGTGAAGATCGGGGTGCCGAGCGCGATCGTGTCGCCGGGCGCGATCAGGAAGTTCTCGCGCATCGTGTTGAAGATGTAGGTCATCGCGGCGGTGCCGCCTTCGACCGCGAAGACATCGAATTCGCCGACGAACGGATGCTTGCCGATCATCTCGCGCCTCAGATATTGCGCGACGATCTGCTCCGACAGCTTCAGCATGCGGTCCGGCACGGGATAGTTCGATCCGAGGATGCCTTCGCACATCTCATAGAGAAAGTCGCCCGCGTTCAGGCCGAGCTGATCGCGCACGTACGACACCGCGCCCGCAAGAAACGCGATGCCCGGCACGCCCTTGTTCTCGCGCGCGAAAATCTCGAAGCGCTCTTCGAGCCCTTCGCGCTTCGGAAAACCGCCGACGCCTTCCGGCATGTACGCGAACGAGCGCTCGGACTCGCGCATCGCGAAGAGGCCGAGTTGCCAGAAACCATGACGCGGTATCGTCGCGAGAAAGTTCGGATTGCCGCGCCCCGCATTGAGCATCGCGAGATTGGCCGGACGCTCGACCGCCCCGCCGCCCGCCGCCTTGATGAGCTCGTCCTTCAGCTCGAACGGGCTGAGCGCCGCCATGCCGGCGCGGTCGTTGGAACCCGATTTATCGGACTTTGCCATCCAACACCTCCAGAATTGATGATGGAAACAATGCGGCAGGAAGACCGCGTCACGTCAGCAGCATCACGATGACCATGCCCCAGATCGTGAGCAGCGTATTGCCGACCGCGTACGTCACCGTGTAGCCGAGGCCCGGCACCTGGCTCTTCGCGGCGTCGCAGATCATGCCGAGCGCGGCGGTGGTCGTGCGCGCGCCGGCGCAGATGCCGAGCAGGATCGCGGGATGAAACTTGAACACGTACTTCGCGATATATGTGCTCACAGTCGGCAATATTGGCTGTCAGATCAACGACTTATGACCGCAACGACGCGCGGGCGACGGGCACTAAAACGACCACACACGTCCTAATAGAATCAATCGCTTACAGGGGTGTTTTGAACGCCGACGCGTAGGACGGCAAAGAACAATTTGCTGCCCGCCTCTTCGCGACGGCATTTGCGCATCCCAGACGACTACTGTACGTTTACACAGTATCGATAATCGGAGTATGGAGATGGCGACGATGCGGTGCCCTGTCTGCGCGCGGCGGCTCGCGCGCGATGAGTTTCAGCCGGCGGTCGGCGATACGCCGGATCGGTTGATGTGCGGAGACTGCGACTGCGTCGTCAACGACTACGACGACGAGTACGAGCGGCCCGAATGGATCGAAGGCGACGCGCTCGCCGCGCCTGCACCATGAGGACCGGCAGCGTCTTGCTCCGCGAGGTCGCTTCGCGCGCGAGCCATATCGAGATTGCGTGCACGCGCTGCGACCGCAAAGGCCGGTATCGTGTAGCCAAACTGATCGCGCGCCTCGGAGAGGACTTCGCGATGACGGACCTCGGCGCCGAGCTGGCGGATTGCCCGCGGCGCAGTGTGGCCGCACATCATGAGCGGTGCGACGTATATTTTCCCGAGCTACGTAATATCATGTCTTGTGACGACAACAACTAAGAGAAGCATGACAGCGAGACAGAACGACATCAACGAGCTGCTGGATTATGTCGCAGCGCAAAGAAGGGAGCTAGAGGCTCAGTACGAGAAGGCTAGGAAGGACGAAAACATCAAATCCGTTCTGGGGCCGACGGTTAAGTCAGCGCTCGAACATCTTCGCAGCGTCTTGGACTATTGTGCAATGGACATCTTCGTTGCTGTCCACGGCCGGGATCCATCTGATTCCGACAGAATCTACTTCCCGTTCGGCCACAGCGATGCGGTTTTTGCCAAAGCCATCGCCAGCAACAAACTCGGTAAGCTGTCTGCGATCAATCCTGATCTCTACGGGTTAGTTCAGCAAATCCAACCTTTCATTTGCGGGTCGCAGTGGCTTCCCTCTCTCGCGTCGCGTACGAAGAAGATGAAACACCGGTCTTTGGGACGGCAAGTGAGAAATCAATCACCGTCATCCACATTGAAGATCGGCAACTTCATGCACTTCAAAGATGTGGCGAATGTCACTATCGAGCACTCGCAACTTGGTGATACCTCGATTCGTCATCTAGAGATCAGCGATACGGTGAACGTGAATGAACTGCAAAGCAAGGTACCAACGATCCCGATCAGTCGCGAGTGGGAGTGGGTGGAATTCAGGTTCGACGACTCCCCCGAGGACATCTTAGAGCTCATAGGTGAGTCGCACGACAGACTCTGCGAAATCATGCCTCGCCTCTACGAGGTGCTTCAACGCGGGCAAACGCCGACCTGAATGCGCCGCGTCTCGGTGCGACCCGCGGACGTCGTGATCGTGCACGCGACAATGTAGTTCGCCCCCGCGACGCCGCCGGACAGCCACGCAGAGACGACGCCACCCTCGATGCTCGACGAGTTGACCGAAAGCCCGGCATCAGGCGACACGGTCTTGTCGGTGATTGTCTCTCCTTCTCCCAGCCACGCGGACCAGTCCCAGTTGAAGTCGAGAACAGCCTGCGGATCCTTGATGAACGAAGGAACGTACGGAAACGCCATTTGATGCTCCGAAGATGTTATGCCGGCTGCCCGGCTCGCACGGCGATGGTGCGGCTTTCGACTTCGACCACATGTGTGCGGCCCTCGGCAGCAAGGCGCATCACCCTTGAGGCGCCGTCGACAGCGATGCTGCGCGTCTCGCGCGCGACAGTGAGCGTTCGCAGATCCGAGGCGATCGAAAAGCGGACCGGAACTGGCACTCCGACAATTCCGCCTTGGCCGCCCGCGCTCCCGAGGCCCGGCGCTTGGGTCGCCGCTGCGCTTCCAGAAATTTTATCTAGGACAGCGCCTGTCGCGGCAGCGGTACCGGCCGCTTGACTGCTGGCCGCGCTGCCCGTCGATGTCACCGCCCCACTCGCGTCGGCACCTTGAGCCGACTGCGCGGCCGCGACTCCATTGATTCGTACGTCGCCGAGCGCGGCGCCGCTGCTACGCGCCTGCGTCGCCGCTCCAGCCCCGTCGATCGCGGGTGTGCCGATTTGCCCCGATGCTGCTCCGGTATTTGCCGCCTGCGCCGCTGCCGCGCCGCCCGTGACGCTCACCGATCCCGCCGCGCTCGCCACAGCGCTATTCGTCGATGCGGCCGAACCGGAGATAGGCGCGGCACCAATTTGCCCGCTCGCTTGCGCGGCGTTCGCCGCCTGCGTGCTGGCCGCGGTGCCGCTCGTCGATACTGTGCCGCTCGCCGCCGCGCCGCCCGAACTCGTCGAGGCTGCGGCGCCTGAGATCGACACGCCGCCGGATGCCGCACCGGCGCCTGGCCCTTGCGCGGCACTCGCCATGCCGGTCGTCGAGACGTTGCCGCCCGCCGTGGCCGCGCCGAGTGCCTGAGTCGCCGACGCGCTGCCGCTCGCGCCCACACTGCCCGAAGCGCTCGCGACGTTCGCTGCCTGCGTCGCGGCCGCCGCGCCCGACGTGCTCACGCCACCCGATGCCGCGCCGATCGACGTGTTCGTGCCGGCGGCCGTTCCGGTAATTGCGGCGGGCGCGCCGCTCAGATACTTGACGGCGTGCAGCATGACGTTGAACGACGAGCCCTGCGTCGTCGTGATCGTCATCTTCAGCGTGAGCGTCTGCCCAGCCGAATTCGTGGCCCATGTAATCGTCGTGGCGTAGAACTTTTGGTTGCCGCTGCCAGTCGTGCCTGGCGAGACCGTGTAGCCGGTCGCGCTGCCATCCGACAGCGTCGCGGTGAGCGTGCAACCGCTCGAATACGCCGCCCAGTAGACCGTAGCCGTGCGCGAGGTCGTGTCGGCGGGCAGCACGATCTGAATGCCCTGCCCGGTCGCTGTCGTGTTGTCGGCGTAGATGCCGCCCGCGAGCGCCGTCGCTGATGCCGTGGGCGTGCCATCCGTCCACGTCATCTTCGGGCCGTCTGTATAGCCCGTGAACGTGACGCCGGATCCGATCGTCGTCGGCAGGCCGATCGTCGAGCCGGCGCCCGACTTCCGGTTGACGGAGGTTGCCGATTGCGGGAACTGAATCCAGTCGGTCTGAACCGGCGACGAGAGATTGAATGTCTCGGTGCCGGCTAGAACTGTGTTCGAACCGGTGAGAGTGCCCATCGCGTCCGCCTGTGCGGCCGATTACTGGCCGTTCGTGTAAGTGCTGGACGAAACGCTCACCGTTTGGCCCTGCGCGATCGTCGTGCTCGTGAGGTTCAGATCGCAGTTGCTCGTGCCGACCGTGCCGTCGACGACGGCCACGCCCGCCGACGTGCGCAACCGGTACCAGGTCGCGGTCTTCCCGGCACCTGCCGCCGCCGTGCCCGTGCCGTTGCTGATCGCATTCGCGGTGACCACGCCATTCGCTGCCGCCGGCGCGAACGTCGAGCTGCACGCAAGCGTCGCAAGCAGGTTCTGCGTGGTGATGGCGGTGTCGGGCCCGGCAGGCTGCGCGCCGTCGTAGATGTCATAAGCGCCGCTCGTGCCGACTTTCGCCGTGATTTGATCCTGCTGACCGTTCTTCAGTGCCATGCTGTACTTCAGATTCGATGCCATGTGGTCATTCCTTCGCGGTGGTCGTGAGGCTGCATGTGCCCGCGATCACTCCTTGCTGCTGGAGGATGCAGACGTAGTGCTGGAGGTATTCGGCTTTTGCACGGGCGTCGCTGTCGGCGTCATCGACGATCCCGAAAAGAGCTGATCCAAACGCAGGTGATAGCTCGGCTGTGCCACCGGCACCATCGCCCAAGCTGCCGGCGCTTGCGCCTGAATCTGCGGCGTTGCCACTGCTTGCGGGGGTGTAGGCTGTGACTGCGACGCGCAGCCGGCGAGCGCCATCAGCGATAGCAGCGCGATTCTTCGCATTGTCGGCATCATGAGAGGCTTTCTCCTGAATGAGTTGCGCGTCCAGCGACGCGATCTGGGTCGACGCGTCATTCTGTTTTGCGATCGCTGCGCGCGCCGCGCTAGCTGCCGCGTCGGACACGGCCTGAAGCTTCTGCGCATTGATCTCGTTGTCGCGTGCGTGCGCGGTTTGCTCGCTCGCGAGCTTCGTCGCGTCGACCGTATGGACCGCAACGCCGCCGAGCGCTATACCAAGAGCGCCTGCGATGATTCCTGTGATGAGGTACGGAGACATGGTCAGTTTCCTCGGCAAGCCTGCGCTTCGAGCTGGCGACGCGTCACGATTCCGCCGCAGCGGTTCGCCGCGATGGCGCAGTCCTTCCCAGCGACGAAACGCCACTTAATGAACTCACTGCACGCGCCCGGGAAGTCGCGCGCGATGTAGCGCTTGCGCAGCGTCGATCCCTTGTAGTTCGGCACGCCGATGTTGTAGGCGAGGTCCACAACGGCGACCTTCTGCCCGTCGGTCAACGAGTCAAATCCGGGCGTGATGTCGCGAACGGCCGACGCATAGCCCGCGAGGCTGTCGCCGAGCATGGACTTGCACTCCGGCAGCGTGTACGCACGCATCTCGACGTTCGTCTCGCCGAAGCAGACGGTCTGGACGTTGTTCGCGAGACGATCGTTGTACGGCTTCAGCGAAACACCCTCCTGCGACGCCGTCAGCGCGACGAGCACGGCCGCGGCGGCGGCGCCAAGTGTCGCGGCGAGTGTCTTCTTGCCGGTCCGCTTACTCGGCTGCTGCGCTTGCGTCGCCATCTGCTGCCTCGGTCGTGGTCGTTTTCGGCGCCGTCGTCGTGTAGCGCGCGGCGATAATGGCGAGGCATCCGACGGCAATCGCGATAGCGAGCCGCCAGCTATCCGGAAGGAGCGACTTCACTTCATCGGGCATGCCCGTCCATGCCGCCTCGATGAATGGCGACGCGGCGGAGATGGCACCGAGCGCGGCCGCAATGATCGTCGACGAATACGTGTGCACCTTGGCCGCGTCATCGACCAGGCGAAGCTTGAGGTTCATAGGGCCTCTGAAATGAAAAAACCCGGCGCGCGGCCGGGTTCGGATGTGAAAGCTGGTTCTGGTTATCGGCGACTGCCCGCCCAAGGCTGAGCCGGCAGAGACGGATGCGTGGCCGTCTCCAGCTTCTTGTCGACTGCCTTCGCTGTATTCGCCGCTTCGTCCGCCTTCGTCGCGGCGACGGCAACTTTCTGCTCGACGGCCTCCGTCTTCTGGGCGGCGACGGTCGCCGCCGCGGCGGCTTGACGCGTCTGCTTGATGAGCGCTGCCTGGCGCGCGTCCGTCAGCTTCGCGCGGTCGCCGAGAAAGCGCAGCGTGTACTGCGCGACATCATGTGTATCCGTGATCAGCGATCGAAGGTCGCTCATCGCCTGGATGTTTTGCTGGTTCTGCTGTTGCAGCTGCTGCACCTTGCTCTCATATTCGGCTACGCATGCGTTTCGCGTCTCAGAGCGCACCTCGGGGAACCGCTTGATATACGCCGCACGCTCTTTCGTCCAGTTGGCACGCTCCACCGACATCCCCCACTGCCCGATAAAGAAGCCCACCGCCGCGACGCCAGCCAACCCGCCAAGGAGACATGCGCCCATCACCCACCACCGCCAGTCACGAACGCGAGACATCTGACGCCCTCCGGTTCTCGATCGCCCGCTCAAGGCGTTCGATTCTGGTTTTCAATTCGAGCACCTCGGCTTCCGCGCGCTGCGCGCGCCGGTCGGCCGCATCGGCGCGTTGCTCTGCCGAGCGCATCAGCTCTTCTGCGCGGTCCGCGCGCTGCACGGCGAGCAGCTCGCGAGCCTCGGCGCGGCCAGCGCGCTCTTCCGCCAATGTCGCGAGCCGCTCGAATCGAGCAATCGCTTCGACTTGGGCAGCGGAGTCCGCCTTGACGATGTTGGCCTCGCCCTCGCTCTCGGCTTGTCGTCTGCGATCGATCTGGCGCCACATGCGGCCGCCGACCCAGAAGGTGCCAACGCTTCCAAGAGCGGTCACTATCGACTTGACGCCCTCGTTCCAGAACTCCGACATCTGGTGTTTCCTCTCTTGAGCCGCGAGGGCATAAAAAAAGCCGCCCGAAGGCGGCTTATGTGGAGTGCGGGGCGCTGTACAGGTTATAGACCTGCACACATACACGAAGCTTAAAGGCTAAACCGCAACGCTATACCTGCTCCCAGTCCATGGAGCGTACTCCTTCGATACGAACGGTCTGCCCGAACTTTGCGCGAGGATGCCAGAACAGAGTTTCGGCCGCCACTTCAGGAAGCCATGGGTGTGAGAGATCGTCTCGAACGAAGAAAACGTTGGTTCCAATGGCATTGCCGCCGACCAGATGGTAGCCCTTGCGCCGGCCAAGCTTCACGAAGGCGGCAATCGAGGCGCCCGCATAGTCAGATCCGTATTGAGTGAAGACCGCCTTGAAATCCGGCGCATAGGGAACGGTCACGGACTCTTGCGCTCCCCAAAGATGATTGATTTCAGCTACGACAACGCGCGGCGAGATGATGTCGATACGGTCCCAAAGCCAATAGTCGATCCCATCAATGTCGATCGACAGGAGATCAATGTCTCCCGTTATTCCGGCTTCGCTTATCAGGCCGTCTATATTTTCCGCCGTGATCCAATCACGAACAACGGTCGGCGGCCAGAACATCGTTGAAGGTTGCTCGGCGTAGAACTGGCGCGCGGCGCTGGCAAGCGCCTCGCTTCCTTCAAAAAGGAGTCCCGTGCATCGGTGATTCACGAGCAGGTTGGCGGTATTGCTCTCTTGACCGTTACCGCAGCACACCTCAACCACGCGCCTCGTGTTGAAGCCGAGCACTGCAAAAATGTAAAGCAAATACCCATCCTCATCGTGCTGCGAGTATGCGCTCCATCCTAGATCTCGCCATTCTGGGCGCGGGAGGCCCCGAACTGCGTTAACTCGGTACGTTTCGAATAACGCCTTCTGAGATACCGTATTCATTTCATTTCATCCGTTGCGGTGTACGGCGCATCGCAGGAGGGGAATCATGCCCGAGGCATGTGCTTCTCTCTCGTGAACTGGGCCGCGAGCGATTGTACTATGTCGCCGAAGCAGCCCTTACTCTATATCAGTCCCCAGGTGCAACGAGACCACTCATTGCGGCACCCTCACCGAGGGCAGCATAGTAAGCCGCGTAACGTGGGTCGCTGGACGGCAACGTGCCTTGGTGCGGCCAGACTTCGACGGAGTTTTCTGGACCGGAAAAAACGCCGTTCACAGTCGTCTCAGATGAATCAACGAAGCTGACAAAAACTGTTGTCGCCATTTTGACCTCCTTAAATCTCGTAGCCGCGGCAGACGACTGAGAAAGTTGCACCGCTGGTAAGGCTGTTCTTGTAAAAGATCGTTTGTGCAGTTTGGATCGGAATGGTCCATTCTCCGTACGATGCGACGGAACCAGAGACTGCATATATGGAGGAAAGGTCCTGCGCCCCCCCTGATGAATCAGCCGCCATATAGGAGCCATACACCTGCGCTGATGACGACCCAGTGATTCCCATATATCCAACGCCGAGCTTGGCATTGAACGGCAGGCATGTTGCCGAAACGGATGTGTAAGTTGTGGACACCGTGGTGGCGTTCAAAATCGACACGCCGGCGCTGTACCAGAATCTACGATCCTTCTGATAGCCGGCGACGAACTGACCGCTGGCGTTGGTTGGCCATACTGCTATCAGCGCGCTAGCCGTATAGCCGCTCGGCATATTCGCTCCGCCATACACTTCCGCGACTTTCGAAGACGTTGCATTAGTCGCCAGAAGAGCGCTTGCGCCCGTCGTCGGGTTATAGATAGCGTACAGTGCGACGAAGCCGCTCACGGGTGCTGTTCCGGTATCCATTCCGCCTGCGCCAGTGGTCGCGAGATTGATCGTCTTGCTGAAGCTAGGCAGGATGTAGGTCTGCGCTCCCAAGGCGCTGGTCACAACGATCAGATCGGAAGCCAACGTTGCGCTCGCCGAAGCTGCAGTTATGCTCATTGAGAGATTCCGGACCGTGCCAACAACGGACCCGTACATCTTCTGTAACGCGCTGTTCACCTGGTTATAAGTCGTCTTCGATCGCGTGATGCCCGCGGCCGCGAGGACTGCGCACAATTCCTCCTGAATCATGTTCAGCCACGATCCGCGCACGTTCGTCGCCGGTGTTCCGGCCGTCGGATTGCCCTCGGTGAAGTAGCCTTCCGTGCCGGCGGTTTCCGGCGTCGGGAGAGACGTCGCTGCGGTTGCGTCATCGATTCGAAACATGGTGCCTCGTCTATGCGTAAGCGAAAATTGGAATGGTGTGCGCCGGCATTACTGCGCGGAACTCGCACTCCAGAACTGTGTTGCCCCACGATGCAAGTGGATCGCCGGCGGCCATCGAACCCGCCACTGCGCGTACCACTGTGTTCAACGGCGCGGTGATCTTCCAGGCAAAATTCCAGTCGTACCCGCAGCACGGCTGCCCAGCCTTTAGCATGCCTGCTCGCGCCTGGCTGTATTGTGTGATGGTCACGGTGTAGCCGAGCGACGCGGCGAACGCCATGAGGTGCGGAATCGATGCCCCGCCTACAGCAGACAGGCGAGCGACGACTTGAGCACGGCGAGCGGGAACCGTGGGTGCAGTTCCTGCGCACGGATCTGGAAGTCCCAGCGTTGATTCCCACTCAGGCAAAAGCTCATAGGTCGTCGAAGGAAATGCGTCGACGAGCAAGTAGTTCGCACGCGCTGTCTGCCTTTCATATGATGGCGCGAGCCCCGATAGCACCCTTGTCTGCACAGCATCCGGGTCGCGCGGCCATACGCGACCGCGCGGCAACAACGCCTGCATTGCAGCGAGGAAGTCTGCTGCCTTGAAGTTCGGTGCAAGCATGGATGCCTCAAACGTAGTTCACGCCGGCGAGCACCGGAAGCTGGCCGAAACCGCTTGTGATGTTTCCCGGGTAAGTCGTCGTCGTTGCCCCGACCACGCCTTGAACCAGCGTGATAACGAAACCGCTCGTACCCGATACCGATGCGATCGCGGATTCGATGTCCGAGCGATTGATCGTGCCCGCGCGCGGGTCGCCGTTGCGAAATAGGACGTCTGCAATCGCGGTGGATATTGCAGCGCGCGTCGAAGTCGACGTGCCCATCAGTCCGGACAGAGTGAACGTCAGGTTGTTCGCAACAGGCGCGCACGAATACACCAGCGCAGTCACCGGTTGCTCGTTCACGATCGTGTCGGCGACGACGAGTTGATCACCGGTTGCGACTGTGCCGCGCGGCGTACCGCCTGGCCCCTTGTCGAACTGCGAGCACCCATTCGTGCCTTGAGGGAACCCGTTGTGCAAAGCCTCGGCGGCATCCCACATCGTGTAGATCACGACCGTACCGGCACCGAAGCCATTCGGCGCGCACCACGCGCGCGTCACACCGGGCACGGCAAGAGCCCAGCCGACGTAGTCGTTGAGATCGCCGCCCTGCGGCGTGTTCTGATACGCAGCAAGCATCCGCGTGCGCAGATCATCGTTATCTTCGGTGTCTGAGCCAGATGCAACTGTGCCCGTGATCGTCCCGGACGACTGCAATCCGGAGACCGCAGCGCCGAGCGCTACAGTCGTGCCCGGATCCGCGTTACCCGCCACACCCGCGACAGTCGCGACGATCGTCACCGACAGAAATCCCGTTCCGTCCACCGTCGTTGTTGCGCCCGTCGTGTACGTCGCGCCATCGCTGCGCACGACCTGCGTCCCGACATTAAGCACTGTGCCCGTTACGCCGGCGAACGATGCAGTCAATTGCGCGGGTGTGGCGGCCTTCCGATATACCTTCTTGAGCGCTGCCCAGCCTTCGAGGTACTCATCCTCTGCGGTGAACGGAACCGACTGCTTTGCGATCCAGTCGAGGTATCCCATCTGCAGATTCGACATCCCCGCCTGCACCTTGCCGACCACCTTCAAGACGGTACGGCGCAGCGTTGCGTCAGCACCCTGCAAGGCCGAGTTGATGTCGGCCGCCACCTCGCTGATCAAGGTGGAGAGCGTTTTTCGTTGGAATGGCATATCAGGTGAGCTGTTGCCATGCCCATGCGTACGTCAGGGAGACGCTGGGACCGGCCGGTTGATAGAGCGTGATTTGCGCGCCGAGGAGCGTGTCGCGCGTCCATTCCGTCTGAACGTCCATGCGCGCGACGACGCCGTCATCGACGAGCCATTGCAAGGCCTCGACGATATAGTCGCGCGCGTTATTGAGCACCTCTTGCGTCTGCTTCGACCTGTCCAGCAGCCAGAGACGGGAACCGATTGGGCTGTCCTCGTCGAGATCTCCCCACCAGCCGCGCGGGTCGCCGGTGCCATCCGGAATGATGTCGTCGGCGTTTGCGACGCGATCCGTGAAAAGGCTAAGCAAAACAGCCGTCTGCAGATCGTTGCCGGTTTCAAGGTAACCGCCGCTCACAACGTTCGACAGGTAAGCCCCTGACCATGAAAGATTTGCACCGGGAAGCGCCGCAGCAGTGAGAGTCACCCCGCCGCTAGACGTCAACGTGTAATCTGTGACCGTAACAGCAGCCGTCGTAGTCGGAATGTAACTGCCGGCCGCGGCGCCTTGGACGTGCATGCCGCCGAATAGAAGAACATCTGCTGTTTGGCTCGTGCCGGCATTGCTTCCTTGCGTGTCCAATCGAAAAATGCGGTTGGTGTCGCTCGCGGCCGGCAAACTGAGGGACAACTGTTGCCACGCCGGTCCCACCGTAACCACTGCAAGGTTCGCGCCGTTGAGACTCAGCTGCAGGTTGTACGAAGAGACGCCATCGGTGGATCTCGCCCAAATGCTGACAGCATACGGCTGGCCGGCAACCGTTGTGACTGTCTGCGACAGACGACTGTAGTCGGTGCTTGTGGTTCCAGCCCCTCGATCGAAGATGACGCGCGTCGCCGCGCTAATGCCGTCCGGAGCAGTACCAGTGGCCTGCAGCGTCGCTACGGGAACGACCCCGGTCCCGCTCGCCTGCTTGGACCATGGGGATTGGGTTATGTCTCCGGACCATCGGAGCGCATTAGTCCTCGGCGTGGCGTACAGCAGTTGATTGCCTTGCCAATCGTTGCGATAAATCTGCGCCGATAGAATCGCGCTGATCGCTCCGGCAGTTGGCGTCAGAGTGAATTGCGTCGTTACGCCATCGCCATATCCGAACGGAACAGGGCTGGCGACATTGACCTGCTGCCCGGAAACCGAAAACGGTTCGAACGACCAGTCCCCGCGACTATTGGCGGGGTCCCAGACGATGCTGAGGTCAGGCATCTATTACTCCGGCTGTGTCGGCGGTTGCGTACTGATCGTGCTGCCGCCCGTCTGGACGTTCACGATCGGGTGGGTATGCAAGTTGGCCACAGCCCGCATGCCCGCGACCGTCCGCGTGTTCGTTTCGTAGTTGTCGATGATGTCGCCCTTGCACTTCAGCAACGGCGTGTCAGCGTCGATCTCTGGCGTGTTCGTGATCGTCACAGGCTTCCCGCCGCCATCTAGCACCATCCCAGCCTGCGATAGGTAGACCTTCTGCCCCGTGTTGTCGTGCACGACAACCTCGCCGCTCGCCAGCGCCGTGACCCGATATTTGGCGTTCGATGTCGCGATAACGATGCCGTTCGTGCGCTCGCCATTCCCGAAAACAATGAGCGCCTCGGAGCCGATCGGCGGATTTGAAGACAGCCCATATTCGACGTAGCGCGGAATGTCGCCGACCGTTTCGAGCGCGTTGACCTTTGCCTGCAGATACTGGACGGTTCGCGTGTCGTCGACGAACGAAATCACCGCGCGGCTCACGAACAGACGAATCCGCCGCGATAGCGCGTTCAGTGCGTCGAGCATTCAAGGTCCTCAGGCCGGAGCGATGTCCGGATCGATGCGTTGTAAAACGAGCGGCTCAGGCAGATACGCCTGACGCGGCGCGAGCAGGAGCTCGGTATGCGTTCCGTTCTCATCGAGGATGAAACTGATCTCGGTGATGAGCAGGAGCGTCTTTTCCGGGATCTTGAGCAGCGGCATCGTGACGGGCACCTGATAGTTCAGATACCAGGGCGATCCGCTCGAATCGGTCCAGCTATCCACCAATACGCGTACCTGCCGCGACATGCCGTAGGCGCGCGCAATCTGCCAGTCGACCCGCCGTTCCAGATACGTTCGGTCCGACGAAGGCTGCTCGGACACGATGAATTTCGGTCGATACCGCTTCACGCCCGGGTCGTACGCCGTGTATTCAGGCAGCAGATTGACGCCGATGTCCGTCGCGTTGTTGTAGTTCGTCAGAACGCCCGAGACGCTCGAAAACCGCCCAAGCGAACTCTTCACGGATACCGCCGACTCGACGTTCTTCCCGATTTCAAGCCCAGTCGATCCGAGTGTGTCGCCGGCCAGCGCGAGGCACAAAGTGCCGTCCTCGAGCTCGAATGCGAGCACGCCGCTATACCGGCAGCAGCGCTCGATGATTTCCCACGGCGTCTCCGTAATCGAGATCAACTGGAACGGGATCGTCGGCAGTTCATCGATCACGGCCTGCAGGCTCGCCGAAACGACAATGTCGATTTCGAAGTTCTTCAGCAGCGCCTGGCAGACTGCATCGATGCGGCTGTTCGCCAGAATCCGATCGACTGGAGCACTGCAGTCGATCAAATCCTGACATCTGCCGCGTCCGGTCGCGCGAACTAGATGCTCGTGCGGCGTGATGATGTATTCGACGGTATCGACGTATCCGGTCAGCAACAGAGTGTCCGCATCGATCGCGATCTGGATTGGCGCGCCGCCGATCAGCGAGGCCTCATCGACTTCTTCCGGAAAGCGCTCGGTCATCTCCAGCACGAACGAACCGGTGCAACTCTCGATCGAACGCGTGACGCGCGCGCCTTTCCAGCCGGTGATCGAGATATTCGATTCCGGCAAGGTAACAACGAGCGAATTCATCAGTACGTCGCCCCGAGCGCGAATTGACTGGTTGAGCCGGTCGAGCCTCGCTCCACCGTCGATTTCACATTAGGCGAGCCGGATACTTCAGCTCGCGAACCCTTAGGCATGTTTCCCAGTTCAACTTTCACGCGCAGCTCCCCGTCGGCGCGAGCCCGCGTCGGCTCCTGCTGAGCAGCCGTCTGTGCCGAATTCCCGCCCGAATACAGTCCCGCGATACGATCAGCGGTCGCCGCGCGTTCGGCAGCCGCACCAGCCGCGTCGGCGGGACGCTCATAGAGGCGCGACACGATGTCGGCCGCTTGGCGCGGCGTACGCGCCATCTCCAACTCGGCTCCTGCGCGCTGTTCACCACCTTGGCGAAGCTCGTAATCGACAAACCCGAGCTGCTGCTCGAGCGTCGAGTTACCGATCCAGTTCCCAGCCCACTGTTGAAACGCGGCTTGGCGGTCAGGGTGCCACTGCGCAATGCCGTACGCCTTGCCGTTATCGCCACTCGCCGCCGGGTCAATGCCGCTCTCGTGCTGCAGATTCGAGACGATGCCGATCGCCTGCGCGCGAGTCCAACCTCGCGACTCGAAGAACGAGACGGCGGCCGGAACGTTGGCATTTGGCTCGGCACCGACCTGGGCGTTGGTGCGCGCGCCGTTCCCGCGCAGATAGTTACCGAACTTCTCAAGCCCATCGATCGCGCGGTCTCCAAGGTTCGCGGCAGGCGGCGCATCGGGCGACGATGCGGGGACGTAGCTGCTGCCATTCCAGCGCGTCGGAACATAGTCCTGCCCATTCACGCGCGCAATGACGCGTTCGACTCCTTCGAGGAGGGTCGTCAGCGCCGGAGCAAGGCCGCCGAGTATCGTCTGCTTCGTCTTGTCGAACTGCGCGTCGAGCCTCGCCATCGCCTCGGCGTAGTCGTTCGCGTGACGAATATCGTCCTCGCTCGGGGCGAGCGCGACGCCGCGCGCATAGCGATCGCGCACACCGCCGGCTCCCTTGTTCAGCAGATCTTCCAAGCCACCCGCGTCGAGCGCTTCAAACAGGCGATGGCGCGCGAGCGGGCCGTTCCGGCTATTCACGCTCTCGCCGGCTGCGGCGATCTGCTCTAGCAGACGCTCTGAGCTGAACTGGCCGCGCTCGTCGAGCCCGTTGATGCCGTACGCCTGGTAGATCATCCGCTTCTGCGGATCTCGACCCTGCGTCGACTCGTAATACCCACGCGTCACGCCCTCAATGGATGACGTCGCCTGCTCGGCGCCAAGACCAACCGACTTCGCCGCGTTCTGAATGCCGAATAATTCCTTTGCGTCAATGCCGAGGGTCAGCGATTTGTTGCTGACGCTGCGGACGGTGTTCGCCCATGCGGATTCAATCGAAAGGATCTTGGACGTAACGAGCGCGGCAGCGCCCACAACGCCGGCAAGCAACGCGCCGCTAAGCGCGCTCGCGCGAGTCGCACCGGTCACGAAACTCTGCACTGCCGTCATGCGCTGGGAAGAGCGCGTCGTGCGCATCATCGCCTGATCGATGGCACGAAGGTTCCGGTTCGCCGAAGCGAAGCCTGAGCCCGTCCTGTCGAGCGCGGAGATTACGATCGTCAGGTTGTTTGCCATGGATCAAGTTGCCAGTGCCTTGAAGCTCGTCGGGAAAAATGCGGGATGAACTGGATCTGCTTGCGAAACGAGTTCGTCCGCTTGCGATGCATCGCGATAAATGCGATGCGCCAGTGTCAGAGACGGCAGCGGCGTCGCGAACGCGAACGTCCGCATCGCCGGCAAACTCGCACCGCGCTGATTCAAATCTGATACAACGGCTTGCCGCAGCGATCGCAGAGCCTCATAAGTCTCATCGTCGCCTTGATCGCCCGATACGGTCATCTCGGAGTCGATCAGATCGAGCACCTGACTTCGGACGCGCGCCGCGTCATCGGTCGACGTGGGCTCGTAATTCGATGCCGCGACAGCGATCGAAGCGATGGTCGCGCGCCGAAACAGATCCGAGCAGGCTGACTGCATGGTCGCCATCGCAGTGCCGATCGTCGACGCCGTTGTCGCGCCGCTCGGTTCATATGCCGCCAGCGACGTGAGCAAGCGCATCGAATCAGCCGGATCCGGCGTCGCCGCCAACATCGCGCTCGTGATCCCCTGCGCCGCCGCAGTGAACTCGTCGATTGTCGACGCGTCGAGATTTCGCGCCGCCGCGTCGAGGGTCGCGGAAACGGCGTCGAGATTCGCGCGCGCAAGGGTTGCAGCCAGCGTCAAGCTCTCGACGGTCGCGCCGCTCGTGTCGACGGACGAGCTCGGAAACTTGCTGAACGTCGGCACCGTCGCGCTGCCGGCGAACCTCCCAAAGTCGCCAGGCAGGTTCGTCAGTAGCCGGAAGAGGTTCCGCGCGTCGCCAACGAAATTCTTTGCCGCCGTGTACCAGCCGACGGCCGTGCTCACCGCCGATCCAAGCACCGCAGCGCCGTACGCGATTGCTGTCAGCGCGGTGCGAGCGAAATTAAGAGCGGCCGCCACGTTCAGGCCGCCCGCGGCGCTTTCGACAAGACTGCCGCCCGCCACCGAGGTCGCCGGGAAGACACGAGGACCGCCCTCGATAAATTCAAACTCGAATTCGAAATACCGGCCCTTCTCCCACCGCTCGATCCAGCGGCTATCCATCAGGCTGACGTCTCGCCGACCATACGTCGGATGCACGAGTGAGCCGGCGCCTTCCTTCTCACATGCTGCAATCAGCAGGTCGCGCTGCGCGATGACGTCGTCGCCAACGACGAAGCCGAACACGCGAAAGCGCCGCGTGCCGCGCCCAAGATCCTCAACCCACGGCGTGTCGCGCAGCGGATATTCATGCAGTTCGTTCCGGCGACCGAAGCCGCCCTCACCGCCGAGCGATACAAACGGCACGCCGCGGAATGACGCGGGCCGCAGTTGATCGAAATACGAACCGGCGGAGCCGCCGAGCCGTGCGGCCAGCGAGCTCGCCAGATTGGAGATGCCCGAGGTGGTGCCGAGCACTGCACCTGCGCCGCCCCCAATGTTCATGCCTTCGCTCCAATCTGTTGTTTCATGCGCTTGGCCTGATCAAGCCATCGCAAAGTCTCGGAAAACGTCATGCCGTCGGCGTCGTTCGGCCCCCACCGCATGAAATGCGTCAAGTCGGCGAGAACGTCGTCCCAGCCTTCCGGCATGGCCGTGACGGCGGCAATCAGTCGTCCGAGTTCGCTGTCCGCCGAAGCTGAAAACCGTTGAAGTACGCGCACGCGGCCATGAAATCACGCGCCGTAAGCGCACGTATTGCGTTCTTCGGCACCTTCGACACAATACTGATGAGCGCGATACTCGAAGCGAAGGTGCCACCGGCGGCGAACGCCTTACGCTTCTGCTGGTTCGTCGGCTCGCACAGTTCGAGAGAAGCGACATTCAGCGGGCTGTCGTCGGCCGTGAGCTTGACCGGCGATTGGAGAACAAGCTCGAACTCGTCGGCGCTGGCCTTCATACCGCTGATCGCTTCCTTGCCGAAGGAACCGATGAAATCGGCTGCCTCGTCGATCTGGCTCGTGTACATCTGATCGATCACGTCGACCGGCACGCCGCTCAGCAGCGCGATCAGTGCGATCTGCAAGCCATAAACGCCTGCCGAATTTTCCGCCTTCTCATACTCACCGGCGGTCGGCTCGCGTAGCGTAATGGAATCGACGCTCGTGGCCTTGTCGCCCTTGCCATAGCTCAGCGGCTTGCGCAGCTGAATGGTTTTCGTGTCGCACATCGATTAATTCTCCGTCACTGCGTCCTGCAGACCTTCCCACTTAACCGCGAACTTTGCTTCGGTGGTGTCTACTTCCTGCGCTTCGACGGTCCACATGTTGCGGCCAATGATCGTCTTTCCATTCGCTAGTTCGAGAACGACCGTCACGCTGCGCATCGCATTGAATTGCGCGAGGCTAAGCCCGCCGGAGTCGCGAATTGAAGCGGAGATCGACGGCGCCTTCGGCTTTTCACTGAAGCCGTGTCCGGTGTCCTGCCCTTGCAGCGACTCTCGCGTTACGCGGCCAACGTCGTACTTCAACTCGCCTTCGAGCTGATAGTTGATGCCGTCGACCGTGATGTACGCGGTGCCGGCGATGAAATTCGTGTTGTTCGCCATCGTTGGCTCTCCACAAATGAAAAAGCCGCCCGGTCAGGGCGGCGCACAGCGTTGGCGAACTGCTTACGATTGGCTCGTCGACAGGCGAAACTGCGCGAGCAACGCGAAGATTCGGAGCTGATTGATCAGCGTGCCGGGCCAGAGGACATCGACGCGATTCGGGTTTTGCGCGTTCTGCTCGACGATGATCGACTGCGCGAACGCATCGCTGCCCTGCACGTACCCCTCGTACTCCATCGCCCGGTACTCGGCGATCTGGTCCGCCTTGATGATATTCGGCGTCACGATGCCGGCGCCCGGCCCGAAACGGGTTCCGTTCGCCGCGAGCTTCACGCGCGCGTACTTCGACGTCACCAAAGTGCGGAGACGGCGCAGCACATACGCAAGCAGGAACATCGTCTCGATTTCGAGATAGCTGTTGTCGGGCTGCCCGAAAGCGTTGAGCTGATAGCTCGTGATCAGGTTTTCGATCGAGACCGTGCCATCCTGCGCCACGGTGAAGGTCGAGATGCCGTCGTACAGCAGCGTGTTCCGCTGGCTGAGGTTGAACCGCGACTGCAGCGGCGGAGCAAGTACACCCGTCAGCGCGACGGTCTGCATCGGCACGCCCGGATCTGCACGAAC
Organism: Caballeronia sp. AZ7_KS35; assembly: GCF_023631045.1. Taxonomy (NCBI): domain Bacteria; kingdom Pseudomonadati; phylum Pseudomonadota; class Betaproteobacteria; order Burkholderiales; family Burkholderiaceae; genus Caballeronia; species Caballeronia sp. AZ7_KS35. The sequence continues at coordinate 124,595 of NZ_JALQDV010000028.1, read as the reverse complement.
ACTCACGGCGGTCACCGCAGCCAGCGCGGCGGCCCATTGCCATGCCGGTGTCGGCGAGTCGTTGAAGCCCATGATCGACTCGTGCTGGTTGTTGCGCGAGGTGCCGAAAGTCGTGAGGCCAGCCCACGTGCTGCGATAGGCGGCGAACACGTGGCCGTACACCTGCTGCTGCCAGCTCCAACGGCCGGTCGAGTCGTTCAGGAACGCCTTCAGCGCGTCGAGCGACGTCGTATCGGTGAACGCGCACGCAATGAAGTCGAACGGCATGTCCTGAAGATTGCCGAGCGCCGTCGTCAGCGTCGGGTTCGTCGTACCACCCGCCATCGCAGTGATCGTCGCAGCCAGGCCCGTCGGCAGCGCCTCGCCGGCCGTCGTACCGATGTAATTGAAGCGGACGTCGATGTCGTTGCCGACGAGGCCCTTATTGTCGGCCGTCAGCGTTACGGTGCTCGTCGATGCGGCAGCAGTGACGGGCATCGACGGGATCAGATTGATCGCCGCGGCGACGGCGGTCGCAATCTGCGCGGTCGTCTGGCCCGCCGTCACCGGCACGGTGACGAGCTGACCGGCGATATAGAGCGAGATCGTGCCATTAGCCGTCGGCGCCGACGTGAACGCGATCGTGCCGGTCGCGGCCACGGCGCCCGCCGCGTCCTGCACAGGCAGATACCAGAGTTCGCCGAACTGATCGTTCTGGCGATAGGCGGTGGTCATCAGCGCGAGCACGCTGTTCGCGCCCGCCTGGACGTTCGCGTCGCCGGTGCCCGACGAGATGAGCGGCACGTTGGGCGTAGCGATGCCGGCCGACGTCATCGGACCGATCAGCAATGCGCGCTGGTTCGCGACAGCGGAATTCGCGTGCGAATTGTCGATCTCAGCGAAGAACAGCGGCGTGCGGATGTTCTGCGGGATCTGCTTGAACGGAATGGTCATTCTGCGTCACTCCCCGACTGCTTCGGTGCGGGCAGAGCCGCGTTGTCCGCGAGAACGACGTCGCCGTCATTGAGCACGCGGGTCCAGAAGATGTCGCCGTCCGGCACTTCGATGCCTTCGTCCGGCAGCAACTGCTTCGTAACCGGATGCCGCACTTTGAGGCCCGGTGCAGGTTTGACGATCATTCGTCGCTCCTATTGAGGAAATTGAACGTTGACCTCGCCTTCCGAGCGACCGTCTGGGCCCTGCGTGCGCGGGGCCGGCGTGACAGCGTCGGGGAATGGCGGGTCCGGATATGTGCCGTTCGGATCGGCGACGTTCGTGAGGTCAGCCGTCACGTTCATCGCAAGCAACTGCGTGTTGATGTCTGGATAAAAAGTCTCGACGAACTCGATGCCCAGAAGGATCGAGAGACCGCCTACGTGCGTCGAGCCATCAGCGGTCACTTCCGTTTCCGTGTCGCAGAACGAGAAGTCCTGCACGATACGGCGCAACGGAATGCTCTTGAATACCGCCTCTTCAATCTCCGCGCCGAGCGTCTCCAGCGCGAGAAGAGCGGCCGGCCCAGATGCCGCCGAGACCTCCACCTTGATCTCGAAGGCCGCGATCGTCGTGAACGCCGTCGGACCGCTTCTGCCGTTCGATTGCTTGCGCTCTTTCGCCGGTCGCAGCTTGATCGCAGGAAGCTTAGGCGTCGCTACGTTCCAGTCACCAGGCGAATACACCGTCACACCAGGGATCGTCTGCAAGATCGAAAGCAGCACGCCGCGCAGTTGCGCGCGGCCAGTTTGATCAGGCATCGGTTTGCCCCGGAATGTTGAGCATGAGACGGCCGCCGCCGTGCCCATCGAGATGAACCTCGCGCACCTGCCAGTGCTCGCCCGTCTTGTTGATCATCAGCGTGTCGTACTGCTGCGGCTCGACGGGGAACTGTGAGACCTGAATCCCGACCGTCGGCTGCTGCGTGACGACCGTCGACCCGGTCACCGGATCGACGCCGAAGAACGCTTTGTCGTAAGCGCCGGTGATTTGGAACGAGCCACCGTCGATCGGCATATAGGTGATCGCCGTCCCAAACTGCGCCATCAGAGGACCGAGGATCTTGCCGTCGACGATGTCGTCCCAGTCCATCACTTACTCCGCAGGGTTGATCGACACCTGACCGCCGGAGATCTGAGCGCCCTCAAGCTGCACTTCGTCGACCTGCTGCGGAACCAGATAGCCAAGTCCGCGAAGCCGCGTCACCTCCGACTCGGGCAAACGCACCTTTTGTCCGGCCGTCTTGATCACATCGACCACCTCATCTGCCTTACCGTCTTTCCCCTTCACAAGCACTCGATCGTGAATCGTGCGGTTGCGTGCGACGACGGCCTCAACCATTCTTTCGTTGGTAGCCATTAGTCACCTCACGCGACGGTTGCAGCGAGCGCGGCATTCACGCGGCTGGGGATGATCACCGGGGCCGACTGCATCATCATGAAGCGCTGTGCTGGATCGTTTTCAAGCCACGTCTTCGGAGCGAACGGCAGCGCCGCATAGTTGAACGCCGGGTCTTCGATGATGCCGAAACCGCGAGTACCCTGAAGGTCTGGCCCGGTCATGATCAGGGAGCCGTCCGGAAGCATCGGCTGTTCGACGTTGTTATCGTCGACGTACCAGTCGTTGTACAGCCAGAGGTTGTATTGGCCCCACACACCCTTGGCAACTGCGCCGCGCTGGATCTGTGCGCCGACGTTCAGCACATTGCCATTCTCACCGAGGGCCGGATAAAGAATCGCGCCTTTCAGGACAGGATCCAGCTTGAAACCATTCCACGCTTTCGGCGTGAAGATGATGTCCGTTGCGACCGCTCCCGACGACTTCAGGATCTGCTGTTGCCACGTCTCGACGTTGGCAGTCGGGTTCGCGGTGCCGGCAGTGATGTTGGCTGCAGTCCACTGAGCGCCGCCGGTCAGCGCGATCGTCAGCGAGCCGTCCCTGCCGAAGTCGATCACGGTTGTCGGAAAGCCTTCACCGGAAACGGTCAGCGTGCCCGTCAGCAGCACCTGCGCGGCCATCCATTCGAGACGGCGCGTCAGCATGTCGATCTGATCGTTGAGCTCGAACTCGAGGTTCATCTGTTCGCGCACTTCCGGGTCGAGCGCGCCGCCGATGCGTTCGCCGATCATGCGACGGACCGGCTTGCGCAGATCGGGAGCGCGCTTGTCCTTGATGTACGGCGGCTTGAACGTGTTCGTCTGGTAGCGGCGGCTCTCGACAAGCTTGCCTTCGACCAGCGGCGAGCAGAACGGCGACATACGGCGCTTGCCGACATCCACGTCGATCGAGACGAATTCCGAGTCCGACATCACGATGTTCGTGAAGTAACGGTCCAGCAGCCAGCTTTGCGCCAGCTTCAGGTTCTCGACGACCCCGATCAAGGTGTTCGTATCAAAAATCAGGTTTCCGGGCATTGCTCTCTCCGAGTGTGTGGCCCAAATGAAAAAGCCCCGCACGGGGGCCTTTACATCAGTTCGATTGAGGGTTTAGCTCGGGTCAGCAGCCGTGACCGAGGACTTGAGGTGGATGCCGAGCGGGCGCAGCGCGTCTTGTGCTGCCGTCGACGTGATGCCGGCGCCGAGCGTCACCGCGTTGACGTTGAACTCGCCTTCGAGATAAACGCCCGCAACGACGTCACCGGCGCTGCCATCGGCGTAATCAGCGAGAATCGCCGTCGGCGTCTGGCTGCCATCGGACGATGCCGACAGCGCAACGGTGAACTTGCCGCTCGCCGTAATCTTGCCGAGCACCGTGCCACGCACGAACGGGCCGCCCGTGATCGTGACGTTGCGGGTGACGAGTTGCTTCGGGCCCGCGATCAGCTGATCGGGGACGAACGTTTGGGCGGATGCCGACGGGACTTGGGGGTTCTCCCCGACCGTGGTAGGAGTCAAAGCCATCTGGGTTTCTCCGGGTATGGGGGGGTTTAAAGTTCGCCGCGACGGAGCTTGCCCGCCGCGAGGATCTTCTGGGCCAGCGTCGGCTCAGCCGCCGCCGGTGCCGAGGCGCCAGGATTTGCCGGCCGGGCGTGCGCCATACGCTCATCGAGCGACTTGCGCTGCGGCGCTACCGGTGCGGCGGCTACCGGAGCCGTGGCGTGCGCGCCCGAGCCGAGGATCGCGATCGCGTCCGCCGACGACAGCTTCGTGTTGAAAGCGAACTTCGCAGCTTGCTCGACATTGCCGGTCGCGATGCCGTGCGCCATGATTCGCGCGCAGCGTGCGCGCTCGGTTGCACGAGCGGCCTTCTTCGAGTCGTCGGTTTCGTCGTCGCCGTCTTCCGCCTCGGTGTCGTCACCGTCGACGTCATCCGCCTTCGCTTTTTTGGCCTCTTCTTCCTTGCGCTTTTCTTCTTCGGCCTTTTCCTTGTCGTCGAGCTCTTCCATGCGCTTCGCATAGTCCTCGTCCGACTCGTCCTCGCGCTGCTTGCGCTCGTCGTCGTCCTGTTCGGCGCGCGCGGCGCCGGCACGGCTCAGCAGGTGGGCAAACGGCGCCACGCCCGCAAGGGTCTTCTTCAAACTCATTGCATACCTCGTGAGAGTGTTGGTTAGGCCAGCTCGGCTAGCAAGGCCAGGAGCGCCGCATCTGGCGCCATCACTGCGTCTGCAAGCCCTCGGCTGACGCCGCTTTCGCCCATGAAACAGGCGGCCTGCATCTCGCGCACTGCGTCAGGAGCGAGATTCCGGTTGCGGGCGACCGTGCTAACGAACAGTTCGCCCATGGTGTTGATGTCGGCCTGCGCGGCCTCGAAGGCTTCCTTCGAAAGCGGGATCTCCGGATGGAAGTCCGCTTTACGATCGCCGTATGTGATGAACGTGACTTGATAGCCAGATGCCGTGAGCGCCTTCGACCAGTCGACGTGCATCGTGATCACGCCGATCGAACCGACGCCACCCGTGCGCGGGACGATGATCTTGTCGGTCGCGCTCGCGAGCGCATACGCAGCCGAGTACGCCGATTCGGACAGGATCGACCACATCGGCTTGTCGCCGCGCAGTCCGTACACGGTATCGGCGAGATCGAAACAGCCTGCGACTTCGCCGCCCGGCGAATCGATGTCGAATACGATCGCGCGCACCCCCGGATCGGCATGAGCGGACAGAATGCTTTGCCGGAGTCCGTCGTATCCGGTCATCCCGGAGTACGGACGCAGCGACCGGAGCTTTTGTACGAGCGTGCCGCGCACGGTGATCATCGCAATGCCGGTGTCGGCAATCATGTCGTAGCCGGGATCGACGACGCGGCCGGCGCGAGTGTCGGACTCGTATTCCTCGTCCCACGCGCCGAAGGCCATCGGGCTGATGGTCGATCCGTCGAGACGCCCGATGTGCGATATACCGAGCCGGTCGGCAAGAGACGCCATAACGACTTCGGCCTTCTCTCGCTTGATCGCCAGCGGAGTGTTGAACATCCGCTGGCTCAGAAACGCCAATTGGCCGTGCATAGCCTCTCCAATGTCATTGCGCCTTCGGCTCCTGTGTTACCTCGTCCGCCGTCGCGTCGTCTTTCAGCGTGGATGGAAGGGGAATGCCACGATCCTTGAAGTACTGGATCTCGATCGCGCGCTGATCGATGTTGTCGCGCCAGTCGTTGCCCGACAACTGCGCCGATTCGTCTTCGAGCGTCGAGAGACCCGACTCGATGCCGAGCGCCGCGCCCTGACGTTCTTTCATCGGATCGACGTAGCCGCGGCCGGGACCGATCCACCACGCACGCGTATATGCCGCGCGTGCCATCGCGAACTCAGGCGCTCCGGCCGGGAGCGGAAGCTCGCCGATGTCCATCATTTCCTCGACCATCGCGCACAGAATCGGCTGGCCGAATCCGCGACCGAAGTCGCTCCGGCGCCGATCGAACGTCTTCCACGCTTCAAGCGCGGCAGCGCGATATGACGAGTAGTTGACGTCTGCCCAGTTCTGCGTGATCTGCTGCGCGGACATGCCGGTGCCTGCCGCGACGTTGCGCAGCATGGCATTCTCGAACTCGGCGAAGTTGCCCGCCGGCCGCGCCGCCGACACGGTGTTGATCGCTTCACCAGGGAAGAGGATCGGAAGCCGCGCTCCACCTAGGCGGAGATCGTGCGATTCATGGAAATCCGCTCGAGCGTCTTGATAACCATTGAAGAACTTCTCTTCATCTTCTCCATCGCCGAGCGCCTCGGTGACGAGCTGCTTATCGAACGGGCTCGTCACGTAAGCGCCGAAGATCGCGTTGATGATCGCCGCGTCGAGCTCGGTGCCGTCGTATTTGATCAGCATCTTGAGCCGCTGCAGCACAGGCGTCAGGATGCCCGCGCCGCCGCGATGCTGCGACGCGCGGTCGAAGTCATAGTCGTGGACGACGATCGGCCGGCCCCAATCAGTTTCGGCCGCTATCCGCTCCCACGTCACCTGTTTCCCGCCGCTGAACCAGTCGCCTTGATGCGCCTTCCGGATGTGGTACGCAACGGGCGCACCGTATTCGTCCACCTCGACGCCGCCGCGCATCGTCTGTCGGTCGAAATTCTGTTGCGGGTTCGATAGGCGGTCGGGGTCGATCAGTTGCAGCACGGTCGCATAGCGCGCGCCGCGCGGCAGGCGCTCAGGCATCCACTGAAGGATGGCGAGTGCGTCGCCGTCGACGATCTTGTGGCGAAACGCCAACCGCATCATCTGCGGGATCGTCAGCTTGCGCTGCGCATCACAGAAGTGCGCCGGATCTTCCGACCACGTGCGCCAACCCGCTTCGAGCGCACGTCCAAACTCATCTGCCCAGACGTGATCGAATTTCTTGTTGCCGGTCATCGCGGCGAGCGCGCGGTAATCCGGCTTCGAGATCGGCCGGAAGTCGGCACCGATGACGTTGTCGAGCGTGCGCGTGACCGCCGCCGACGCCCAACCGTCGTTGCGCACGAGATCGCGCACGCGCGAAACGATGCGATCGCGGTACGGGTTGAGTTCGCCATCCGGCGACCAAAGCACCGGGTTCCAGTCCCGCATGTGCTGACTGGACATGTCCGCCGCATCGAATGCGCTGGTGCTGCCGTACCCGCTATAGCTGCCGTTCAGCGCGAGCGCACGGCTCTTGCGCTCCGGCAGCGGCTTCCCGTCCGGACCAAGTAGCTGTACGTTCGATTCCATGCGTTATCGCCGTGTGAAGGTAATTCGGTTTGCTCTGCGGGGCGACGAGACGATGCCGAGCTGCGCTTGCATCAACTGGATTGCCGCAGCAAGCTCCGCGAGGTTTGCGCGCGTGTACGTGACTGAGCGCGTACCGTCGCCCTGCGTGTACGAGTAAGACTCGCCCTGCGCGCCCGTCGACAACTGGATGTAGATCTGCTGCGCATTGGCGAGTGACTGCCGCAGCGCTGTCTGATCCATGCCGGCGAGCAGGCTGCGGCTCGGGTCGAAGCATCGCAAAGTGGTTCTCCTATGCTTCAGCCGGCGAGCCGCCGGATCCGAGAGCGTTTCTCAGGCTGTGCCTGTTTGATGATCGGGCCGTCTGGGCGTACGGGCCGCGCCGCGCTCACGACATCGAGCTCGACCTCCTGCCGCGTCTCCGGAGCAGGCGGCAGGAGATCGGTCGGATCCGCCTGCACCGCTTCGACGCGCCGATTCAACTTCAGGCCCATATGCATCAGGCCGCACAGCGCGGCATAGCCGTACACCCGAATGTCGAGCGCTTCGTTCGCGCGGCCAGGCGGCAACTCCCACACCCGAAACTTCTGCCCGTTGGCGAACTTCGTCACCGAGCGCTCCGATATGAGCTGCGCGAAGTAGTTGATGTCGCGGTCCGTCGGGAAGTGCATGTAGCCGGCCGGGTACGTCAGCACGCCGTCGTTGTCTTCGGGATCGCGCCGCAACCGCTCGCGAATCACGTCCTTCGCCGCATTCACGCCGATGATGACCGGCCGGAACGTAGATTTCGTTCGCGACGAAGGCCGCTTCGTTGGCCAGACAGGTGACCGCGCGCCGCCGCGCGCCGACTCGCCCTTGATCGCCCAGATGCGGCGCCCGAGTCGCGCCTTCGCGAACTCGTACACTTTCTGCGTATGGTGACCACCGGAGTCGATACATGCGGCGGACACCGCGAAGCCGCGACCGTCCGCGCGCCGCCAGACCCTCTTTAGATACTCGTCGACGCGTTTCCAAAGCTCCGCGCTCTCGGGGTCGCCCTCGATGACCGCGTGATCTATCGACCAGCTTTCCTCGTTGTGCCCCCAGCCGATCGTTTCGAGCTCGACGCGATCGTCTTGGACGTCGCCGCCGACTGTGATCAGACCGACGCCGTCGGGCACTTCCGCATCCCAGACTTCCGTGCGAGCCGCCAGCCGCGTCTCGCTCAGCGCGCGATCGCCGCGATCCTCGTAAGGCTCGCCGAGCACGAGGTTAATGAACGTCTGCCGTGCCAGCGGGTCGTCCTTCACGCGGAGCCATTCGGCAACGAGGTTCGACCAGCACGCGTTCGGAAAGAGGCTGTATCCGGCCCAGATATGGAAACCGGCATGCCCCTTGAATGGCTTCGTCGCGCGCCATTCACCGTTCGTCACCATGTCAGCCTTGTCGGCCTCGTGGATGATGCAGCCGTTGTGCCGGCAGACGTAGTAGACGCTTTCCGGAATGCCGTTGCCGTGCTCGTCCTTGTCCCACTTCATGCCGTACGGCGTTTCGGGACTGCCCCACTCGAGCACCTGGCGCTCACCGCAGTGCGGGCAGGCCACGAAGAAGTAGCGCTGATCGCTTTCGTTGAAGCTCTTCTCGATCCGGCTGTAGCCCTTCACCGTCGGCGTCGAGCCGAGGACGATTTTGCGATTCCAGAATGTCTCAGACCGCTTCGTGCCGAGCGCGATCTGATCGCCTTCGTTGCCAGCACCGTCGACCGGATAGGCGTCGACCTCGTCAAACATGACGACGCGTGACGTGATCCGCCGGAAGCCTGCCGGGCTGTTCGCGCCGACAAGCGTCAGGCTCGAACCATTCCGAAACGTCTTCGCGAGGATCGTCTGATCGCTGTTCTTCGCCTTCTGATCGCCCGCGATCGCCGCGAGCACTGGCGTGTCGCGCAGCATCGGCGCGATCTCGGTCTTCGAATAGCTCTCTGCATCCTCGACGCGCGGCTGCACGACGAGAATCGGCGAAGGGTCTTGGTGGATGAAGAAGCCGACCGCGTGATCCATCAGCTTCGTGTAGCCGACGCGAGCCGACTTCATGACGCTGATTTTCTCGACGCTGGGGTCGGTTACTGCATCCAGCATGCCCCTCTGATAACCGAACGCCCGGAAGCGACCGGTTTGCGCACTCGTCTCACGCGAGAGCACCGCATAGCGCTCGGCCCATTCGCTGAGCGTAAGCTTCGGCGGCGGCGTCAGGTTCTGGCGAAGCGCTGCCGCGAGGCCCGCGCGCAACGCCGCATAGCCGCGCGCGTACCGCCGGGTGCTATTTAGGGTTGCCTGCTCCATCGCGAGTGAGTTCTTCGAGTGCTTCTGTGATGACCTCCTGCAACATGTCCTGCAGCTCAGCAGGCGTCTTGCACCGATGGAGACGCGGAGCCTGTTCCGCGGGAATCGACAGCAGGCGGGTTCGGACCTTGGCGTATTCGGTGCCGACGGCTTTCGCCACTTCGGCGACGTCGATCACCAGACCGGAATCGCGGTCGTATTCGAGCTGAGCCTTCAGCCCGAGATAGTTCTCTTTGAAACAGCGCGCTTCGTCGAAGTCGAGAAGCTGCACGTTGCCCGACAAGATGCGGTCTGCGGCGTCCGCCGCGCTCTCGCGCTCGCCGAGCGTTACCTCGCTGGCCGCCTGGGTAACGGTTTTCGGTTTGTTACCCGCCGACGCTTGGGTAACAGGCGGGGTAACAGCCGGCGTGCCGTCGCGCCTGTACTTTTTCAGCAGCGCATTCGAGGCATCGACATCGACTTCATCGCCCGCAAACACAAGCCAGCCGCGCTCCTTCCATTTCGTGACCGTCTTTCGACTGACGCCGTGGAGAGTTGCAAACTCGCTCTGATTCATCGCCGCTGGTGTTACCCAAATTCCAATTTTTTGTGGCTAGAGAAAGATCGCGCGCGCGCAGTGCCCGCGAAGCAGAAGGGCGGAGAGGGACCCGCTTGTAAACCCTACAGGCCACCCCTCCCCAACTCCCCCGCCCCGCCCTCCGAACGCGCATCTTTTACAACCATCCCGCGCGCGCTGGGCTTCAGTAGTTGCCGTCCGCGAGGATGCGAACGCTGGGCTGATCGACATCGATCGCAGTCGCCTCGTGCACCTCTGCGTCGCCCGGCAAGCCTCGTGCGCGCAGAGCGACATTCCGCATGTGCTCGGCAGCCGCTGCGCAATCGGCGACCACTACAGCCGCAACGCCCACCGGCCAGACGCCAGTGAAATCGGTGCAGGTGTAGATCTTCATGTCGCGTCAGTAGCTCGTTGGTTTTGCAACGGCTCGCGTGAGAGCCATGTATCCCTGCTGAAGGTGGTCGTCGGCAAGGCATATCCAACGCCATGGACCGCCTGCGTGCCCAGCGTAGACGGCCTCGCCGTCGATCAGATCCGTCGTGCCCTGACCATGCGCGGCGTTGAGCTCAGGGAGCGTCGGCACTGCGGCAGCCTGCACCGCCTCGACCAACTGCCGCGTTTCTTCCGCGTGCGCCTTGATGCGGTTCATCAAGTCGATTTCGACCTGCGAGAGTTCGCGATAGCCGCTGATCTTTCGATGCTGGTTGTCCATTCAATCATCTCCGCGCAGTTGCGAGCGCCTTTGCGAATGCCGCGCCGAACTCGGCACGATAGGTTGATGCGACCACCTCGCGGCCGCGCTTTCCGAAGTCGAGATGCTGCTTGACCGGCTGGGCATCGCCGAAGCGGATGAGCAGTCTGAGATGGCTGGTCTTGTTCGCGCCGCGCATCGCGACGCCGCGCTTGCCACTGCGCTTGATCGCTTTGACGTCGGTCGGACGCTGCCACACACCGCCAATCGATTCGCCGCTCGCCGTTTTGATCGTGCCGACGAAAATATCTGGCCGCCCCTCAAGACGCTTCAGCGCGGTGCGACTGAAGTTGCCGTACTGGTTAAGCAGCGCCATGTCCTTCGGGTTCAGCCATGTCTTGCCGGAGCCGATGAGCTTGTGCGTGCCGCCAAACTCGTACGGCGCAAGATACGCGGCTGCGATGTCCTTCACGAACACCAGCGCTTCCTGCGTGTTCTTTTTCGCGGCTTTCACGCCGATCGAGTTGACCGTGAAAGGCGTCGGTCGGTCGAACACTTGAGGGAGGGCCGCTTTCTCGGCGGCCTGAACGCGTTTGGCAACCGCCGTCAATGCCTGTGCAGACGCGAACGGCAGTTGCTTGCGTTCGAAATCGTTGAGCCTCCGCGTCAGCGCGTCGAGATCCGACTGAACGCTGATGCGGATTGGGCTCTGCATTACTCGCCGTCCTTGATGGTCGGGTGATTCTTGAGGTCGGCCAGACGCTGAATCAGGCGCTGGTATTCGTGCACGGCGCTATTGCCGATCATGCGCACGAGCGCCTCGATCTCGCCGATGATCGTCAGCGGATGCTCATCCGAGCCAGACCCATTCAGGCCAGCAGAAAGCTCCGACTCCCCCACTTCGGCACTGCCAGCCTCCGCATCAGCGGCGCCACCAGCGTCCAAAGGGACGGCATCCGACGACACGCTTTCAGCCGCCTGCGCATCGAGGTTCGGAGCGGCAGGTGTCGGATTGCGATCCGCCGCGCCCGCGCCGCCCGGATCGGCTTGAGCGTCGGTGACAACCGGCTCAGGTGCCTCGACGTCAGAAACCGCGGCTCCAGTCACTTGCGTACCAGATGCGTCCGCATACACAGCGGAATCGGTCGATTGGTTGCTCGAAGACGTGCCAGCGCTCCCAGACGTTGCGATAACGCCGGGTGCGCCCGTCGCGTTTCCCTGCTCACCTGCCGTATCCGAGCCGGTCGCAAACACAGCCGGGCCCTGAGCAGCCTGGGCATCGCCATCCGTCTGGGCTGGCGACGAGATTTGCTCCCCCACGTTGGCGCTCGGGTCGACGCCCGCTCCGTTTGCGATCAGATCGGGAATCTCGTCGCGCGAGATCTCGCGGATCGGTGCAACAACCGCTTCGCCGTTGTCGAAGATGACGTTCGTGTCGGGATTGAACTTCAGCATAGCAACCTCCGAAAAGAAAACGCCCCGGCAAAAGCCGAGGCGTCAAATCAGGGCAGTTGCCCCGCCGAGGAGACACGCAGGAACGTGTTCGAGCGATGCGCCAAAGCAAAAAACCCGCTGTCTTTCGACTAGCGGGCTCTGGACGCATCTTTCCGACGCAAATAGTACTAGTTGAAATGCGATGACGCAACATGTTCCAGACTATTCCCGAATAGTCCCAACTATTCCCGTCTATTGCCAGCGATTTGCGCCGCCGCCAATACGATGGCGCGCCGCGTCGCTGCGTAGTCTGAAGGGATCACCTCGCTTTCGTTGCTGCCCGAGTTGACCGTCGGCATCATCTCTGCGTCCTCTCCGTGCGTGCAGTACGCTTGGCCGCAGGAGATATGCTCGTTGCATACGGTCAGTTGCATTCGCACCGCCAGGCGCAGCGCATCGCCGTCGTCATCCAGCGGGTTCCATAGCGTCGAGACGCCCGGAATCCACAGCCCGACGACGCCGATCTCGTTTCGGTGTGCGGCGATGTCGGTTCGCCATTCGTATCCCGCGGCACGTGCGGCGGACTCAAGCAGTTCTCCATCTGTCATGCCGACACCTCGACGCGAATCAGATGCCGTGCGACGAGCATTGGGAACAGGCGCTCCTTCGCCGCTTGATACGTCGCGTGTTGGTCGCCCGCGCGGCCGCTGCTCCACACCTGATAGCCGCTTTCCTTGTTGCGCATACTGGTGCTGATCGCTGCACGCTGCTCCGGTGGCAGCGCATCGACGCATAGCTGCACCTGCTCGGATTGTTGGTCATCCGCCCATTGATACGCGTCCTCGGCGTCCTCTTCGGCGTTCGCCGGCGTCTCGTAGCCGCGGCAGGTGCGATCCTCCGGGCGGTAGAAGTGCGAGAGCGTCTCTCGGTGCGACTGGCGGATCTGCCAGCGATACCATTCCAGCAGCATTTCCTCGATCTGTTCGCTCTGTTCGCGCGTCATGAAAACTCCCTCGTTGTATTTTCTGCACCGACGCATCTCGTAGACGCTGAGCGATGCCTTCTGAAAAGCCTTGTTGCAGATGAACTTCGTCGTGCCGCCCCAGCGCGAGCGGATCAACTCGGCGCATCCGAGGCAAGTGCCCGACTGACGCTCTTCGAGCACGATCGCCGGGTCACGGAAGTCCCCGCGCCTCACATCGCCACCATGAAGCTAATGCCCCAGTTCATAAGCCACGCGACGAAGCTGTCTCGCAGTTCAGCGTTGCGCGGGAACGGGAACTCGACTTCGAGCGAATCGCCATCGCTCTCAATCTGGCCGGCGAACGGGCAACCGTCGAAGGCGATGACCTTGGCGCCCGTCACTCCGTCGATGTGCTGCCTGCTCGTGTCGATCAAGCTCTGCGGCACGTCCGCGTATTGGATGTAGGCGTGCGCGCTCATTCCATGCTCCCGATGGCGTTGGAGTAAGCGGCCATTACCATCAGGCAGACGAGCGTCCACACGAGGACAAAGACGATTGCTTGTGCGTCGGGCGTCATTTCCGCTCCTTACTTGACGGAGATGTCGGGGACGATCACCGACGGCTTGAAGACCACCTTGTAGTGGTATGCGCTGACGTTGGCCGCGTCGAGCTGCTCCACGAAGTAAGTCACGTTGTCCGACAGCCCAAGAAAGTGTTTCCTGAAGTTGGAGGGGCCGGTTTTGCACGTTATCGTCACTTCGCGGCTCTTGTCCGCGTTCCCGAGCGAACAAAGCCCTTCGATGCTCAGCATGTACTCGCCTGTGATGCCGTTGTAGAACACGACGCGTCGGTTGATCTCGAAATTGTCAGCGGCCTTCGAGAGATTGCGTGACGCGACGTCCGCGTCATTACAGGCGGCCAGTGCGGACAGGCAAGCTACCGCGAGAGCCAATTTTTTCATTTCGTCACCTTCGAGGGTTGCGGGATATTCCAAGTACGGCGGCGGATGCCAGTGACGGCGTAAAACCAGTCGAAGTCGGCAGGAAGCGTTTTCATGCTGTCTCTCTCACGTCCATCTCATTCATGCCGCTCGCGAGGAACGGCGCCAGTGTCTTGCTGTTGTCGTCGATGAAGGCACGCGTCCGATAGACGCCAGCCTCTACCCACCCATCGTCGAGAACCGGGATCCCTGCTCGCCGGTCCTCCGGAATCCATGCATCAACCCAGACAAACGGCCGGGTTGTGTTCTGCGCCTTCGGAAGCGCCACCCTGTAGACCGTCGTCTCCAACGCCGCCGTGAGTTGAAACGGCTCCACGGCATACCGCTTCCCGTTGCGGCCGCGCGGCGTGCGCCAGCGCGTGTCCGTCGGTATTCGAATCAGGCACCGCACTTTCTTCCTCCTTCATACCCATCTTTCGAGCGCGCACTGGCTCCCACCGGGCGAGCGCGTCGTCGAATGCCGCGCATTTCTGTTCCCACGGCGCGCCGCTGCGGTCGAGCCACTCGTGACAGGCCGCACAGCCCGGCACCGTGAACCAATGCTTCGCCTTCAGCGCGCCGCCCTTCCCGTGCTTCGATTGATTCGAATGGCAGTCGACGACGGTGGGATCCGCCCAATCCGTCCACGGGCACTTCACGTTCAGGTAGCAGGGCTCACCACGGCACGCCGCCAGATACTTCGAGCCTTCGGCGACCTTCGGCTTCTTCACGCGCGCCTTCAGCTTCGAGCGACGCAGCGAGGTCGCGCGGTCCGCCGTCTTGAACGGCGATCGCTTCATCGGCGTCTTGCTCACGAGCGGCTTCGTCCGCTTCATTTCTCGACCACCGCGTAAATCAGGCCAATCACCAAGCAGACGATCGCCATACTCATGCCGAAATCCGTCGAGCAGTGCGGCGTCATCAAGACGGCACCCATCAGCCCATAAAACTGATAGCTCTTCATTGATCGCATCCCTTGCCGATCGCGCCCGAGTCGCCCGGCGCCGTGAACTGTTGCCAATGGATCCAGCCCTGCTCCGGGCAGTGAAAGCCCCAATGCCGATAGCGTGGGCCGGTGACGAAGATCGTCCAGCACTCGCCGTGTGTGAGCTCGATGCGGTGTGCGAAAGTGCCAAACAGGCGCAGCTTCCACTGGCCCGCGGTGCGCTCGGTGCGCACGTTGATGCCGCCCGGCGCGATCGTGTGCTCGGTGTACGTGCCGCGCAGTAGGATCGACAGATTCGACCAAGGGTGATCGTGCAGCGCCCGGTCGTCGTCGCTTCGCATGAAGCGATGCAGATAGACGTTGAAGAATCGGTTGCGCGGGATGACCCACCAGCGCAGCAGATACGGGTCGTCGTGCCCGCCGATAACGACATCCGGCGCGCGGCGCGTGATGCGCGAGATAATCCATTCGCCGATTTTCATGCTGCGACGCCTCCCAAGCTGCACATGGCGTGGATGCCGGCGACTAACGCGGCGACGTGCGGCGAAGCTGGTGCCGCGCGCTCGGTACGGCATTGCTCAAACTCAGACGAAGACGGGAAGGCTTTCCCAGTCCAGCGGTACATGACCGGCGGATGTCCGCCATGAACGTGGTAGCCCTTGCCGACCCGCTCGATGTACCCCTGCGCTTCGAGCGTCACGAAGACGTTCTTCAGGATGTCGCGCGAGATTTGCAGATCCTCCACGACGGCGCGCAGCGTCGAATGCCGCCGCCGCTTCAGTGCCTCAAGCACCAGGCGCTGATTCAGCGGCATGACCTTGTGCGTCTTTTTCATCGGCGCGCGCACGCTCAGGTCCTGCCTCGCGTAGTTCTCGTTGCATCGCATCACTTAACCTCCACGATCGTCAGCCCGCGCGCCGCCATCAGATGGCGCTTGATGCGGTATCCCTCGGTTACGCGGCCTTTCACGTCTTCAATGACCGTCTCGCCGCCCTTCTCGTACACAAAATCCGCCACGTACCGCAGCGCCGGCCGCTTTCGTCCAGCGATCACCACAGGCTCAGCCAGGACGAACGGCACCTGTAGCTCCAACTCGCTGATCTCGCCTCGCACCTGCATCTGCATCAACTCGTGCCAGCGCTTCATCTCGCGTTTGCTGTCGAACTTGATGCCGCCGCTCTCACACTTCTCGTTGCGGTACTTCGCTGGCTTCTTCTTCGAGGCCGGAACCTTCGGCGCCATCGCGAACGGGTCATAGCCGGAAGCAATGTCGTCGAACTCACTCGTCGGCTGCTGGCCTGTGCGTCGCATCAGCTCGCGCCGTGCGAAGTCCGGCCCGACCGTGCGGTCCTCGCGCACGCGCGCCGTGCCGACATGCGTCGTTCCTTCCGGGTAATGGAGGGCTGCGGAGCGCTTCACTGTTCCTCCTGCTTCGCAATTGCGGCACGCACGCGCACGGCGATCGCAGGCACCGGCTCTTCGTCGTCGAATGCGATGCCCATTTCCTTCGCCTTGGCCTTGATACCGCTCGCGGACTTATCCCAGTCGCCCACATGCACGCGCGTTCCGTCCGGATTGCGCTTGATCGCCATGCGGCCGCGCACGTCGCCGTAGCCTTTCGGGCTGATGAGGTAGTCGAAGCCCGCGTGCGGCGGCAGTTCGACCTTGTCGCGCACGGCCGGGAAGTAGCGCTTCCACGCCTCCGGATCCGCGGCGAGCTTTCCAAGGAACGCGCGGATTGCGCCGGCCCGCGCCTCGACGAATGCAGCCTCGTCCACTGTGCCGACTCGCTCCCCGAGCGCCTCGTTGAAGGCTCGGATCACGGCAAGTTCGGCATCGCTGTAAGCGCTCTGGATCTCGTCCATCCATCCGCCGTCGTTCAGCCACGTGGCCGCGTGCGGCTGGTACTGCGGGGTTCGCCACTGCTCCGAAGTCTTGGCCCGCTCCAGACCTTTCATCAGGTCGTTGAAGAGCTGCTCGTCCGGATTGACCTTGGCAAAGGCCTTCTCTGCTGCTTTCTTCGATCGCTTACGCGGGTATGCCGCCCAGAAAATCTCAAAGCGTTCGCGAAGCGAGCGCGAAAGGGTTTCTTTTGGAGTTGTCTTTTGGTCTTTTCTTTTGGAGTTGTCTTTTGTGGTTCTGGATTCCATAACCGTAGAGTTCTGACTTTCAGAACCTTCCGTTACGGATTCCATAACCTTAGGGTTCTGGTTTTCAGAACCCCACGACGGAAGAATGACCCGGACATCCTGCGCCCACTTCGAATAGACCTTGTTCAGCGAGAGCACGCGAGCGTGCCGTCCCTCATCCGCAAGCAGCACGCGCATCTCGACGAGCTGCGAGACGGCCAGGGAGGCCTGCGGCTTCTTCATACCCGTGCGCGCCATGATTTGGCTGAGCGCGAGCTGATCGGACTGCTTGTTGAAACCGTACGTCATGCGCCAGACGGTCAGGATGACCTTGTACTGGTTCTGGCTGAACGGCGCGAGCGTGATTGCCTCGAGCAGTTCGTTTGCGATGCGCGTGTAGCCTTGCTCGAGCTGCGGCGAGCGGTACTCCGGCATGTGGATGACGTCAGCGAGTGCCATTTCACGCAGCCTCGGCGCCGTATTTACGCTGCAGGAACACTTGACCGCGGCCCGTCACGAGCGTCTTGAACGTCGGGTGCGGCTCCTTTGCCTCATCGATCCACACGCTTTCGATGACGCGGAAATAGCCGCGATCTTTGTAGATCTGATACGGCAGGTTGTCCGCCATCAGGATGTGGTCGGCGCGAAGGCGCGCGAAGAAGCGATTCCGGCCGATGCCGAGAACCGCCGACATATGCGCAATCGAGATCGCGTCGTTCGTGTCGCGGATGGCATGCGCGAATTCGACAGCCGGCGCTTGTTCCGCAACCTTCTGCTCGAGCGCGATGACGCGCTCCGTGTACTGAAGCAGCGCGCCGCGCAGGAATGCCGGGTCATCCAGATTGACGGCCGGTTGCGCCGCGCGCGATTCGAGCTCTTGCCAACGATCGACGAGGCGCGCGGTGAACTCCGGCGAGAGCTGGGCGACGATCACATAGCTATCGCGCTTGCCGACTCGGTACTCTGCCGCGCGCCGACCGAGGCTGTCGAGGTATTCCCCCAACGGGGGAAGAGCGATCACGCCGCGCGCGGCAAGCCGCTCGATCGACTGCTTGACCTTGTCGTGGCGTGACTCGACCAACTCGGCAATTTCGCGGCTCGACATCGTCGGAGCGCCGGGCGTCGTCAGATCGTTCATGGATGACTCACAGGTCGTTGTCGTGGCCACACGGCAAGCTGCCGTCAGCCAATTGGCGAGCACCGCAGCCGATGCAGATCTTCGGCGCGGCATTCAACGTGGTCGATTGATCGGTCGTCATCGGGCCGATGAAGAAGCGGCCGGTATGAAGCAGATCCACGCCGCCGAGCGACGGCTGAAGATCGCGCGCGCTCATGGCTTCACCTTCGAAGCCTTGGCCGCCCGGGAACAGTCAGCGTTGAAGGTTGCGAATTCGCGCGAAAGACCGACGCGAACGGCAGCGAGTTCGCCGGGAAAGCGCTCGCCGCGCGCCGCAACCGCACACATGGCGTCGCGGATCTGCTTCTGCTGCGCAGCCGGCAGTTCCGGCGGCAGCTCCGGCGCAAAGAGAACCGGATTCGAGTTGTTTTGCATGGGATCTCCCGCCGGCATGCCGGTCAGTAGTACTAAATCGGAACAGAAGAAGCCTGGCGCCCAAGCTGCTTGTGTATCGACTCATCCATGCAGGTGTCGGCCTCGTAGCCGACGAACTCCGTCAGTTGTCTGACGTTTTATTCCCCGCGCCGCCCAACGTGGGCCACTTCAAACGCGGCTACTTCCGGGTGCATCGGTCCATATGCAGAGCGCAGGACGTGATACCCGAGGTATTTCTGAGTTGAAACGCCCAGACTCGCCGCCAAAGCAGCCAACTCCCCAGCTTCAGGAATCGGAAGTTCAACGAGAAGGCCGGTTTTTGCTTCATTCATGCCGTTACAGCACTCCCAACCTGGGACGCCGCGACACTGACGCCCAAAAGATTCGCTGGCAAAGTGCCAATCGTGCCGAACAGAAAAAGCTTGGCAATTCGAGCAAGCGCAGCGGAATCGTGATCGATCCCATGCAGAGCCTTGTAGGCCTGCAATCCCTCGTAGACGGGGTCTTCGAGGCGGGTCTTTACTTCATTTCGAAACTCGGCGCGACGCGACATAGAACCTCCCTAACAAAAAGAAAAAGTTGAACGATGACCATCTTTACCGCGGGTGAGACCAACCTCCTTTTCCACAACCTAGATTTCGGCTGTCCGAGAAACACGCAATATCTCGAACCCTCGATAGTCCGGGCGAAGCTTCTCGCATGTGATGCGTTCGTCTTTCAGCGCGTCCTCTATGAACGGACAGGCCTCGACCGGAGCACGCTTGTCCCGGTTTATCCACTGCCAGACGGCCTGCGTGCTGCTGCCGATACGGCGCGCAAAATCAGCCTGGCTGTCGCACAGAGAAACGGCGAGCTTCAGGGTGTCGAGGGCGAGGTTTTGGGCGGCGGTATCCATAGCCGCCATCATAAACCTTTGTTTAAAGATTTGCAAACTCTTGTTTATGGCGCATGAACACAATTGTTTATACGATGTGCCCCATGAGTCTGGGAAAGAACGTCAAGCACCTTAGGGCCTTAGCTGACATCGCACTGGAGCCCTTGGCGGAAGCCCTGGGCTTGGAGCGCGCTGCCGGCCGCCAAAAAATTTATGCGCTCGAAAAACGCGAGAGCCGCAAGTCGGACATTGCCTCCGACCTCGCCAGATTCTTCGGCCTCCCAGTCGAGCGCCTCCTCTCGGAAGACCTGACCCACCTAACGCGCGACGAGTGGCTGGCGATCCGCAGCGCATATCATCATTCCAATCCGCCGAATAACGGGCAGAATCCAGCCCAGATCGAGCAATCGCCGACACAAGCCCGGGCGGATCATTCCCGAACAGAACTTGGGCGGACAGAAGCTCTTCAACGCGTGCAGGCTGCGGGCAATTCCCTCAGACTTTCCGCGACGGAGATAGCCAAGGCCGCGAACGTCGATCTAGCGGTCGCCGAGAGGTGGCTGCGAGGCGAAGGTGATCCGCCAACCTTGGAGCAGGCGGTTGCCCTCCAGAACAAGTTCGGAATCAACGCTGTCTGGCTGACGAAGGGAAAGGGAGATCCGGGTGTTACTGTTCGGTTCGCGGACGAGTATCAGCCGATCCCCATAACGAATTGGAAGGCAATACCTGTGGTTGGCATGGCACAACTTGGAGATAACGGCTACTGGGCCGACCTGGAATATCCGGTCGGTCACGGGGAAGGTTACGTTAATTTCCCGACGAACGACCCCGACGCCTACGCGCTTCGCTGTGAAGGCGACTCGATGCGCCCTCGCATCAAGGCTGGGGAGTTCGTCGTCGTTGAGCCTAACCATGAGATCGAGCCTGGCGACGAGGTGCTCGTAAAGTCCATCGACGGTCGAGTGATGGTCAAGGAGTTCCTGTATCGCCGCTCAGGGCGGACGCACCTCATCTCCACAAATGACGCCCACCCTCCAGTGGCCTTCACGGACGAAGAAATCGAGAAGATGCATTACGTGGCCGGCATCGCGAAACGTGCAATGTGGCGCCCCGACTGACAGCCTCTTCGTGGGCTGCCGTACCGAGCGGCAGGTCGTTGAGGGGGAATGACGACGTTCGCGACCGCTTCAGCCGTCAAATCAACATCGTGAGCGCTGCCCGGATCGAATCGATTGCTGACGCGTCGCTTCCGTCAGCAGTAGAAAAACTAAAAGAGATGCCAGACCTAGCCGCTGCGGAAGCTGAGAAGTTGATCGCCATCGCAAAAGTGTTAAATGGCAACCTCGAGTTGACTCCGAGGAAAAACCACGTCGGCTATCTCATAGCCTCTGCACGTGTCGAAGACGAATTTGGCGCAACGATTCCCGGGATGACCGTGGAACTTGAAGCCAAAGCTCCGCTGCTTATAGACGCGTGTCGGAACACTGTCTCTGTTTTCGTCTTGCGAAAAGCGGTTAAGTGGCGCGTTCACCAGATTGAAATTCAACCGGTCGGCAAACGAACGCACAATGAACCCGGGAACACCATCTACGGCCCCCACGAACATCGGGGCGACAAGGCACAGGGTTTGCAAGGGTACAACGTGTCATGCGACACAAGCCTAAGTGACCTTTTTGCGATACTCTGTGAGCGTTCGAATATCTGTTTCAGCGGACGCATTATTCTGCCATGACTATCGATTGCAGCTGGCTACGCCAAACCTTCTCGTACGACTGCCGCCCCGTGAAAACGGTGAATGGCGACGCCGCGCTTGAGATCGGCACACCGTTCAGCTTCTCGGACGGCTCGGCAATTGTCTTCTACGTCGTTGAACATGGTGCCCACTCGGTGCTGAGCGACAACGGTGACACCCTATATCACCTGAGTACCGTCGGGCTTGACCCGTTCAACTGGAGGCGAGCGTCCCTTATCAGGAACACCATTGCCCCGTACGGGATGTCGCTCGAGGCAAATGGCGAAATCCGAGCGTTGGCCGGGGCTGGTGAGGCACAACACAAGATCGCATCGTACATCGCAGGACTTCTCGCGATTGCAGCGCAGGAACTGGCTTGGCGGGGGGTGCCGGAAACTGTCAACAATTTTGCTGATGACGTCGAGCAATACCTGCGTGCATGGCGGCCAGCGGCAACGATCGTCCGGCATCCTAAGGTCAAGGGTATTTCCGCACACGACTACACTTTCGCGTTCCTGTGGGGAGACGAACTTGTCGACGTTGTTACACCGAGTCATCAGGCAACAGGAAGTCTGATGCGTAAGTTAGGCGATGTATTGAGCGCGCCGGGCGAACCTCCAAAGATTCGCGTGGTCATCGATGATCGTCACGACTTTGAACGAGCCGAGACTGAGAAGCAGATCATTGGCTCCATGGCGAGCGCCATGCTCTTTACGAGTCTGGTTCAGGCAGCGGGACGTCCGACTGTGCATTAAGCAATCGAAATGCGGCATCCGCTGACCCGCTTCGGCGGGTCTTTCCTTTTCAGCTATCGCGCCGCCAAGAAAACACCGCCGGCTCGTCGGCCGCCACGCGTTTAGCATTCAGTGCACGCTGCTCGTCTCGGATCTCTTCCATGAGTTCGATTCGATCCGGGATCCTCCAATACCACAGAACGCCCTCGCGCACCCAGAGCAAGAACTCCCGAAGCGCCAAGAGCAGCACAGCGAATAGCCCGACGCCGACGGCGATCCAGATAGCTGTCCACATATCCCCCTCCCGTGTTTCGTCTGATTGTATCGGGACGCCCGCGACACTCAGAAAGCGCTGAACCGCGTTGTTACAAATTTCTTTGGCTCCGCATAAACATTTGTTTTGACATTGGCTAAACGTATGTTTATGCTTCATCCCATGCGCTCAACGAAGCGCTCCGGGGATAAACCGGGAGCCCTGATCTCAGGGCACTGGGAAGCGATCAGTGTCTTGTACTCAGGGCTTCCTGTCCGGCAAGTGGACAGGAGATAGCACGTGAGCTGGCTGGCAAGCGATCTACTCGAACTGAAGCGTCTTGCGCAAGGTGGCGCCGGCGCGCTCATCGAACATCTCCTGCGTGAATACGCACTCAACATCATCGCCCCGGGCGTCGCCGACGTTCGGGCCGGCGGATAAGGACAGGAAGATGGAACGCGTTCTCAACGACAACGCGATGCTCCGCGACATCACGCGGCTGCAGGACGTCGAGAAGATCTACAAAGCGGTCGGCGTTGCCGGTCTGTACGGTGTCGCGATCGGCGCAGTGTGGTTCCTGTGCGTCGCCTTCCGCGCCGGGGTGTTGGCGTGAAGCTCTGGCAGATCTGGGGCATCACGTTTCTGGTCGCAGCGGCTTATCTCGCGATCTGTGCGGAGATCGACGACCGCGCCGCTCGCATCGAACGCTGCACAGTCGTCCACTGCGCATAACGCGATCCCGTAAAGGCTCACCATGAACACGTATCAGATAGTAGTCCTTCTGTTTGTCGTGACGATGGTTGCGGCGATCGCGCTTGTGAGCGGTGCCGATGCCAGCGCAAAACGCCGACTCGCAGAGCTTGAGCAGCAAAAGAAGCGCATCAACTGGCCGTCCACGCACTGAATACCTCGCCCAGCGGTTGAACGGGCATTCTGAAGGCCTTAGGGCCAAAAGTGAAAAGAGAAGACACCATGCCGAACCACGTAACGAACAAGATCAAAGCTCCGAGCCATGTCATCGCTGCGCTCGTCAATGAGAAGGGAAACGTCGACTTCGGGCGCGTCATCGCCTTCACCGGAGAGTTTCCGTGGGACGGCGTGAACATGGCCGCTGAAAATCTCGCCGAAGTCGTCACGGGAAAGCCGCTCAGCGATCACCCGTTGCTCGCTTCACTGGAAGCCGCAAATCGAGCCGAGACGAAGGTTCAAAACCTGAGTGACGAGTCGTTCGAGCAGTTCGTGCAGATGCTTCGCAATTTCCGCAAGTGCGGCGTCTTCCACGGCATGGCCTTCGCCCGCCAGCAATGGGGCACGAAGTGGAATGCCTACGAATGCGTTGTCGACGTCGCGGCGGGCACGGCGCAGTTCGACACCGCGTGGAGCTGCCCTGAACCTGTTCTGACGAAGCTTTCGAGCCAATTCCCTGACGACCAGATCGAGGTCACTTTCGCCGACGAGGACATCGGCAGCAACTGCGGCACGTTCACCTTGAAGGCTGGATCCGTCATCAGCTCGGACATCGCACCGTCGTGGCGCGACATGACCGACGAGCAGAAGGCGAAGTGGCGTGCGTTCGCATGCGACGTCAAGGGCTGGAATCCGTCCGACGACGAAGACTGATTTTCCACGAACCGCGTGCCGGCGCGTAATCCGGCTGCCGGCTTATTGGCGGGGCGGACGACTAAGTGATCTTCACCGAGAGCGACCATCGGCATCGGCGCCTAGCGAGGCGAAGCGCCTAAAGTCGGCGCACCGAATTCTAATTGTCGAATTCGTGCCGGCCATTATTTTGTGGGTCGCGATTGTAACGATCAATTGAATGTTGCCTTGCAAAGCTCGGACGTCGGCTTCTAACGAACCGTCAGAACCGAAAATATCAGCGAGGCATTCGCTTGTCACTTGGATTCGATATGTCTTGTTGGCAAGTCGTTGATTGAAGAAGAGATCGCCGTCCAAGCGCAACACGGGTAGCTGAGGTTTTCCGTTCATGAAAGGAACGTCCTAGGTTAGTTATGCAGACTGTGCACGAAACTTACGCAAAACGTTCGAGCAGTCATCAAGCCCTGCTATGCGGAGAGACCGACGGATTCGAGAGCGCAGAACAGAAAATCGCCTTGTGCCGGTTACCGTCTGAACAATCTAGCGCGCCGACGAGCGTAGACGGAGCCCCGTTCATAGGCATCCTGTTCGGTAGGAAATCTGATCTCACTGTCATGACGAGCCTCGGTGA
This sequence comes from Caballeronia sp. AZ7_KS35, assembly GCF_023631045.1. NCBI lineage: Bacteria > Pseudomonadati > Pseudomonadota > Betaproteobacteria > Burkholderiales > Burkholderiaceae > Caballeronia > Caballeronia sp. AZ7_KS35. The sequence goes on along the minus strand of NZ_JALQDV010000028.1, from coordinate 100,113 downwards.
CTTTAGGACCGGTCAGGTCGATGTCAACGACTGTAAAGGCGAAGCCGCCCGCCAGCAGCGGATGTACCACGACGTGGTACTCATGATTTCCGACCTTGATCAAGCGTGTCATGGCGATTCCAGCAGTAGGTATGACAACGGAAAACTGATTGTGCGCTTCTTAAGAGGCGGAAGCCGAGAGATTGCAGAGCCGAGTGGCATTTAGGAGTCGAAAACCGAAAATGAGGCAAGCGTGAGCGAAAAAAACTTGTGGATGCTCCGCATCCAAGGCCCAGACGACATCATCGCGGCACCGTCCAAAGAGGAAGCCGACAAAGTGGCGGCGGCGTTCAATAAGTTCTGGGGCGACTATCTGACGAAGCAACGCGCGCAGTCCGTCGCCGAAGGCAAGAATCCCGACCACTGGCCGACCGTCACCGCGGCCGTCGTCGAATGGGACAGCACGCCGAAGCAGCACGCGTCGAATAGGAAGCGCTACTGGCCGGACTATGCGGAGTACCTGAAATTTGCGGCGGAAACGGGAAAGCCGTAATAAGCGGCTCTCTATTTCAGCACTCGTCGCCCCTGCTTCCGAGCGTAGGCCGAGCCGCCAGCGTATGCAGCATCTTCACTTTCATATCGAAGGGAGCTTTCGAAGTGGATCCGATCAACCTGAGGCCTCGTTCGATCGATTTCAACGCAAGCGTAGCTGAATCCTCCGCCCACCAGCGGTTCAACCAACACGTGAAAGTCCAGTGTTCCGATTCTCAACAGTCGCGACATGCTCAACTCCGGAAAGATGATTCATCTGGTGCTGCATCGGCACTTCCATCGTTGACGCAACCATCGATGTACCTCTTCGCTTGCCGTTCGGCATATTTGAATCCCGCTTCGGGCGTAAGGAAATTAAGTTGCTCGGGCAGGCTTATGACAGGCGTTGCGAGAGGGTTCGAGGAAAGGATCGACCACGAGACAGCGTATCGAACCTGTTGGCCATCCAGTGACGGTGATTTGCTTGTGACGACGCGAACGTCGATGGTGTACCCGCGATATGGCACACACGATAGGTTTTCCATGCTTGCTCCTACACACCAGGAGCGGCATGCCAGACCACTATACGCGCTATATGAGATTCCCGTCGTTAAATCGCTTGGACGCCCTAATGACCCGCCTACTCCCCACCTTCCGCGCGCTGCTGGACGCACTCGAATCGATCGGGCTCGCTCGGAAGCCGACGACACAGCAAATCCAAAGGCTCTGCGAGCGATTCGTGGAGATGGTCGCGGAGATCGTCGGTATGCGCGTCGAGATCAGGATTGGCAACGCAGTTATTTGGAGGTCGCCATGCAGCGACGCTTTTGGACAGGTGAACAAATCGCGCAGTTGACGAATGGCTATCCCGACAGGGAAACCTCGGCACTCGCGCGCGAGATCGGCCGGCCACTCGAATCTGTGTATCGCAAAGCTGCCGAGCTGGGCCTGAAGAAGTCGCCCGCCTACATGGCTTCAGATCTGAGCGGGCGTATCGCGCGCGGCCGCACGGATGCGCGAATGGTTGCGACGCAGTTCAAAAAGGGGCGGCAGTCATGGAACAAGGGAGTCAAGGGCATCTGCGGCACGCATGAGAACTGCCGCCGCACGCAGTTCAAGAAAGGCTCGATGAGCGGCGCAGCGCAGCACAACTATGTACCGATCGGATCCGAGCGCCTCAGCAAGGACGGCTACCTCGAACGAAAGGTGACCGACGATCATCCGGTGCCGGCGCGGCGCTGGGTCGGCGTGCACTGTCTTGTCTGGGAAGCCGCGCACGGCCCAATTCCTCCAGGCCACGTCGTCTGCTTTCTGCCCGGTCGTCGCACCGCCGATGCGGAGTACATCACGCTCGACGCACTCGAACTCGTCAGCCGCGCCGAGCTCGCGCGGCGCAACCATCCTGTAACGCGAGATCCCGAGCTGGCCAAGCTGGTTCAACTGAAAGGCGCAATCACTCGTCAGATCAACCGCATCGCCCGCGAGGCGAAGGAGAAACAGTCATGAGCAACAACATCAGCACAGTCCGTCAGCACCTGCTGGACACCCTCGCGGATCTGCGAAATCGCGAAAACCCCATGGAAGTCGAGCGCGCCCGCGCAGTCGCCGATGTCGCGCGCGTCCTGGTCGACAGCGCGAAGGTCGAGGTCGATTTCATCAAGGCGTCCGGCGCAACCGGCTCGGATTTCATGCTGCCCGACGATGAGGAAAAGCAGCCGCAACTCCCGAGCGGCATCACCGGCATTCGTCGCCACCAGATCAAATGAAGCCGCGCGCCCTGCTCGACCGCGCCGCAGCGATCCTTGAGCGCGAAGCTGAAGGGATCCGCGCCGCGCACGGCACGTTCGGACGCTGGGACGACTGCCGCGAAGCGAAGCGCGACCACGACGAGATGCTGCGCATCGCCGCGCAGCTTCGACAGGCTGAAGCGTTCGACGCCGCCCACCCGCCATATTGAGACACATCATGACCAATCAAAATCCGATGCGCGAAGGCTTCGAGCAGCAGCGCAAAGCCGGGATGAACGTCGACTGGTTCACTTGGCAGATTGCATGGCACGACGCACTGTTCACGCAATGCGACATCCCACCCTCCGCGAGCATCGCCGACACAGCGGGGGCGAAGGCGACCGACATGCAGAAAGACCTGTGGAGCCTTGTCCAAGAAGCGCGCCAGTGGGAAGCGGCATATCGCGATAGCGGCACGCTTTACGAGTCGCTCGACAGCTACAAGAGCGCCGTCGAATTGAGCATCCGGCATATCGTCAATCGATACGCCGCCCCTCCCGCGCCTTCGGTAGCCGATGCGGCGGGGGCGAGTGCCACGATGGAATTCATGCCGGTAGGCAGCAACGAGCACATGGTCGTGCGCGGAATGCCTGAAGTCATCGACGCGCTGAAAGAGCGACTCACGCACGACTACCGACTTGCAGCAGGCGCGAGTGAAGGGCAGGCGAAGCCGGTGGCGTGGCGAGTTGACGACAGCAACCCAGCCCTCTGCGCAATCGTTGAGGCCGCATGGGAAAAGCACAAGGGATCACGTTCGACATTCTTCTATCTGGACTTTGCAGAGGAAGTGCTAAACGCCGCTCCCATCGCCCCGAGCGCTGACACATCGAGCGAGGCGCTTACCGTCTGGTATGGCTCGATGCCGGAGAGCAACGGCAAGACGAATTGGACGGCCATTCTGCATCGTGGTGACATCAGCGAAGGCATCACGATCGACAGGTCCGAGTATCCCGACCGCGTTCGATACGAAGCCGACCGTATGCGCTGGATGATTGGCGAGTTGGACAAGGAGCCATGGATTCTCGACTACGACGCGGACAAGCACAGCGGTTATGTCGCCCCGAGCGCTGACAGCCGGGATGCGGAACGGCAGGCGTGCCACAAGTGCGGCCTCCCAATAAGCGTGAATCCGCATCCTGAAGCGGGAAAGCCGCCGCACTATCTCGAAGTCGGATGCCCGAAAGAGTGCATTCCTTGCCTGTCGAAGAGCCGCCATAGTTGGGCGCAGCGGGCGATGAAAGATGCGCGCGACGCCGAGCGCTATCGGTGGCTTCGCGATCACTTCGAGGATGTCTATGCCTGTGATGCCGATGGCGAATCGCTTGTTCAGGTAAAGGCGTTTGGACTCGTTGGCGAAAGCGCGGACACGCTCAACACCGCCATTGATCGCGCCATCGCCGCGCAGAGATGCGCAGACGGGAAGGAGAAACAGGGATGAGCCAGTTCAAAGCAAGCATCGGCCGCGACGTGCCGAAAGCCGGCGATACGCGCGTCGTGTTCTCGATTCGAACCGCGCGCGGCATCCGCATGGAACTCGACGGAACATTCACCGAGGACGTCGTACTCGCCGCATGGAAAGCGATGCACGAGGACATGGCTAAGCGCGCGTCGAGCGTGGCGAGCAAAGAGGGAGGCGCCTGATGGCGGTCTACGTCGACGACATGAAAGCCGCGTACGGCCGCATGGTGATGTGCCACATGCTGGCGGATTCCAGCGCCGAGCTTATGGCAATGGCCGACAGAATCGGCGTCGCGCGGAAGTGGATTCAGAAAGCGGGCACGTATCACGAGCACTTCGACATTGCGCTGTCGAAGCGTGCGCTCGCAGTTGCCGCGGGCGCGCTCGAGATCGATCGCCAAGGCGTTGCGGCAATCCTCAAACGCAAACGCTTGGAGATTGCCGCACGTGTGCCCGTCACCGAAGGTTGATCAGGAATGCGCCAGCGCCATCAGATCGGGCAGCTTCCAGTTCGGCGCCTTTTCAGCCAGCTTGTGAACGAAGGCACGCCAGTACACGTCGCCGTGCTCTTTGCTGTCGTCATCGTAGTGGCCAAATTGTTTGAGAACGTCTGCCATCGCAACAGCGTCGGCGGACTCGAGAAGGGTTTGGGCTTGGATTTTGTTCATGCCCGCGTTATCGGCAGCAACAGACAAAACTTTAGGCATTGAAATGAAGCAGCGAACTGATCAATCCATGCGCGTAACGCGCCTAGCTCTAGAGCCATCCGAGCGCCTCTCGGCGGCGGTAGCCACTCGATCGAATGTTCGGCACGGGCATCGGTTCGGCGTCTCCACGCAGACAGGAAGGCAAGTTTCGCCCATGCAAACGCGTCGGCGCCGACGTTCTCCTCTCGAAGCCCGGTGTATGCACAGAAGTATTCGAAATCCTCTTGCCCTGTGTGCCCTAGTTCGTTACGCAGCGGTAGCGCGCTCGCAACGAGCTCGAGCAGATCGTGAGGGTTTCCGTAGCACATGGATGCCTCCTTCGACGGTGACAACACTTGAGCAACGAGCGGGCCTAGCTGTGATCTGGAACAGAACTGAAGAATTGTTGCGCGTCACGCGCGAAGCATGGGGGATCTAATGAAAGTCAGACTGGATGAATGGATCAAGCGTCACTTCGAGCCAGCGCCGGCTATACGAACCGCGCGCCTCTGGATCCGAGACGGGAAAATATACCCGCCGCCCATCAAGGTAGGTCGTTCGTACTATGTCGAAGACAACGCGACGTACCAGGACAGAAGCATCCGCCCGAGTCTCGCTCAACGCATTGCACGCTAAACATGGCCGCACGCCCTAGAATCCGACGCCGCGCCAACTGGCCGGACAACATGCACGAACCGCGCCCCGGGTATTACACCTGGCGCGACCCGCGCGACGGCAAGACGCATGTGCTTGGCCGCATGCCTCTCGCGCAGGCCATCCACGAATCGCAGGAAGCGAACATGATCGTCGAAGACGCGAAGCGCACTCGTACGCTTGCCGACCGTCTCACCGAAACGACCATGACCGTATCCGACCTCGTGAAACGCATGCCGACGGCCGGTCAGAAGCCAGAGACGATAAAGACACGCAGCTATATCGACGCGGCTATCGTTAAGGCTCTAGGCGACGTGCCGTGCGCCGAGTTGACTACGAAGCACGTTGCGGACTTGATCGAGCCGCTGATCGAATCGGATAAGCGCCGGTGGGCGCAGGTCGTTCGGAATCGGCTGGTGAGTGTTTGCAGGAGAGGATTGGCGCTCGGGTGGATGTCGTCGAACGTCGCGGCGGAAACCGAACGGCCACGGCCCAAGACAAAGCGGCAGCGACTGACGCTTGAGACTTTCCAAGCGATCTACGCGAAGGCGCCCGAAGTCGCGGACTGGCTTCAGAACGCGATGCTGCTTGCATTGGTGTCGGGGCAGGATCGATCGACGGTCGCGCGCTGGGAGCGCTCGTTTAGCAAAGGCGATGTCGTGCTGCTGCAGCGCTCGAAGACGTCGGTCAAGATCGAGATTCCACTGGCGCTTCGGCTGGATGCGATCGACATGTCGCTTGCCGACGTAATTGCGAGATGCAAGTCCACGCACGTCGTCAGCAAGTACCTCATCCACCATATTCGGAAGCGCAGCCGAGTCGAAGTTGGATCGCCAGTCAAGCTCGGCACCATCTCCAACGCTTTCGCCAGCGCTCGCACTTTGGCTGGCATCCCGGACGACGACAAAGCGCCAACCTTTCACGAGATCCGAAGTTTGGCCAAGCGCTTATACGAGGCGCAGGGAGGCGTGGACACCAAGGCGTTGCTTGGCCATATGACCGATCAGATGGCTGAGATGTACGCCGACAGCCGCGGCATTGCACCGATCAAGGTAACGATCGCACAAAAGAGTTCTGAACAAGTTTTGAACACTCGTTGAACAGGCGTAGGCGCGACAAGGGTTGGCGGGAGATCGCACGTACTTCGCGATGTACATACCGATGATGAGCGGCACCGCCGACGCAAAAATGCCCCACAGAAAGAGACTCACGCCGAGCTTCTGCAAGCCCGCGACGAAGCCCGGCCCCGCCGAAATCCCCACGACCGCGATAAAGACGTTCAGGCCGACTGAGTTCATGAACCAGATCGTCGGCGACGGAATGCGGCCGAACGTCGGATGGATCGCGCGCAGCCAGCCGAACACGATGCCCGCGATGAGCGCGCCGCCCGCCGTCGACAGCGTGAGCGGAATCGCGCCGACATGCAGCACGAGCGCGCCGATCAACGCGCCGAGCGTGATCGCGAGGCCGACGAACGCCATGTCGGCGGCGTCGGTCGGACGGTCGAGCACGCCGATCGCCTTCGCCGCCGCCGACGTGTCCTGCGTGCGGCCGACGAGCGTGATCGTGTCGCCCCGATGCAGCTTCGTGCTCGGCAGAATCGGTATCTGCGTTTCGGTCGCGCCGCGCTTGATCTTGCGCAGAAACACGCCGCGCGACGCGGGCATATGCGCGAGCTCCTGCAGCGTCTTGCCGTCGACGGCCTTGCTCGTCACGTAGATATCGACGCCTTCGATCGGCACGGCGAGCAGTTCGGCGTCGTCCACTTCGGTCGCGACGCCGCCGAGCAGATCGACGAGCAGCTCGCGCCGCCCGGAGACCGCGACGACATCGCCCGGTTGCAGCACGTCGTCGATCTTCGCTTCCTGAATGGTTCCGCCCCGCCGTATCCGCTCGATGAAGAGCCGCGCGCCTTCCGGCTCCAGCGCTTCGGCCTGCGCGACCGACATGCCCGCCGCGCGCCCGTGCTCGGCCACGCGATACGCGCGCAGTTCGAACTTGTGCCACGCCTGCCCCGCGCCGCCGAGATCGCCGCCGCCGCCGAGCGTCGCCTCGTATTCCTTGCAGGCCGCGACGAGGTCGATGTTGAGCAGCTTCGGCCCGAGCATCGCGAGAATCAGCGCGGAGCCGATCGTCCCGAAGATATAGGTCACGGCGTAGGCGGTCGGCATCGCGTCGAGCAGCGCCTTCGCCTGATCCGGCGGCAGGCCGAGCCGGTTGATGGCGTCGGTGGCAAGGCCCATCGAAGCGGAAATCGTCTGCGAGCCCGCGAACAGGCCCGCCGCCGAGCCGACGTCATAACCCGCGATCTTCGCCGCCGCGTAAGGCGCCGCGAGGCACAGCACGCACTGGATGACGGAGAAGATCGCCTGCGGCAAGCCGTCTTTCGCGATGCCGCGCACGAACTGCGGACCGACGCCGTAACCGACGGCGAACAGGAACATCAGAAAGAAGACCGATTTGACGTTCGACGAAATGGTGATGCCTAGTTGCCCGATGGCGATGGCCGCGAGCAAGGTCGCCGTCACGGCGCCGAGGCTGAAGCCGCGAAAGCTTTTTCCGCCGACCCAATAGCCGACGCCGAGCGACAGAAAGATGGCGATTTCAGGATAACTGCGCAGTGTTGCCGTAAGCCAGGACATAGGCACTCCTTTGCGGTATGAGCCGCTCGCACATCAGCGATGAAGGGAATGAATGATCCGAACGCCAGCAATACACTATTTGGTGCAGCTTTGAAACCATCAATGAAAACAGCGGCCGGAGCCGCTGTTTTCATCGAGACGCTAACTTCGACGCGTCTTATTCCGCCGTTTCGAGCAACGGGTAATCCGTATAGCCCTTCGCGCCCGGCGCATAGAACGTCGACGTGTCCCAGTTGTTGAGATCGGCATCGACTTCGAAGCGGCGCACCAGATCCGCATTCGCGATGAAGGGCTTGCCCCACGCGACGGCATCGGCGTCGCCGCGGGCGATGATCGCTTCGGCGCTGGCCTTCGTGAAGCCTTCGTTGGCGATATACACGCCGCCGAACGCCTTCTTCAATTGCGGCCCGAGGCTGTCGGCGGCTTCATGCTCGCGTGCCGCGATGAACGCGATCTTGCGGCGGCCCAGTTCACGCGCGACGTAACCGAAGGTCGCGGCGCGATCGCTGTCGCCCATCGTGTGCGAATCCGCGCGCGGTGCAAGATGCACGCCGACGCGATCCGCGCCCCAAACTTCGATAGCCTGATCGACGACTTCGAGCAGCAGGCGCGCACGATTTTCGATCGGGCCGCCGTAGGCGTCGGTACGCTTGTTCGTGCTGTCCTGCAGGAACTGGTCGAGCAGATAGCCGTTCGCGCCGTGCACTTCGACGCCGTCGAAGCCCGCGCGCTTCGCGTTTTCCGCGCCCTTGCGGTACGCCGCGACGACACCGGCGATTTCATCCAGTTCGAGCGCGCGCGGCGTCACGTACGGACGCTGCGGACGCACGAGGCTCACGTGTCCTCCCGCCGCGATCGCGCTCGGCGCGACCGGCAGTTCGCCATTCAAAAAGATCGGATCGGAAATGCGGCCGACGTGCCACAGTTGCAGGAAGATCTTGCCGCCCGCTTCGTGCACGGCCTTCGTGACGAGCTTCCAGCCTTCCACTTGCTCGTCGGACCAGATGCCCGGCGTGTCGGCATAGCCGACGCCTTGCGGCGTCACCGACGTCGCTTCGCTCAGAATCAGCCCCGCCGATGCGCGGTCTGCGTAGTACTGCGCCATCAACGCGTTCGGCACGCGTTCGACGCCCGCGCGCTGACGCGTGAGCGGCGCCATGATGATGCGGTTCTTCAACGTGAGTGCGCCAACTTTAAGCGGATCGAAAAGAGTCGACATGAATTGGATTCCTAATGAAATTGAAAGCAGACTTTCACCGAATGGCAAGCAAGCTCAGAGATTCCCGATGGAATCGCGAAACGCTTGAATGACCGCTTCGTCGCGCTTGAAGAACACCCACTGTCCAACGCGCTTCGTGGTGACGAGTCCGGCTTTGTGCAAGGTCGCGAGATGCGCCGAAACGGTGGACTGCGACATGCCGCAGCGCCCATCGATCTGACCCGCGCAAACGCCGTGCACGTGCGGCAATTCCTGATCAGGGAAATGCAGCTCGGGTTCCTTCAGCCATTCCAGAATCTCGCGGCGAAGGGGGTTGGCGAGGGCCTTGTGAATTGCGTCGATGTCCATTTCGTTGCTCGTGCGTCTGACGGACGGAACGTGCAGCCTGTTCCGAATCGTCTTGCTGCGAAGTATATATCGTAAATTTACGATATGCAAACCCCGCCGAATGCGTCGATGTGCGACATGCCGCCGCGCCGCGCCGTCTGGTACGCTCCCCGGTTTCATCGGCTGCAAGAAGACTGCACAACCCTTATGGATACTCCTTTCAATGAACGTGGCGTGACGCTTTCGCGCGCCGGACTCTCGGCGTCCGGTCAGATGATTCCGCTGCGCGATCTGCGCGCGGCGCGCGTCGTGATGATCCCGCGCCAGAAGCCTTTGCCGATCATCATCGCGCTGATCGGGCTGATCGTGCTCGGCGCGGGCATCTTCACCGGCTCGGGCGCGGCGCTCGTGCTCGGCGTGATGATCGTCGTCGTGGGTTATCTCACCTGGATCACGCAGGACGTGATCTATCAGTTGATGGTCGCGACGCCCGACGGCGAGCGCGAAGTGCTCATCACGAAGGATCAGGAATTCGCGGACAAGGTCGCGGCGCTCGTCGGCGAGGCGGTCGCGAAACATGCGGCGAGCGCAGGCGCGAAGTCATCGCAAGCCTGATCTTGATGCGCCGTTTACACGGCGGCGCGCTTCTTTAGCCCGGCCTTTAGGCGCGCGGCGCTAGAGTGCGGGCATCGCCACAACGAGCCGTCGCCGGACGGCTTCCATCGATGGATATCCGCACATTCGACTCGATCGCTCTTTCGCGCGTGGTCAACGGCGGCTCGCCGCGCCGCCGCGAAGCACGCCACTGCGTCGCGTTCGATCTCACCGTTCCGGGACTGGATTCGTCGGCCGCACGCGACATGCTCGCGTATGCGTTCGGCGCGGGCACGCAGGCTTATATCGTGGAGACGAGCCGCCTCCGCGATTGCACCACGCTCCATGTCGAGACCGATCGCGATGACATCGACGATGTCATCGGCACGCTCACCGCGCATTTTCCCAACGCAACGCTCGGCCGCGTGACGCGCATTACGCGCATCACACGGCGCTGAACGCGTCGTCAGGTGATCTGCAACGGCTCGACGTGCCAGATGTCGCGCGCATACTCCGCGATCGTGCGGTCCGACGAAAAAATGCCCATGCCCGCGACGTTCTCGATCGCGCTCCGCGTCCACGCATCCTTGTCGCGGTACTTGAGATCGACTTCGGTCTGCGTCTTGTCGAAGCTGTCGAAATCGGCGAGCACCATGTAGTGATCGCCCCAGTCCACGAGCGTATGGAAGATGTCGTAGAAACGGTGCGGCTCTTCCGGCGAGAAGTGCCCGAGTCGAATCTGGTCGAGCGCGACTTTCAGCTCCGCGTTTTCCTCGTAAATCTGCCGTGGCCGATAACCCGCCGCGCGCAACGATTCGATCTCGTCGGTCGTGTTGCCGAAGATGAAAATATTCTCGCGCCCCACGGCATCGCAGATCTCGATGTTCGCGCCATCGAGCGTGCCGATTGTCAGTGCGCCGTTCAACGCAAGCTTCATGTTGCCGGTGCCCGATGCTTCGGTGCCCGCCATCGAAATCTGCTCCGACAGATCCGCCGCCGGAATGATGAGCTCGGCCACGGAAACGCCGTAGTTCGGAATAAAGCCGACCTTCAGCCGATCGCCGATGAGCGGGTCCGTGTTGATCTTGCGGGACACATCGTTGATGAGCTTGATGATGTTCTTCGCCATCTTGTACGCGGACGCCGCCTTGCCCGCGAACATCACGACGCGCGGCGTCCAGTCCTGCTCCGGATTTTCGCGGATGCGGTTATAGCGCACGATCACATACAGGATGTTGAGCAATTGCCGCTTGTATTCGTGGATGCGCTTCACCTGCAGATCGAACAGCGCTTCCGGATTGATGATCGCGTTGGCGTCCCGTTTCGCGCGTTCCACGAGCCGCAGCTTGTTGGCGAACTTCGCATCGTGAAAGGCCTTGCAGAACTCCGGATCGTCACGCCATTCGCGCAGCCTGCCAAGCTCGAAGAGATCGGTGCGCCAGCGCGGCCCGAGCCGCTTGTCGATCAGCGATGACAGCGACGGACTCGCCTGCGCGAGCCATCGGCGCGGCGTGATGCCGTTCGTCACGTTCGTGAAGCGCTCCGGATACATGCGCGCGAAGTCGGAGAAGATGTTCTGCACCATCAGTTGCGAGTGCAGCTTCGATACGCCGTTCACCTTGTGACTCGCGACGATCGCGAGATGCGCCATGCGCACGCGCCGCTGGCCGAATTCATCGACGAGCGAGATGCGCCGAATCAGTTCGACATCGCGCCCGAACTTCTCGGTGACTTGCTTCAGGAACTGCGCGTTGATCTCGAAGATGATCTCCAGATGCCGCGGCAGCAAGCGTGCGAGCATCTCGACGTCCCATGTTTCGAGCGCTTCGGGCATCAGCGTGTGATTCGTGTAGGAGAACATCTGCTGCACGAGCTTCCACGCCTTGTCCCACGGCAGATGATGCCGATCGACGAGCAGGCGCATCAGCTCCGGAATCGCGAGCACCGGATGCGTGTCGTTCAGATGCACGGCGACCTTTTCCGCGAGCCGACCGAAGTGCGTATGCGTGCGCTGATAGCGGCGTATCAGATCCTGCATCGTCGCGGAGACGAAGAAGTATTCCTGACGCAGACGCAACTCGCGTCCGGCCTGAGTCGAGTCGTCGGGATACAAGAGACGCGACACATGTTCCGATGTGTTCTTCGCCTCCACCGCGCGCCGATAGTCGCCCTGATTGAACGCGGAGAGATCGAACTCGTCGGTTGCGCGCGCGGACCACAGGCGCAGCGTGTTGGTGGCCGTTGTCGCGAAGCCGGGAATGACCGTGTCGTAGGCCATCGCGTTGACGTGCTCGGTGTCGATCCAGTCGGTGCGATCGTCATGTTGCACCGTGCGCCCGCCGAAATGCACGGTGTACACGACTTCGGGCCGCGGAAACTCCCACGGATTGCCCGCGCGCAGCCAGTAATCGGGCATCTCGACCTGATTGCCGTCGACGATCGTCTGACGGAACATCCCGTATTCGTAACGGATGCCATAGCCGAAGCCCGGCACGCCGACCGTCGCCATCGAATCGAGGAAACAGGCCGCAAGGCGTCCGAGGCCGCCATTGCCGAGCGCGGCGTCCGGCTCGAGTTCCTCGAGCGCCGCGAGATCGACGCCCAAGCCGGCGAGCGCATCGCGCACTTCGTCGTAGATGCCTAGCGCGAGCAGCGCATTGCTGAAAGTTCTGCCGATGAGAAATTCCATCGACAGATAGTAGACGCGTTTCACGTCCTGTTCGTATTGGAGCCGCGTGGTGCGCATCCAGCGCGCGACGAGACGATCCCGCACGGCCAGTTCAGCGGCGTGAAGCCAGTCCCGCGGCTGCGCGGTGACTGCATCCTTGCCGACGCCGTACATCAGGCGGTTCGAGATGGAGCGCCTGAGCGCATCGACGGTACTGTTGAGCTGGTCGAATTCCAGATCGACGGATGTCATCGAAACCTCCGGTGTTTGCAACATATGCAACGACCGCGAAAGCCTGACGGGAGTTCAATCCGGACGCACCGAATTGGCGCCCTGCCCCGGTCTGGCGGGTGCGGACGTGCCTGAACGTGCAGGTTACGCCAGTTTTATTTTTTTTGGTATGACAAGGCGGAAACGGAGAGCGGCCCGCAAATTGCTAACGAAGAGCTTGCGGACAGATGATGGCATCGATATTTAGTTCGGATTCCGTATGTTTGTCATGCGATGGAGCGGCGTGGCGCGCGTGCGGCGATCAGCAGAAGCGCCGCGAGCGATACGCCCAGCAGAATCAGCGAGAGCGCGGACGCAGGCAGATAGTAACCGCGATTCACCTGCCCGACGACGACGATCGGCACCGTCGCGAATCCGGGCGGATACACGGTGAGCGTCGCGCCAAGTTCGCCGAGCGAGAGCGCGAAACCGAGCGCGAGGCTCGCGCGGATCGCGGGCACGAGTTGCGGCAATACCACGCGCGCGAGCACCATGCGCGGCGGCGCGCCGAGACTCGCGGCGGCTTCGCGCAGCGTCGTGAGCTCGGGGCGCAGCGCCGCGGCGGCGCATCGATAACAGAACGGCAACACGAGCGCGAGTTGCACGAGCACGACGATTGCGGCCGATCCCGACAGATCGAGCGGACGCTTGTGATACGCGATCAACACGGCGAGCCCGAGGACGACGCTCGGCACGCCGCTGCCCATCATCGCGACGGCATCGACGAGTGCGCCGAGACCGCGCCGGTCGCGTCCTTCCAGCGCGAGCGCGAGCCAGAGTCCCAGCGCGGTGCCGAGAAACGCGACGCCCAGGCCGACTTCGAGACTCGTCGCGACCGCATCGAGATCGCTCGATGAAAGACGCGCGAACCAGCGCGTGGAAAAACCATCGGGCAGGATCGTGCCGGACCAGTGCGACGCGACGCTCGACAACGCGACGACGATCACCGGCAGCACGAAGAGCCAGAAGCACAGCAACGCGAAGAGGCCCGTGAACGCATGACGCAGGAGCGCGCGAGGTCTGAACGCAGCAGCGATGAGTTGCATGTCAGCGCTCTCCCGAACGGCGACTCGTTTGCCGATTCACGCGTCGATACAACGCATAGAGCGATAGCGACATCAACAGCATCACGACCGAACCCGCGGCCGCGGTGGCCAGATCGAGGTCGACGGTCGCGGCGCTGTAGATCGCGATCGGCAAGGTGATCAGATGTGCGCTGCCGAGCACGAGCAGAATGCCGAACTCGTTCAACGTCAGCAGAAAGCAGAGGATCGTGCCTGCCGCGATGCCCGGCCACGCGAGCGGCAAGACGACTTTCGTCGCGACCATCCAGCCATCGGCGCCGAGGCTCTTTGCGGCTTCGACGAGCCGCATGTCGAGCGTCGCATACGATGCGAGCGTCGGACGCACGACGAACGGCGCATAGAACACGACCTCCGCGAGAATCACGCCGCCGATGCCGAAAAGGAAATCGAGCGGCGGCGCATCGAGCGAAAAGATCCGCTGCAGACCGATGCTCACCGAACCTTGCGAGCCGTATAGAAAGATCAGCGTGAACGCGACCAGAAACGACGGAAACGCGACGAACAATTCCAGAAAACGCGTGAGCAGGCGCGCGAGCGCGAACGGCCTGAAGAACAGCATCGATGCGAGCGCGACGCCGAGCAACGAAGCGATGCTCGCGCTCGCGAAGAGAATACCGAGCGTCGTGCCGATCATCCCGCGCGTTTCGGGGTTGCTGAAGAACGCGCTGTACGCGTGCAGCGAGAAACCGTGCGGCCCGGTCACACTCGACATGACGAGGCGCGCGAGCGGATACACCACGAGCGGCCCGAGCACGACGACGAGAATGAAGAGCAGATGCCACTGCGCCTTGCGCTCGCGGCGTTGCGCTTCTTTGGCGTGCGCTGCGAATTGCGCGGAGAGATAGGCGTCGCAGATGCCGCGTTCGTCGCGCGCGACGCTGTCAGGGACGAACAAGGACGACATCGTCAGCCTCGAAGCGAAGGGAAACGCGCGCGCCTTTGTCCGGCATGCGCGAATGGCCGCGCTGCGTCGTCACGAGCACGGGCTCGCCGGGCAACGCATCGAGCGCGACGGAAATGGAAAGCGCCGCGCCATACCATTCGACGGACGCGATCGTGCCATGCAGATGGCCTTCTCCCAACGGCGCGATCGCGAATCGTTCGGGACGAATGCACGCGAGACGTTCGCGCTCGTCGTGCCGCGCATCGCCGACGGGATACACCACGCGCGGCGGCAGCAAATTCGCGGCACCGAGATAGCGCGCGACGAACGCATCGTTGGGCGCGTCGTACAGCTCGCGCGGCGCACCGAGTTGCGCGATGCGGCCATCGCGCATCAGCAGCGTGCGGTCGGAGAGCACGAGCGCATCGTCCTGATCGTGCGTCACGCAGACGATCGTCAGATTCGGCAAGCGCTCATGCAACGCCTTCAGCTCGCTGCGCACCGAAGCGCGCAGATTCGCATCGAGCGCCGAGAGCGGCTCGTCGAGCAGCAGCACGTCCGGCTCGATGACGAGCGCGCGCGCCAGCGCCACGCGCTGCTGCATGCCGCCGGAAAGCTGCGCGGGCATGACGTGACCGGCATCGGAAAGCTGCACGAGCTTGAGCGCATCGGCGACGCGTCGCGCGATCTCGCCCGTCTTCAGCTTGCGTGCGCGCAAGCCGAACGCGACGTTGTCGAACACCGAGAAATGCGGGAACAGCGCATAGCTTTGGAACAGCAGCCCGAGATTGCGCTGATGCGGCGGCACGTGCGTGAGATCGCGGCCCGCGACGGCGAGCGTGCCCGCGAGCGCATCGGCCTTCACGAAGCCGGCGATGAAGCGCAGCAGCGTGGTCTTGCCGCATCCGCTTCGGCCGAGCACGGTGAGGAATTCGCCGCGTTCGATCCGAAGCGAGAGATCGTCGAGCACGGTACGCGTGCCGAAGCGCACCGTCAGACGATCGATGTGCACGCCCGGCGTTTGATCGACGCCGAACGCTTCCTTGGGGACGGCGCGCATCAGGACTTCGGCTTGACGACGTCGGTCTGCTTGCCGGTGTTGCCGATCACTTCGGTCTTCCAGCGCTCGGTCCAGCCCGCCTTCTTCTGCATGACTTCGTTCCAGTCGACGGGAATGAGCTTCACGCCGGAGATCGCCTGCTTGACGGCTTCGCCGTTCTTGCCGGCGAGCGGCACGTCGGTGCGGCCGGGGATGCCGTAGATATCGGGCACTTTCGACTGCACATCCGACGACATCAGATAGTCGATGAGCTTCTTGCCCGCCGCCTGATTCGGTCCGCTCTTGATGAGGCCGATTGCATACGGAAGCTGGAATGTGCTCGGCGCTTCGCCTGCCTTGTGCGACAGGAAGAGCGGCTTGATGGAGAGACCGCCGTTCGCGGCATCGTCGAGGTCCATTTGCAGATCGCCGTTCGCGAATGCGATCTCGTTACGCGAGAGCAGCACGTCGAGATAGCCCGTGCCCTTCGTATGGAACTTCGCGTGTTGTTCGAGATCCTTCAGGTAATTGAAAGCCTGGTCTTCGCCCATCAGCGCGGACGTCAGGATGATGACGGCCATGCCGTCGCCTGCCGTGGCTGGATTCGAGTATGCGATCTTGCCGGAGTAGTTCGGATGCAGGAGATCGGCGAAGGTCTTGGGCGCGGTTTTCGTGACTTCGGGATTGATCGCGAACGAGAAATAGTTGTTCACGAAGGTGGCCCATGCGCCGTCTTTTTCCTTCGCGATGGCGGGCACGTTCTTGTAGTTCACGCTCTGATACGGCTGCAGCAGGCCGCCTTGTTGCGCTTGCTGGATGAACGGCGGCAGCGTGACGAGGACGTCTGCTTTCGGCGAATCCTTTTCGACGGTCGCGCGGTTCACCACTTCGCCGCTGCCCGCCGTGACGATGTTGACCTTCACGCCTTCCTTCTTTTCGAATGCGGGAAGCACGTCCTTGTAGAGATTCTCGAGGCCATCGGCGGTGTAGAGGACGACGGCGTCGGCGGCGTGAGCGGGCATCGCGGCAAGCAGAGCAAACGCGGCGGCGAACGCCGGCAGCACAGTGCGCGCGAAGCGGGAATCGCGGGTCATGGTGGTCTCTCGTGTCGGGGATCGATGAAGGTCGGGGGCGACCTTCGACCCGGAATATTGCAGAGATGTGTGACATCGACGTGAAGGCGCCACGGGTTGCCACGTATTTGCATATTTCGCCAAGGGGCTTGTGGTTTGTTTTTAGCTCTCTGCTTTTAGCTCTCTGCTTTTAGCTCTCTGCTTTTAGCTCTGTGCTTTTTGCCGGATCCCGTTATGGTGTCGGTCTATTAGCACTGCCCCTGTGCGGGGCGGCACTCACTTTCTTTGCTGCTGCAAAGAAAGTAAGCAAAGAAAGCAGCTCGTCACGGCCCGCGGTCACACGCAATTTGGGTAGTTCTCTCGTCACAGGCGGCACTCGCCTAACGAGTGCCCTCAAACACCCAGTCGGGCTTGGCTCGCGCACGGTCTGCCGCCCGAAAACGTTAAGCGCGCTGGTTCAGCACGAAATAGCTTCGGCACAGCGCTACGCGCTGCCGCCGGGTCCGCAAGGGAAACCGGCGAGCGGCGAGTGCCGTGAGATGGAGACGTTAGTAGAGAAGCACATGCATCCCCGCTTGACCGGTCGGCCGCGAAGCGGGCCGGAGCTATTTGGTGCTGAACCCGTTTGTTGTGTGGTGCGATGACACAGACCGTGCGCGAGCCAAGCCCGATTAGGTGTTTGAGGGCACTCTTTAGGCAGCCCACGATCGACGAGAGGACTACCCAAATTGCGTGTGACCGCGGGCGTATCAGAAGCTGCTTTCTTTGCTTACTTTCTTTGCAGCAGCAAAGAAAGTAAGTGCCGCCCCGCACAGGGGCAACGCTAATAGACCACTAAGAAAACGGGATCCGGCGAAAAACCGGAGCCGACACGAAAACGAGACCCAGCGAAAGCGAACAACAAAAATCAAGCAACAACGACCTCAAGCCCCCGCGCGGCCAGCGCCCTTCGGACCCCCCGCTCAGGCAGAGCTTCACACACCAGAAACCGAACCGCCTCGAACCCGGCGATCCTAACTGGCAAAACCAGGCCGAACTTCGAGCAATCAGCAACCACGACCGGACACGCAGCAGACGCGATCATGCTCCCGCGCACCTCAGCGGCGAGCCGCGAATAATCCGTCAGATGCGCGTCATTCGTAATCCCCCCCGCCCCGACGAAAGCAAAATCCGCGTGATACTGCGCAAGCTGCTGAATGGTATCGAGCCCGAACGTCGCATCTTCGAGATCGGCGATCTCGCCACCCAGCAAAGTCACGCGATTGCCATTGCGCCGCGCCAGCAACATCGCGATACGCCAGTCGTTCGTATACACCGTCAGCCGATGCCGCTGCCCCAACGCACGCGCCACCGCCTGCGTCGTGCTTCCCGAATCGATGACGAGCGACGCCCCGTCCGGCACGAACGCCGCCGCGCGCACGCCGATCGCATGTTTCGCCGCCGCGTTCTCGGCTTCGCGCACATCGACGTGCGGCTCGCGCCGGTCGACCGATAACGCGCCGCCATGCGTCGTCGTCACGAGCCCGCGTCCGGCGAGCGCGTTAAGATCGCGCCGCACCGTCTCGCGCGACACCGACAACGCACGCACGAGATCCGCCACCGCGAGCGCGCCATGCTTGTCCAATTCGGAGAGGATGTACTGGTGACGTTGTTCGGCGAGCATCGTTCGATGAAGAAAGGCAAGGCGGCGTGTGGAGCTTAGCGGCCCTATGTGGCATTTCTCTGGCAAGCGCGATTCGTCAAGCCACGACGCGCAATGAATTCTTTCCCCCGGGTACGCAATCGACAAGCACGCCTCCGCTAGACTTAGTGCCTTATGCACGAGCTTTGAACGAGGCAACACGATGTACAAGAAAGGCGTGGTGATCGAAATCCAGTTCCCTCCCGAACGTCTGAACGACGCGGCTGGCGATCCCTACTGGATCGACCTCACACTCGACGAGGCAAAGCGCTTGCATGCGCAACTATCGCGGCGTTTCGAGGGCGAAGCGCGCGCCAATCAGCCGCTCGATACGTTCACCATCGAATGACGCGCCGCGCCGAAGTGCACGGTTAGACAAGACGCGCGCAAGCGTTCCGGCCGATACTGCGGCATTTCGTTTCGCCGCTTGCCTCACATGGTCTCGATTCTCGCCGCGCCCGTCTTCGTGTTTCTCTGGTCGACGGGTTTCATCGTCGCAAGGGCGATCACGCCCTACGTCGATCCGAATCTCTATTTGCTCGCGCGCTTCGGCGGCACGACGCTGCTGTTTCTCGCAATCGCCGTCGTCACGCGCGCGCCATGGCCGAAAGGCGGGGACATCGGCCGGCATCTGTTCGCCGGCGCGCTGCTGCAAGGCGTCTATCTCGGCGCGGGCTACTGGGCCGTCGCGCAAGGCATGGGTGCGGGCATCATGGCGCTGCTCGGCGCGCTGCAACCGCTTCTGACCGCCGCCGTCGCCGCGCGGCTCTTCGCTGAACGGCTCTCGCCGCGCGCATGGAGCGGGCTCGTGCTCGGCCTCTTCGGCGTCGCGCTCGTGCTCGCGCCGAAGATCGCGGCGAGCGGCGCGCCCGTCACGCACGCATCGTCCGGACACGCGCCGCAATGGCTCGTCGCGACGATCGCCGTGCTCGCCGTCGTCGCGATCACCGCGGGCACGCTGTATCAGAAGACTTCGCTCGCGCGCGCCGATATCCGCAGCGCCAGCGCGTTGCAGAACGCGGGCGCGACGATCGTCGCGCTCGTGCTCGTGATCGCGCTAGGCGAGCATCGCTTCATCGTCTCCACGACGACGTGGCTCGCGCTCGCGTGGGGCATCGTGATGCTCTCGGGCGTCGCGACGACGCTGCTCGTATGGATGGTCCGTCGCGGCGACGCATCGCGCGCGACCGCCCTGCTCTTTCTCGCGCCGCCGCTCGCCGCGCTCGAAAGCTATCTCGCATTCGGCGAGACGCTCGACGCGATGCAGCTCGCGGGCTTCGGCGTCGCGCTCGCGGGCGTGCTGCTCGCGCGCTCGAAATAGCACGCCCGGCACGCCTCAATCGACCGTGTCCGCGCCCGCCGGGATGTGCTCGCGCACCGCCTTGCCCGGACCCGGCGCCCACGCGGGCCGCGTCTTCCTTCCGGTATCGACGACGACGAGATAATGCCCCGCCCAGGGCGTCGTCTTGCGCGTGGCCTTCAGCACCCACATCGACTGGCCTTCGGATACGCGCGCCTCGTATTGCGCATCGAGAATGCCGTGATGATCGAAGAACGTGTTGAGCGTCGACGGAATCCGCACGCAGCCCTTCGAATGCCGCATGCCGAGCAGCGGCTCCAGTTTCTCGGGATCGGTGGCGTGCATCTGGAAGCGCATCGGCGACTTGCCGCCGTGGCCCCAGCCGCGCTCGCCTTCGGCCCAGCCGAAATCGTAGATACGCATGTCGCGCGCGCCGTAGCCGCGAATCTTGAACTCGTTGAGCGTGCCCTCGGCGCGAAAGTCCATGTTGCCCGGCACATGCTGGAAGACGCCGAGCGGCGTGAGGAAGTGATCGTAACTGCCGGGACGCCCCGTCGATACCGGCGATGCGCCGATCATCGACCACGCATCGTCGGCCTTCGCGCGGAAATAGACGAAGATCGCCTGCACGTTCGCGCTGCGATCGACCATCACGACGAATTCGTTGACGAGGCCGCCGTGACCGTCTTCTTCCAGCGTACGTTGCAGCAGACGGCCGTAGCCCTGCTGATCCGCGACGGGCACATTGAGCCGCCGATCGACTTCCTTCGCGAAGGTCTGCCGCATCGCATACGCGCCGGCCGGCTGCATGCCGCTGCGCTGGGCGAGATTCGGCTCGGGTGTTTCCGGCGGCAAGGGCACTTCGGGCACGGCCGCTTCCGATGCCGCGCTCGCCGCCGATGCCGCGCTGGCTGCGCTCGCCGCCGATGCAGCCGATGCAGCCGACGCCTCCGGAGCCGGTTGCGCGGGCATCGGCACGGGCATGGCGGGAAGCGCGCGCTCGGGCGCGCTCGCGGCTTGCGGAATGCTTGCGCCCTGCGGCATCGGCGGCACCGGGATAGAGCGGGCCACGGGCGCGACGGGCAACGCCGTCACGCGTCCCTGCGCGACCGCTCCCGATGCGCCCGAGGCCGCCTGAGGCTGCGCGCGAGCCGCCGTCGAGATCGAAAGAAGCGCGCCCGCCGCCGCGCACACGAGAAACCTTGCGCCGATCGGCGTCTTGTTCGTCCTGCTCTTTCCTGCCTGATGCATTGATTTGATTGATCCGCTCTGCCATTCGCCAACGGACGATCCACCGGATCGCCCGGTTCGAGCGGCCCATGCGCGAGACTGCGCGCATCGACAAAAAAGCCGGCGCGCACGACGCGCCGGCTTCGCCGCTACTTGAGGTTCGTCAACGGAAGCGCAGCAAAGTTCGTTCCGACCGCACGCGCGACGATGCGCGGCGCAGCGGAAACATCAATGCAGACGGATGGAGGCGTCGCCGGACGCGGAAGCCCGGGCACGCAAAGGTTCGTCGTGAAAGCGCTGATGGCACAGCTTCTGGGCGATCGCCTCGCCGATGTAAGGCACATCGGTCGCGAGCCTGGCGGTCGCGTAGGCGTGAGCGGTGCCCGCGCCGTGAACTTCGATGTCGCTCGCATACTGCCCGAGTTCGTGCTCGAGAAATCGCCGCACGTCGCGCGCGGCGCAGCGTTGAGGAAGATTCCAGACGAGCAGGTTCATCGCCGTCACCTTCTTGCGCGTGCGAAAACAGGCCGCCGGCTCTGCCTCGCGATCATCCGCGCCGCGAGCGTACCGACAACGAAGAGGGACACATACGCGAGCATCATGGCGACTCCAGGACTAATTTCGAGATAGCTCCATACTAATCCCGTTAATGGCGCGTGTGATGCGACATTCCGCCTATTTCAATAAATGTTCTAAATCGGACGGATAAGCCGAACGCATCGTTACAGGCCCGTACAGGTCATGCTGGAAAGATTCGGATACCGATTCGGCCAGTCGCCCGCCATTGCGGTTTGCGCTTCTTTCAGCGTCATGTCGCCGGTGCAGACGCAGCGCTTCAGGTACACCGCGAGCCGTTCCTTTCGGCGCTGGCCCTCGCGCCCTTCCCAGCGGCGCAGATCGAGATTCGCGGGCGAGTTGGGCGAGCCGCCGAGCAGCACCGGCATACGATGATCGAGCGCGTATTCCGACGCGAACGACGGATCGATGCTGCGCTGCTTGAGCAGCCGCTCCTTCTGACGCATCTGGATTTCAAACGACGGCAGCACGCGGTCGACGTAACCCGGAATGCAGATCGTATCGACGATGGTCGCCTGCGTGACGCGCGCATCGAGCCATTCGGCGCGCTGGGCGCGCGGCGTGCCGGGCACGCATGCGAGCATCGCGCAGCAGCACGCGAGCGCCGCGCGCGCGGCCCGGCGGGCGCGGCGCGCGCCCGGTTTCGGTTCCTCGGTGAACCCGGTATCCCTTCGACTCATGCGTTTCGTGCGCCATCGATCGCGGCCTCGGTCCGCCGCTTGTTTTCAAGATGATCGGAGGTTCAATTAAAGCACACGAAACGCGCGCCGCACGCGAAGAGTTGCTCGCGATCCGCGAAGCCGCGTCACGTCGACGCGCCGGACGCCGGACAAACCGATGCCGACGCCGCGTCGAGCGCCGCATCGAGCGCCTCGGCCGCCGCGACGAACGCCGCGAACGATGCCGCGATGCGCGCATCGTCCTCGCCGTTGCGATCGTCGTCGACCGCCAGTTCGCAGTCGCGCTGCAACGTGACGCACGCGCGCATGAACGACGCCGCGCCGATCACCGCCGCCGCGCCCTTCATGCGATGGGCGATGTCGCGCAGCAAGGCGTGGTCGTTGTCGGCGAACGCGGCGTGCGCACCGGCGAGATCGCTCGCGTTCGCGGATTTCAGCGTATCGACGAGCGTCCCGGCCTGCTCGCCGAAACCGGCGAGCAACGCCGCATTCAGAACCGGCTCGCCGGATTCGCGCGTCGCCGATGCGACCGGCGCTGCAACCGGCACGCGGCCGTCGCGCGTCGCGGCGAGCAAGGCCTCGCGCAGCGCGTCGAGGCCGAGCGGCTTCACGAGGCACGCGTTCATGCCCGATGCGACCGCGCGCAATGCCGCCTCGGGCTGCGCGTTCGCTGTCAGGCCGATGATCGGCACGGCGCGCGTCGCCGGATGCTTCGCTTCGTCCTCGCGAATCGTGCGGGCCAGTTCCTCGCCGCTCATTTCGGGCATCGAGCAGTCGGTCAGAATCACGTCGACGGCGTGCGGCGCGGCGCGCCAGCGTGCGAGCGCGCTCTTGCCGTCTACGGCCAGTTGCGCGACGCCGCCGAGCAGCCGGATTTGTCCGTCGAGCACGATGCGGTTCGCCGGATGATCGTCGACGACGAGCACGCGCAAGCCCGCAAGCGATACCGCCGATACGCCCGTCTCCACGGCCGGCGCATCGGCGGCGCACGCGACGGCATCCGCCTCGGGCAAATCGAGCCGCACGGTGAAGCGCGTGCCGCGCCCCGGCTCGCTCGCCAGCTCGATCGCGCCGCCCATCATCTCGACGAGCCGCTTGCTGATCGTGAGGCCGAGGCCGGTGCCACCGACGCTGCGCGCACGGCCATCGTGCGTCTGCACGAACGGCGTGAACAGCAGCGCCTGCTTCCCGGGCGCGATGCCGATGCCCGTATCGGACACCGCGAGCGTCACCGCGCGCCTGCCGTCCAGCGCCGGCGCGACGTCGTGTTCGAGCGTGACCGCGCCGGTATCGGTGAACTTGATCGCATTCGAGAGCAGATTGCCGACGATCTGCCGTAAACGCTGACCATCGGCAAGAATCCAGACGGGACCGTCGCCGGAAAGCCGCTTCACGACGAGCGCGATGCCCTTAGCGCGGGCGGCCGGCTCGTAGATCGCCGCGACGCCCGCGATCCACGATTCGAGCTCGAGCGGCGCGGGCGCGAGCACGAGGCGCTCGGCCTCGATCTTCGCGACGTCGAGCAGATCGTCGATCATGCCGAGCAGATCGCGCGCGGCGTGATGCGCGGTCGACAGCGCGCGCTTGGTCGCGGCGCGCTCGCCGGGCGCACGCAGCTCCATTTCCAGCAGGCCGAGCACGGCGTTCATCGGCGTGCGGATTTCGTGGCTCATCGTCGCGAGGAACGTCGATTTCGCGCGATTCGCCGTTTCCGCCTCTTCCTTCGCGGCGCGCATGGCGCGTTCGGCGGCGATCCGTCGCGCGATCTGCACGCGCAGCGTCAACGCCCAGCCCGCGAGCGCGAGCAAAAGCGCAATGCCGAGCAGCGCGCCCAGCTCGACTTGCGGACGGCGGCGCTCCCACATCATTTCGGGATGCTCGGCGAGCTTCCAGCGCGTGCGGATCGATTCGAGTTCCGGCGGCGGCAGGCTCGCGATCGCGCGATTCAGGATGCCGAGCAGCACCGGCTCGCCCGCACTGACGATGAGTCCGTGCGGAATCGGCTTCGTCGACAGCACGCCGCTGATCGTGAGCGTGCCGCGAAACGGATTGCCCACGGCGTAATTGGCGAAAGGCAGATCGGCGACGGCCGCATCGGCGTCGCCGTTGGCCACGGCGCGAAACGGACCGTCGAACGGTTTCGAATCGACGATGCGCGCTTGCGGCGCATCCTCGCGCACGAAGCTCAGGATCGGCCAATCGTGCGGAATCGCGATGCGCTTGCCGGCGAGCGCGGCGGCGTCGCGCAAGGGCGGACGGCCCACGGCGGTCACGATCGCAAAAATGCTTTCGCCCGTCGGCGTGGTCGCCTCGCCGCCGGGCAACGGCGACAACGCGCCGAGACTGAACGGCACGATCGCGGACGCGCCGCTCTTCAGATCGGCGCGCAACTGCGCCATCGACGTGCGTATGCGCGGCTCGAAGCGCAAGCCGGTCACGCGCGCGATCGCGTCGAGGATATCGACGGCGATGCCCGCCGCGT
Source organism: Caballeronia sp. AZ7_KS35 (assembly GCF_023631045.1). NCBI lineage: Bacteria > Pseudomonadati > Pseudomonadota > Betaproteobacteria > Burkholderiales > Burkholderiaceae > Caballeronia > Caballeronia sp. AZ7_KS35. The sequence continues at coordinate 75,269 of NZ_JALQDV010000028.1, read as the reverse complement.
TGCCGCGCTGATCGCGGAACATCAGCGGCGCGGCCTGCGCGAGCATCGAATAATGCACGACGGGATGCGCCGCGATCCACGCTGCTTCCTCGCGCGTGAGCGGGATCGGCGTGTTGCGCGTGATCGCGGACGCCGCCGGCTGCCAGCGCTCGTGCGTCACGAGCGCGAAGCTCGGCGGCAATGCGGCGAGCGCATCGTCGACGCGCTTGCGCAGCGCATCGGCGTCGGCGCGTCCGGGCGCGAACGCGAAACTGTAGCCGCCTTCGTCGAAGGTCGCGAAACCGGTGATCGTCAGGTTCGGCAAATCGAAATGATCGATCGTGTACGAGGCCACGGTCATGTCGCCGACGAAGGCGTCCGCGTCGCCGAGCGACACCGCGAGCAGCGCGCCGGTCAGATCGGGATAAGCCACGGGTTCGAGCGATGGATACGCCGCGCGCAGACGCGCCGGCGACGTCTGCGCGGCCACGTAAGCAAGCCGATGCGTCGGCGGATGGGAATGGAGCGGCTCGACGTAGATCAGCTTCGTCGGCAGATACGGGCGGCTGAACGCGAGCGGTTCGCCGGCGTCTTCGCCTGTCGCGCCCGTCGCCATGTCGATGTCGCCGAGCCTGAGCGCCGCGATCATCGCCGGCCTGTCGGGAAAGAAGCGCCAGTCCGGATCGATTCCGAGCGCACTCGCGACGGCGTTCGCAAAATCGGCCGAGATGCCGCGCGGCAAGCCCGGCCGCGCCGAACAATGATTCACCGAATCGGCCATGTCGAGCGGCGGCGCCATGCCCGGCACCGCGCCGATCACGATGGACTCCTTCGCATGCGCAAACCCGCACGCGATGCAGAGCACACACGCGAGAACAGCGCACGCGCCCTGCCCGGCGCCGGCGCGATGCTGCGCTAGATTGAACACGTCACGCCCCGATGGACCCGAGTGCGGCTAGTGTCTCAAAAACACCCGGGCGCGTATATCGACGGCGTGACGCATGAAGCCGCGCTTCGTTGCGCGGCGCGAAACGCGCGTCAGGCGGGCACCGACTCCGCCTTTTGCGCGCGCGACCACACGCGATGCTTGCTCATCGCTTCGATGAAGCTCTTCAGCACGGCATTCGCGTCGCTGCCCACGGCGACGCCTTCCTCGCCGCCCGGCAGATGCGCGGCCGCGAGCAGGTCCTCGCCGTCGCCGATCGCGCCGATGGCCTTCAGATGCTTGAACGCTTCGAGCACGAAGTGACGCGCGTCGCCGGATTCCGACAGCGTCTTCGCGCTGTCCTTGCCGCCCGCGACGATCACGCCGTCGAACATGATCGACGGCATGCCGAGGATGGTCGCATCGGCCTCGATGCCTTGCGCGGGCGAGCCGAGCGTCGGCGAGATGACCTTTGCGTGCGCGCCCTCGGCTTTCAGCGCGTCCTGGACGGCCTTGATGCTCGCGGCATCGGCGCCAGGCGCGGCGAGAATGGCGACTTTGCGCGTCTTGATTGACGGCTTCGTTTTCGCGACGATCGACAGCGCCGGCGATTCCGTCACCGAAGACTTGCCGAGCTCGTCGGCATTCGCGTTCTTCTTCGGCGCGGGCAAGCCGAGATTCTCGGCGACGCGCGCGGCGAGCGTCTCATCGATGTTCGCGAGAATGCCGAGCTGGCGCTCGCGGATGTGCTTGCGCTCGACCTTCGACAACTCGAACGAATACGCGCCGACGATGTGATCCTTTTCCGGATCGGTCATGCTGTTCCAGAAGAGCGTGGCTTGCGAATAATGGTCCTTGAACGACGGGCTGCGCACGCGGATCTTCGAGCCTTCGACGCGCTCCGTGTAGCTTTCGAAGCCGCCGCCCGATGCGGCGGGCGGGGTTTCCTTCGGCCATCCGCCGTCGATGGAATTCGGCTCGTAGGACGCCTGTCCCTTGTCGATCGTCTGGCGATGCATCGCGTCGCGCTGACCGTTGGCGAGTGGCGCGAGTGGCCGGTTGATCGGAATTTCGTGGAAGTTCGGGCCGCCGAGCCGGCTGATCTGCGTGTCGGTGTAGGAGAACAGACGCCCTTGCAGCAGCGGATCGTTGGTGAAATCGATGCCCGGCACGATGTGCCCGGGGCAGAACGCGACCTGCTCGGTTTCGGCGAAGAAGTTGTCGGGATTGCGATTCAGCGTGAGCTTGCCGATCATCTTGAGCGGCACGAGCTCTTCGGGAATGATCTTGGTCGGATCGAGCAGATCGAAGTCGAACTTGTGTTCATCCTCTTCTTCGACGATCTGCACGCCAAGTTCCCATTCGGGATAGTCGCCGTTGTCGATCGCTTCCCACAGATCCCGCCGATGGAAGTCCGAATCCTTGCCCGCGAGTTTCTGCGCTTCGTCCCAGAGCAACGATGCGGAGCCGATCGTCGGCCGCCAGTGGAACTTGACGAAGCGTCCTTTGCCTTGCGCGTTGATGAAGCGGAAGGTGTGGATGCCGAAGCCTTCCATCGTGCGCAGGCTGCGGGGAATCGCGCGATCGGACATGGTCCAGAGCACCATGTGCGCCGATTCGGGCACGAGCGAGACGAAGTCCCAGAAGGTGTCGTGCGCGGATGCGCCTTGCGGCATTTCGTTGTGCGGCTCGGGTTTGACCGCGTGGACGAAGTCGGGGAACTTGATCGCGTCCTGAATGAAGAATACCGGCATGTTGTTGCCGACGAGATCGAAATTGCCTTCTTCGGTGTAGAACTTGACGGCGAAGCCGCGCACGTCGCGAACGGTATCGGCTGAGCCGCGCGAGCCTTGCACGGTCGAGAAGCGCACGTAGACGGGCGTTTCCTTCGACGGGTCTTGCAGGAAGGCGGCCTTCGTCAGTTCGGCCTGCGATTCGTACACCTTGAAGACGCCGTGAGCGGCCGAGCCTCGGGCGTGGACGATGCGTTCCGGAATGCGCTCGTGGTCGAAGTGCGTGATTTTTTCACGCATGATGAAGTCTTCGAGCAACGAAGGGCCGCGTTCGCCGGCGCGCAGGGTGTTCTGGTTATCGGCGATCTTGACGCCCTGGTTTGTCGTCAGGGCCTGGTTGGTCGCGTCGGAGCGGAACGTTTCGAGGGATTCGACTTTTTTGTTGGTGTTGCTCTGCGAGGGGGTGCGGGCTACGCCGCCTTCGGGCGGTTGCTTCTCCATTGCCATTTTTTTGCGGACTCCGGGGTTTGGGTGAGGACTTGCGGTCCTCTATCGCAATTGATGTTCCCGGGCGGGGGTGCTTTTCGCCGTGGTTGTTTTCGCCGGATCCCGTTTTCTTTGTGGTCTATTAGCATTGCCCCTGTGCGGGGCGGCAGTCACTTTCCTTGCTGTAGTCGCCGGATCCCGTTTTCTTAGCGGTCTATTAGCACTGCCCCTGTGCGGGGCGGCACTCACTTTCTTTGCTGCTGCAAAGAAAGTAAGCAAAGAAAGCAGCTTTTCAGGCCCGCGGTCACACGCAATTTGGGTAGTCCTCTCGTCCCAGGCGGCACTCGCCTAAAGAGTGCCCTCAAACACCTAATCGGGCTTGGCTCGCACACGGTCTGCCAACCAATAACTTCGAGGGCGCTGGTTCAGCACGAAACAGCATCGGCACAGCGCTACGCGCTGCCGCGGGGTGTGCAAGGGAAACCATCGGTTTGCGCGCGCAGTGCGATAAAGATGTTAGTAGCGAAGCACGCGCATTCCCGATTGACCGGTCCGCCGCGAAGCGGGCTGGAGCTATTTGGTGCTGAACCAGTTTGTTGTGTGGTGCGATGTGGCAGACCGTGCGCGAGCCAAGCCCGATGGGGCCTATGAGGGCACTCTTTAGGCAGCCCACGAACGACGAGAGGACTACCCAAATTGCGTGTGACCGCGGGCGTATCGGAAGCTGCTTTCTTTGCTTACTTTCTTTGCAGCAGCAAAGAAAGTAAGTGCCGCCCCGCACAGGGGCAGTGCTAATAGACCACTAAGAAAACGGGATCCGGCGAAAAACCGGAGCCGACACGAATACGGGATCCGGCGAAAAACCGGAGCCGACACGAATACGGGATCCGGCGACAACAAAACAAAAAACCCCCGAACCCCACCGCCTCGCGGTAAAAGCAAACCATCACCCCACCGGCGACAACGCCCCCAACTTATCCGCCGTAGTCTTCTGCAACGTAATGATCCGGCTCATAGCCGCATGATTCGTGGTCGCTTCGTCGTACATCTTCGCGAGATCCGCCTTGAGCTGCGTCCTCGATCCGCCATCGAGATAGACCATGTGTCCGGAAGGATAAAACGTCGCCGAAAGATTCTGCCGCACCGTCTTGTCGATCAGCGGCATCTGCTGCAAGTCGATGATCGTCTGATAGAACGGCGTCACGAAGTCGTACATCCCGTTGGCGGCCAGCACCTTCAGATCGACGTTCAGCGCCATCACCGCGGCGAGATCGCCCGCCGTGTAGAGAATGATGTTGCCCTTCGAATCCAGGCCCTTCTGTTCGCCCGTCGGGTCCGTATGCTTGAAGTCCCAGTTGAGGAACGCCTGATCGTTCAGGTCCGTGAACGACGACGTCGACGTGAACTTCAACTGCTCGTTCAGATAGCTGTTCCACATCGTCGTGTAGACGCCGCTCACCGCGGTCATCGTCGGATCGTTGCCGCCCGAATTCGGATCGATCTTGCCCGCGATGCCCGTCGATATCGCCGTCACGCGGCCATCGTAGGAGCCGAGCGATTCGCCCTTCGACTTCAAGAGCGTCGTGAGAAAAAGCGAATTCCCCCGGCTGTCGTAAGCCGCGATATCGAGACTCCACGCCAGCAACGTCGCGCGGTCGATGCCCGTGTATTCGGAGAGCTTCTCGACCACTTCATCGTCCGTCTGCGGAAATTTGCGCAGCGCGTTCAGATAATCCGTGCGCGAGAACTCCGCGACTTCCTCCACGAACGTCAGCAAGTTGGTCGGCGTCGGATGCACGCCGAGTTTCTTGTGATACCACGCGTCGGCGGCGGCGGTCGGCAACGCGCCGACAGGATTGCCCGCCTGCGCGTAATCGAGAATCGACGATTGCAGCGTGACGCCGTTCAAATCGATGCCGTCCTCATGCAGCTTGTACGCGAGCACGCAACTGCGCGCCGTGCCGTACGACTCGCCGAACAGAAACTTCGGCGAATTCCAGCGATTGTTCTTCGTCAGATAACGCTTGATGAACTGCGCGATCGACCCCGCATCCTGATCGACGCCCCAGAAATCGCGATTCTTGTTCGGCGCGATCGCCGCCGAATAGCCCGTGCCGACCGGATTGATGAAGATGAGATCGCTGCGGTCGAGCAGGCTGTCCGGGTTGTCTTCCATCTGATACGGCGCGGGCGGCGTGAAGCCCGGCATCGCCGTCTTGATGCGGCGCGGCGCGAACGAGCCGAGCAACACGAACACCGACGACGACCCCGGCCCGCCGTTATAGAAGAACGTCAGCGGACGCGCCTCTTCCTTCGCGCCGTCTTTCGTGAACGCGACGTAGAACATCTTCGCGCTCGGCTTCGAACTGCTCGGATCGACCGTGACGAGATGGCCGACCGTCGCCGTATAAGCGATCTTCGCGCCGCCGATCGTCACGCTGTGATGCGTGATCGCCGCGTTCTCGTCGGCCTCGGTCGCCGCGATGGCGTCGTCGGGACCGTTGCCGTACGCGACCGGATCGAAATACGGCTGATCCTTCTTCGCCGTCGTGGTCTTCTTCGGCGCTTTCTTCGCGGCGGCGGTCAAGGCCGGTTCTTCCGCGTTCGCAGGTTTGTCGCTCGCTGCCAGTGGATCGGAGTTCATCGTGATCGCTCCAGAATCGTCGTCGTGGTTGTTGTTCACTGTCTTACGCCTTGCTCAAAGACTTCGCGGGTTTCAACGCGGCCGCGATCTTCGCGCCGTCGGGACTGCCCATGCCGGTGCACGCGTCCCAGCCGGCCGCCGCGGAAAAACTTCCGTTGTTGCCTTCCGTGATGTCGCGAAACGCCGTCTTCGCCGTGTAGAGCTTCGGATTGACGAAGCCCGATGGCGAACCGTTGATCGCGTTGATGCGCGCGATCAGCGCCGCCCACAACGGCGCGACCGCGCTCGTGCCGCCGACGACCGTATCCTCGCCGTCGATCAGCACCTCATAGCCGGTCAGCGGCGATGCGTCGCCCGCAACGTCCGGCACGCCGCGCTTCGCGAGCACCGTCTGCTTGCCGTTACGCATCACCGACAAACCCTTCTGCCACGCCGGCAGCGCGAACACGCCGGACACGCCGCCGCCGCCCGAGCCGCCCTGATCGCCGTCGTTCCAGACGACTTCCTTCGCGATGCCCGTCGCCGACGCCTTCAGGCTCGTGCCGCCGCAGCCGAGCACATACGGGCTCGACGCCGGAAAGTCGACGTGATCCGCGCCGTCGCCCGCGCCGTCGGACGAGCCGCTGTCGCCCGATGCCGCGCACACCGTCACGCCGAGCGCGGCCGCGCTTTGCAGCACGTCGTTGAACGCGCCGATCGATTGCGACGACCAGTTCGCCTCCGGCCCGCCCCAACTGATGGATATGACCGAAGGCTTGTTGGTGGAATCGTGCAGCGCGCGATTGACGGCATCGACGAAACCGGCGTCGCTGTTCGGCGCGAAGTACACGGCGATGCGCGCGCCCGGTGCCACCGCGCCCGCGACCTCGATATCGAGCGTCACCTCGCCGTCCGGGCCGTTCGGATTGCCCGTGGGCGCGTTCTTGCCGCCATCGACGCCGACCGACACGACTTGCGGCGACTTCACGCCGAGCTTCGAGAAGTACGCGGAAAGATCGGCATCGCGATAGCCGCCGCCCAGCTCGATGATGGCGATGCATTGGCCCGCGCCGTCGCCATCGGGGAAATCGTAGAGACGCGCGAGATCGACCGGCGTGAACGACGCGCTCGCCGCGCCGCGCGCCGGCTTGAACGGCGGACGGAAACGAAAGTGCGGACGCGCCTGCGGCTTGCTGTCGAGGCCGAGAACGGCGGTGACGGCGTCGTGCACTTCGTCGGGCACCTTCACCGGCCCCGAGCGTCCGCGATATTCGCCGATGTTGTGATGTTGAAAGCGTTCGAGCTTGACGTCGAAAGCCTTCTGGAATTGTTCGATGGTCCCTTTCAGCACGACGCTGCGCGTTTCGGTTTCCGCGCGCACGACCGTCAGGCCGTACTGCTGCGCGAACGCCTTCACTTTGGCGATGTCGTCGTCCGAGGCGGTGAAACGTTTGTCGAATTCCTCGCGCGATACGGCTTGCGCGGGCGCTTCGCCGGAATCGATGCGCGCCATCATCTGCTTGAAGCCCGCCTCGTCCTTGCGCCGCAGCATCACGATGACTTCGATCTGTTCGGACGGATCGCAGTCGCCGATGCATTGCGCGCCTTCGGGATGAATCTTGTCGCTGCCGCTGACCGGTTGCTTCGTCATGGTATCGATGCTCCTCGTTGGCCATGAAAATCAAAGTTTCTCGATCCTGCCGCTGCCCGCGCTTATCGTCTTATTTTCCGGGCGCGAATGCAATTGCTCGGACCGTTGACGAGAGCATGCAGTTCCAGCGAGACAAAAGCTGTCCCGGTCTTCAACGTTTCGTCTCGATGTGCGGCTCGGCGGGGAGCGCGATGCCGAGGCGCTCCATCAGGCGTCGCGCGTCGAACGGGGCGCGCACTTTCTGATCGTTGTCGAAGTAGCAGAAGACGTCGCGGCCCGCGCGCGGCCGCGCTTTCGCCGATGAAATCAGCCGCGCGTCGGCGATCTGTCCGCCCGACGCCCAGCATTCGATGCGGCGCGCCCATTCGTCGAGCGCCTCGTCCTTATAGCTGCCGCCATAAAGCGTTTCGCTGCCGTGAAGCCGCAAATAAGTGAAGTCGGACGTGAGATCTTCGGCATAGGGCCAGCCGGCCACCGAATCCGACACGACCAGCGCCGCGCCGTGTTTGCGCAGCAGCCGCACGAATTCATCGGTGCAGAAACTCGGATGACGGATCTCGATCGCGTGCCGCAGCGCGCGCTTTCTTCCGGGCTCGAACCACGGGTCTTTCACGCGCGTGTCGTGGTCCTGTGCGAGCCGCGCGGCGGCGACCGTATCCTTCGGCAGCAATTCGAGAAAGCGTTCGAAGGCTTCGGGACGGAAGGAAAAGTTCGGCGGAAACTGCCAGAGGAACGGACCGAGCTTGTCGCCGAGCGCGAGCACGCCGGACGCGAAGAAGTTCGAGATCGCCGGAATCGCCGTTTCGTCGCGAAAACGCAGCATGTGCGTCAGATAGCGCGGCCCCTTCACGCTGAAGACGAAGCCATCGGGCGTCGCGTCGCGCCACGCGCGATAGCTCGTCACGCTTTGCAGCGAATAATGCGATCCGTTGATCTCGACCGTCTGGACCGCGCGCGACGCGAAATCGAGCTCGCGGGCCTGCGCGAGCTTTTTCGGATAGAACACGCCGCGCCAGCCGGCATAGCGCCAGCCCGAAATGCCGATGCGGATGCGCCCGGTCATCGCGCGCCTAGTGCGGACGGCCTTCGTCGTATTCCGCCCGCGCGCCCTGCGGCAGCCACGGCTCGCGATGCTTGCACCAGAGCTCGTAAGTCGGCTCGAAGACGCCGGTTTCGTCGAATGCGCCGATGGGCAGATCGACTTCGTCGCGCGTCGTGAATTCCATGTACGCGACCGAGCCGCACGCCGGGCAGAAGTGCCGCCGGCCATCGTCGGAACTCTTCCACGTCGAAAGGCTGCCGCTCATCATCACGTTGCCGCGCGCGTAAATCGCATAAGCTCCGAAGGCGGAGCCATGCACTTGCCGGCACGTCGTGCAGTGGCAGATGCAGACGCGAATGGGCTTGCCCGTCGCGCGAAAGCGGAACGCGCCGCACGCGCATCCGCCTTCATGAACCGTAGCCGCCCGCGTTTCGTCCTTTTCAACGCTCATCGATCTCTCCCGTAAATACGATGGTTTGTTACGATAACCCTTCACGATCGGAGATGGCACTCATGAGCACACCAAGCACGACCGGCACCACGTATACCGCGAGTACCTTGTCCCTGCTGAAGCTGCTTCCCGGCGCCGGATCGGAGTTCGGTCCGGCCGCATCCGACCTCGTCGCCCACGTGCTGTCGCATGATCGCTTCGATGCGGTCGCGAATGCGAACGCGCCGCGCGAAACGTTCCGCGGCGTCACCGTCGACGACGTCATGAACGACGAGTACGTGTTCCCGCTCGGCCGCACCGGCCAGTCGATCGTGCTGACGGGCTATCGCATCGCGGCGGGTTTCATCGCCGAACGCGCGGCCGACGAATGGCTCGAGCTCGCGCACAAGGAACGCGTTGCAAAAGGCTTGCCCGCCGAGCCGCAAGGCAGCGAGCCGCATCTCGCGCCCGATCCCGCCGAAGCCGATCAGCTGCTCGACCGCGCCTACGAGTGCGCCCAGCGCATTCTCGATCCGGTCGCGGGCGAGCCGGTTCTTTCGCTCTTCGAGACGCACTATCGCGGCGGACGGGAGTTTTTGCGTCTGAGCTGGGAAGGTTTGCCGGAGGATCTCGTGCCGGAATCGCGCCGTCCGCTCGCGGCGCTCGCCGCCGCGCAAAACGGCGAGCGGCGAGAAAAGCGCGATTACGATCCGTACGGTCTCGACGGCGTCGACGATTACGACGTCGACAGGCCGCTCGCGTATCGCGAGAAGATCGGGCCGTTTCTCTTCACGATGACCTATCGCCACGAATACCCGCAGGTCGACGACGAGCGGCTCGGCACCGCGTTCGCCGTCTTCCACGAGGCGGGCAGCGATATCGTCGCGGCGGCGGTGCGGCTGAAACTCGTCAAGGTGCCGCCGCTCACGAGCAGCGCCGATCTCGTCTACACGCTCGACACTTACTCGGGCGAAATGCTCTCGCTCGCGCTCGCATCGACGGAAGCGCTCGGTCCGGAGAAGCTGTGCGAGGTCTACAACGCGCATCGCGTGATTTACATCAGCCTGTGGGAAGTGAGAAAGCCGTGGCGCGGCGAGGGCCTCGGCGTCGCGCTGCTGCATCAGGCGCTGGAACGCCTTCCCGTCGATGTCGATGGCCGGCCGAACGCGCTGTGCGTCGCGCCCGAGCCGTATCAGACCGACATGCGGCACTTCGAGAAGCTGCCCGGCGTGCTGCGCGAGGAACTGAAGACGCCGGCGAAGCGCCTCGCCGCGCATCTGACCAACTGGCTCGAACGCTCGAAGCTGCCGATCGCCACGCACTTCTTCGTGCCGATGGCCAAGCATGCGGGCATCGGCTCCGCGGGCGAGAACGCGCGGCTCATCGACCGGATCATGGAGAGCGAGGCCTGACGCGATGCTCGTCATCGTCGACATGCAGGCGCGGCTCCTGCCGCATCTGGATGGCGCGCAACGTCTGACGGAGCGCGCCGGCACGCTCTTGCGCGCGGCGAACCTGCTCGACGTGCCGGTGCTTTTTACGGAGCAGAATCCGCGCGGGCTCGGCGGGACGGTCGAAAGCCTGCCCGTCGATCTCCGGTCGGCGAAAGTCGTCGAAAAGCACACATTCGATGCGACGCTCGAACCCGCGTTCGTCGATGCGCTGCCGCCCGCGCCCGCGACGCTGTGGGTCGCCGGCGCGGAGGCGCATGTGTGCGTGCTGCTGACGGTGCTCGGAGTGTTGCGGCTCGGCTATCGCGTGGAATTCGTGGCGGACGCGGTCGCGTCGCGGCGAGCCGCGGATCGCGCCGTCGCGATCGAACGGGCGCGGCAGGACGGCGCGCGGCTCACGACGGTCGAAACGACGATCTTCGGATGGATGGGCAGTTGCCGGCATCCGCGCTTTCGGGACGTGCTTGCGCTTATCAAGTGACGTGGGTTTCGAACCAGACCGTTAGTTTTACGCGCGCATGCAGCATTTACCCGCACGGCCCGCTCATAAGCCAGCCAGCGTCCGTCCCGAGCGCATGGCACCCCACTTGCTATAGTCTGCGATTGCGGCTCGACGAACGTTCGGTTCCCTTACAGTTGCCGAACGATCGCGAACCGCGCCTCTTGCGCCGCCCCGAGGACTCGAGCATCGGCGCTCCGCCCGATCCGTCGCAATCGGCTGCGAGCGAATCCCCGTGAAGACTTGAGCCCGTCGACGCCCTTCCGAACGAGCGAGGAGCAACCGATCGCCATGTCCCCAGCCGATACCCATCCTCACGACGACGCCAGCGACGCGGCGCAAAAGCCGTCGCGCCGTCGTTTCCTGCAATCCGCCGCCGCGGCCGCAGCAGTGACCGCCGCGCCGCACGCGCACGCGCAGCAACCGGCTGCGACGCCTGCCTTGGCGCCGCCGCCCGCCGCCACGCCGATGTTGCCCGTGAAGCTCACCATCAACGGCCATCCGTATGAACTGCAGGTCGAGGCGCGCACGACGCTCCTCGACGCGCTGCGCGAATACGCCAACCTCACCGGCACGAAGAAAGGCTGCGACCGCGGCCAGTGCGGCGCGTGTACGGTGATCGTGTCGGGCCGGCGCATCAACTCGTGCCTGACGCTCGCGGTGATGCACGACGGCGAATCCGTCACGACCGTCGAAGGCCTCGCGCCCGACGGCGACACGCTCGCGCCGATCCAGCGCGCGTTCATCGAGAAGGACGCCTTTCAGTGCGGCTACTGCACGCCGGGGCAATTGTGCTCGGCGACGGCGCTCATCGCCGAATATCGCAACGGCGACGCGAGCGCGGTCACGGCCGACGTGCGCTTTCGCCCCGCGCAACTCTCCGACGACGAAATTCGCGAGCGCATGAGCGGCAACATCTGTCGATGCGGCGCGTATCCGAACATCGTCGCGGCGGTAAAAGCCGTCGCGTCGGGCAACGCATAAGGAGACGCACATGGACGCGATCTCCTATCAGCGCGCGCCGGATATTGGCGCGGCGCTCGCGGCCGCGAGCCAGCCGGGCACGATGTTCATCGGCGGCGGCACGAATCTGCTCGACCTGATGAAAGGCGGCGTCATGCGGCCGATGAGGCTCGTCGACATCACGCACATCGACGGCCTGAATGGCATCATCGCCCTGCCCGATGGCGGTCTGCGCCTGGGCGCGCTCGTGCGCAACAGCGACGCCGCCAATCATGCGTGGGTGCGCGAACGCTATCCGCTTCTGTCGCAGGCGCTGCTCGCGGGCGCATCGGCGCAACTGCGCAACATGGCGACCGTCGGGGGCAATCTGATGCAGCGCACGCGTTGCGCGTACTTCTACGACACCGGCTTTCCTCAATGCAACAAGCGCTCGCCGGGCAGCGGCTGCGCGGCCATCGACGGCAACAATCGCATGCACGCGATTCTCGGCGCGAGCCGTCAGTGCATCGCGACGAATCCGTCCGACATGAGCGTCGCGCTCGCGGCGCTCGATGCCGTCGTGCGCGTCGCGGGCCCGAACGGCGAGCGGACGATTCCGTTCGCGGAGTTTCATCGGCTGCCGGGCGACAGGCCCGAGCTCGACACGACCTTGCACCCAGGCGAGCTCATCACGTCGGTCGATCTGCCGCCGCCGCTCTTCGCCGCGCACTCGAAGTATCTGAAAGTGCGCGACCGCGCGAGTTATGCGTTCGCGCTGGTATCGGTCGCGGCCGCGTTGCAGATGGACGGCAACACGGTGAAGAGCGCGCGCATCGCGCTCGGCGGCGTCGCCCACAAGCCGTGGCGCGCGAACGCGACCGAACGCGCGCTCGTCGGCCAATCGCTCGATAAAGCCACGCTGCAGAACGCCGCCGCGCTCGCCGTACAGGGCGCCCAGCCGCAGCGCGACAACGCGTTCAAGATCGTGCTCGCGCAGCGCGCGATCGTGCGCGCGGTTCAACAGGCCGGAGGTGTCGCATGACTGTCATCGGAAAACCGCTCGATCGCACCGACGGCGTGCTGAAAGTCACCGGCCAGGCACGCTATTCCGCCGACAACACCGACGCCAAGCTCGCGCACGCGGTCATCGTCACGAGCACGGTCGCGCACGGCCGTATCGCGTCGATCGACACGAGCCGCGCGCAATCGATGCCTGGCGTGCTTCTTGTGATGACGTATCGGAACGCGATGCGCCTGCCGAACAACGGCGTCCCTGACGCGCAGCCGCCCGCCGTGCGCAAGCTGACGCTCTTGCAGACCAACGAGGTGCGCTACAGCAACGAGCCGGTCGCGGTCGTCGTCGCGGACTCGCTGGAGCACGCGCAAGGCGCGGCGCGTTACGTCGACGTGCGCTACGAAGCCGCGATGCCCAACGCGGATTTCACGCGCGCGAAGGCCTCGGCGTATCAGCCGGAAAAGATGATGGGCCGCGCGATCACGACGAAACGCGGCGACGTCGACGCCGGTTTGAAACAAGGCCCGACGCGCCTCGACGCCGTCTACACGACGCCGTACGAACATCACAATCCGATGGAGCCGCACGCGACCGTCGCGCGCTGGGACGGCCCGAATCTCACGCTCTACGACGCGACGCAAGGCGTGTCCGGCGCGAAAAGCGCGGTCGCGAAGTTCTTCGGCATCTCCGATGAGAACGTGCGCGTGATCTGCCCGTTCGTCGGCGGCGGCTTCGGCTGCAAGGGGTCGGTGTGGTCGCACGTCGTGCTGGCGGCGATGGCGTCGAAGCAGACCGGCCGCCCCGTCAAGCTCGTGCTCGAACGGCCGCAGATGTTCGGCATGGTCGGCAACCGGCCATTCACCGAGCAGCGCTTTCAGGTGAGCGCGCGCGACGACGGCATCATGACCGGCATGCGTCACGACGTCGTTTCGACGACATCGACGTTCGAGGACTGGACCGAAAGCTCCGCGATCGTCACGCGCATGCTGTACGCGGTGCCGAACCAGTCGACGTCGCACAAGCTGGTCAAGCTCGACATCGGCACGCCGACCTTCATGCGCGCGCCCGGCGAGACGAGCGGCTCGTTCGCGCTCGAATCGGCGATGGACGAAATGGCGTATCGACTGAACATGGATCCGCTCGCGTTTCGCATCAAGAATCACGCGAACATGGAGCCGCAGGAGAAGAAGCCGTGGTCGGAGAAGGCGCTGCTCGAATGCTATCGGCGCGGCGCGGATACCTTCGGCTGGTCCAAGCGCAACCACGCGCCGAAGTCGATGCGCGAAGGCAATACGCTCATCGGCTGGGGCGTGGCGACGGCGACGTATCCGGCGAATCGCAGCGAGGCGTCGGCAGTGGCGCGCATCCTGCCCGACGGCACAGCGATGGTCGCGTCCGGCACGCAGGATCTCGGCACCGGCACGTACACGATCATGACGCAGGTCGCCGCCGACGCGCTCGGCTTTCCGCTCGATTACGTGCGCTTCGCGCTCGGCGATTCGTCCTTGCCGAAGGCGCCGGTCTCGGGCGGCTCGCAATCGGCGGCGAGCGTGTCGCCGGCGGTGCGGGCGGCGTCGATGGAGGCGCGCGATCAACTCATCGCGATGGCGCTCGCGGATCGCGGATCGCCCGTCGCCGGTCTCGCGCGCGAGGACGTGACCGTGTCCAACGGCTGGGTCGTGAGCCTGTCGAATCCTGACAAGCGCGATCCCGCGGCGGCGATCATCGCGCGCAACGGCGGCAAGCCGATCGAGGCGATCGCCACGACCCGGCCCGGCGACGAGAAAAAGCAGTATTCGTTTCACTCGTTCGGCGCGGTGTTCGCGGAAGTCCATGTCGATGCGGACCTCGGGATCATCCGCGTGCCGCGCATCGTCGGCGTGTACGACGTCGGCACGCTCTTCAACGAAAAGACCGCGCATAGCCAGTTGATGGGCGGCATCGTGTGGGGCGTCGGCTCGGCGCTGCTGGAAAAGAGCGAGATGGATTCGCGCTACGGGCGCTATACGAACGCGAATCTCGCGGAATATCACGTCCCGGTGAACGCGGATATCGGCATGCTGGATATCGCGTTCGTCGGCGAGCCGGACCCGCATATCAATCCGCACGGCGCGCGGGGCATCGGCGAGATCGGCATTACGGGCGTGGCAGGCGCGCTGGGCAACGCGGTGTATCACGCGACGGGGGTGCGTGTGCGCGATCTGCCGATTACGCTCGACAAAATCCTGCCGCCGACGATGGCGTGAAGTGAAACGACGCACACGGCGGTCCGCCCGGCCGCCGTGTGTTTTTTTATGCTTGCGACGCCGTTCGATGCGCCGCACAATCGCGATTCATCCCCACACGAGCACCCGCGATGACCTATTCGTCGAACGCGACCGGCATTCTGCTGGCGGCGGGTCTCGGCACCCGTTTCGACCCGTCCGGACTCCACAACAAGCTGCTCGCCACCCTGCCCGACGGAACGCCCATCGTGTTCCAGTCGGCGCGCAGGCTGCTCGCCGTGTGCGCCGAAGTGATCGCGGTCGTGCGTCCCGGCGCCGAAAAGCTCGCCGACGTGCTCAACGAAGCAGGCTGCAACGTCATCTTCAGCGTCGACGCCGAGCGCGGCATGGGCGCGACGCTCGCCGCGGCCGTGCGCGCGACGTCCGAAGCCGATGGCTGGCTCGTCGCGCTCGGCGACATGCCGTGGATCGAAGCGTCGTCGTATGAAGCGGTCGCGCGTGCGCTCGACGGCGGCGAAGCGCTCGTCGCGCCGTTCCATCGTGGCAAGCGCGGGCATCCGGTGGGCTTCGGCATCGCGCATCGCGAGATGCTCGCCACGCTCGACGGCGACGCGGGCGCACGCGCCATCTTCACGACGCACAAGCCGTTCATCGTCGAAGTGGACGATGCGAACGTGCTGCGCGACGTGGATTTGCCGAGCGACCTCGGGCAGACTTGAGCGCGACTTAAGCCGCGATCGCCGCCGTTTCCGCGGAATCTTCGGCGTCGGCGCCGATCGGCAGATAGCGCCGGCTGACGTCGAGCAGCGTCGCGCCGAATCCCTTCTTCGCCCGGAAATCCGTCCGCGCGCTCGTCACCACGCGCGGCGACGCACTCCACTCGATCCGTGCGCCGGTCGCCATCAGCGCTTCGACGAGCGCCACGTCCTCGCTCGTCTCCAGCGGCGCAAATCCGCCCGCCTTCACGTACGCGCTCGCCGACACGCCCATGTTCGCGCCGTGAATATGCCGATGCCCGTCCGCATCGGTATAAGTGCGCCCGAAGTGCTCGCGCACCGCGCCGATATGCGGCGACCAGTCGTGCACGCCGATCACGCCGCACACCGCGTCCGCGCAGCAGTCGAGCTGGCGCACGAGCCAGTCTGCGGCGACGGTCGTATCGGCATCGGTGAACGCGAGCCAGCGCGCGCCCAGCGCCAGCGCCCGCTGTGCGCCATGCGCGCGCGCGACGCCGACATTGCACGCTTCGGTGCACGTCACTTCCGCGCCCAGCGCCCGCGCGATGGCGGCGGTGTCATCGCTGCAACTGTCGGCGACGACGATCACGCGCGCCGCCTCGCCAAGCAGTTGATGATGATCCGCCGCGCGACGTGCAGCCGCGACGCACGCGCCGATATGCGCGGCTTCGTTGTGAGCAGGAATGACGATGGCAAGCATTGGCGGCTCCGTGTGTGAGTTTTTTTCCGTTGGCAATCGGACGGCGCGATGGATGAATTTCAGCAATGGCCGTTCCCGTGAATGGCGGGCCGCTCCGCCGTATAAGGGCGCGATCGTCTCTAAATAGTTGCTGAAAAGCGGCGGGAATCGCTAGAATTACTGTATGGATATACAGTGCTTTTATGATTCCGTTCGCCGATGAAAAGCGTCACCATCGATCCGTCGTTCGCTGCCTGGCGTACCGAGGCGCGCAATCTCCTCATGGAAGACGCGCGCCCGGAAGACGTGGAATGGCTCGAAACCGATGCATCGGCAACGGTGTTCGGCTCCATCGTTGCGTCGCGCGGCCCGTCGGATCCGAATGCGAAGAAGCCGGTCAAGATCGCGCGCGAATTCCTCGCCATGCTCGAAACGGCGGCGTGCTTTCGCGCGCCCGACCGCTGGCGGTTTCTCTACAAGGCGCTGTGGCGCTGGACGCAGGGCGACCGCGCGATCGCCTCGCCGGAAGATCCGGACGGGCATCGGCTGCGGCGCATGATCGAATCGGTCGAGGCCGAAGAAAGCGAAATGCGCAGAGTGCTGCGTTTCCGGCATCGCGATTCGTCGCTCGGGCCGCCCGAGTTCATCAGCTGGTTCGAGCCGGTGCACGATGTGCTGGAGCACGCCGCGATGCACTTCGCCACGCGCATGGGCAGCGCCACGTGGATGATCGCCACGCCGCACGGCGCCGCGTTCTGGGACGGCGCGCTCCTGCGCGTGGACCGCACGAGCGAGCCGGAAGAAAAGCCGATGGATTTCGGCGACACCGCGATGAGCGGCGAAGCCATCAGCGGCGACGCCATCGAGGCGCTCTGGCTCGCGTATTACGAGAGCACGTTCGCGCCGGCGCAGGAAAACGCCGCCGAAATGGCGTCGCATATGCCGGTGCGCTACTGGAAAAGCCCGGAGAACGCGCGCACCGATCCCGCGCTGATCTCCCGCGCCGATCCCTATTCGCGGCGCGACCGTCATCCGCGTAATGTGCCGCCCGACATGGAAGTCGCCATCAACACGGATCTGGAGCCGATCAAGGGCACGATGCTGATCGAGCCGCCGTCGCTCGATGCATGCAGGCGCTGCGCGCTGTGGCGCAACGCGACGCAGGCGGTGCCGGGCGTCGGTCCCGGCGACGCCCGCGTGATGCTGGTCGGCGAGCAGCCGGGCGATCAAGAAGACCGCGAGGGCAAGCCGTTCGTCGGTCAGGCGGGCAAGCTGCTCGACGAAGCGCTCGCCGAGGCGCAGATCGCGCGCGAATCGCTCTATCTGACCAACGCGGTGAAGCATTTCAAATGGGAAGCGCAAGGCGAGGAGCGCGCGCATCTCGCGCCCGCGCAGCGCGAACGCGAAGCCTGCCGCTACTGGCTCGACGAAGAACTGAAGCGCATCGGGCCGAAAGTCGTCGTCGCGCTCGGGGCGACGGCGCTCAAGGCGCTCACGGGGCATCGCACGGCGTTGTCCGAGTATCTCGGCAAGACCATCGAGCATAAGGGGCACATCATCGTGCCGACGTATCACCCGTCGTATCTGATGCGCCTCGCCGACGACAAAGTGCGCGCGGAAGTCTTCGGGACGATCGTCGAGGCGCTCGTTTTCGCGCAGCAGATCGCCGACGGCACCGCGACCATCCGCACGCCGGTGAAGGACCCGACGCGCTGAACGAGCCGCAGATGCAACAGGACGAAACAGGACGAAACAGGACGCAACAAGACGAAAGCGTCGTCAACGTTCCTGTAAGCCGCGCGTTATACCGGTGTCGCGCCGACTGGCGCTCACCGATGGTCCACATCACACCCAAATGGCCGCTCTCCCGCTCGAAGAACTCCGCCGTCAACAATCGCAGGGCTTGCACACACGCGCGCTCGTGCCAAAATCGGCCGGGCAACTGAAGACCGAACGCGAGCGCATCGTCGCGCGTCTGCAATTGCTGCTCAACGTGACCATCGCGGTGGCGCTCGCGGGCGTCGCGCTCATCGCGTGGCTGCCGTTCTCGCCTGTGCCGCACGCATTCCGCTTCGGCGTGCAGGAAGTGCTCGGCGTCGCGGTGTTCGCGTCGTGCCTGTTCATCCTGCACGAGCGCGCCGAACTGGAGCTCGGTCTTTACGACTACGAGCCCGTCGAGCAGACGACGCAAGGCGAATTGCGCGCGCTGCTGCATCGCGTGCCGGAAGGCGTGTCGTATCAGGAAGCGCTCGCCGCGGACAAGCGCACGTTCGTGACTGGCGAAGTCGACGGCATCCGCCGCCGCGCCGAAGCGTTCACGCCGAAGACGCTGCCCGCCGCCGACGGCAACACGGAAACCTGAGCGCCGCTCGACGCCGCATCCAAGCCGCCGCCTCGCCATCGCGAGGTGGCGGCTTTTTTACATCGACGCTGAAAACTTCGCGCCTTGACGAGCGCCGCCGCGCCTCCTTCAATACGTGACAGATGCCGCAATCGACGCTCAAACTGTCACGCTTCGGAACGCAATCTGTGTCCAACGCGGGCATTTTCAGGCGGAACGTGCCGCAAACGCGCCGGGCATGGCGGGTGCTTGCCAAGCGCGCGGCCCCGCGAGTTGCGCCGAATCGAGCGAGGCCACGCCACTTGCAGGAGCCAAGATGCGAGCCAATCCCCTTTCCACGTTGAGCGACGACCTCACGACAACGCTCGTCCCCGACGCGCCGAGCGCCCCGCCCGCCGCCGCGCGTGACGGGAGCGACGATTACGACACGCTCGCCGCGTTCCACGGCATCGAGCGCGAGCGCCTGGTGCTGATCCATCCGGGCAGCCATCACGCCGCGCCCGCCTGGCCCGCCGAACGATATGCCGATGTCGCCGACCAGCTCGCCGCCGATGGCTGGCAGATCGCGATCGTCGGCGATTCGCCCGATCCCGAGCGCACCGCCGGCGTGCTCGGCGCGATGCAGACGGCCGCGCTCTTTCTCGCGGGCGCCGTCGCGCCGGCGACGCTGCCGCGCCTGATCGCCAATGCGCGGCTGCTCCTGTCCGACGACGCCGAAGCGTCCTCGCCCGTCGCCGCCGCCCGCGCGCTCGGCACGCCGCATATCGTGCTCGACGAACATCCGCGCGACACCGGCAGCGACGCGATCGCCGCACACGCCCGCGACGCGCTCTCGCACACCGGCGGCGCGCATCCGGGCGAGCCGTTCACGCTGCACATGCCGGCGGCGCACGAATCGGCATAGACGAAGAGCCACCTTTCGGGGGACATCATGAAATTCGACATGCAGACCAATCCCGTTCCGGATCCCGTCGCGGACCCGAACCGCGATCCGGAAGCCGATCCGCTCACGCCGCCTTCGCCCGGTCATCGGCCGGAGGAGCCGCAGCATCCCGACGCGCCGCCCGACAAGGATCCGATCCGGCGTCTCTGATCCGACGCTTCCCTACGGGAATTCCCGCCCTACACTCGCCGCCCATGCCTGCCGTAAAGCGGGCATGCGGCGGCGTGCGCCATCGCAAACGACAACGCGAATACAACGCAAACAGGCGACGGGCGCAACATGAACAGAATGACGTTGAACAAGAAGCTCGGCTCGTTGATCGCCGTGCTGTGGATCGGCTTGATCGCGATCGGGATCATCGGGGCATGGCAAAACCGGACGTCGATGATCGACGACCGCAAGGAGCAGTTGAAGACGCTCGTCAACGAGGCGCACTCGATCACCGCGCACTACGCGGCGCTCGCCGCGAACAAGACGCTCACCGAAGACGAAGCGAAAAAGCGGGCGCTGGAAGTGGTCGGCGCGATCCGCTACGGCACGGACGGCTATCTCTCGATCAACGACTCGCATCCGAGGATGGTGATGCACCCGATCAAGTCCGCGATGAACGGGCAGGATCTGTCGAGTTATGCCGATCCGGCGGGCACTCGCCTGTTCGTCGATATCGTCAAGGCGGGCGATCAGCCCGGCGGCGGCTTCATCAGCTATCTGTGGCCGAAGCCCGGCAGCGACAAGCCAGTCGGCAAGCTCTCCTACTCGCAGCGCTTCGGGCAGTGGGACTGGTACATCGTCACCGGCATGTACATGGACGACGTGCAGAGCGCGTTCTGGGCAAGCGCGCTGCGCTGGCTCGCGATCACGGCCGTGCTCGGCGGCTTCGCGACGGCCGCGATGCTCATCGTTCTGCGCAGCATCAAACGCAATCTCGGCGGCGAGCTCGAACTGGCGGTCGACGCGGCGCATCGCATCGCGCGTGGCGATCTGACGAGCAGCGTCGACGTCCGTCCGAACGACACGTCAAGTCTGTTGCACGCGCTCAGCGTGATGCAGAGCGGTCTCGTCGATACCGTGTCGCGCGTGCGCAGCGGCACGGACAACATCAACGTGGGCGCGTCGGAGATCGCGGCGGGCAACACCGATCTGTCGCAGCGCACCGAGGAACAGGCCGCGGCGCTCGTGCAGACCGCGTCGAGCATGGACCAGATGACCGCGAACGTGAAGAACAACGCGGAGAGCGCCGCGCAGGCGGCGCGTCTCGCGGAGCAGGCGGCGGACGTGGCGACGCGCGGCAGCGGCGTGGTCGACGACGTCATCGACACGATGACGCGCATCACCGCGAGCTCGCAGCAGATCGGCGACATCATCGGCGTGATCGACGGCATCGCGTTCCAGACGAACATCCTCGCGCTGAATGCGGCGGTCGAAGCGGCGCGCGCGGGCGAACAGGGACGCGGCTTCGCGGTCGTGGCGGCGGAAGTGCGCAGTCTCGCGCAGCGCTCGGCGACGGCGGCGAAGGAAATCAAGGCGCTCATCGAAACGTCGACGCAGACGGTCGAGCAAGGCGCGTCGCTCGTGACGAACGCGGGCGCGACGATGACGGAAATCGTGCAATCGGTGCGCCGCGTGAACGAGATTCTCGACGAGATCAGCCACGCGTCGCGCGAGCAGAGCGCGGGCATCGAGCAGGTGAACCGCGCGGTCGTCGAGATGGATCAGGTGACGCAGCAGAACGCCGCGCTCGTCGAGGAAGCCGCCGCCGCCGCGCATTCGCTGAAGGATCAGGTCGATGTGCTGCGCGAGGCGATCGGAAGTTTCAGGCTGCCGGCGTGATTTCGGTCACGCCAGGAATCGTTCGACGAGGCGCGCCCAGTAAGCCGCGCCGACCGGCAGATTCTTGTCGTTGAAATCGTAGTGCGGGTTGTGGACCATGCAGCCGTCCTCGCCCGCACCGTTGCCGAGGCGCAGGAACGAGCCCGGCCGCTGCTGCAGCATGAACGCGAAGTCCTCGCTGCCCATCAGCAGATCGGCGTGCGCGACAACGTTCTCTGCGCCGACCAGTTCGCGCGCGACCTCCATAGCGAACTCCGTTTCCGCGTCCGAATTCACGACGACCGGATAGCCTTCCAGATACTTCACCGTCGCGCTCGCGCCGTAGCTCGCCGCCTGCGATTCCACCAGTTCCTTGATGCGGCGCCTGAGCAGTTCGCGCACTTGCGGGTCGAAGGAGCGCACGGACAGTTCGAGCGTCGCGCGATTCGGGATGACGTTGTTGACCGTCCCGGCGTGCATCGAGCCGACAGTGACGACGGCCGGCTGCGCCGGATCGACGTTGCGCGCGACGATCGTCTGCAGCGCCATGACGATGCTCGCCGTCACGACGACCGGATCGACCGACAGATGCGGCCGCGCCGCGTGCCCGCCGACGCCTTCGACCACGATCGACACCTGATCGCCCGCCGCCATGAACGGCCCCTTGCGGAACAGGAACGTGCCGGGCTGCGCGCCGGGATGGTTGTGCACGCCGAACACGGCGTCGCAATGAAAGCGCTCGAAAAGACCTTCCTCGATCATCTTCTGCGCGCCGCTCGGCACGCCGTGCTCTTCCGCCGGCTGAAAATACAGATGCACCGTGCCGTTGAAATTGCGCGTGCGCGCGAGATGGCGCGCCGCGCCGAGAAGCATCGTCGTGTGGCCGTCGTGGCCGCACGCGTGCATCTTGCCGTGCGTCTCGCTCGCCCAGGGCTTGCCGCTCTGCTCGATGATCGGCAGCGCGTCCATGTCCGCGCGCAGTCCGATGCTCTTCGTGCCGTCGCCCGCCTTCAACGTGCCGACGACGCCCGTCCCGCCGACGCCGCGCGTCACCGTCCAGCCCCACTCTTCGAGCCGCTCCGCGACGAGCGCCGCAGTGCGCGTCTCCTCATACGACAACTCCGGATGACGATGGATATCGTGGCGAATTTCGCGCAGCGAAGGCGCGTCGTCGGAGAGATCGGCGATGACGGTGAAGTGGTGGTCGGACGAGATCGTCATGGAGAAGCCCTTGCGGTTGATCGGAAAACGGCGCACATGATCCTCCACATGCGCCGCGCTTGCCAGTTCCGCGCGCGTTTTTTTCGCTGACCGTAAGCGAATCGTGAAATTTCGACCGCTTTTAGCGCAGAAACCGGTCGATCACGTCGGCGAGCGTGGCGAAAGCCGGCGCGATGTCGTCGTCCGGCACGCATGCATATCCGATCAGCAAGCCGGATTCCGCGTCCGGCCGATGCGCGTAATACCCCGACAGCGGCCGCACGACGATGTTCTGCGCGAGCGCGGCGGCGGCGAGCGCGCGATCATCGACGTGGCGCGGCAGTTTCAGCACGAGATGCAGCCCGGCATCGCCCCCGGCGATCGAAAGCGTGTCGCCGTAGCGCGCGGCGATGGTCGCGAGCATCGCGTCGCGGCGCTGGCCGTAGAGCGCGCGCATCCGCCGGATATGAGACGTGAAATGCCCCTGCTCGATGAATTCCGCGAGCACGGCCTGCTGCAGCAACTGCCCTTCGCGATACAGCTCGGCGCTCGCCATCGCGAAGCTCTCCGCGAGCGCTTCCGGCACGACCACATAACCGATGCGCAGCCCCGGAAACAGCGTCTTGCCGAAACTGCCGACGTAAATCACCTGCCCCGCCGTGTCCATGCCCTGCAGCGACGCGAGCGGCCGGCTGCCGTAGCGGAATTCGCTGTCGTAATCGTCCTCGATGATCCAGCAGCGGTGCTGGCGCGCATATTCGAGCAGCATGCGGCGGCGCGCGAGGCTCATCACCATGCCGAGCGGATATTGATGCGACGGCGTGACGAGCATCAGCTTCGGCGGCGACGCGAGATCGGCGGATGTCGGCGCGATGCCTTCCGCGTCGACGGGAATCGCCTTCAGATCGAGCCCCGAAACCTGCAGAACGCTGCGCACGCCCCAGTAGCACGGATCCTCCGTCCAGATCGTGTCGCCCGGATCGGCGAGCAGGCGCGCGGCGAGATCGATGGATTGATGGATGCCCGTCGTCACGACGATCTGCTCCGGCGTGCAACGCACCGAGCGCGACGTGCGCAGATAGTGCGCGAGCGCGTGGCGCAGTCCCGCGTGGCCGCCGCCCGGCGCGTAGGTAAGCAGATCGGGCAGCGGCTTGCGCCAGTATTTCGCGTGCAGCCGGTTCCACACGCGCGACGGAAACCGCGATACGTCCGGCACGCCCGGCATGAACGCGCCGCCCTGACGCTTCGACACGCCCGCGCCCGAAATCAGCCGCGCGCCGCGCGTGGAGAGCGTCGATTGTGCATCGGATGGCGCGATCGCCGCGGGCGGCGCGTCGTCGAACACGATGTCGTCGGGCGTGCTGTCCGCGACGAAGGTGCCGCGCCCCGTCGCCGACGACACGTAGCCCTCGAGCGCGAGTTGCTCGTAGACCTGCGTCACCGTGTTGCGCCCGACGCCGAGCTCGGCGGCAAGCAAGCGCGACGACGGCACTTTCGCGCCCGCCGCGAGCTCGCGCGTGAGGATGGCCTGCTGTAGCAGCCGATGCAATTGCCGGTAGATCGGCTGGCCGTTCGTGCGATCGATGCGCTGCGCCAGCCAGTCGGACAGCACGCTTGCGCGCGTCGACATCGAATTGGCTCCTATAGATTTATTGAAATGGCTCTGAACTTGAGGGCCAAATCTTACTATAGTCGTCTCTATATTCAGTCGGCCGATGCGGCCACCAACGATCCAGGAGATTTCCGTGAGCACCAACCTCAAGAACGCCGATCTGCACGCCCGCAAGAACGCTGCGACGCCGCGCGGTGTCGGCGTGATGTGCGATTTCTACGCGGCGCGCGCCGAGAACGCGGAACTGTGGGATGTCGAGGGCCGCCGCTTCATCGACTTCGCGGCGGGCATCGCGGTGTGCAATACGGGGCATCGCCATCCGAAGATCGTCGAGGCGATTCGCGCGCAGCTCGACTGCTTCACGCACACGGCGTATCAGATCGTGCCGTACGAGTCGTATGTGTCGCTCGCCGAGAAGATCAGCGCCCGCGCGCCGGGCTCGCACGCGAAGAAGACGGCGTTTTTCACGACGGGCGCGGAGGCTGTCGAGAACGCGGTGAAGATCGCGCGCGCCGCGACGGGCAGGCCGGGCGTGATCGCGTTCACGGGCGGCTTTCACGGCCGCACGCTGATGGGCATGGCGCTCACGGGCAAAGTCGCGCCGTACAAGATCGGCTTCGGGCCGTTCCCGTCGGACGTGTTCCATGCGCCGTTCCCGAATTCGCTGCATGGCGTGTCCGTCGAGGATTCGCTGCGCGCGATCGAGCATCTTTTCAAGGCGGATATCGAAGCGACGCGTGTTGCCGCGATCATCTTCGAGCCGGTGCAGGGCGAAGGCGGTTTCGTTCCGGCGCCGACGGAATTCGTGCGCGGCCTGCGCAAGATTTGCGATGACCACGGCATTCTGCTGATCGCCGATGAAGTGCAGACGGGCTTTGCGCGCACCGGCAAGCTGTTCGCGATGGAGCATCACGGCGTCGTGCCGGATCTGATGACGATCGCGAAGTCGCTGGCGGGCGGGATGCCGCTGTCGGGCGTCGTCGGGCGCGCGGAGATCATGGATGCGGCGGCGCCGGGCGGGCTCGGCGGCACGTATGCGGGCAATCCGCTGGCGGTGGCGGCGGCGCATGCGGTGCTCGACATCATCGACGATGAAGAGCTCTGCGAGCGCGCGGTTGTGCTCGGCGACAAGCTGAAGGCGAAACTCGAAGCGCTGAAGGGCGATGTGCCGCAGATCGCCGACGTGCGCGGGCCGGGGGGGATGATCGCGGTCGAGTTCTGCAAGCCCGGTTCGCATGATGCGGATGCTGCTTTTGCAAAGCTCGTGCAGACGCGGGCGCTGGAGCGCGGGTTGCTGCTGTTGGTTTGTGGCGTTTATTCGAACGTGGTTCGGTTCCTGTTTCCGCTCACCATTCAGGATGCGGTTTTTGATGAGGCGCTCGGTATTCTTGAAGATGTGTTGACGGAGACTGTTGGCGTTGCGGTTTGATTTGGTTTTTGGTTTTTGGTTTTTTGTTTTGCGTTGGTCGCCGGATCCCGTATTCGCGTCGGTCTATTAGCGTTGCCCCTGTGCGGGGCGGCACTCACTTTCTTTGCTGCTGCAAAGAAAGTAAGCAAAGAAAGCAGCTTTTCAGGCCCGCGGTCACACGCAATTTGGGTAGTCCTCTCGTCACATGCGGCACTCGCCTAAAGAGTGCCCTCAAACACTAATCGGGCTTGGATCGCGCACGGTCCGCCGCCCGAAAACGTTGAGAACGCTGGTTCAGCACGAAAGAGCTTCGGCACAGCGCTACGCGCTGCCGCCGGGTCTGCAAAGGAAGCCATCGGTTTGCGCGCGCAGTGCGATAAAGATGTTAGTAGCGAAGCACGCGCGGACCCGATTGACCGGTCGGCCGCGAAGCGGGCTGGAGCTGTTTGGTGCTGAACCAGTTTGGTGTGTGGTGCGATGTGGCAGACCGTGCGCGAGCCAAGCCCGATGGGGCCTATGAGGGCACTCTTTAGGCAGCCCACGAAGGACGAGAGGACTACCCAAATTGCGTGTGACCGCGGGCGTGTCAGTAGCTGCTTTCTTTGGTTGCTTTCTTTGCAGCAGCAAAGAAAGTGACTGCCGCCCCGCACAGGGGCAGTGCTAATAAGCCGGCACGAAAGCGGGATCCGGCGAAAACGAAAGCGAAAGCAAAAGCAAAAGCAAAAAACCCTCAAAGCGCCCGCGCAATCAACGACAACAAAACCGACAACAGCAGCGTCGACATAAAGGGAAACGAATATTCCCGCCCAAATATCCGCAGCGTGATATCTCCGGGAAGCCTCCCGATGCCGATCTTCTTGAGCCACGGCAGCGACCCCGAAAGAATCGCGAGCGCGATAAACGTAGTGAGCAGCCAGCGGATCATGATCGCTTACTCATAGCGTATGAGACCGATCGCCGGCCGAAAACGCATCCAGCATTCCGGGAATGCCGCGCGAAAACGCGATCACCTTGAACAACTCGCCCATTTCCGCCTCCGAAAGCAGCTTCTGCACGGCATTCGCAGCAGGCAAAAAGCGCTTCACATCAGCGGGATCGAGATCGCTGAGCACATCGGTGATGCCGGCATTCATCAGAAACCGCGCCTGCGACGTAAATCCGAGCAAATCCGCACCCGCTTCGACGCCTGCTTCCGCGATGCCCGTAAACTCGACATGCGCCGTGATGTCCTGCAATCCCGGATACAGAAACGGATCCGAATGCGCGCGATGCCGGTAGTGACACATCAGCGTGCCCGCCGCGCGCTGCGCGTGATAGAACTCGCGTCGCGGAAAACCATAGTCGATGAAAAATGCCGCACCGCGCACAAGCATCGTGCAGACGGTCTTCGTGAACGCGAGCGCGGCCTCGTGCGTCTCCGTCACATATTCGGCAAAAGGCTCGTCGTTGGCTTCATCGATGGCGGCATCGATCAGTTCGACCTGCGCGTCCGGCGCGATCGGCCGGTCATCGAAGGCAAAGCGGTCGTTCAGCGCCACGACGCCACGCTCGTGCCACGCGCCGAGCTTGCGCACGACCAAACGCACAGGCATCGCGTCGAGCACTTCGTTGCCGATCACGACGCCCTCGAACGCATCGGGCAGCGCGTCGAGCCATTTCACCTTCGCGGCGAGCGCCGGCGCGTCCTTCTCGATGGTCTCGCGCTGACGTTCGCGCAACTCGCCCGAAAGATCGACGATCGTGTAGCTGTCGAAGGCGACATCGAGTTCGGCGAGCGCGTTCAGCAAGCCCGCCGCGAGCCTGCCGGTGCCCGCGCCGAATTCCATCAATTGCTTCGTGTCGCTTTGTTGCAACGCCTGCGCGACGGGCCGCGCGAGCGTCGTCGCGAAAAGCGGGGACAGTTCCGGCGCGGTGACGAAATCGCTGCCGTCTTCCGCGCGGCGGCCGAATTTCATTGCTCCGCCGCCGTAATAGCCGAGGCCGGGCGCGTACAGCGCGAGGCCCATATAGCGGTCGAACGGCAACCAGCCGCCCGCCGCGGCAATGCGCCTGCGGATCAGGTCGGTGAGCGCTTCGGACTGCGCGAGCGCGTCGGCGCCCGGAGCAGGTAAACTATCGGATTGTCTGGCATTCGGATTCATCCCAGTATTGTAAATGAGCGCTTCCACGCCGTTTTCTTCCGTCAACACGTCGTCATCCGGTTCCGTTTCGCGTGCGCGCGCCGTGCTCGTGACCGGCGCGGCGAAACGCATCGGGCGCGGCGTCGCGCTCGAATTCGCGCGGCAAGGCTGGGATGTGGCCGTGCATTACGGCCACTCGGCGCATGAAGCGCGCGAAACCGTCGCGGATATCGAGTCGCTCGGGCGCCGCGCGGTTGCACTGAAAGCGGATCTCGCCGTCGAGGCCGAGGTAGAACGGCTCGTGCCGGCGTGCGCCGAAGCGTTCGGCGGTCTGAACTGCGTGGTGAACTGCGCGTCGCGTTTCGACGAAGATACGGCCATCGACTTCGGCTACGCGAAGCTGCTCGAGATGACCGCCGTCAACGTCGCGGCGCCGCTCACGCTCGCGCGCATGCTGCACGAGATCACGCCCGAGGCCGCAACCGTCGATGACGCGCAACGCGGCGTCGTCATCAACGTGCTGGATCAGAAACTGTACAACATGAACCCGGACTACCTGTCGTACACGCTGACGAAGGCGGCGCTCGAAAACGCCACCATCGCGCTCGCGCAGGCGCTGGGTCCGAAACTGCGCGTCGTCGGCCTCGCGCCCGGTCTGACGCTGATTTCCGCCGGCCAGACGCCCGCGTCGTTCGAGACGGCGCATCGCGTGACGCCGCTCAACCGCGCATCGACGGTCGACGACGTCGCGCAGGCCGCGTGTTATCTCGCGAACGCGCACGGCGTGACCGGCACGACGCTCGTCGTCGACGGCGGCCAGCATCTCGTGCCGAGTCCGCGCGACGTCATGTACATGATCGGCGCGCAAAAGTCCTGAAACGCGCCACTGAATATTGGAACCAACATGCTTGCCGCACTTTCGCATCCCCGGCTGACCGATTGCCGGCGGCTTTTTCTGCGTAACTACGAAGTTCGCATCAACATCGGTGTGCATGACTTCGAAAAGCGCGGCGAGCAACGTGTCGTCATCAACGTCGAGCTGTACGTGCCGCTCGCGCTGTCGACGCCCGTCGCCGACAAGCTCGCCGAAGTCGTCGACTACGATTTCATGCGCTCGACCATCGCCGAGCGCGTGAAGCGCGGACACATCCATTTGCAGGAAACGCTGTGCGACGACGTCGCGGCCGCGCTGCTCGCGCATCCGAACGTGCGCGCCGTGGCCGTGTCGACGGAAAAGCCCGACGTCTATCCCGATTGCGACGCGGTCGGCGTCGAAGTCTTCCGCATCAAAGAGGAACGAGCATGAACGCGCGCGACACGATCGAAGCCGCAGCCGAAACCGCAGAAGCGCAAAAGCCGGTGCGCGAGGCGCTGACGAAGCGCCAGCAAAAGGAAGCGTACGAGAACAACAAGCTGTTCAAGCGCATCGCGCGCCAGGTCGGCGAGGCGATCGGCGACTTCAACATGATCGAGGAAGGCGACAAGGTCATGGTGTGCCTGTCCGGCGGCAAGGACAGCTACGCGATGCTCGACATCCTCATGCGCCTGCGCGAGCGCGCGCCGATCAACTTCGAGATCGTCGCCGTCAATCTCGATCAGAAGCAGCCGGGCTTTCCGGAACACGTGCTGCCGGAATATCTGAGCAAGCTCGACATTCCGTTCCATATCGAGAATCAGGACACGTACAGCATCGTCAAGCGGCTCGTGCCGGAAGGCAAGACGACATGTTCGCTCTGCTCGCGACTGCGCCGGGGCATTTTGTATCGAGTCGCGGGCGAGCTCGGCGCGACGAAGATCGCGCTCGGACATCATCGCGACGACATCCTGCAGACGCTGCTGCTCAACCTGTTCTACGGCGGCAAGCTGAAGGGCATGCCGCCCAAGCTGCAATCCGATGACGGCAAAAACATCGTCATTCGTCCGCTCGCGTACGTGAAGGAAGTCGATCTCGAAAAATACGCCGAACTGCGCGAATTCCCGATCATTCCGTGCAATCTGTGCGGCAGCCAGCCGAATCTGAAGCGCGCGGAAATGAAGGCGCTGGTCCGAGAATGGGACAAGCGTTTTCCGGGGCGCGTGGAAAACATGTTCAACGCGCTGTCGAACGTGGTGCCGTCGCATCTGATGGACAGCAAACTTTTCCCGTTCGCCGGATTGCGCGCGACGGGCGAGGCCGATCCGCAAGGCGATATCGCGTTCGACGAGGAACCGTGTGCGACCGAACCGTCAGGAACGTCCGGCACGGTTTCAATTGTGCAGTTCGACGACCTGTGACCTTTATCCAATAAGGCGCAGCGTGGGTTTCGCCGCATTGCGCCAAAGAGCCGCGTGATAAATTGGCGGCTCGTCATACCAGCAAGGCTTTCAGCGATGAACATCGTGATTCTGGCTGCCGGCATGGGCAAGCGCATGCGCTCCGCCCTGCCGAAAGTGCTTCATCCATTGGCGGGCAAACCGCTGCTCGCGCACGTCATCGATACGGCGCGCACGCTGTCGCCGACGCGGCTCGTCGTCGTCGTCGGACATGGCGCGGACAAGGTTCGCGAGGCCGTCGGCGCGCCGGACGTCCAGTTCGCTCTGCAGGACAAACAACTCGGCACGGGACACGCCGTGCAGCAGGCGCTGCCGCTGCTCGATCCATCGGTTCCGACGCTCGTGCTGTACGGCGACGTGCCGCTCACGCGTGCGAGCACGCTCGAACGTCTGATCGCCGCCGCGGGCGCGGAGCGCTACGGCGTCCTGACCGTGAACGTGGACGATCCGACGGGCTACGGGCGCATCGTGCGCGACGCCGCGGGCAAGGTGAAGAAGATCGTCGAGCAAAAGGATGCGAGCGAGGAAGAACGGCGCATCGCGGAAATCAATACGGGCATCGTCATCACGCCGACGCGCACGCTCGAATCGTGGCTCGCGTCGCTGAAGAACAACAACGCGCAGGGCGAGTTCTATCTGACGGACGTCGTCGAGCGCGCGATCGAAGCGGGCGTCGAAGTCGTCACCGCGCAGCCGGACGCCGAATGGGAAACGCTCGGCGTGAACAGCAAGATCCAGCTCGCGGAGCTGGAGCGCATCCATCAGCGCAACGTCGCGAACGCGCTGCTCGATGCGGGCGTGACGCTGATGGACCCGGCGCGCATCGACGTGCGCGGCACGCTCGAATGCGGCGCGGATGTGTCGATCGACGTGAACTGCGTCTTCGAAGGACGCGTGACGCTCGCCGACAACGTGACGATCGGCCCGAACTGCGTGATCCGCGACGCGACCATCGGCGCGGGCACGCGAATCGATGCGTACACGCACATCGAAGGCGGCAAGACGGGCGCGAACGTCGTGCTCGGTCCGTACGCGCGGCTGCGTCCGGGCGCGACGCTCGGCGATGAAGCGCATGTCGGCAACTTCGTCGAAGTGAAGAACGCGGTGTTCGGGCGCGGCTCGAAGGCGAACCATCTCAGCTATATCGGCGATTCGGATGTCGGCGCGCGCGTGAACATCGGCGCGGGCACCATCACCTGTAATTACGACGGCGCGAACAAGCATCGCACGGTGATCGAGGACGACGTGTTCGTCGGCTCGGATACGCAACTGGTCGCGCCGGTGCGCGTGGGCCGCGGCGTGACGATCGCGGCCGGCACGACAGTATGGAAGGACGTTGGCGAAGGCGAGCTGGTGCTCAATGAGAAGTCGCAAGTGAGCAAGACGGGCTACGTGCGCCCGGTCAAGAAGAAGTCGTAAGGCTGTACGTCAGATTCAGCCCAACGCGCGCGACGCATCGTGCATCGCGCTTTCGAATGCAAGTCTCAGAGGAAGAACGTCCATGTGCGGAATTGTCGGCGCGGTAGCGCAACGTAACATCGTCTCGGTGCTGGTCGAAGGTCTGCGCCGGCTCGAATATCGCGGCTACGACTCGTGCGGCGTGGCCGTTCTGAGCAACGGCGAGCCGCGCCGCGCGCGCAGCGTCGCGCGCGTATCCGATCTCGACGCGCAAGTGCGCGAGACGAACCTCGGCGGCATGACCGGCATCGCGCACACGCGCTGGGCCACGCACGGCGCGCCCGTCACCGACAACGCGCATCCGATCTTCTCGCGCGATACCGTCGCGCTCGTGCACAACGGCATCATCGAGAACTACGAGTCGCTGCGCGAAATGCTGAAGGGCAAGGGCTACGAGTTCGTGTCGCAGACCGACACGGAAGTCATCGCGCATCTGATTCACAGCATGTATCGCGGCGATCTCTTTCAAACCGTGCGCGAGGCCGTGAAGCAACTGCACGGCGCGTATGCGATCGCGGTGATGCACCGGAATCAGCCGCATACGGTCGTCGGCGCGCGTCAGGGTTCGCCGCTCGTCGTCGGCGTGGGCGAGGGCGAAAACTTCCTGGCTTCCGATGCGCTCGCGCTCGCCGGCAGCACGGACCGCTTCGCGTTCCTCGAAGAAGGCGATGTTGTCGAGATCGGTCTCGAAGGCGTGAAGATCGTCGATCGCGAAGGTGTACCCGCCGAGCGCGAAGTGCGCGTGGTGACGGCGTACGGCGGCGCGGTCGAGCTCGGGCCGTATCGCCATTTCATGCAAAAGGAAATCTTCGAGCAGCCGCGCGCGATCACCGACACGATTCCGCAAGCCGACGAGTTCAGCCCGAGCCTCTTCGGTGAAGCGGCGCGCGACGCGTTCTCGCAGGTCGACAGCATTCTCATTCTCGCGTGCGGCACGAGCTACTACTCGGGCGTGACGGCGAAATACTGGCTCGAATCGATCGCGAAGATTCCGACGCAGGTCGAGATCGCGAGCGAATATCGTTATCGCGAATCGGTGCCGAATCCAAAGGCGCTGGTCGTCGTGATTTCGCAATCGGGCGAAACCGCCGACACGCTCGCCGCGCTCAAGCACGCGCAGTCGCTCGGCCACAAGCACACGCTCGCCGTGTGCAACGTCGCGACGAGCGCGATGGTGCGCCAGACCGAACTCGCATTCCTGACGCACGCGGGCACCGAAATCGGCGTGGCATCGACGAAGGCGTTCACGACGCAGCTCGTCGGTCTCTTCGTGCTCGCGGTGACGCTCGCGAAGATGCGCGGTCACGTCGACGCGAAGCGCGAAGCGGCGTACTTCACGCAACTGCGCCACTTGCCGGCTGCGCTGAACAGCGTGCTCGCGCTGGAGCCGCAGATCATCGCGTGGTCGGAAGAGTTCGCGCGCAAGGAGAATGCGCTGTTCCTCGGCCGCGGCCTGCATTATCCGATCGCACTCGAAGGCGCGTTGAAGCTCAAGGAAATTTCGTACATCCACGCTGAAGCGTATCCGGCGGGCGAGCTGAAGCACGGGCCGCTCGCGCTCGTCACCGAGGCGATGCCGGTCGTGACCGTCGCGCCGAACGACGCGCTGCTCGAAAAGCTGAAGTCGAACATGCAGGAAGTGCGCGCGCGCGGCGGCGAACTGTACGTGTTCGCGGATGCGGATACGCGCATCGTCAGCGAGGACGGCATCCATGTGATCCGCATGCCGGAGCATTACGGCGCGTTGTCGCCGATCCTGCACGTCGTGCCGCTGCAGTTGCTCGCGTATCACACGGCGTGTGCGCGCGGGACGGATGTCGACAAGCCGCGCAATCTGGCTAAGTCGGTGACGGTGGAATAAGGTCGGTTGATCGGCTGAAAAAGAATAAAGAGGTCCGCGCATGTCGCGGACCTTTTTCATTTTCACGCGCCGATCACCCATCCGCCGATCGCGGTCAGCGCCACGACGATCACCGGAGACACGCGCCCCACGACGAGCAAACCGAACGCGGCCAACGCCAGCGCGACATCCGCACGCGAATGCACGGCGCTCGTCCAGACCGGGTCGTACAGCGCCGCGCCGAGAATGCCGACGACCGCCGCGTTCACGCCGCCCATCGCGCGCTGTATCGCGTCCCGCTGACGCAACGTCTCCCAGAACGGCAGTGCGCCGAGCACGAGCAGAAACGCGGGCAGGAACATGGCGACGAGCATCGCGAAACCGCCGATCCATCCGCCGAGCGGCGCGGGCATCACCGCGCCCAGAAACGCGGCGAAGGTAAAGAGCGGCCCCGGCACGGCTTGGGCCGCGCCATATCCGGCGAGAAAAACATCGTCGGGCACCCATCCGTTCGGCACGACGCTCGCCTGAAGCAGCGGCAACACGACGTGCCCGCCGCCGAAAACGAGCGAGCCCGACCGGTAAAACACCGACGCCATCGCGAGCCAGTTCGCGCCGGTCCAACCGGCGACGCCCGGCAGCAAAGCGAGCAGCACGAAAAAAACCGCGAGCAGCATCGCGCCCTGCGTTCTGCCGATGCCATATCGCCGATGCTTCGCCGACGCCAGATGCGTCAGCGTCAACATCCGCCAGCCGATGATTCCGCCGAACGCGATGGCGCCCAATTGCCCGGCGGCCGACGGCACGGTCAGCGCGATCAACGCGGCGGCCACGGCGATGCCGGCCCGCAACCGGTCCGGACACAGCGACGTCTTCATGCCCCACACCGCTTGCGCGACGATGGCGACCGCCGCGAGCTTGAGACCGTGCACGATCCCGGAGTGAATCAGCTGCGCCGAGTGCGCCAGGCCGAGGCCGAAGAGAATCAGCGCAATCGCGGACGGCAACGTGAAGCCGGTCCATGCCGCCAGCGCGCCGATCCATCCTGCGCGCGCGAAGCCGATCGCGATTCCGACCTGGCTGCTCGCCGGCCCGGGAAGGAACTGACATAGCGCGACGAGATCGGTGAAGCTCGTGTCGTCGAGCCATTTCCGGCGTTCGACGAATTCAGCGCGAAAGTAGCCGATGTGCGCGACCGGTCCGCCGAACGATGTCAGGCCGAGTTTGAGAAACGTCGCGAACACTTCGAACGGCGTTCCGCGCGCGGACTTCGGTTCATGCAAAGCCATCGTCCTGTGGACAACCTTGTTGGCACATCGTCGCGTTAACTGTTGGCGCTTTCTGAACAACTCGACGTCCGTCGAAACGACGCGAAAGTTGTCCCGAGTTCAGGCCGAAACCACGCCCGCCATACCGGAGTTGTCGGCGCGGTAAACCTCTGACGTAAAAAGCGCATTGCCAGTTATCCACCGATTTGCGGGGAGCTTGTTAACTACTACCACGTATACATACGAACTCTTTCGTTTACTCAGACAACGTGGCGGCACTGCCCAAAACATCGGCGCTCATTCAGGCGGCAACGCCATGCGCGTGTCTCAACCGTTCGCGGCTGTTGCTCAGATGCATGCGCATCGCGGCGCGGGCATCGTCCGGGTCCTGACGCACGATCGCCTGATAGATCGCCTTGTGCTCGCTCAGCACACAGCGCAGACGTTCGATCTGATCCAGCTCCGCGATTTCGGCCTTGCCCAGCCGCGTGCGCGGACTGACGCCGCGTCCCATCTGACTAAGCACGTCGTGGAAATAGCGATTCCCGCTCGCCCGCGCGATCTGCAAGTGAAACTCGACGTCGTGTTGCAGCACGTCCGTACTTCCGTTCGAGAGTTGCTCCTCGAAGCGCTTGAGCGCGGCGGCGATCTGCTTCAGATGCGCGTCGGTGCGCCTGCCGGCGGCGAGCGCGGCGGCGGCGCCTTCGAGATCGATGCGAAATTCGATGATCGCCATGATGTCGAGCAGGTTCGACAGGTCGGCATCCGCGAGACGCACGGATTCGCGTTCCTCGGGCGAGCGGATGAACGTGCCGACGCCGTGCCGCGTTTCCACGACGTTCGCCGCCTGCAAGCGCGACACCGCCTCGCGCACCACGGACCGGCTCACCGACAGTTGCTTCATCAGCGCGGCTTCGGTCGGGATCTTGTCGCCGGGACGGAGAACGCCGCGTTCGATATCCTCGATCAGGGTTGCGACGACTTTATCGGTGAGACTGGCCATGGTGATTCGCTGCTGATGGATATTGTTCTGGGAAGCGCGGCGTTTACGCCCGTTGTCGGACGTCTTGGCTTCGCTTAGGATCGGTCGACGCGCATGGCGCGATAAGCCTCGCGCGTGGGGACGTCCGACGACGCATCTTCCTGCGTGGGGAACGCTTCGTCAATTCGACGCGGCCCGCATGTCCTGCAAATTGATATAAGACATCGTATAAGTAGAATTAGACGATTCTTAGCAGAAATCTCTTAAATTAAAGGAATGCAGGGTTTACGCCGCTGTCGTTTTCCCGCGTTTCCACAGTACCCTGTGTTAAGACGTCCGATAACTATGTGAGTTCGGACTTGCCGCTTTCCAATCAGATCGCCGTCGTCACAGGGAGGCATCATGCCGTCTTCGTCACCATATCAACCGCTGCCCAATACATTCCGAACGTCGCTGCGCGAGCGCAAGCGGCTGATCGGATGCTGGATGTCGCTGGCGAGTCCGATCGTCACCGAACTCGTCGGCGTGGTCGGATTCGACTGGATGCTGCTCGACGCCGAGCACGCGCCGAACGACGCGCTCACGCTCATCCCGCAATTGATGGCGCTGAAAGACAGCCCGAGCGCGCCTGTCGTGCGCCCGCAGGCCAACGATCCCGTCGCGATCAAGAAGCTGCTCGACGGCGGTGTCGTCAATTTCCTGATTCCGTTCGTCGACAGCGCCGCCGATGCCGAGCGCGCCGTCGCCGCGACGCGTTATCCTCCTCAGGGCATCCGCGGCGTGTCGGTCGGGCATCGCGGCAATCGCTACGGCACGGTTCCGAACTACTTCCAGGTCGCGAACGACAATATCAGCGTCGCGGTGCAGATCGAGAGCCGCGCGGCGGTCGAAGCGATCGACGAGATCATCGCGGTCGAAGGCGTCGACGCGCTGTTCGTCGGACCGTCGGATCTCGCGGCATCGTACGGTCACATCGGCCAAGCGAACCATCCGGACGTGCAGGCGGTCATCGCACATGTGTTCGAGCGCGCGCACGCGGCCGGCAAGCCGAGCGGCATTCTCGCGCCCGTGCAGGAAGACGCCGAGCGCTATCTGGCAATGGGCAGCACATTCGTCGCCGTGTGCGCGGATCTGGGGATGCTCAGAAACGCGGCGCAGGGCGTGCGCAAACATTTCATCCCGGACTGAGCGTCGCGCTCGACAAACCGGCATCGAAAATCGACATCAAGGAGCGATACATGCAAAAGGCAGGCTTCATCGGACTGGGCATCATGGGCAATCCCATGGCGGCCAATCTTCTCAAGGGCGGCGTCCAGCTCGCGGCATTCACGCGCAGCGGCGTGCCCGCCGATCTGACCGGCGCGGGCGCCACGGCCTGTGATTCGCCCGCGGCCGTCGCGGAGCAGGCCGACGTCATCTTCATCATGGTGCCGGACACGCCGGACGTCGAACGCGTGCTGTTCGGCGAGAACGGCGTCGCGAGCAAGCTGAAGAGCGGTCAGATCGTCGTCGACATGAGCTCGATTTCGCCGATCGCCACGCGCGAATTCGCGGCGAAAGTGCGCGAGAAGGGCGCGGATTATCTCGACGCGCCCGTCTCCGGCGGCGAAGTCGGCGCGAAGGCCGCGTCGCTGACGATCATGGTCGGCGGCGCGCAAGCCACGTTCGACAAGGTCAAGCCGCTTTTCGACCTGATGGGCAAGAACATCTCGCTGATCGGCGAAGTCGGCGCGGGACAGGTCTGCAAGGTCGCGAATCAGGTGATCGTCGCGGCGACCATCGAGGCGGTCGGCGAAGCGCTGCTGCTCGCATCGAAGGCCGGCGTCGATGCCGAAAAGGTTCGCACCGCGCTGATGGGCGGCTTCGCGTCGTCGCGCATTCTCGAAGTGCACGGCGAGCGCATGACGAAGCGCACGTTCAATCCGGGCTTCCGTATCGAGCTGCATCAGAAGGATTTGAATCTGGCGCTCGCGACGGCGCAATCGCTCGGCGTCGCGCTGCCGAACACGTCGACGTGCATGCAGTTGTTCAATGCGTGCGCCGCGCACGGCGGCAAGGCGTGGGATCACTCGGGCATGGTCCGCGCGCTCGAGATCATGGCGAATCACGAGATCGGGCAGGACAAGAAGTAAGCGTCAGCCTTTCCCGTCTTCGTTGAACACTGCCGGCCTCGCGCCGGCAGTGTCGTTTTCGCAACCGGTTTCGTGCTTCTGCAGTTGTCAGACGTCCTAGTTTAAAGGGCCAGCGTCCGAAGATGCGCTCCGTGTCCATCGGCGCGTAAGCCATACACGACAAGCCTAGAGCCGAGAAAGGGTAAACACGTGATTGGCCCCGAAAGCATCTCGCCATACAATGTCATCAGACAACGTACCACGAGACGCGATCCGGAGACATCCCTTGAACACGATTCCCGCCACGCCAGCCGCCGATCTGCTCGAATCGGCCAGCGCCAAGGTCAAGCGCCATGTCCTGCCCTTGTTCCTCATCATGTTCATCGCGAACTACATCGATCGCGTGAACGTCGGTTTCGTGAGCTCGCATTTGCAGACCGATCTCGGCATCGGCGCGGCGGCGTACGGTCTCGGCAGCGGTCTGTTTTTCATCGGCTATGCGCTGTTCGAAGTGCCGTCCAACGTGCTGATGCAGAAGTACGGCGCGCGCGCGTGGCTCACGCGCATCATGGGTACGTGGGGCGTCGTCGCGGCGATGATGGCCTTCGTGCAGAACGAAACGTCGTTCTACGTGCTGCGCTTTCTCCTGGGCGTCGCGGAAGCGGGATTCTTTCCGGGCGTCATCTATTACTTCACGCAATGGCTGCCGCAGAAGGAACGCGGCAAGGCGATCGCGATTTTCCTCGGCGGCTCGGCGTTCGCATCGATTCTGTCCGGCCCGATCACGGGCGGTCTGCTGTCGATTCGCGGTCTCGGCCTGCACGGCTGGCAGTGGATGTTTCTGATCGAAGGCGGGTTCTCCGTCATCCTGTGCGGCGTGAGCTGGATGCTGCTGAAATCGCGCATCAGCGATGCTCACTGGCTTTCCGTCGACGAGCAACGCGCGCTGCAAAACGCGATCGCATCCGAACAGGCGGAACGCGAAGCGGCCACCGGCGGCCACATTCCCGCGATCAAGCTGCTGAAAGATCCGCAGATCGTGCTGTTCTGCTTCATGTATTTCGCGATTCAGCTCACGATTTACGCCGCGACCTTCTGGCTGCCGACGATCATCCGCAAGATGGGCGGCCTCACCGATTTCCAGGTCGGCCTCTACAACACGATTCCGTGGATGATCGCGATCGTCGCGATGTACTGCTTCGCGCTGCTCTCCGCGCGCTGGCGCTTCCAGCAGGCGTGGGTCGCCGTGGCGCTCGTGATCGCGGCATGTGGCCTGTTCGCATCGACGACCGGCAACGCGGTGCTGTCGTTCGTCGCCATCTGCTTCTCCGCGATCGGCTTCAAGGCGGCGTCGTCGCTGTTCTGGCCGATTCCGCAAGGCTATCTCGATGCGCGCGTCGCGGCTGGCGTGCTCGCGCTCATCAACTCGGTCGGCAATCTCGGCGGTTTCTTCGCGCCTGCGACCTTCGGCTATCTTCAACAACATACGGGCTCGGTGTCGGGCGGCTTGTACGGCCTCGGCGTCGCATCGCTGATCGCGGCGGTCGCGGTCTTCTTCACGCGCAACCGCCGCTCGGATCGCACGCCGGACGGCCACGTCGCGCATCAAGGCGCGCACTGAAACCCGCTTCAACCTCTCTGGGAAGGATCACGCTCATGTCCACGAACACTCCGAAAGTCACCGAATTGCGCGTCGTGCCGGTCGCGGGCCGCGACAGCATGCTCATGAACCTGTCCGGCGCGCACGGTCCGTTCTTCACGCGCAATCTCGTGATCCTGACGGACAGCGCGGGCAACACGGGCGTCGGCGAAGTGCCGGGCGGCGAGAACATCCGCCAGACGATCGACGATGCGCGCTCGCTCGTCGTCGGGCAATCGGTCGGCAATCTGCATGCGGTGCTGAATCAGGTCCGCACGAAGTTCGCCGATCGCGACGCGGGCGGCCGCGGCCTGCAAACCTTCGATCTGCGCACGACGATCCACGCCGTCACCGCGCTCGAAGCCGCGCTGCTCGACCTGCTCGGCAAGCATCTCGGCGTGCCCGTCGCGGCCTTGCTCGGCGAAGGCCAGCAGCGCGATGAAGTGGAAATGCTCGGCTATCTGTTCTACATCGGCGATCGCCACAAGACGGATCTGCCGTATGCGTCCGGCGCGGACGGCAAGGACGATTGGGACCGCGTGCGTACCGAAGTCGCGCTGACGCCTGAGGCGGTCGTGCGGCTGGCCGAAGCGGCACAAGCGCGCTATGGCTTCAACGATTTCAAGCTGAAGGGCGGCGTGCTCGCGGGCGATGCGGAAATCGAAGCCGTCACGGCGCTCGCCGAGCGTTTTCCGGATGCGCGCGTGACGCTCGATCCGAACGGCGCGTGGTCATTGGCCGAAGCGATCCGCCTGTGCCGCGACAAGCACGACGTGCTCGCCTACGCGGAAGATCCGTGCGGCGCGGAAAACGGCTATTCCGGCCGCGAAGTGATGGCGGAATTCCGCCGCGCGACCGGCCTGCCGACGGCGACGAACATGATCGCGACGGACTGGCGTCAGATGGGTCATGCGATCCAGTTGCAATCGGTCGACATTCCGCTCGCCGATCCGCATTTCTGGACGATGCAAGGCTCGGTGCGCGTCGCGCAGATGTGCAACGACTGGGGCCTGACGTGGGGCTCGCATTCGAATAATCACTTCGACGTGTCGCTCGCGATGTTCACGCACGTCGCCGCTGCCGCGCCGGGCAAGATCACCGCTATCGACACGCACTGGATCTGGCAGGACGGCCAGCGTTTGACGCGCGATCCGCTCCAGATCGTCGGCGGGAAAGTGAAGGTGCCGGAAGCGCCGGGCCTGGGCGTCGAACTGGATATGGACGAAGTCGAGAGGGCGCACGAACTGTACAAGCAGCATGGACTCGGCGCGCGCGACGACGGCGTCGCGATGCAATATCTGATT
Source organism: Caballeronia sp. AZ7_KS35 (assembly GCF_023631045.1). Lineage (NCBI taxonomy): Bacteria > Pseudomonadati > Pseudomonadota > Betaproteobacteria > Burkholderiales > Burkholderiaceae > Caballeronia > Caballeronia sp. AZ7_KS35. Next base: position 34,504 of record NZ_JALQDV010000028.1, on the reverse strand, counting down.
CCGAACTGGAAGTTCGACAACAAGAAGCCGTGTCTCGTCCGCTAGAGGTTCTTTAGCCTTTCAGACGTTCGATGAGCGCGATCGCCGCCGCGGGATTGCGCTCCTTGAATCCGCTGATGACGTAGAGAAACACATCGCGCGATGCGGCTTTCGGCGCAGCCTTGCCGAAGGTCTGCAAGTCGTCCGGCGAGCCGCCCGACGACCACGTCTTCGCGCGCTCGGCCCAGCGATCGAGCGCCGCTTTCGCATAGCCCTTCGCCTGCTTGTCGGTCGTGCCCATGATGCGCGCATAGACGAACGGCGCGGTGATATCCGCGATTTGCGGATACTTCGAATCCCCCGCGATGACCACCGCGACGCGATACTTCCGCGCGAGCGCAACGAAGGCCGCATCGCAAAAGCTCTCGTGCCGAACTTCGACCGCGTGACGAATCGCGCGGCCTTCCACTTTCGCGGGCAGCAGTTCGAGAAAGCGTTCGAAGTCCTCCGGATCGAACGTCTTGGTCGGCGCGAATTGCCAGTTGATCGGGCCGAGCTTGTCCTTCAGTTCGAGCACGCCGCTGCCGAAGAATCGCTCGATGGTATCGCCCGCTTCGGCGAGCACCCGGCGATTCGTCGCGTAGCGCGGCGCCTTCAGCGAGAACACGAAGTCGTCGGGCGTTTCGTCGCGCCACTTGATGAACGTCGCGGGCTTTTGCGCGCCGTAGAACGTGCCGTTCACTTCGATGGACGTCAGCGCACGGCTCGCGTATTCGAGTTCGCGCTTTTGCGGCAGATCGTCCGGATAGAACGTGCCGCGCCACGGCTCGAACGTCCATCCGCCGACGCCGACGCGAATGCGCGCGGTCTTGCTTTTCGAGGTGGCCATCGCGCGCTTACTTCCGGCCGGCATCGAGCGAACCGTCCGGCTCGCGCGTCTCGGTCACGACTTGGTTGAAGCCTTCGTCGAAGAGAGGTGCGGGAGATTCGTCGCAGTGCATGCTGGCCATTCCGTGGATAAGGGAAGCGGGTCCGTTCTCACCGAACGGACGCGCCGGGTCATGCACCTATGCTGGCGCAGTCTAAAAAATTCACTGGCCGAAGAAGATATTGCATTGCGGCCCGCGCGTGCAGGGCTTGGAGGCCGGACTGTCCATCGTGCCCATCGTGGTTGCGCCGGCCGCGCCGCGTGTCATCGGCGAGCCGCCGTAGGACGTGTCGGTCGACTGGCCCTGCATGGCGCTTTGCGCGGGCGCGCCGGGATCGGTCCAGGTGTCGGCGGTGGCCTGTCCCGGAACCTGCGCGGTGCGGTAGTAGGACTGCTGAGCCGATGCGAGACCGGCAGTGGCGAGTAACGAGGCGGCGAGCGCCGCCATGGCGATACGTGATTTCATGTCGACTCCTTGATCGAAAGGCGCGTTCGCGTGTACGCCGCGCAACGCTGTTCGCTGATTCGAATCGTTGATCCGCACGGAACGTGCCACGAGTGCTGCATGTGCCATGCATGGCGCTGGCGAGCGGATATTGGCGCCGGTTCCCGGCGAGGCTGCCGCGGCGGGTTTCCCGGACTTGTTCGAATGTGATGCAGACGGAGCGCCGGTGCGCTTGCCGGCGAATGGGACCCGCGGGTCCGCAGAAGACGCATGCCGCGCTGCACTCTTCGTTATAGGCCGTCGCTCCGCGATTGAACAGGGCAATTGAACGCGCATGGCGCTCGCGGTCGCGTGCGTGACGCGAAGCTGTCGATCGCGCCATCGCCTAGAATGCGATGGCTAATCCACGAACGCAGGGACATCGCCGCCATGACCGTCACCATCTATCACAACCCGAAGTGCGGGACTTCGCGCAACACGCTCGCACTGATCCGCAACGCGGGCATCGAGCCGGCGGTGATCGAGTATCTGACGCATCCTCCGAGCCGCGAGACGCTCGTTGCGCTGATCGCGCGCGCGGGACTGTCGGTGCGCGAAGCGCTGCGCGAGAAGGGCACGCCATACGCCGAACTCGGCCTCGACGATCCGAGCCTCAGCGACGAACAACTCATCGACGCGATGCTCGCGCATCCGATTCTCATCAACCGTCCGTTCGTCGATACGCCGAAGGGCGCGCGGCTGTGCCGGCCATCGGAGCTCGTGCTCGATATCCTGCCCGAAGCGCAGAAGGGGCCGTTCACGAAGGAAGACGGCGAAGTCGTCATCGACGGTTCCGGCAAGCGTGTGCGCTAGGACACCTTCGTTTTCGCTGACCGTTACCTGACGTTACCTTTCTGGCAAACCCGTTGCACCTGTATCCGTCATCGCTTTCTAGACTGCACTGACTCACACGGCACTCGGTGCAAGGAGAAAGCGGCATGAAGAAGAAACTTCTTGGTACGGCGATCGGGCTGGCGGGGCTCGCGGCACTTGCGATATCGGCATCGGCGAACGCGCACGTCGATGTGGCGGTGGGCGTGGGCGTGCCGGTCTACACGCAGCCCGTGTACGCGCAGCCCGCGGTGCCGGTCGGCTATTACGGATATGGATACGGCGATCGCGACGAACGCTGGCGCGAGCGCGAATGGCGTCGTCACGAATGGCGCGAGCGCCGCTGGCATCACGAGATGCGCCGCGAGCAACGCTGGCGCGAGCGTCATGAATGGTAAAAGCGCGCGGGAATCCGCGTTCGAACGCGGCGCGCCGAAAGGCTGCGCCGCGTTTTTACATGCGTCATGCGACGCCATGACGCGGGTCGACCTGTTCAAGGCACGCCGATTCGAGCCGTAAACACGTCGGTGTTGTCGGATACTCGTGCTCTTTCGCCGCGAATCCCTTTTAGCGAATCTTTTCGTCGCACCGCGCGTGCGGCGTCGTTTGCTCAAAGCACGAGCGATATCCCGTCCACTTTCAGCGATGTTCAGTCCCGTCAGCATTCTCGTCGTCACGGCGCTGTCGAGCATCCTCTCGATACTGGTGCTGATTTCGCTGCTCTCGCACGCGATTGCGGGCGTGCCGCGCTGGCTTGGGGCGAACGTCATCGCAATCGTTTCGCTCTTGCTTTTCGCCGTGCAGAACGTGGCGCCGGCGTGGCTCGGCATCGTCGTCGCGAATCAGTTGCTCGCCGCGACGGTCCTGCTCATCTACGAAGGCTGCAACGATTTCTTCGACGTTCGCATGCGTCCCGCGCAGCGCTGGGCCGGCTGGATCATGTGGCTCGGCGTGATGGCGGGCATCGTCTACTTCACGTATGTGACGCCGGATGTGAATGCGCGCGTGGTGATCGTGTCGGCGTTTCATGCCGCGTGCGATTTCGCGATCGCCGGACGCGTGCTGATCGAGCGTCCGAGGGAACGGCCGCGCTATAACTACTTGTTCGTCGCCGGCGCGGCGGCGCTCGGCGCGCTCGGCCATACGGTGCGCGGCGCGATCTACGTCGTGGAGCCGCCCGCGCAGACATCGCTGCTGCAGCCCGGCGTGATGCAGATCACGTTTCTCGCGCTCGGCATTCTCGTGCTGCCGTCGCTGTGCATCGGCCTCGTGATGATGGCGCACGACCGTCTCGCGCAGCGGCTCGAACGGCTTGCGCGCTTCGACGATCTCACCGGCGCGCTTTCGCGCAAGGCATTGCTGGCCGGCGCGGGCGAGCGTCTCGCGCGGGCGCGGCAGGAAGGCGAGCGCGAGTTCGTCGCGGTCATCGACATCGATCACTTCAAGAGCGTGAACGACCGCTACGGTCACGCGGCGGGCGACGAAGTCTTGCGCCATTTCGCGTCGATCGTGCGTGCGCGCATTCGCGAAGACGATGCGTTCGGGCGTATCGGCGGCGAGGAGTTTTGTCTTTTCTGCACGGCGGCGCGCATCGACGATGTCACCGCGCTCGTCGAGCGGCTGCGCAAGACCGTCGAGGCGACGCCGTGCGCCGCGCCCGGCGGCCTGCTGCATTACACCTTCAGCGCGGGCATCGCGATGTGGGACGGGCGCGAGCCGCTCGCATCGCTGATGGCGCGCGCCGACGGCCTGCTCTATGCCGCGAAGGTCGCGGGCCGCAATCGCGTGAAAGCGCCCGCCGCCGACGCGTTCGCCTAAGCCTCTTCGACGTCCGCGTATTTCTGGCGTTCGTCTTCCGGCTTGCTCATCCAGCGACGCAACAGACGCTTCTCGACGACGCGCCCGATCGTGAGCAGCGCGATCATCAGGATCATCGCGATGAACGCGAGGCTCCAGACGCCCAGTCCGCAGACGATGCCCACCGCCGCCGTCACCCAGATCGACGCCGCCGTCGTGAGCCCGCGCACGCGATTCTCGCGCGGATTCTGCAGGATCACGCCCGCGCCGAGAAAGCCGACGCCCGTCACGATGCCCTGCACGGCGCGCGACACGTCAGCGTCGTTGGAGAGCGTCATCGAGAAACCTTGCGCGCACATCGTCGCGATGCACGCGCCGAGCGACACGAGCCCGAGCGTCTTCATGCCGGTCGGCTTGCCGTGCAGATCGCGATCGATGCCGATGATGCAGCCGATCAGCATCGCGGCCAGCATGCGCAACACGGCGTCGGCGAGAATGGGATAGGGAAGCATCGCGTGTGAAAAGGTAATCGTAAGCCGGGCCATCTTCGCATGCGGCGCCGGCGCGCGCGCAATTTTGGCGCGCTAACGTGCCGGTTCTGCTTTATATCGAACGCAAAACGGGGAGACGAAGTGACTCAGATGCCGAAATTCACGATGGTCGATGCCGCGCCGACGCCCGTCGGCCCTTTCTCGCACGCAGCCGAAGCCGACGGCTGGGTGTTCCTCACCGGTCAGATGCCGACCGATCCGAACGACGACGGCGCGCCGTTGCCCGAAGGCGTCGCCGCGCAGACGCGCCGCGTGATGGACAACCTGATTCTCGTGCTGAACGGCGTCGGGCTGACGCTCGACAATGTGGTCAGCGTGCGTATCTTTCTGACCGAGTTCAAGCGCGACTACGACGCGATGAACGCGGTGTATCGCTCGTACTTTCTGCCGAAGCCGCTGCCGGCGCGAACGTGCATCGGCGTGACGGGGCTTGCGCGCGATGCGCTCGTGGAGATCGATTTCGTCGCGAAACGTCCTTGAGCGCGATTACTTCCGTTTCGACGCATCGACCCAGCGGAAAGTGAGATTGATGCGCTCGCCGCGCGCCCCCGGCTCTTTCGGCACGCGATGCACCCATTCGCGCTGCGTGCGCCCGCGCATCACGAGCAGGCTGCCGTGTGTGAGCGCGAGCGTGTGCGTCGCGTGCGTGCGCGCGTGACGAAACTCGAAGGTGCGCGTCGCGCCGAGACTCACCGATGCGATCACCGGCTCGGGCCCGAGTTCGCGTTCCTTGTCGGCATGCCATCCCATGCTGTCGAGGCCGCTGCGATAGCGGTTGAGCAGCACGCTGTTGAAGCGCGCATCGCAGGCGGCCTCGGCGCGCTCGCGAAGTTGCGCGACGGCGGGCGTCCACGGCTGCGGCACATTGCGGATGCCGGAATAGACATAGACCGCGTCCGGTTCGCCTTGCCACGCGGTCAGGCGCGGCAGCGGCACGCGGCCGCCCGGCGTGGTCATCGTGTCCTGCTGCCAGGCGACTTCCGCGATCAGGGCGCCCATCAGATCGGAAGCCGCGTCGGCGTCGATCCAGTCCGGATGCCACGCGATGTCGGGCTTGGGAATGTCGTCGAAGAGATCGAACATGACTGTGGTGCGAGACGGCGGCGGAAGGAACGTTCACGATAGCAGAGCCGCCGGGCGGCGTGATTGCGGAGTCGTTTTCAGCCTGGAAGGGTCAGTTCGGCCTCTTATCTGCCCGCAGCCGTACATCGCCGCCATAACCGGACCACCCCCCAAGAGACCAGTCCGGCCACGATCGCATCGATGGCGAGCATCGACGCGATGTAGAGAAACTCGTAGTCCTGCACCTTCAGCATCCTGGCAACGCCGATCAGGATTTGCTGCTGATCTGCGGGTATTGGCAGCGGATAGGTGTGGACGTACCGCACCGCAAGCCGAAACAGACCGAGGAACAGAAGCATTACGAGCACTACGCTAAGGACACGTTTTCCCAATTGTCGTTACCTCGATCCAACCGTAAGCCTCGATGCGGCCCGCTCTGACGGAGATCTTCGGCGTGTGCAGCAGCGCATGCCGCAGCCTCTGAAAGTCCGCCCAACTCTCGAGTGTGATGCAGCCAAGCGAAATACCTGCGCCGCCGCGAGGGTGCAACCGGAAGTTGCCGCGGCGAACGCCATTGATCCACGTCCAGTCATCGACGGAGCCGTCATCCCGGTACAGCGCGAACCACTCACCGTGATTGCTTGGACTGTTTCGCACCCAATCATTCCATAGGTCTTTCATCCAGGCCTGCGCTTGCGAGGCCACGCCTCCGGTAGGCCGTGCGACGATCCAATACTTTCCTTCGGGTATCGGCCCTGCATCGGGCACCGCCGTGCAGCCGCCCCGGTTCTTGTATATGCCGTCCCCCGAGAATGCCTGGAAAACGCCGACTCCGAGCACCGTTAACGTCGCCCGCGACGTATTGTCGGCGACAAATTTGCCTTGGAGTGGCATGGCAGCACGCTTGTCATTTTGTGGAACCCACACAATGGAGTAAGACGGGCCGACCGGGAAATACGGTTTTTCTGAACTCAGAGTGCTTTCTTGCAGGGGTATCCAACGGATGCGCCGGCATGTTGGGCAACCCGCTGTGCTACATTGCCCCAATCATCTCAATAACGTCGTGCGAGGGTCGGAACATCCGCTTTGGCCTTTTCGTGCGACGACGGCAACGGGGAACTGCATGAACACCACCGCCCAAGCAAGCGGCGGCACGGTGCCGGGCCGCCGCATCCTGCTCGTCGACGACAGCGTCGATGCGGCGCTTGCCATGTCGATGCTGCTCGAAGCGCTCGGCCATGAAGTCCGCACCGAGCATGACGGCCCGCGCGCGCTCGCATCGCTCGACGATTTCAAACCGGATGTTGTCGTGCTCGATATCGGATTGCCGGGCATGAGCGGCTTCGACGTCGCGCGCGAAATGAGAAAGCGCGACGCGACCCGAAGCGCGCTGCTGCTTGCATTGACCGGCTGGGGCAGCGATGCCGATCGTCGCAGCGCGCTCGACGCGGGCTTCGATCATCATCTGACGAAGCCCGTCACCATCGCCGATCTGGAAGCGCTGCTCACGAAGCCCTGAGCGCGCTCACTCCACACGCAGCCGCGCCATGTACGGAAGGTGATCGGACAGCCACGCGGTGTCCTGCGTCGGCACGAGCCATTCGACCGGCTTCAGGCCGCGCACGAACATCTTGTCGAGCGCGAGCGCCGGTGAGAAAGCCGGAAACGTGCGGCCCGATTCGCCGAGCATCGTCGCGACTTCGCTCATGCCGAGTTCGCCGAAAAGCGGCACGGAGTCGTTGCGCCAGTCGTTGAAATCGCCCGCCAGCATGAGCGGACCTTCCGGCGCTTCCTTCGCGATCCAGTGCGCGATCCAGTTCATCTGACGCAGCCGCGCCTGCCGCGTCAACGCGAGATGCGCGCACAGCAATGTGATGGCCTGACCGGCGAAGGTCGCGCGCGCGACCAGCAATCCGCGCTTTTCGAAACGATGCGCGGAGATGTCCCAGCGCCCGGAAAGATCGAGCGGATGCGGCGAGAGAATCGCATTGCCATGCCGCCACGACGGCTTGAACACGTTCGGTCCGAGCGCGATCTGCAATTCGAGCGCGGTGGCGATCTCGGTCGCCTGGCAATGCCAGACATCGTCGAGCGGCGCGTCGAACGGCTTGCCGAAGCCGCTTGCGAGCACGGGCTGCGGCATGCGCCGCGCCATCGCTTCCTGAAGAAAATAGACGTCGGCGTTGGTGGTCTGAACCCACCGTTGCATCGCGGTCCACGCGCGCAGGCCGAGGGGCGAGCGGCCCTTGTGCAGATTCCAGCTGACCGCCGTGAAATCCGGCGTGGCCGAATGAGCGGACGGGCCTGGCGGAAGATGTTCTGGGTTTCGCATGCGTTCTTTGTCTCGAGCGGCGGCCTCTTGAGTCTATGTCACCGCGGTTGTCATTGCGCCGCCGCCGGCGACCCCAGGCTCGCGCGTACCCGGTAGGCGAGCGACGGATTGCTGTCGATGAGCTGCCACTGCGCCCATTCGCCTGGCTTGAGCGCCAAGCCCGGATGCGATCCGCTCACCTGACGCGGCACCGGCGGCAGCTTGCAGCCCGAGGGCGATGCGCGCGAGCTGTCGTCCTGCAAGGTTTCCTGCGCGTCGATGGCGAGCGTGATGTCGTCGGCGTTCGCGCGCGTCGGCGAAATGGTGATGGTGCGTTGCAGATCGATGTCGCCGGCAGGCTGATCCGCGCAGCCGACGCGATTCTGCACCTTGTTGTGATGCGTGTCGGTGCGCGCCTGTCCGACGTTCGTCGTGCCGGAAAACGAGTCGATCTGTTGTCCGTCGCGCACGACCTGCAACTCCCAGGTCACCGGTTGCGATGGCGCGGTCTGCGCCTGCGCGTTAAGCGCGGCAAGACCGGCGCCTGTCATGAGCGCGGCATTCAGAAAGACGGTGCGTATCGTTTTATGCATTGAAAGCGACTCCTGCGCGCGGACTGTTCGGTTGGCGGCGCGGCTGGCGCGTCGCTGGATCGGGTTCTCCGGCGAATTCGTTGTGACACGGCGGCGCAGGTACGGTTCAGCCAGACCGCGCAACACACAATTGTGGACGAACGAAACGAATCTCAACCTGGCCTGACGCGAAGCAGATTTCGAACCCGCTCGCCGCGTCGTCCGACGATGATACTCGCACGCTTTGCGCGCATCGCGATTAGCAGCACACGCGTTCGACTGCTCGCTTGCGTGCGGTTTTGGCGTCGATACACTGGACTCGTCGACCATAAAAATTGACGGGGTGTGACATGACGACGGCCGTGGTCAAACAGGAACTCGCAGTGGCATCGTTCAGCAAGGTCTACAGTCTCGACGATGTGGAGTCCGCGCTCAACGATCTCTCCGAAGGCGCGAACGACGCCTTGCGCGCCACTTACGAAAAAATGCTCAAAGTGGGTAATCTGCGTTTCTGCGTGAAGCCGAACCGCATGCCGTCGGTGGACGATCTCGCCGCCGACCTGCCGAATTTCGAGGAGCCGCTCGCCGATATCCGCAAGCAGATCGCGCTGTGCCTCGAAACCGACGATCGCCTCGAACTCATGCCGATGCTGCTGCTCGGCGAGCCGGGCATCGGCAAGACGCACTTCGCGAAGCAGCTCGCGCGGCTGCTCGGCACGTCGAATCACTATGTCGCGATGAGCTCGCTGACGGCGGGCTGGATCCTGTCGGGGGCGTCGTCGCAATGGCGCAATGCGAAGCCCGGCAAGGTGTTCGATGCGCTCGTGAACGGCAGCTACGCGAATCCCGTCATGACCGTCGACGAAATCGACAAGGCCACCGGCGACGCGCAATACGATCCGCTCGGCGCGCTCTATGCGCTGCTGGAGCATGACACGGCGCAGACTTTCGTCGACGAATTCGCCGAAGTGCCGATCAACGCGGGCAACGTCGTGTGGATCGCGACGGCCAACGACGCGCGCGCGATTCCCGAGCCCCTGATGAATCGCATGAACGTCTACGAAATTCCGCCGCCCGATCGCGACGGCGCGCGGCGCATCGCGCAGTCGATTTACGCCGAAATCCGCAATGCTCATTCGTGGGGCGCGCGTTTTCCGGAAACACTCGGCGACGCGCCGCTCGACGCGCTCACGCAGGCGTCGCCGCGCGGCATGCGGCGCGCGATGCTGAACGCGTTCGGCAACGCGCGTATCGACGGACGGCATCACGTCGAAGCGCGCGACATTCAGATCGACCGCAACTTGCGCAAAAAAGCGATCGGCTTCTGAAAGCGCGCCGTTCGCGAAATTGCCGAAAAGGCCGCCAAAACCTGTCGTTTTTGACATCTGGCGGCCAGATTCTTGCCTTTTTCTGAATTGCACCGGAAAACGATCTAATCGGCGTGCATTTGTTGTGTAACGCGCAATAGTCCCGAACGTAAAATAGTTGGGACAAATCTGCCGCGGAAGAAGACATGGATCGGATCGATTGCGTAGTAATCGGGGCGGGCGTCGTCGGACTGGCGATCGCCCGCGCGCTGGCCAAGCGTGGCCGCGAAGTCATCGTGCTGGAGGCGGGCGAGGGCATCGGCATCGGCACGAGCTCGCGCAACAGCGAAGTCGTTCACGCAGGCATCTACTATCCGCGCGGATCGCTGAAGGCCGAACTGTGCGTGCGCGGGCGCGACATGCTCTACGCGTTCTGTCAGGAGCACGGCGTGCCGCATCGGCAATGCGGCAAGCTGCTCGTCGCGACGGCGCGCAATCAGGTGCCGCAACTCGCGGCGCTGGAACAGAAGGGCATCGAGAATCGCGTGAAGGGACTCGTGCGCATCAGCGGCGCACAGGCGGCCGAGATGGAGCCGCAACTTCAATGCGTCGAGGCGGTGTGGTCGCCGCTGACGGGCATCGTCGACAGTCATCAGTACATGCTCGCGCTGCAGGGCGAGGCGGAGAATCACGGCGCGAATATCGTGTTCCATACGCCGGTCACGTCGATCGATGCGCGCGAAGGCTGCTTCATCGTCGAGACGGGTGGCGAGTCGCCGGCGCGCTTTCGGGCGTCGTTTCTCATCAACAGTGCGGGCTTGCATGCGAACGAGATAGCGCGGCGCATTCGCGGACTGGACGATCGTCACGTGCCGCCGCTCTACTTCGCGAAGGGCAACTACTTCAGCGTGAGCGGACGCGCGCCGTTCGAGCGGCTCATTTATCCGATGCCGAACGAAGCCGGCCTCGGCGTGCATCTGACGATCGATCTCGGCGGGCAGGCGAAGTTCGGTCCGGACGTCGAATGGGTGCAGGCGCTCAATTACGACGTCGATCCGCGTCGCGCCGATTCCTTCTACGCCGCGATCCGCGCGTATTGGCCGGGTCTGCCCGACGACGCGCTTCAACCCGCGTACGCGGGCATCCGTCCGAAGCTGTCCGGTCCGGGCCAGGCGGCGGCGGATTTCGTGATCCAGGGCAAATCGGCGCACGGCGTGCCGGGACTCGTGAACCTCTTCGGCATCGAATCGCCGGGATTGACGGCATCGCTCGCGATCGCCGAACGCGTCGCCGACATGGCGCGCTGACTGTCATGCGACTTTCCGCCATGCCTTATCTCTAACATTTGGCGTCGTCGACTCGCTTTCAGGTTGCTATGCTCGGGTATCGCCGTCGCCAAGAACGGCGCTATCCCCCAATACAACATGGAGTGAGTCACCATGAAGACATCACGTCGCACGTTTCTCATTACCAGCGTGGGCGTCGCATCGACGTTCGCGCTCGGCTCGAAAGCGGCCTTCGCCGCCGACGCCCCGAAAGTCGCTGAAAGCGATCCCACCGCGCAGGCACTCGGCTACAAGGAAGACGCGAGCAAGGTCGACAAGGCCAAGTTCGGGAAGTACGCCGCCGGGCAGGACTGCGGCAACTGTCAGTTCTATCAGGGCAAGCCGACGGACGCCTACGCGCCGTGCCCGATGTTCAGCAACAAGCAGGTCGCGGCGAAGGGCTGGTGCAGCGCCTATGTGAAAAAGGCATAAGCGCGGCTCGCGCCCGAGCCGAAGCGCGCCCGGCCGAAAGGCACGGCGCGCTTTTCTTCGTTCGCAATTAGCTTGATCGGGAGAAAAACCGTCTTTACACTCGCCAAGGAAAAAAGAGCCGCGCGTTCGCATCTTTAAAGCGCGGACACCCACTGACCTTGGGGGATCGCATGCCAGGAAGAGCATTGAACGCGCGCGCCGTGATGGCGGCGGTCATCGGCAACGCGCTGGAGTGGTACGACTTCACCGTGTTCGGCTTCATGACGGTCGTCATCGCCCGCTTGTTCTTTCCGAGCAGCAGCGATTATTCGTCGATTCTTCTGACCACCGCGACCTTCGGCGTCGCGTTCGTGATGCGTCCCGTGGGCGGCATCGTTCTCGGCCTGTATGCGGATCGCGCGGGGCGCAAGGCGGCGCTGACGCTCGTCATCGGACTGATGACGCTCGGCATTCTCCTGCTCGCGATAGCCCCGCCTTACTCGGCGATCGGCATCGGCGCGCCGCTCGTCATCGTGTTCGCGCGGCTGCTGCAGGGATTTTCCGCTGGCGGCGAGTTCGGCAGTTCGACCGCGCTGCTGATCGAAGCGGCGCCGTTTTCGAAGCGCGGCTTCTACGGCAGTTTCCAGATGGCGAGCCAGGCGGCGTCGCTCCTGCTCGGCGCGATGGTCGGCTCGGCGATTTCGCGCGGACTGTCGCCCGAAGCGCTCGATTCATGGGGATGGCGCGTGCCGTTCATCTTCGGTCTCGTGATCGGGCCGGTCGGGCTGTACATTCGCCGCAACATGGCCGACACCGAAGCGTTCCTGCACGCGAAGAAAACCGCGCGCCGCGCGACGCTCGGCGAAGTGTTCAGCACGCATGGCCGCGAGGTGCTGTGCGGGCTCGGCTCGGTGATCGCGTTGACGGTGAGCGTGTACGTGCTGATCGCCTATCTGCCGACGTTCGCCGTCAAGCAATTGAAGCTGCCGTTCGGTCAGTCGTTCACGGCGTTGATCGTCGGCAATCTTCTGCTGACGGTGCTGTCGCCGGTCACGGGCGCGTGGTCGGATCGCATCGGGCGCAAAGGGCTGTCGCTGTGGTCGCTCGCGATCACGCTCGTCATCATCTATCCGCTTTTCGCGTGGCTCGCGGCGGAACCGAGCGTGATGCGGCTCGTTGTCGTGCAGGCGCTGCTGTCGATCGCGCTGTCGGGATACTACGGGCCGTTCGGCGCGCTGATCGCGGAGCTATTTCCGGCGCACGTGCGCTCGACAGGGCTTTCCCTCGCGTACAACATCGCGGTGATGATCTTCGGCGGCTTCGGACAGTTCATCGTGACGTGGCTCATCCGCGTGACCGAATCGCAACTCGCACCCACGTTCTATGTGATGGGCGGGCTCGTGCTCTCGCTGATCGCGGTGGCGTGCATCCCGGCGACGCGCCATGCGGATGTCGACGAAGCGCGCGACCTCACGCGTTAGGCGCAAGCCGACTACACGGCCGGGCGCGCGCAGGCGATTCTTCCTAACCCGTTCGGACAGGTGGCATGGGGCGAACGTTGGCGGTCATAATCTGCCCATCGTCGTGCAAATGGGAGGGCGGAAAATGGTTAGGACCGTTGAATTAATCGAGCGTAAGTATGAAGCGGCGCGGGCAGCGGGGCGGTTGTCGAGCGAATGGGGCGAGATGCCGTTGCTGGATTCGGAGAAGCTCGTCGTGGTTCCGAAGGACAGGCTGGCGCTGTACATTGCGCGGCTTCAAGAGGTCGAAAACGAGCTTTGCCGGCGGACAGTCGACGAGACGTTCGAGTTGATGGAGGCGCAGGGTGTCAGTTTTCTTACGCCGGCAGATCTCGAGGAGGAGGAAGCGTCGCAAGGTGGGAAGCCTCTGCGAGCGCGGCGCATACGTAGGACGCGGGCGCCGAAATCGTCGTTTCTCAATATGTTTCGCAACGTGTTCGCGAAACGAACGAAGCAGGCCGGACGATGGGGCGCGGCGTGAAGTTCTTGATGCCGGGCTGGTGTGATTATCACCAGTGGCGCAGTTCGGATGCGAAGACCTTCGAGAAGCTGACGAGCCTGATCGATGAGTGCTGCCGCAGCCCGTTCAAGGGAACGGGCAAGCCGGAACCGCTCAGGCACGACAAAGCGTAGTCGCCGCGCATCGTTCGCTGCCGCGGCCACCACGGCGACAACCAGCGCTTACCGCTCCAGGCCCGCCTTCGCCAGCAACTCGGCCAGCACTTCCGTCATCCCGCCTTCATGCGCTTCGGCGCGTTCCTTCAACTGCTTGACGAGCTTTTCATCGAGCTTGCACGCGAACGGCACGAGCCCCTTCGCCTGATCGAGCTTGCGCTGTTCACGCCGATCGAGCTTCTGCGCATCCGCTGCGCCCACGCGTGCCCGGCCGCCCTGCTTGAGGTCGTTGGCGAGTTTGAATGCCTTGTTCTGTTCCAGTTCGAATTTGTTCACGCGATGCTCCGATGCGACGATTGATTGCAAGTCCGACATTGTACGGAACTAGCGACCCGCCTCCGCCAGCGCATCGATGCGCGCCCGCATGCGCCGCCAGTGCGAGCCTTCCCAGAACACGCGATGGCACACATCGCAGGTCACGAAGCGCGCATGCCGCTCACGTACGCCCTCGGGCACGCGGCCGTCGATCTCGCCGGGCGCGGCCGGACGCAATGGCGCGTTGCACATCAGGCAGAGACGGAACGCGCGGACGTGCGGCGCGAGATCGAAGCGCTCAGAGACTTCGCGGAACTGGTCATCGGCTTGCAGCGTCCGCACGTAGCATCCGCGCAAGACGGTGCGGCGCTTGAGCAATTCGCGATCGCGCGTGAGCACGATGCGCGCTTCGTCCTGCGCGAGCTGCTCGATTTCATCGTCGGGGAAGTTGTTGTCGTAGCGCGTGTCGAAGCCCGCCAGTCGCAGCAATTGCGCGAGTCCGCCGAGATGTGCGTCGGCGATGAAACGCAGGTCCGCGGCGTCGAGCGGCGGGCGCAGCAGCAGCGCGCCGTTCTCCATTCCGGCGGGCGCGTGACGCGCGGGATAAACCTCGATGAGATCGTCCGGCCCGATCGGGGCGTCGAATCCAACCGCGCGGCCGGCCTTCACGATCAGATCGACTTCGGTATGCGGCACGCCGAGCGCCTCGATCATGTGCTTGATCGACGAAGACTTAGCGCACGCGCACGCGAACGTGTGCCCGCGCAGGGATCGAGCGAGGAAATCGTTCAGTTCGCGATGGAAGTGAAAGCGCGCCTTGACCATGCAGCAGTATGGCATTGCGCGCTTCTGCGCGCTTTCCGGCGATGTGCTTTACTGGCGCTCGGTCCGCGCGGCATTGCGCGCGCGGCAAGCGGACAAGGCAAAGGAGCACACGAGCATGGATATCGGATTCATCGGATTGGGGGAAATGGGCGGCGCGATGGCGGAGCGCGCGCTCAAGGCGGGGCACAGCGTGCGCGTCTGGAATCGCTCGCGCGACAAAACGCGCGCGCTCGCGGATCAGGGCGCGTCGGTCGTCGATACGCCCGAGCAGGCTTTCGCCGGCGACGCCGCGTTCTCCATGCTCGCCGACGATACCGCGCTGCGCTCCGTGCTCGTCGATGGCGGCCTGCTCAAGCACGCGCCGAAAGGCCTGGTGCACGTCAACATGGCGACGATCTCGGCGGCGCTCGCCACCGAGCTCGCCGAATTGCACGCGCAGCACGGCGTCGCGTATGTCGCCGCGCCGGTGCTCGGCCGGCCGGACGTCGCGGCGGCGGGCAAGCTCAACATTCTCGCGGCGGGCGCGAGCGAAGCGATCGACCGTGTGCAGCCCGTCCTCGATGCGCTCGGCCAGAAAACGTGGCGCGTCGGCAGCGAGCCGCAGCACGCGAACGTGCTCAAGCTCGCCGCGAATTTCATGCTGGCGTCGGCGATCGAGAGCTTCGGCGAGGCGGCGGCGCTCGTGAGCGGCCACGGCATCGAATCGCAGACGCTGCTCGACGTCATCACGAATTCGCTGTTTCCGGGTCCGGTCTATCAGGGATACGGGAAGATGATCGCCGAGCGGCGCTACGAGCCCGCGCTCTTCAAGGCGCGTCTCGGACTAAAGGACGTGCGTCTCGCGATCGCCGCGGGCGATGCCGTCAACGTGCCGCTGCCGGTGGCGAGCGTCGTGCGCGACAACCTCGTCGATGCGCTCGCCCACGGCGACGGCGAGAAGGATTTCGCCGTGCTCGGTCAGGTGGCCGCGCGCCGCGCGGGGCGCGAGTCGTAAATCGATGTCGTGGCGAAGGCGGTCAAACGGCATAATTCGAATCCCGTTTCCGTCCTTGCCACGCCGCAATGAGCCTGCATCTCTGGTGGCTGTTCGTCGCCACCGTCTTCGTCGTATCCGCGATTCCCGGCCCCAACATGCTGCTCGTCATGACGCACGGCGCACGGCATGGTCTCGAGCGCTCGACCGCCACCATGGCCGGCTGTCTGACGGCGCTCGTCATCATGTTGTCGGTGTCGGCGGCGGGGTTGGGCGTGTTTCTCGAAGCGTGGCCGCGCCTCTTCGACACGCTGCGTCTGATCGGCGCGGCGTATCTCGTCTGGCTCGGCGTAAAAAGCGGGCGCGCCAAGGCGGGCGCGATCGACGTGCGCGACGGAACCGGCGGCGCGCATGCTTTCAGACCCTTCACGCTTTTTCGCAACGGCTTTCTCGTCGCGAGCAGCAATCCGAAGGCGATTCTCTTTGCGGCGGCGCTGCTGCCGCAGTTCATCGATGCAAGCCGGCCGGTCTTGCCGCAATTCGCGGTGCTCGTGTCGACGTTCGCCGTCATCGAGGTGAGCTGGTACGCCGTGTACGCGGGGCTCGGCGCGCGCATCGGCGACAAACTGAAAAGCGCGAGCGTCGCGCAGGCGTTCAACCGGCTGACGGGCGGCGTGTTCGTCGGCTTCGGCGCGATGATGGCGCTCGTGCGTCACTAACGCGCTTCCAAACGTCTGCAAAAACGGGTGCGTGACTTGCTGCCGTTTTCAGTGCTTCATTCGCTTTCGAACAGACATACGCGAATCGGCAGCGCATAGTCGCGCTCGCCGGTTCGCGGCGAAACGAAAAGAACAGCTAAAAGGAGGCGCTCATGGATGAGACAGGCCGACGCGCCGTTTTCGCCGCGCTCTTGCCGCTCTGCTTCGGCATGCTTTCGACGACGTGCGCGCGCGCCGACGACACGCCGAATCCGTGCGATGCGCTCAAACGCGTGCTGTCCGCCGCGCCGAATTTCTCGTCGCTTTCCGCTTTCGACGGCCGCGCGATCGCGCTTCCCTACGGCGACGACGCGAAGTGCGCCGCTTCGCAAACCAACTATCGATGCACATGGACGCCGCGCGGCGGATCGAGCGCGGATTCGCTGCAGGGCGTCGCGGCGGACATCGCCTCGTGCGTGCCCGACGCGACGCACGATCAGAATTCGCCCGCGCGCCAGCACTTCTATCTGGGCGCACGCGGTGCGCGCACCGAGATTACGGCGGCGCAGGCCGGGTCGAACAAGCTGACACTCGAAATTTACGGTTCCCGCTGAGGCCATCATGAGCAAGCGCATCCTGATAGCCGACGACGACGACGATGCGCTCGCCGGTCTCGCGAACTTGCTGACCGGCATGGGCCACGAGGTCGCGCTCGCGGCGAACGGCGCGCAGGCTGTGGAAGTCGCCGCGCAGTTCGACCCCGAAGTCGTGATCCTCGATCTCGGCATGCCGCTCGTCGACGGACTTGCGGCGGCGCGCCAGTTGCGCAAGCTGCCGAACGGCCACGCGTTGATGCTCGTCGCGCTCACCGGCTGGGGGCAGCCCCAGCATCGAGAAATGACGCTCGACGCAGGTTTCGACATGCATCTCGTCAAGCCGATTTCCGCGGATCAGCTCCAGTTCATCCTTTCGATGATGCAGCCCTGAGTTTCGTCGGCGTGTCGGGCGTCAGCGCGCCGCAACGGCCATGTTGCGATGCACCAATATTCTTGGTATATTTACTCCTGTCTCCTCCATGTCTCCACTGATATGGATTCAGCCCGTCAACCTTGGCGGGCTTTTTTTCGTCGGTACCTTCCGATGCTGCGCCGCACCTACTGATACGAAAAAGGCCGATTCGCCCCGTAGCGAATCGGCCTTTTTTGATTCGGCTGAAGCTCGATCAGCGGGCGAGCCCCGTCTCTTCGTCGGCGCCGATCGCGAGATTCATACACTGGATCGCCGCGCCCGACGCGCCCTTGCCCAGATTGTCGAGGCGCGCCACGGTCACGAAGCGCTCGTCGTTGCCGAACACGAAAATATCGACGCGATTCGTTTCGTTGCACGCCTGAACGTCGAAGAAGCCGGCGTCGAGGTTACTCTCAGCGTCGAACGGCATGACGCGCACGAAGGGCTCGTTGTTGTAATACTCGGCGAGCATGTCGCGCACGTCCTGCGGCTTCGCCGGGCGCGCGAGCTGGTCCGGCGAGAAATACGTCGTCACGGCGAGACCTTTCAGGAACGGTCCGACGATCGGCGTGAAGACCGGCGCGCGTTTCAGACCCGTGCGCACCGACATTTCCGGCAGATGCTTGTGCGTCAGGCCGAGCGCATACGGGCGCGGGCTCATCAGCTTGTCGTCGCCGCCTGCTTCGTACTCCGCGATCATCTTCTTGCCGCCGCCGCTGTAGCCGGTGATCGAATAGGCGTGAGCGTGGAAATCGGCGGGCACGAGGCTGCCCGCGACGAGCGGCTGCACCGACAGCACGAACGCCGACGCGTGGCAACCCGGCACCGCGATGCGCTTCGCCGTGCGCAGGCGCTCACGCTGCGCGCGCGACAACTCCGGCAGACCGTACGCCCAGTCGTCCTGCGTGCGGAACGCCGTGCTGGCGTCGATCATCACGGTGCGCGTGTTGTCCGGCGCGACGAGCGAAACCGACTCGCGCGACGCGACATCCGGCAGGCACAGGAACGTCACGTCCGATGCGTTGATGAGGCGGCGGCGCTCCTCCACGTCCTTGCGCTTCGCATCCTCGATGCGCAACACTTCGATGTCACGGCGCTGCGACAGATATTCGAAAATCTTCAGGCCGGTGGTGCCTTCCTGTCCGTCGACAAATACTTTCGTGGTCATCTCGATCTCGCTGGTTCGTGCGGGCGCTCGCCGCAAAACGGACATTTTAGTGCGAATTCGAGGCGGGCTGATGTCCGTCGTTGTCGACGGCGGCGCGATCGCCGATCCAACGCGCCGTCACAGCCGCGACGCGCGCGCCGAAAACCTTCGCCGTCTCCAGATCGCCGATCGGCGGCGCTTCCTCCGGCGAGGCATCCGCGGGCGATTGCGTGAGCAGCCCGGTGAATCCGCCGACGAAATTCAGGTCGTTGCGCGTGGCCGCCTTCGTGTTCGACGGCATCATGCCCGTGCCGACCCAGACCATCCCGTGCTGCATGGCGAGCGTCACGAAATACGAGATCGTCAGGAATTTATCGCCGTTCATGTGCGCCGAATTCGTGAAGCCGGCCGCGATCTTGTCCTTCCATTTCTGCGCGAACCACGGTTTCGAGCTTGCATCGGCGAATTTCTTGAAATCGGCGGACGGCCCGCCCATGTAGGTCGGCGCGCCGAAAACGATGGCGTCGGCGGCGTCGAGTTCGGCCCAGCCGGCGTCGTCGAGCTCGCCGACGGCGATCAGCTTCACGTTCGCGCCGGCGTCCGTTGCGCCGCCGAGCACGGCGTCCGCGACCTTCTTCGTGTGGCCGTAGCCGCTGTGATAAACGATGACGATGTTCGGCATGGTGTCCCCGAGGTCGGTCCGTGCGCGGCGGCACACGCCGAAGGCGCGCCGTGCGGACGGTTCGGGCCAGTCTAGCAAAGACAATTTCTGACCGACCGGCGCGACCGCACGGTTCTCGACGTCCGACTATCGCCCGTATGTGAAGGTGAGTCGCGCGCTGGCGATCGCCATTGTGCGGATTTCGTGTTCGAACATGAGTGCGGGCGTGCCCTGGCGCAAGCGCAGATCGGCGCTGTTGAGCGCGTACACGGTCACGATGTAGCGATGCGGCTTGCCGGGCGGCGGGCAGGGGCCGCCGTAGCCGTCCGTGTCCCAGTCGTTGCGCGCTTCGATGGCGCCCAACTTGCGCAGCGCGCCCGAAGCGCTCGCGTTGTTCGGCAGCCGATCCGTGCCGGCGGGAATGCCGGCGACGGCCCAGTGCCACCATCCGCGCCCCGGCGCGTCGGGGTCGAAGATCGTCACGGCGAAGCTGCGCGCGTTCGAAGGCGCGCCATGCCAGGAAATTTGCGGCGAGCGGTTGCCGCCCTTGCACTCGGATTGATCGAAAAGCAGATCGCGCCCGATAGTCTTGCCCGGCGCGAGATCCGTACTGGTCACGGTGAAGACGGGATCGGCCGCAGCGTCGCGCGAAATGGGAAAAACCGCCGCCGCCAAGGCGATGAACAGTACTGATACGACATGGCCACTCGAACTCACGCGTCGGCCGGTGAGGCGCATGGGCTGAACTCCTGTCAGTATCGCCGCGCGTTATAGCAGCGTTTCGCTGGCCGCAACGATGTTTTTTGTCTCAGTGATGCGCTTCGAACCAGCTTGCAGTTTAACATTGCAACAAAGCATTAAAGCTTGGATTCCTTGGGACTTAACCGATGGCGCATTGTGCGCTCGCAGGTTTGGACGTAGTGAAAGCAGCGCCTTGACGGCGACGACTTCCGACTCTATTGAATGTAGAAATGAGTAATTCGATGCAGATTCGCGCGGCAACAAATCGACTGAAATACAGGAGAGTTAAATGAGCCAGCGAATAAAAGTCATTATCGCAGACGACCATCCGGTGATCCTTTTCGGCGCGACGCAGGCGCTCAACAAGTTTCCGGAGGTTGACGTCGTCGGGCAGGCGCGTCAGTCGACCGAACTCATCCAGTTGCTTCAGAAGTCTCCCTGCGACGTTCTTGTCACCGATCTCGCCATGCCCGGCGGTTCGTACGGCGACGGCATGCCCTTGCTCGGCTACATCGGACGGCAGTTCCCGCGGGTCAAACTCGTCGTGCTGACGATGCTCGAGAATCCGGCGTTGCTCAAACGTTTGCGCGAGGTCGGCGTGATGTCGATCATCAATAAGGCCGACGACATGAATCACATCGGCTGGGCGATCCAGCACGTGATGCGCGGCCAGGAATACCTCGGGCCGTCGGTGAAGGTCGCGCTCGACAGCATGGGCCTCGGCGCGAGCGGGCAGCAGCGCAGCGTCATCCTGTCCAAGCGCGAGCTCGAAGTGGTGCGCCTGTTCGTCTCGGGCATGACGATCACCGAAATTGCGGCTCAATTGCGGCGCAGTATCAAGACGATCAGCACGCAAAAGAATACGGCGATGCGCAAACTCGGCATCGAGCGCGATTCGGAATTGTTTCAGTACGCGCAAAGCAACGGATTAATGAACCTGTCGGCGTATTCCGGCGACGGCTCGCTCGACGATTCCTCGCTTTCCAATCCGAACTCGCTTTAGTTCGTCCGCTTGCAGAATTAAAAAAACCGCTGAGTTTAATCAGCGGTTTTTTGCATTTTCATTGCCTTGCGACTGTCAATATTTATTGCGGAGCCGCAGTTGCACCGCCGTGCGCGGCCGACCATTCCGCCGGCGCATGCAGGAATTTCTCGACTTCATCGAGCGTCTTCGTCTCGAAATAGCCCTGTTCCTTCGCGACGCGCAGCACGTCCCACCATGTGGCGAGCGCGTGCAGATCGACGTCGATGTCCTTCAGCACGGACACGCTTTCCTTGAAGATGTTGTAGTGGAAGAGCACGAAGCAGTGATTCACCGTCGCGCCCGCGGTGCGCAGCGCGTTGATGAAGTTGATCTTGCTGCGGCTGTCGGTGGTCAGGTCCTCGACCAGCAGCACGCGCTGGCCTTCGGTCAGCAAACCTTCGATCTGCGCGTTGCGGCCGAAGCCCTTCGGCTTCTTGCGCACATATTGCATCGGCACCATCAGGCGATCGGCGATCCACGCCGCGAACGGGATGCCAGCGGTCTCGCCGCCGGCGACCGCGTCGATCTGCTCGTAGCCGACGTCGCGCAGAATGGTCGCTTCGGCCATCTCCATCAGGCCGCGGCGAACGCGCGGGTAGGAGATCAGCTTGCGGCAATCGATATACACGGGGCTCGCCCAACCGGACGTGAAGATGTACGGTTTTTCCGCGTTGAAGTGCACCGCCTGCACTTCGAGCAACATCTTGGCGGTGGTGTCGGAGATCGTCTGGCGATCGAAGCCTGTCATGGGCGAATCCTTGGACTTGTGTGGCGCTTGGAAAGCGGGAGGCGGCCGCGCGGGCCCTGGCGCATGGATCGACGCGGAAAGAGCATTCCTTTCGGATGGCTTTTGGCGTTTCCTGCGCGCGTGTCGACGGGACTTGGCGCTTCGGCGCCTTAGTTCGGCGCGTTAGTTCGGCGCCTTAAGGCCGTCCCATGCACAGCTAGCCCGCCATTTTACCCGAGGCGGCGAGGCCGGGCGAATTGTTTGCAGGTTGTGAAGCCGCGCCGCTCGCGCGTAAACTCGCGGCGCCGTTGCGCAACTTCACATCGCCGATGACATCCGTTCCCTCTACACAAGATTCCAGCGTCGCGCCCACGCGCCACGCGCTGCAGGCGCTCATCGCGTCGGTTCTCGGCTACGCGATGGACGGCTTCGATCTGCTGATTCTCGGCTACATGCTGCCCGCGATCGCCGCCGACCTGCATCTCACGCCCGCGCAATCCGGCGCGCTCGTCACGTGGACGCTCGCCGGCGCGGTCGCGGGCGGCATCGTGTTCGGCATGCTGTCCGACTATTTCGGCCGCGTCCGCATGTTGACCTGGACGATTCTCGTGTTCGCCGTCTTCACCGGTTTATGCGCGCTCGCGCAGGGCTATGGCGATCTGCTGATTTACCGCACCATCGCCGGGATCGGGCTGGGCGGGGAATTCGGCATCGGCATGGCGCTCGTCGCCGAGGCGTGGCCCGCGCGTTTGCGGGCGCGCGTGTCGTCGTATGTCGGAATCGGCTGGCAACTGGGCGTGCTCGCCGCCGCGCTCGTCACGCCGTTGCTCCTCCCCCTGATCGGCTGGCGCGGCATGTTCGCGGTGGGGCTGCTGCCGGCGGTGGCGTCGTTTTTCGTGCGGCGGCATGTGGAGGAACCCGCGCTCTTCACCGAACGCCGCGCGGCCGCGAAAGCGAACCGCGCCCGCAAGCTGCCGCTCAAACGTCTCTTCGACGACGCCCGCACCGCGCGCGCGAGCATCGGCGTCATCATTCTGTGCTCGGTGCAGAACTTCGGCTATTACGGGCTGATGATCTGGCTGCCGAGCTATCTGTCGAAGACGTTCGGCTACTCGCTTACGAAATCCGGTCTCTGGACCGCGGCCACCGTGCTCGGCATGGCGCTCGGCATTTGGCTGTTCGGTCTCGCGGCGGATCGCTTCGGGCGCAAGCCCGCGTTTCTCGTCTATCAGATCGGCGCGGTCGCGATGGTCTTCGTCTACTCCAATCTGACGAGCCCGTCCGCGTTGCTGATCGGCGGCGCGGTGATGGGCGTGTTCGTGAACGGCATGCTCGGCGGCTACGGCGCGCTGATCTCCGAAATCTATCCGACCGAAGCGCGCGCGACAGCGCAGAACGTGCTGTTCAACATCGGGCGCGCGGTGGGCGGTCTGGGACCGGTCGCGGTCGGCGCGCTGGCGGCGCGCTATTCGTTCGCGGTCGCGCTCGCGTTCCTCGCGTCGATCTATCTGCTCGATGTCATCGCGACGCTCTTTCTGATCCCCGAAAAGCGCGGCGCCGAGCTCGTCTGAGCGTGCTTCATCGGACGAAATTGCGCTGAAACGTTGCATCGCGTCATTTCAAGTGCGCGGTGTACACTGGACGTCCCAAAAAAACCAAGGCTCCGTCCGCTCGTCACATCCTTCCGAGCGGCACGTTGCGTCTATCCGACGTGCCGAGCCGTGATACTTGGTCCATCGATTCACATTTCCGCATTCATTGCAGCACGGTCGACGGCAGTGTGAACCCTGTTCAAATAATTCCCAAACGTCTCAGGTCAATCATGGACGAACAACTCAAGCAAAGCGCCCTCGCGTATCACCAGAATCCCCGCCCCGGCAAGATTTCGGTTACTCCGACCAAGCCGCTATCCAACCAGCTCGATCTCTCGCTCGCGTATTCGCCGGGCGTCGCGGCCGCTTGCATGGCGATCTACGACGAACCGCTCGACGCGCAGAAGTACACGTCGCGCGCGAATCTCGTCGGCGTCGTGACGAACGGCACGGCCGTGCTGGGACTCGGCAACATCGGCCCGCTCGCGGCCAAGCCGGTGATGGAAGGCAAAGGGTGCCTGTTCAAGAAGTTCGCGGGCATCGACGTGTTCGACATCGAGTTGGCTGAAACCGATCCGGACAAACTCGTCGATGCGATCGCGATGCTCGAACCGACGCTCGGCGGCATCAATCTCGAAGACATCAAGGCGCCGGAATGCTTCTATATCGAGAAGAAGCTGCGCGAGCGCATGAAGATTCCCGTTTTCCATGACGATCAGCACGGCACGGCGATCATCGCTTCGGCGGCGATTCTCAATGGCCTGAAAGTGGTCGGCAAGAAGCTCGAGGAAGTGAAGCTCGTCTGCTCGGGCGCGGGCGCGGCGGCGATCGCGTGTCTGGATCTGCTCGTGCATCTGGGTTTGAAGAAGTCGAACACGCTCGTGATCGATTCGAAGGGCGTGATCTACGAAGGCCGCGGCAATCTGGATGCGTCGAAGGAGCGCTATCAGGCGTCGACCGACGCGCGCACCCTCGCCGATGCGATGCACGGCTGCGACGTGTTCCTCGGCTGTTCCAGCGCGGGCGTGCTGAAGGCCGAGATGGTCCAGACGATGGCCGACAAGCCGCTGATTCTCGCGCTCGCGAATCCCGAGCCGGAAATCCGCCCGGAAGAAGCGAAGCGCGTGCGTCCGGACTGTATCGTCGCGACGGGCCGTTCGGACTATCCGAACCAGGTAAACAACGTGCTGTGCTTTCCGTTTATCTTCCGCGGCGCGCTGGATGTCGGCGCGACGACGATCACCGAAGAGATGAAGCTCGCGTGCGTGCGCGCGATCGCGGAACTCGCCGAAGAGACCGATCAGGGCGATGAAGTCGCGAAGGCATACGAAGGTCATTCGCTGGAATTCGGTCCGGAATATCTGATTCCGAAGCCGTTCGATCCGCGCCTCATCATCAAGATCGCGCCGGCTGTCGCGCAAGCCGCGATGGATTCGGGCGTGGCGACGCGTCCGATCAAGGACATGGACGCGTATCGCGAGACGCTCGGCGCGACGGTGTATCGCACGGGCATGGTGATGCGCCCGGTGTTCGCGGCGGCGAAGGCGGCGCCGGCGCGCATCGCGTTCGCGGAAGGCGAGGACGAGCGCGTGCTGCGCGCCGCGCAGTTCGTGCTGCTGGAGAAGATCGCGAAGCCGATCATCATCGGGCGTCCGGCGGTTGTCGAGATGCGTCTGCAGAAGATGGGCTCGAAGCTGAAGCCAGGCGTCGATTTCGAGATCGTGAATCCGGAAGACGATCCGCGTTATCAGAAGAGCTGGCAGGCGTATCACGAGATCGCCGCGCGTCAGGGCGTGACGCCCGAAAGCGCGAAGGCCGCGCTGCGCAAGTTCAACACGCTGATCGGCGCGATTCTGGTTCATACCGGCGACGCGGACGGGATGATCTGCGGTCTCATCGACACGTATCAGGATCATCTGAAGTTCATCGATCAGGTGCTCGGCAAGGCCGAAGGCGCCAACAACTTCGCGGCGATGAACTTGCTGATGCTGCAAGGGCGCAATCTGTTCATCAGCGACACGTACGTCAATGAGACGCCGACGGCCGAACAACTCGCCGACATGACGATTCTCGCCGCGCGCGAGATCGAGCGTTTCGGCGTGCAGCCGAAGGTCGCGCTGCTGTCGAATTCGAACTTCGGCAGCGTGCCGAGCGCATCGGCGAGCCGGATGGCCGAAGCGCGCAAGCTGATCGCCGAGCGCGCGCCGGATCTCGAAATCGACGGTGAAATGCACGGCGACGCGGCTTTGTCGGAAGCCGTGCGCAAGGCTTCGTTCCCCGGCACGACGCTGCATGGCGAGGCGAATCTGCTCATCATGCCGAACGTCGAGGCGGCGAACATCACGTATAACCTGCTCAAGATGGTGAGCGGCGAAGGCGTGACGGTCGGGCCGTTCTTGTTGGGTGCCGCGAAGCCGGTTCATATCCTCACGCCGGCGGCGACCGTGCGTCGGATCATCAATATGACGGCGGTGGCGAGCGCGAATGCGCGCGTGGCGAAGTAAGGTTTATTTGCTGCGCTGAACGAAAAACGGCGATCCGGAAAGGATCGCCGTTTTTTTTGAGCCAGCGCGTCAGGCTACTTGTCGCTTTTCGTCACCCTGCGGATCGCGCCACCGTCCCAGCAACTTCTCCCACTTCAGCTTCGCGGCCTTCACGTTGTTTTCCTTGATGTGCCCATACCCGCGCATCGAATCCGGCAGATTCGCCAGTTCGATCGCGAGCGGCAGCTTCTCTGCCGTCAATCCGCCGATCAGCTCCTTCACCAGCGCTTCGTATTCGCCGATCAACGCGCGCTCCATCTTCCGCTCCTCCGTGCGTCCGAACGGGTCGAGCGCCGTTCCGCGCAGGAACTTGAAACGAGCGAGAACACGCATCGCGGACATCATCCACGGGCCGTACTGCTTCTTCACCAGATGCCCATGCGAATCCTTCTTCGACAAGGAAGGCGGCGCGAGATGCACCTTGATCTTCCAGTCGCCTTCGAAGCTCCCGCGAATCTTGTCGAGGAAAACCGGATCGGCATACAGGCGCGCGACTTCGTACTCGTCCTTATAAGCCATGAGCTTGTGAAGATTCTTCGCGACAGCTTCCGTCAACGAATAATCACCGGTTCCGAGTTCCGCTTCCTTCGCGCGCACCGACGCGACCAGGCGCCCATACCGCGCCGCATAAGCCGTGTTCTGATACTTCGCGAGATAGTCGAGCCGCTTGTCGATGAGCGTATCGAGCGCCTTCGGCGTATGCAGCGCAATGATCTTGCCCGGCGCGTCTTGCGTTTGCGTCCCGTGAGCGAGCCGCGTAACCGACGAAAGATCGTGCGCCGCGCGTCGTCCCCATTCGAACGCCGCGAGATTCTTCTCGACCTGCACCGCGTTCAATTCGATCGCGCGCACCAGCGATTCATGCCGCAGCGGCACCCAGCCCTTCTGCCACGCAAACCCGAGCACGAACGGATTCGTATAAATCGCGTCGCCCATCAGCGCGACGGCGAAGCGGTTGGCATCGACGAGCGCGACGTGCTCGCCCGCCGCCGCGCGGATATCCGCCTCGGCGCTCGCGCCCGGAAAGCTCCAGTTCGGATTCTTGATGAACTCGGCGGTCGGCGTTTGCGCGCTGTTCACGACGACACGCGTGTGGTCCGGCTGCATCCGCGAGCCGCATTCGTTGCTCGCGGTCACGATCGCGTCGCAGCCGATGACGAGATCCGCCTCGCCCATCGCGATGCGCGTCGCGTGGATATCGGCAGGACGATTCGCGATCTGCACGTGGCTCATCACGGCGCCGCCTTTCTGCGCAAGACCGGTGACGTCGAGCACGGTGACGCCTTTCTGCTCCAGATGCGCCGCCATGCCGAGCAGCGCGCCGATCGTCACGACGCCCGTTCCGCCGACGCCCGTAACCAGCACGCCATACGGCCGCCCGATTTCCGGCAGCTCGGGCGTGGGCACGGCGGGCATCGCATCGCTCGCGACGCTCGTCGCCTTCGGTTTCTTCAACTGCCCGCCTTCCACCGTGACGAAGCTCGGGCAGAAGCCGTTCAGACACGAATAGTCCTTGTTGCACGTCGACTGGTTGATCTGCCGCTTCGTGCCGTACTCGGTTTCGAGCGGTTCCACCGACAGGCAATTCGACTTCACCGAGCAATCGCCGCAACCTTCGCACACGGCCTCGTTGATGACGACGCGCTTCGCCGGATCGGGAAACGCGCCGCGTTTGCGGCGACGCCGTTTCTCGGTGGCGCAGGTCTGGTCGTAGATCAGGATCGACGTGCCCGGAATGTCGCGCAACTGGCGCTGGATATCGTCGAGTTCATCGCGATGATGCACGTCGATGCCCGGCGCGAGTCCGACATTCGCCGTGTACTTCTCCGGCTCATCCGTGACGATGACGATCTTCGCCGCGCCCTCCGCCGCGAGCTGATGCGTGATCTGCGGCACGGTCAGCACGCCGTCGACGGGCTGGCCGCCCGTCATCGCGACGGCATCGTTGTAAAGAATCTTGTAGGTGATGTTCACCTTCGCCGCGATCGCCGCGCGGATCGCGAGCAGGCCCGAATGGAAGTACGTGCCGTCGCCGAGATTCGCGAAGACGTGCTTGTCGTTCGAGAACGGCGCCTGGCCGACCCACGCGACGCCTTCGCCGCCCATCTGGCTGAACGTGCTCGTGTTGCGGTCCATCCAGACCGTCATGTAGTGACAGCCGATTCCGGCCATCGCGCGCGATCCTTCCGGCACGTTCGTCGACGTATTGTGCGGACAGCCCGAGCAGAACCACGGCTTGCGCTCCGCCTCGACGCGCGGCCGCGCGAGCGATTTCTCCTTCGCGTCGATCACGGCGAGGCGCGTCGCGATGCGCGCACGCACGTCGGCGGGGAGATCGAACTTTTCGAGGCGCGTGGCGATCGCCTTCGCGATGATCGCGGGCGACAGCTCGTAGTGCGCGGGTAGAAGCCAGTTGCCCATCGGCACGGACCATTCGCCGCCGGCGCCGTCTTTCTCGTCGAACTTGCCGTAGACGCGCGGACGTTGGGCATCCGGCCAGTTGTACAGCTCTTCCTTGATCGCGTATTCGAGAATCTGGCGCTTTTCTTCGACGACGAGAATCTCTTCCAGCCCGCGCGCGAATTCCTGCGCGCCTTGCGCTTCCAGCGGCCACACGCAGCCGACCTTGTAGAGACGAATGCCGATTTGCGAACACGTCGCGTCATCGAGGCCGAGATCGGTCAGCGCCTGACGCACGTCGAGATACGCCTTGCCGCCGGTCATGATGCCGAAGCGCGCGTGCGGCGAATCGATCTCCACGCGGTCGAGCTTGTTCGCGCGCACATAGGCCAGCGCCGCGTACCACTTGTAGTCGAGCAGACGCGCTTCCTGCACGAGCGGCGGATCGGGCCAGCGGATGTTCAGGCCGCCGTCGGGCATCGCGAAATCGGTGGGCAGCACGATTTGCGTGCGATGCGGATCGATATCGACCGAAGCCGACGACTCGACGACATCTGTCACGCATTTCATCGCGACCCACAGGCCGGAGTAGCGCGACATCGCCCAGCCGTGCAGGCCGAAATCGAGATATTCCTGCACGTTCGACGGAAACAGCACCGGCAGTCCGCACGCCTTGAAAATATGCTCCGACTGATGCGCGAGCGTCGACGATTTCGCGGCATGGTCGTCGCCGGCGAGCACGAGAACGCCGCCGTGCTTCGCGGAGCCAGCGGAGTTGCCGTGCTTGAAGACATCGCCCGAGCGATCGACGCCCGGACCTTTGCCGTACCACATCGAGAAAACGCCGTCGTATTTGGCGCTCGGGTACAGGTTGACTTGCTGCGAGCCCCACACGGCGGTGGCGGCCAGATCTTCGTTCACGCCCGGCTGAAACACGATCTGATGCCCGGCGAGATGCTTCTTCGCCTTCCAGAGCGACTGATCGAGACCACCGAGGGGAGAACCGCGATAACCGGAGATGAATCCGGCCGTATTGAGACCAGCGGCTTTGTCGCGCTCTTGCTGGAGCATCGGCAGACGCACCAGCGCCTGGATGCCGCTCATGTAGGCGCGGCCGCGTTCGAGCGTGTATTTGTCGTCGAGCGTGACGGACTTCAGCGCGGCTTCTAGCGAAGCTCTCTGTTCTGCGTCTAGCGGGGCGTTCATTATGTGTCTTCCTCCACCCGAGGTTTGGGATCACCAAAGCATGTTTCGGGCCGTCGCGTCTTATGAACGGTCGGGCCGGGATTCCAGTTTGCCGGTCTAAGGGTTTTCGAGACAGTGGGACAAACCCGTTAAAAATTCCTCGCTTGGTTGCGCTTTGCGTCAATTCCTTGACGATTTGACCGTGATGCGGAAGGTTTTGTTACATCGTGTAAAACCGACCGATCTGCGGAACCCTGCCACTCATCCCTGTCTAAAATGGCGCTTCCGGAAATCCCGTGCCATCTTTTTAAGCACGTTTTGGCTTCCGAAAGCGAGTTGTACGCAAGCAGTTAGAAGGAGATAACGATGAAACAACGCCACATCCAGAATTTCTTGATGGTTTCGGCAGCCTTTTTCGCCATCAGCGCGCCCGTTGGTGGCGCACGGGCGAATAATGCCTCGCCGTTCGGGGCGTCGTCGGTTGCACAGGTCGCGCAAGTGCGCGTTCAGTCGGTTCAGGCTGGCGCCCAACAGCGCCGCGAATCCGAAAGCAGCGACGACGAGACGGCGGGCTGACCCGATCGTCGCGGTCCGCGCCGACAAAGCGGGCCGCCGGAATGGAAAAAGGGACATGAAATTCATGTCCCTTTTTTTGTGCCGCTCGTATTTCTTAACTCGCGGTGGTGTCCTTCAGCACGCCACGGCGCATTTGATCCAGTTCGATCGATTCGAACAGCGCCTTGAAGTTGCCTTCGCCGAAGCCCTGATTGCCCTTGCGCTGAATGATCTCGAAGAAGATCGGCCCAATCTGGTTCTCCGTGAAGATCTGCAACAGGATTTCGTCCTTGGTGCCGTCGATCAGAATCTTGCGCTTTTTCAGTTCCGCGACGGATTCGCAATGCCCCGGCACGCGACGATCGACGAGTTCGTAATACGTGTCGATGGTATCGAGCAGCGCGATCTTCGCGCCGCGCAGTCCGTCGACGGTGCCGTAAATGTCGCCCGTGCCGAGCGCGATGTGCTGAATGCCTTCGCCGTGATACGCGTCGAGATATTCCTGAATCTGGCCGGCGTTCTCCGAGCCTTCCTCGTTGATCGGAATGCGGATCTTGCCGCAGGGCGAGGTCATCGCTTTCGACTTCACCGCCGTCACCTTGCCTTCGATATCGAAGTAACGCACTTCGCGGAAGTTGAAGAGCCGCTCGTAGAACTCCGCCCATTCGACCATGCGGCCGCGATGCACGTTGTGCGTCAGGTGATCGATATACGTGAGGCCGTGGCCGACCGGATTCTGCTCCGCGCCCGGGATCGGCTCGAAATCGACGTCGTAAATGCTGATATCGCCGATGCTGCCCGGCTGCGCGCCGTTCTTGCCGCGCCAGCGATCCACGAAATAGATCAGCGAATCGCCGATGCCCTTGATCGCCGGGATATTCAGCTCCATCGGACCGGTCTTGTTGTCGAAACCCCAGGCGCCGAGTTCGAGCGCGCGCTGATACGCCTTGGCGGCATCGGCGACGCGGAATGCGATCGCGCAGATCGACGGCCCGTGCAGACGCGCAAAGCGCTGCGCGAAGGAATCCGGCTCCGCGTTCACGATGAAGTTGATTTCCCCTTGCCGATACAGCGTCACATCCTTGTGACGATGCTTCGCGATCGCCGTGAAGCCCATCTGCTCGAACAGTTTCCCGAGCGCGACGGGATCCGGCGCGGTGTATTCGATGAACTCGAAGCCGTCGGTGCCGACGGGATTGTCCCAAGTCGTTGCGGTCATGCATGTCTCCTGATTGGCGTGCGGCGCGTGTGCGCGACGTGAAGACAGTTTAGTCAGATGGCGATGGCAAAAACTTGCGAAACAAATCGCGCATTCATAAGATTGCGCACGATACTGCTAATCGAGTGCATTCCGGAGCTATGAAATGGCCGAACCCGAATTGGACACGATAGACCGCCGCATTCTTGCGATCCTTCAGGAAAATGGCCGGCTGTCGAATCAGGAGATCGCCGAGCGCGTGAATCTGTCGCCGAGTCCGTGCTTGCGGCGCATCCGTCGGCTGGAGGAGATCGGCGTCATTCGCGGGTACGTCGCGTTGCTCGACGCAAAAAAACTCGGGCTCGGCTTGCTTGCCTATATCAACGTGCGTCTGGAAAAGCGCGGCGGCACGCAGGCCGCGGCGGGCACGCCGAAGGCGCCGACGCACGGCGATCTCTTTCGCGAAGCCGTGCGTTCATGGCCGGAAGTCGTCGCGTGCGACGCGATGACCGGCGAGATGGACTTTCTGCTGCGCGTGCAAGTGCGCGACATGGATGACTTTTCGCGCTTCGTGCAGGACGAGTTGCTGCATCATCCATCGGTGATCGACGTACGCTCGAGCTTCTCGCTGGAGCGCATCAAGGAGACGACGGTTCTGCCGTTGCGCTGAAATGAAAAAGGGCGGTCGATGCCGCCCTTGCTGGTCCCGCTCGCAGCGCAAACCCCGCGCTGTTCTCGATGATGGTTAAGCTGCGTCCGCCGTCGGAACGAACGCCTGAAAAACCTGCGACGCACGATGCGCCTGACGCTTGATCGCGTAGTCGAACACGGCCGCTTGCTCCTGGAGCATTTCGGCCATGATGCTGGTCTGATCGGCCGGCGCGAGCGACAGATAGGCGTCCGCTTCGCCGTACGCGTACTCGATCTTCATGCCCGACTTCTTCGCGATGTGCATCATGGTCGAGTTGCGCGACAGGCAGTGCATGTAGAGCACCGACACGTGCGTGTTGCGGCTGCGCATGGCGGCGCGCTCGAAGAGCTTCGAGCCGACGCCGCGGCCGCGGGCGCTTTCGAGCACCGACACGCCGAACTCGGCGGTGCGCTTGTCGCCTTCGGCGGGCAGATAGGCCAGATGGCCGACGCCGATCAATTCCAGCGCGCTGCCGAAGACACCGAACACCTTGTCGTCCGCGAAATTGATGTTGCGCACGTAGTTCTCGATGACGTGGTCCGGCACGATCTGGCCGAACCGCAGAAGACGGTCGTCTTCATCGAGCGCGAGGAAGTGCGTGAGGAGACGCTCGCGATCCGCCGAAGACAACTCGCGGACGAGAACCGGCATACGCGCGTCCTTGAGCGGCTGATCGTGCGCGACGATCTGCTCGGCAGTGCGGTTGATAGTCAGTTCCACGGTCGTTTCTCCTTCGATTCGTCATGCAGCGTGCTGCAAAGCAAAACGAATTCTAGCCGATCTGGGAGAAGCGAGTACGGGAAAACCCTTAAAACCGATTAGGCGTGACGTTCTAAACGAGCGCTGAAATCAATTTAGGTCAATGAAATCAGTCGCTTAACAGATTGGCGTGAACGCAACGGTTCACCGACCGGTGAGTCTGTTGTGCCGCAGCATTTTCTAACGGTCGACGTTTAACCCATTTTCGATCATGTCGACGACCTGCTCGGCGAATTCGCTGTAGCCGAGCTTTCCGCCCGGCTTGAGCCAGGTGAACGTCCAGTTGATCATGCCGAACACCATCATCGTGAGGGCGGTCTGATTGTCCTTGGTCGCGCGTTTCGGATACGCGCGCGCCAGTTGTCGCGCGAACGCCGCCACGATGTCGCGCTGACGATCGAGGACGATTTCGCGCTGCGCCTCTTCGAGATACTTCACGTCGTTCAGCAGCGCAACGTGCCGGCTGTGCGACGTCTCATATTCGGCGAGGAACGCGCGCACGAGCTCGGCGAACGCCTCGCGCTCGCCCAGTCCGCGCCGCTGGCTCGCGCCTTCGACCTCCGCGATGATCAGCATCAGCCGCTTCGTGTAGCGATCGAGCAGATCGAAGAGGATCGCTTCCTTGCTCTCGTAATAGTGATAGAGGCGGGCTTTCGACGTGCCGCTCGCCGCGGCGAGATCGGCCATCGAGGTACTGGGATAGCTCGTCTGCGCGAATTTCGCGGCGGCGAGTTCGAGGATCTGTTCGCGTTGCGTCTCGTGATCGGGCGCTTTGGTACGGGCCATGTGTTCGAAGAATGCGTTCTTATAAATATGGATTCAGCGGCGCAGTTCGGCCTGACTGATTTCGGACGGCGTGCCGCGGATTTTAAGCCGTCCCGCCATCACGAGTTCGCGGCAACGCCAGAACGCGACGGCATCGGAGAGCAGGAAATCGAAGCGCTGTGCCATCGCCGCGCCGGCGATGCGGGCGGCCGGCTTCCATTCTGGACTGGCGAGATCGAGCAGCGCTTCGTCGACGTCGGTCCAGGTTCCCGATACGAGCATGTTGTCGCGCAGCCGGCGCGTTTCCGCGTTGGCGTACTTCGCTTCCTGCCATTCGAGCGCGAGCCGGCTGATGCGCAGCACGGAAATGGGCGCGGCGGTCGGCAGCTTCGCGACCAGTTGCTTCGGCGAGAACATGCCGACGGCCGTCGCGCGGTCTTCGCGGCTGACGCGTTGCGGCTCGCTGTCGTCGGTTCCGATCGACAGATCGTCGTACGTGAGTTTTGCTTCGTTCAGGCGCTGCGGCGCATTGCGCAGATGATAGGCGACGCGTCGCAACGTGAGCTGATCCGCCGCGCTCTGACCGTGCCACACGACGATCTGTCCGTCGCCGCGCGCGAGGCGGGTGAAGAGCGCCTGTTGCTGTTCGAGTTCGTCTTCGAAGTCGATGCCGCTCGTTATGATCTGACGCCAGAACGTGGCGCGCGCGAGCACGGATTCGTCGATGTCCCTGAGCGGACCGACGGCGAGATCGTCGCGCAGCGCAATGACGCGCTCATCGCGTTCCGCGCGCAGCAGGGCTTCGGTGAGCGATTGGGCCGCGCTATCGCCATTCGTGACATGAATCGTGTTCATCGGTGTCGGCTGCCGGAAAGACGAAAGGACCGCTCGGGTGAGCGATCCTAGTTTACGCGAATCGAATGCCGGCGGGACGTCGCTTACCGCTCGTCGAAGCTCACAACCACGCGCTCGCTCACCGGATGGCACTGGCAGGTCAGCACGAA